>CAZABH010000011.1:64867-80980 GCA_964483585.1 uncultured Flavobacteriaceae bacterium
TCCTCAGCCCCTCAACCGCCAAAGATCGATTTCAGGTCCCGCTTCATGATCTTGCCGTTCGCATTGCGTGGCAGCGTCTCGGGCAGGAAGGCGATCTTCACGGGCACCTTGAAGGCGGCGATCTTCTGCGCGACGTGGTGGCGCAATTCCTCTTCGCTGGCCTTCATGCCGGGCTTCAGGTGCACCACTGCCGCCGGCTCCTCACCCAGCGTCCGGTGAGGAATGCCGATGACGGCCGCATCCATCACCGCCGGATGGTCATAGAGCGCGTTCTCGACCTCCACGCAGTAGATGTTCTCTCCGCCGCGGATCAGCATGTCCTTTGCGCGGTCGACGATATAGACGAAGCCTTCCTCGTCGATCTTCGCAAGGTCGCCCGTCTTCACCCAGCCATCGACGAAGGTCTCGGCCGTGGCCTCGGGCTTGTTCCAGTAGCAGCGCACCACGATGGGGCCGCGATACCAGAGCTCGCCCACTTCATTGGGTCCCAGCGTCTGTCCCTTGTCGCCCACGATCTTGACCTCACCGGTGGGCGAGGGCACGCCGCAGCTTGCAGGTTTGCGCTCATAGTCTTCGGCGAAATTGCTGGTCGCCGTCGCCGATGTCTCGGTCATGCCCCAGCCTTGGCCAGGCTTGAGCAGCGGGAAACGCTCCTTCATGCGCCGCACCAGCTCCGGCGCCGACGGCGCGCCGCCATACGAGATCGACTCCAGCGAAGACAGGTCAAATTCATGAAACCGCGGATGCTCGATGATTTGCCAGGCAATGGTAGGGACGCCGCCCGCATTCGTGACGCGCTCGCGCTCAATCAGTTCCAGCGCCTGGTCTGCGTTCCACTTGCGCTGCATGACGATCTTCGATCCAGCCATGACGGCTGGGATCATGATCGCAAAGCAACCCGTCGCATGGAAAAGCGGCACCGAGATCAGCGTCGCCTTCTGCACTGTGGGATCGGGCGCAGGCGGCATCTCGCCCCGACGCAGGAAGGAGCGCGCCTGCGCACACATGGCATTGAAGAAGTTCGAGACGATATTGCGATGCGTGATCACGGCGCCCTTGGGCTTTCCCGTGGTGCCGGAAGTATAGAAGATCGTGGCATCATCTTCGGGATCGAGGGGTATAGTGGGCAGCGTGCCTTCGGGAAGGCTTGCCCAGCTCTTTGCGCCACCGATCACATCTTCAAGGCGGCCCACCCTGGGGTCCGCAATCTCCTCGCTCGAGCGCGAGACATAGACCCGCTTCAGATCCGGGCAGGCGTCGACATGCTCGCGCAGACGCTCCCAGCGCTCTGCGTCCGCAATGGCGATCTTCGTTCCCGAGTCCGTGAGCCCGTACTCAAGCTCCGGTCCCGTCCACCACGCATTCAGCGGCGTGACGATCGCCCCCGCATGGACCGCAGCCCAGAAAGCGACCGACCACTCTGGCAGGTTACGCATGATGATGGCCACGCGGTCGCCCTTCTTCACGCCGTCGGCGATCAGCTGGTGCGCAAGCTTGGCGACCGCCCGACGATGGGCATCGAAGGTGACCCGCTCGTCCTCGTTGACAAGATGGACGCGCGCCCCGAACGGCCGGCTGGCTTCGAACACAGCCGCAAGCGATGGCGGTGCGTTCTTCCACGTCTTGATCGTCACACCGCGGATCTCGCGGTCCTCGATCTCGAAGGGCGAGGCGGGTGCCGACACCAGAAGCCGATGGGCCTGTTCGATCGGCATGGCCGGGAAGCCGGGAGGCAGCTGCGGGGCGGTACTCATGGACGTATTCCTCGAATGGTTGGTTTTCCTTGTTGCACAAGCAATTACAGGGTCTGGCAGGCACGCTCAAGCCGCGATAGGCTCAAGGATCCGAGCTGACGCGAAAGCCACCCGCATGACCGAGCCCGCCTGCCTTTGCTGCGCCCCGCCGATCCAGGGGCTGTTCGCGCGTGGCAGCGCAAGGGCCCGCCGCCGTTTCCAGGCCCTGCCAGGCAACGTGCCAATGTCGGCGGTGCCCGTCAGGGCCCCGCGGCAGGAAGTCGAGCCTGAAACGATCCTCGTCGGCGGAACCATCCGCACGATGAACCCCGCCCAGCCGGTGGCCGAAGCCATGGCGATCGCCAATGGCCGTATTCTCGCGGTGGGATCGCGCGGCGAGGTATCAGCACTCAAGGGGGCTGGCACCGAGATCATCGACGCCAAGGGCGGCACGATTCTGCCCGGCTTCATCGATCCGCACGTCCACATCGTGATGGGTGCCGTGCTGTCATCCTTCGTCGATGCAAGGCCAATGACCTGCGAGAGCATCGACAGCGTCATGGCCGCGCTCAAGGTCGCTGCGACCCGGACGAAGCCGGGCGAGTGGATCATGGCGCGGGGCTTTGATCCTTCGCTCTGCAAGGGCAACGCGAATATCACCCGCCACGACCTCGACCGCGTGGCGCCTGATCATCCCGTCTTCATGCTCAATGCGTCGGGGCATCTGGCTTATGTGAACTCGCTTGCGATCACGCGCGCCGGCGTCAATGAACAGACCCCGGATCCCGGTGCAGGCGGCAAGTACATCAGGGATGCCTCTGGCCAGCTCACGGGCGTGCTTGCGGGCGCCGCGAGCTATGCGCCGTTCCTCAAGGCTGCCCCGCGTGCGACCCCGCAGAACCTGATCCCCGCTGTCATGGCCGTGCTCGACGAAGCCGCGCGCAGGGGCTGCACCATGCTGGTCGATGCAGGCCTTGGCGTTTTCGCAGGTACGGAGGAATACCACCTGCTCTCGGCAATGGCTGCAACCCGCCGCACGCCCGTCCGCCTCGGCGCCATGATGACCGGCGGCCGCATGGATGAGTGGCTGGCTTTCCCGGACGCGAGGCCGGGGCAGGGCGATGACTGGTTCAGGTTGCTCGGTTTCAAGTTCTGGGCCGACGGATCGAACCAGGGCAACACCGGCTATCAGCGCGAGCGGTACCTGAACGTCGACAGCCGCGGCATCCTGAGCTTTCCCGCCGACGAACTGGTCGCTGGCATCGCACGCGCCCACGAAGCCGGCTGGCAGGTCGCCGTGCACGCCAATGGTGACGCAGCCATCGATCTCGTGCTGGAATGCTATGGAAAGGCGCTGCTCGCCAGCCCGCGCAAGGACCACCGCCACCGCATCGAGCATTGCTCCATTGCCTGGGACGAGCACTTTGCGCAAATGGCCGAGCTCGGCATCAGCCCGTCTTTCCTGATCGGGCACGTCCACTACTGGGGCCGTGCCTTCCGCGACCGAATCTTCGGGCCCCAAAAGGCCGCGCGCCTCGACGCGACCGCCTCGGCCCTCAAGGCCGGCGTCCGGTTCACGCTGCACTCCGACTATGATGTCACCGAGATCGGCCCCTTGCGCTGCATCGAGAACGCAGTCACCCGCATCATGCGCGACGGCGGCGAGGTGCTGGCACCCGAGGAATGCATCACGATGGAGCAGGGCATCGCCTCGATGACCCGCGATGCCGCCTGGCAGGTGCACATGGACCATGCACTGGGCACGCTCGAGCCCGGCAAATACGCCGACCTCGTCATCCTCGACGAGGATCCGCTGAAGATTGACCCTGCGCGCCTGTCTGCCGTCGCCGTGCGCGAGACGTGGGTCGAAGGGCAGAAGAGGTTCGGCTGATGACACCGCAGCCCCGATTTGCACAGCACGACATCGAAACCTGGCGCCGAGAGGGTGTGACGCAGATCCGGGATTTTTTCACGCCGGACGAAGTGGCGGCCGTGCGCGCGGATTTCGAGAAAGTCTTTGGCCGCGACGCAGGTGCCGAGCTGGCGCTCGATCGGAAAAAGCCGGACCAGCTTGGCCGCTTTCACAAGACACAGTTCCAGACGCTGGACGCCATTCCGTTCGAGGGCACGCCTGCGCTGAACCTGATTGGCGTGCATCCCGCGCTGGTCGCCTTCGCAAAGGCAGCACTCGACACCGATCACGTGCATCTCTACCAGTGCCAGGCTTGGGCCAAGTTCACCGGCGATTCCGATTACGACCAGCCCTTCCATTGCGATTTCCTGAACCACACGCTGACGGTGCCCTCCGAAGACACGTTGAAGAACGCAGTGACCATCATCAGCTATTTCACCGATGTCAGCGACGCGCACGGCGCGATGCACTATGTCACCCGGACTGACAGCGCAAAGGTCGCAGGCCCGGAAGCCTCGTTGAACGGTGACCCAGCCGCGCAAACAGCGTTGCAGTCAGCGCTCAGGCAATATGCACGCTCCAGCGCGTCGACGGCCGGAACAGCCATCCCCTACGCCATCGACGTCTATCATCGCGGCACCAACCTGACGGCACCGGGCGGGCACCGATTCGCGGTGATGGCCTGCTTCAAGAAGGCAGGTGACGAAAGCATCGGCTACCACGCCTGGCAGTTCCACCACACGCGGCCCTGGCGCGACGTCTTCAACTACGCAACACCCGAGCAACTCGCCTGCTTCGGCGTGCAGCGACCGGGCGATCCGTTCTGGACGGAGACGACGTTGGCGCGGGCGCAGGCCCGCTATCCGGATTGGGACATGTCCCCGTATCGCGAGGCGATGGCAAGACCTTGACCGCGACCAAGGATGTCGTGATCGGCCCAGCCTATGCGCAAGCACCGGAATGCACCCGGCAGGCGGGCGTCCCGGAATGCCGCATGCATGCCTTCGTGATGTCATCCAGCGACAGCAGGATCTATCCGGGCATCAGGCGCCTGGAGAACGAGGTGACTAAGCGCCGCGACGCCTATGGCAACCGCATCGCGGCCGCAGAGCATGAGCAGTCGGCCGCAGCGCCCTATCTCCGCACCGTCTGGGTCTATGTGCCTCACAACGCGCCCGCGTCGGACGCACCCTTCATGATCGTTCAGGACGGGCACGCCTACCTGAACACCTTGCCCGTGGTACTCGACAATCTGGTGGCCCAGGGGCGTGTGCCGCCTTTGGTCGCCATCCTTGTCGACAGCGGCGGCGGTGATGCGCAGGGCTCGCAGCGCGGGCTCGAATACGACACCCTCTCGGGGCGCTACAGCGACTTCATCGAGACCGAAGTGCTGCCCCGGGTCAAGGCGGAAACCGGCATACGCCTGACAGATGACCCGGACAGGCGGGCGACGATGGGCGTGAGTTCCGGTGCAGCCTGCGCATTCACGATGGCCTGGTTCCACCCGGAGCGCTATCGCCGCGTGCTGTCATACTCGGGCACCTATGTGAACCAGCAGTCACCACCCAATCCCGAATATCCGCGCGGCGCCTGGGAATACCATGCAGCCCTGATCCCTGGCACCGAACGCAAGCCATTGCGCATCTGGCTGGAAGTCGGCGAGAAGGACCTCCACGCCGACGACCCCGAAGAAACCTGGCACAACTGGCCCCTCGCCAACCAACGCATGGCCAAAGCCCTCGCCGCCAAGGGTTACGACTACCGGTTCACCCTGTCCCTCGGTGGCCGCCACTTCGACCAGCGGGTGTTGCAGCACACCCTGCCGGAAGCCCTCGAATGGCTCTGGGGGCGTGACTGAGGCAGCCTGGGCATCTCACCCTTGGCATGCGTGCAACCGGCAGGTAGGCTGACATTGTCTTTCGTGCCGAAGATCTGCCGCGGGACAACATGGCTGACACGGCCGGAACAATGGAGAGCGCTTGGGATGGGACTGGGAAAGCTGGCCGCAGTAACGCTGGTTCTCGTCGGCGTGATGGCGCAGGCCGCGCGGGCGAACGGCCTCGAAGAGTTGAAGACAGTGCTGGGAACCCTGCAGGGTACCTCGCCCCTGCGCGTCACGCTGACCGCGCAGGTGACATCCACCACGCGCGACGACGACGACAAGCCCGTCACGCGCAACGGCACGGTCACGGTTACCGCCGAGGATGGTCCGCAGGGTCTGCGCATCGCCTATCCGCGTGACGTCATGGCCAAGGCCATGGCCACGCCATCGGCGGCGCGTCCGGATAACAGCGGCGTTCAGGCAGCAACACGCAATGCGCTGAATGAGCTCGATTACGGCGATGTCCACACCATGGTCCATGCCGCCGAAACGCTTCTTGCGCGTCTCGAAGGAGCCAAACTCAAGGCCGAGAAAATCGAGGCGTGGAATGGCATGCCTGCACGCCTCGTAAGCCTCGAACTCGAGACGCCCAGGAACCAGCGCTTTGTCGACAAGCAGACATCCACTCTCGATGTGTGGATCGACGCCACCGGCCGCCCCCTCGCCAGTCGTTCCCAGACCGCGACCAAGGGCAGCGCGTTCATTGTCGTCTCATTCGAAACCAAGAGCAGGGAGGACCGGGTCTATGCCGTGTCAGGTGACCGCCTCCTGATCACGCGGCGCGACGCCAGCAGCTCTGGTTCCGGCGCGGGTCAGCGCGGCGAAACCAAGGCCACGGTAACTCTCCAGGTCAATTAGTTGATTTCGGTGACAGTGCACTCAATTCCTGCTCGCCCCCAGAAATGGAGTTCGAGCTGGAGAGGGTATTGAGTGCACTGTCACCGAAATTAACGTATTCAGAACCCGACCCGCGGCCGGGACGGTTGCCCCGCCTCGCTGACGAATGACGAATAGACCAGTGTCCGGAACTCGCGCCGCACGGGATAGATGCTCGACGGCAGCAGCTGCGTCATGAAGATCGCGATCAGGTCTTCCCTCGGGTCGATCCAGAACGTGGTCGACGCCGCACCGCCCCACGAATACTCGCCGATCGAGCCGGGTATCATCGTCTTCACGGGATCCATCGTCACCGAGAACCCGAGCCCAAAGCCGATCCCGTTATAGGCAGCCTCGCTGAACAGCGACTTCGACAGCGCCGGCAGGTCCTGCCCGCCCGGCAGGTGGTTCTGCGTCATCAGGTCGACCGTCTTGGGACTGAGCAGTTGCACCCCGTCCAGTGAACCACCATGGATCATCATGCGGCAGAAGCGCAGGTAATCGCTGGCCGTGGACACAAGCCCGCCTCCCCCGGACACCAGCGAGGGCGCCTCGAGATAGGGGCTCTTCGCCGGATCGTCCTGCAACTCCATCCCGCCCTTCGGCGTCACCGCATAGCAGGCGGCAAACCGGTCACGCTTGCCCTCATGCACATGGAAGTCCGTATCCTGCATCCCCAGCGGCTTGAAGATCTTCAGGCGCAGGAACTCCTCGAAGGGAATGCCTGCAACCTTGCCCACAATGTAGCCCAGGATATCGGTGGAAACCGAATAGTTCCACGCTGTCCCCGGCGAGAACTCGAGCGGCAGCGTCGACAGCTTCTCCACCATCTCGTCGATCGTGCCGTGCTTTTCGATCTCGCCGATCTTCACCTTGCGATAGGCCGCATCCACGTTGGTGGATTGCTGGAACCCATAGGTCAGGCCCGACGTGTGGCGCAGGAGGTCGATGACCTGCATCGGCCGCTCGCAGCGCTTCGTGCGAAACGTCTCCATGAACCCGCCATTGTAGACGCCGAGATCCTTCCATGACGGGATGAACCTGTGCACCGGGTCATCGAGCGCAATCAGCCCCTGTTCGACCAGCATCATCGTCGCGACCGACGTGACGGGCTTGGTCATCGAGTAGATGCGGAAGATCGTGTCCTCGGCCATCTTCTTGCCGCGCGCGACATCTGCCATGCCTGTTACGCCCAGATGCGCGATCTCGCCGCGCCGCCAGACGAGCGACAGCGTGCCGGGCATGCGTCCGCTATCCACATATTTGCGCTGCAGGAACGTATCGATGTGCTCGAGGCGGCGGGACGACAGGCCGAGGGCTTCGGGGCGCATGCTCATGGGTCAGTTTCCTCCAATGGCAGACTGGAAATAGGCTTGAAACCAGGCAACACCAGCTTCATGCTTAGGGGACAGGATGCCGGCATCATAGACGCCGGCGTCGATATTGGTCTGAACCTTCTCGCAGATCCACTTGTCCTCGGCCGTCACGATGGCCGATGTCCCCAGAATGCGTTGCCGCGCCTGCGAATTGGCGGCAAGCGCTTGCGGCATGTAGTAGTCGTAGACAAGGCGCGTGGCCGAAGTCCCGAGCGGCACGATGCGTTCAAACATGAGCCCGTCATCGCCGTAGGAATTGAATCCGAGATGGGGCAGCACGAAGGCCCACACGCCATCATAGACGCTGGCGCCGGCATCGCGTGGTGGCGCCGAATGAAAACAGATGGCGCCGTCGATGGTCACCTGATAGCGAGCCGTATCCATCTGTGCATCAAGCCCGGGATGGACGGTGGGAATGTGATACCCCTCGAGATAGTTCTCGACATAGATCTTCCAGTTGCAGGCGATGTCATGTGTTCGCCGCTCTGCATGCACGAGGTCCGAGAAATCACGATCGCCAAGCCGGTGGCCAAGCGGCGCCATCATCTTGCCCAGGGGGCTCGCACTTGCGTCCGGATTCACGAACACGAAGCCGCGCCACGTTTCGACCTTGAGCGGGATAAGCGCGAAATTGCGCGGATCAAATCCGCTGGCCGCTCCGAAGTCCCGCGCGTTGCGCAGGCGACCGTCCAGCGCATAGGACCAGCCATGGTACTTGCAGGTAAAGCCCGACTTGCACGCCGCACGGTCACCATCGACCAGCGGGCCCGCGCGGTGCCGACACACATTGTGGAAGCCCCTGATGCCATCATCCGTCCGCACGACCAGCAGCGGATAGCCTGCGATGGTGGCAGTGACGACATCACCCTCGGCAGCCAGTTCCCGTTCATGCGCCATGAAGAGCCACGAACGTGCAAAGATGGCGCGGCGCTCATCCTCGTGATGCGCCGCATCTCGGTAAAGCGCGGCATGCGCTGTCTTTCGCAGTGGTGGAGGCAGCGTCAAGCCGCCGTCCCGCCAACGGTCAGCCCCTCGATCAGCAGCGACGGCTGACCGACGCCGACAGGGACACTTTGGCCATTCTTGCCGCATGTCCCGATGCCCGTATCAAGCTTCAGGTCATTGCCGATCATCTTCACCCGCGTCAGCGCATCGGGCCCGTTCCCGATCAGCGTGGCTCCCTTCACCGGAGCACCGATCTTGCCGTCCTCGATGCGATAGGCCTCCGTGCAGCTGAAAACGAACTTGCCATTGGTGATGTCAACCTGACCGCCACCGAAATTCACCGCGTAGAGCCCATTTTTTACGCTGGCGATGATTTCCTGCGGGTCGTGGTTGCCGGCCAGCATGAACGTGTTCGTCATGCGTGGCATCACGCTGCAACCATAGGACTGGCGCCGCCCATTACCCGTGGGCTTCATGCCCATCAGGCGCGCATTTTGCCGGTCCTGCAGATAGCCTTTCAGGATCCCGTCCTCGATCAGCACGGTCCGGCCCGTGGGCGTGCCCTCGTCATCGACCGATAGCGACCCACGCAGCGCATCGAACGTGCCATCATCCACAACGGTGACACCAGGCGAGGCGACCCGCTCGCCCAGAAGGCCTGCGAAGGCGCTGGTCTTCTTGCGGTTGAAGTCGCCTTCAAGCCCGTGACCCACGGCCTCATGCAGAAGCACGCCAGGCCAGCCGGGGCCCAGCACCACCGGCATTACGCCGGCGGGTGCTGGAACCGATTGCAGATTGACCAGAGCCTGGCGCAGGGCCTCATCCACCGCGAACTTCCAGGTCTCGGGCTTCAGATAGACGTCCAGCGAACGACGCCCGCCCATA
Organism: uncultured Flavobacteriaceae bacterium; assembly: GCA_964483585.1. GTDB lineage: Bacteria > Pseudomonadota > Alphaproteobacteria > Micropepsales > Micropepsaceae > SZUA-430. Next base: position 74,477 of record CAZABH010000011.1, read on the forward strand.
CCATGTGACCCCGTCTCCTGCCGGTCGCCTTCGCCCGCAACGATTGAAACGTTGAGCCGGACGAGCGGACGGATGTCCTGCACGGCAAGCCCATCAGGTCTGAGAATGTGAACGGCCTGCCATTCGGCATAGAGCGAGCACGAAACCTGGCGCACGCGGGGATCACGCCCCCGTGCATAGGCGTCGATGTCCGCCAGCAGTTTGGTCTTGGCATCGAAGGGCGCTGACTCGATCGGGTTTGCGTCGGTGTAGAGCTTGACGTTCGTCTTTTGGGGTCCATCCGCCCACGAGCCGCTGTGGCCACTTTTCACAGCTTGCACGGCTGCCGCCGCCCGGCGCATCGCATCCTCGTCCAGCGTCGAGGAATGGGCAAAGCCTATGGCCTCGCCCGCGACCGCCCGCAAGCCGAAGCCCTGCGTCGTGTCGAAGCTCGCCGATTTCATGCGACCGTCATCGAACAGAAAGCTCTCCGACAGCCGATACTCGAGATACAGCTCGCCGTCGTCAGCGCCCTTGAGGGCCTCTGTCGTGATCCGCTCAACCGCGGAACGATCCAGTCCGGTGCGGCTGAAAAACAGGTCGTTTGGCGAAGTCATGCGGTCGGATCCTCTGTCGACGGGGCCTGTGCGAGGGAAGAATCTAGTCAGCTTTGGAGGAATTCGGAAATATCTAATCCGAAATCCGTTGGGTCACACGTGAGGTCGCAGGCAAACGGTTTGTCATGAGGCAATTTGGCACGCGCGTATTGCACAGACCGAAGTGGTGGAGAGGTGCACATCGAGTGCAGGCGACAGCAACGGAAACGGGCCATCGGTGCGGGGATCCGGCTCCGAATTCTCAAACCATTCACACCCTTGCACGGATTGTGGCATAAGGTCGCAATGACGACCATTGGTCAACGCCGCTAAATCGCGTCCGTTAGAAATGAACTTGGGCAGTGCGGGAGTCGTTGCTCCCGCGACATTCACCGTCCAGCTGGAACGAGGCTGATGAAGCGCATGCGCGCAATCTTGCAAAATGGACTTTTGTTTCCGGCGGCGCTTCTCGCGTCGTCCTTGTCCGCCACCGGTGCCTGGGCGCAGGCGACGGAGGGGTCCTATGCCGTTGATCGTCAGGTGAACCTGATGCCGGCGGCCACGGACCACATGCAAAGCATTCACGATTTTCATAACCTGATGCTGGTGATCATCACGGGCATCACGTTGTTTGTCTTGGGTCTGCTGGTATGGGTCATGGTTCGCTACAACGCGAAAGCGAACCCGAAGCCGGCTACCTGGTCGCATAACACCATGATCGAGGTTGTCTGGACGCTGGTACCAGTCGTGATCCTCGCCTTCATCGGACTGCAGTCGCTCCGGTTGCTGTACGACGGCGACGTTGTTCCCGACAATCCGGATGTGACGGTGAAGGCTACTGGCCACCAGTGGAACTGGTCCTATGCCTATCCCGACCTTGGTGTCGAAATCGAGCTGTCGGAGATGGCGACAGACGAAGAAGCCAAGGCCGCAGGCGAGCCGCGCCTTCTTGCCGTCAAGGAAGGTGGTCGTGTGGTCGTACCGGTCAACAAGATCATTCGCGTTCAAGTGACCGCGTCCGACGTCATCCATTCCTGGGCGGTGCCCGCCCTTGGCGTGAAGACCGACGCTGTTCCGGGACGGCTGAATGAAACCTGGTTCAAGGCAAACCGGGAAGGTGTGTTCTACGGGCAGTGTTCCGAACTCTGCGGAGCGCGTCACGCCTTCATGCCCATCGCCGTCGAGGTGGTGAGCCAGGAAAAATTCGATGAATGGGTCGCAATGAAGAAGTCAACCGCCAGCCTGAACAGCGCATCAACCGCGCTGGCATCACGCTAGGGCCCGGGAGCAAGCAAGACAATGGCAACTGCACAGCACGCCGACAGTCACGACCACACGCCGCGAGGCTGGGGCCGGTTCCTCTACTCGACGAACCACAAGGACATCGGGACGATGTACATCATCTTCGCGATCTTCGCGGGGCTGGTGGGTGGTGCTCTCTCGGTCGGCATCCGCGCCGAACTGATGGAACCCGGCGTCCAGTACTTCTCGGGCAATGAGCACCTCTACAATGTGTTCGTCACTGCCCATGCGTTGATCATGATCTTCTTCATGGTCATGCCGGCCATGATCGGCGGCTTCGGCAACTGGTTCGTTCCGCTCATGATCGGCGCGCCGGACATGGCCTTCCCGCGCATGAACAATATTTCGTTCTGGCTGCTGCCCTTCGCCTTCCTCCTGTTGATCATGTCTATGTTCGTCGAGGGTGACTCTGGCGGGCAGGGCGTTGGCGGTGGATGGACGATCTACGCGCCTCTCTCGACAACCGGCTCGCCCGGACCGGCGATGGACTTCGCCATCCTCGCACTGCACGTGGCGGGCGCCTCCTCTATCCTCGGCGCCATCAACTTCATCACGACGATCTTCAACATGCGCGCGCCGGGCATGACGCTGCACCGCATGCCGCTGTTCGTCTGGTCAGTCCTGATCACGGCCTTCCTGCTGCTGCTGTCGCTGCCGGTTCTCGCGGGCGCAATCACCATGCTGCTCACGGATCGCAATTTCGGCACGACCTTCTTTGACCCGGCTGGCAATGGCGACCCGCTGCTGTTTCAGCACCTGTTCTGGTTCTTCGGTCATCCCGAAGTTTACATCCTGATCCTGCCGGGCTTCGGCATGATCAGCCAGATCGTGGCGACCTTCTCGCGCAAGCCGGTGTTCGGATACCTTGGCATGGCCTACGCCATGGTCGCCATCGGCGTAGTCGGGTTCGTCGTGTGGGCCCACCACATGTACACCTCCGGCATGGGCGTCGACACCGAGGCCTACTTCCTCGTGGCCACGATGATCATTGCCGTGCCGACGGGCATCAAGATCTTCTCTTGGATTGCGACCATGTGGGGCGGTTCCATCGAGTTCAAGACACCGATGCTCTGGGCCATTGGCTTCATCTTCCTGTTCACGGTGGGTGGTGTCACGGGCGTGGTGCTGGCCAACTCCGGTCTCGATACGTCGCTGCACGATACCTATTACGTGGTCGCACACTTCCACTACGTCTTGTCGCTTGGTGCGGTCTTCGCGATCTTTGCTGGCTTCTACTACTGGGCTGCCAAGATGTGGGGCTACCAGTACAGCGAGTTCTGGGGCCAGGTTCACTTCTACATGACATTCATCGGCGTGAACCTGACCTTCTTCCCGCAGCACTTCCTTGGCCTCGCCGGCATGCCGCGCCGCTACGTGGATTATCCGGACGCCTACGCCTACTGGAACTATCTGTCGTCGATCGGTTCGTTCTTCTCGGCCGCAGCGACACTTGTATTCCTTTGGGTCATCATCGAAATGTTCATGGCCAAGCGGAAGGCCGGCGACAATCCGTGGGGCGCTGGTGCCACCACGCTGGAGTGGACGCTGCCCTCGCCGCCGCCGTTCCACCAGTTCAACACGCTGCCGCGCATCACCGGCAAGGAGCACGGGCATTGACCTCAGGTCCTGCCACAGCAACAGCAGACGGGGCCCGCGCATCGCTCGCGGGCCCTTCCGACTATCTGGCGCTGCTCAAGCCGCGGGTGATGTCGCTCGTGGTCTTCACGGCGCTGGCCGCCATGATCGCGGCACCCGGGGCGGTGCATCCGGTGATCGCTCTCATATCCCTGCTTTGCATCGCAGTGGGTGCCGGAGCCTCGGGCGCATTGAACCAGTGGTTTGACGCCGACATCGACGCCGTGATGACGCGCACAAGCAACCGTCCGATACCGGCAGGCCTGATCTCGCGCCAGGCCGCGTTGGAGTTCGGCGGCATCCTTGCCTTTTTCAGCGTCCTGACGATGGCCTTTGCCGTGGGCTACGTGCCGGCCGTCCTGCTCGCGGTCACGATCGGCTTTTACGTATTCGTCTACACGATGTGGCTGAAGCGTTCGACGGTTCAGAATATCGTCATTGGCGGTGCCGCTGGCGCGCTGCCGCCGGTCATTGGCTGGGCGACCGTCACGGGCAACCCATTCGACCCTGCAGCATGGTCGCTGTTCCTGTTGATCTTTCTCTGGACGCCACCCCATTTCTGGGCGCTGGCGCTGGCCGGCAGCGATGACTATGCACGCGCAGGCGTGCCCATGCTTCCCGTGGTCAAAGGCTCCCGCGCCACCCGCAACCAGATCCTCGTCTACAGCATCATAATGTCGGCTGCCGCGGTCGCACCCTGGGCGTTGGGCTGGTTCGGTCCCGTCTATGGCGTGACCGCTGCGATCGGCAGCATTGTCTTCATCGGGATGGCAGCCGTGCTCTGGCAAGCCTCAGCTGAGACAGAGCGACCCCAGGCACTTCGACTGTTCGCGTGGTCGATTTTCTACCTGTTTGCCCTGTTCACGGCCTTGGCCGTCGAGCGCCTGGTCGGCTTCTCGCCGATGGCAAGCTGAAGGCACACCATGGAACTGACCCCAGAGGAAAAGCGCAAGCTGGCACAACGCAACTGGGCGCTGGCCGGACTGCTGATTGTTTTTGTCGCCCTTGTTTTCGTCGTGACGCTCGTCCAGTTGGGCGCCAGCGTTGCACAGCGTTCAATGTAGGAGGATGTCCGTGCGCAAGCTCTCCCGCAATGACAAGGTCTTGGCCATGTGCCTTGGGATCCTCATCAGCATGGGGGCCCTGACATATGCATCCGTCCCGCTCTATCGCCTGTTCTGCCAGCTGACAGGCTTTGACGGAACGCCACTCAGGGCCGAAGGCCCCTCGGGTCAGCGCCTCGATCAAATGATCGAGGTGCGCTTCGACTCCAACACCTCGCCAGCCCTTGACTGGGACTTCGGACCTGAACGCCGTTCGATGAAGGTCCACCTCGGCGAAAGCGGGTTCACGAATTTCGTCGTCCGCAACAGGTCTGGTCACGAGATCGTCGGAACATCGACCTTCAACATCACCCCGCTGATCGCGGCCAAGTATTTCAACAAGACCCAATGCTTCTGCTTTGAACGCCAGCCACTCAAGTCGGGCGAGACCGCAAAGCTTGGCGTCGCCTTTTTCGTCGATCCCGCCATCGCGACCGATCCCGAAACCAAGCGCCTGAAGTCGATTACGCTGTCGTATACTTTTTTTCCAGCAAAGGGTGACACGTCCGATGTCGCCGCTTTGAAAACTCCGTAGGGGCCAACCATGGCAAACGAACCAGTCAGACACGACTACCATCTCGTCGAACCTAGTGCATGGCCGCTTGTCGGATCGATTGCAGCGTTCGTCTCGGCCGTGGGCGCCATCGCGTACTTTCAGACGCTCAAGGGTGCCGCCCCGCTCTTCGGGGTGTTCTCGGGCCCCTGGTTGCTGCTTCTGGGCTTCGCGCTGCTGATTTATACCTTCTACGGATGGTGGCGTGACGTCGTGAAGGAGTCCGTGGTCAACCGTGACCACACGCCTGTCGTGAAGCTGGGCCTGCGTTACGGCATGATCCTGTTCATCGCGTCAGAGGTGATGTTTTTCGTGGCCTGGTTCTGGGCCTATTTCAATGCAGCCCTCTTTCCGGCCGATGTCGGCCTGACGGGCTGGCCGCCGGCCAATGTTGCAACCTTTGATCCGTGGGACATTCCGCTGCTCAACACGCTGGTCCTGCTTACATCCGGCACGACGGTGACCTGGGCTCACCACGCCATCCAGACTGGAAACCAGCGCGATGCCGTCCGCGGCCTTGCCCTGACGGTCGTGCTTGGCATGATCTTCACGGCCCTTCAGGTCTACGAGTACACCCACGCAACCTTCGATTTCGCAGGCGGCATCTACGGCGCCACGTTTTACATGGCCACCGGGTTCCATGGGTTCCACGTGATCGTCGGCACGATCTTCCTGGCCGTCTGCCTCTTCCGCGCACGCGCCGGCCACTTCACGCCGGAAAGCCATTTCGGCTTCGAGGCTGCGGCCTGGTACTGGCATTTCGTGGACGTGGTCTGGCTCTTCCTCTTCGCCGCCATCTATGTGTGGGGAGAGGGTGCCCACGCGATTGGCGCCCACTGATGAACCAACGGCGGCGGCAGCCAAGACTGCCGCCACCGTTCCGCACCTGGATCGGCTATCATGAAAGCAGCCGATCCCCGCTAACAAACCCGGTGCGAAATGTCTGAACCCGACGCAGCCCCGTTTTGGCGCGCAGCCTTGCTATGCAGGTGCCCCCGTTGCGGCAGGGCCCCGCTTTTTTCAAGCTACCTGAAGGTCGCGCCGCGTTGCGCCAGCTGCGGCCTGGACCTGGCTTTTGCCGAGCACGGAGATGGCCCAGCCGTCTTCGTTGTGCTTGTTGCCGGCGCCTTGGTCCTCTCGACGGCGATGTTCGTCGAACTGCGCTTTGCCCCACCCATGTGGGCGCATGCGCTCATCCTGGGTCCCCTCACGGTAGGTCTCTGCCTCGGACTTCTGCCCGTCTTCAAGTCACTGTTCGTTGCCGTGCAGTTTCGCCACGCCCGCGATGAGGAGGGTTGATGCAGGGTCTGTCCTTTCGTCCGCTTCCGGTCCTGAC
>CAZABH010000012.1:0-76919 GCA_964483585.1 uncultured Flavobacteriaceae bacterium
AAGAGATGGGCATCCCGCTGAAGGAGCTCATCGAGAAGCATGCCGGCGGCGTGCGCGGCGGGTGGGACAACCTGCTTGCGGTCATTCCCGGCGGTTCCTCGGTTCCGCTGCTCCCGAAGTCGATCTGCGATACGGTCCTGATGGATTTCGACAGCCTGCGGGACGTGAAGTCGGGCCTTGGCACGGCGGGCGTGATCGTGATGGACAAGTCAGCCGACGTTGTAAAGGCGATCGCGCGCCTGTCGCGCTTCTACAAGCACGAATCCTGCGGCCAGTGCACACCTTGCCGCGAAGGCACAGGCTGGATGTGGCGGGTGATGGAGCGCCTTGTGACTGGCGACGCCGACCCGAAGGAAGTCGACCTCCTTCTCGAAGTGACCTACCAGGTCGAAGGCCACACGATCTGCGCGCTCGGCGACGCAGCCGCGTGGCCGATCCAGGGGCTGCTGCGCCACTTCCGCCCCGAGGTCGAACGCCGGATCAACGCGCGGCGCGCAGGCAAGTCCGCCAATCCAGTGGCGGCGGAGTAAAAGTCATGACCAAGCTCATCGTGGACGGCAAGGAAATCGAGGTCCCCGCGGACTTCACGTTGCTGCAGGCTTGCGAAGCAGCCGGCGCAGAGATCCCGCGGTTCTGCTATCACGAGCGCCTCTCCATTGCGGGCAACTGCCGCATGTGCCTGGTCGAAGTGAAAGGGTCGCCAAAGCCCGTCGCCTCTTGCGCCTGGGGCGTACGCGACTGCCGTCCCGGTCCGAACGGAGAGCCGCCCGAGGTCAAGACCGCGTCGCCGCTGGTCAAGAAGGCCCGCGAAGGCGTGATGGAGTTCCTGCTCATCAACCACCCGCTCGACTGTCCGATCTGCGACCAGGGCGGCGAGTGTGACCTGCAGGACCAGGCAATGGCCTATGGCCACGCGCGCTTCAATCGCTACGACGAGAACAAGCGCGCGGTGACCGACAAGAACATGGGCCCGCTGGTCAACACGATCATGACCCGCTGCATCCACTGCACGCGTTGCGTCCGCTTCGCCGCCGAAGTGGCTGGCGTCGACGAGATCGGCGCCACCGGCCGCGGCGAAGACATGGAGATCACGACCTATCTGGAGCACGCGGTCTCGTCTGAACTGTCGGGCAATGTGATCGATCTGTGCCCCGTTGGCGCCCTGACCTCGAAGCCCTACCAGTTCAACGCGCGGCCGTGGGAACTGACGAAAACCGAAAGCGTCGACGTGATGGATGCGGTCGGCTCTGCCATTCGCGTCGACACGCGAGGGCGCGAAGTCATGCGCATCCTTCCGCGTGTGAACGAGGAAATCAACGAAGAGTGGATCTCCGACAAGACCCGCTTCATTTGGGATGGCCTGCGTCGCCAGCGCCTTGACCGCCCCTACGTCCGTCGGAACGGCAAGCTGCAGCCGGCGTCGTGGCAGGAGGCGTTTGCAGAGATTTCAGATCGCGTGCGCGCTACAAGGCCCGAGCGCATGGCGGCCCTGGTGGGAGACCTCGCCAGCACCGAGGCCATCAAGGCGTTGAAGGACCTTATGCTCTCGCTGGGTGTCGCAAACCTCGACTGCCGCCAGGATGGGGCGCAGATTGGAACCGGGCCACGGCAGGGTTACCTCTTCAACACGACAATCGCTGGCATCGAAAGCGCCGACGCGCTGCTGCTGGTGGGCACCGATCCACGCTGGGAGGCCCCGCTGGTCAACGCGCGGATCCGCAAGACCTGGCTGCGCGGCGGCCTGAAGATCGCAAGGCTTGGGCCGACGCGGGACCTGACCTACGCTGTCGAGGAGCTTGGCAGCAACGCCGCAACCCTCAGCGAGATTGCGGCTGGTCGCCACGCGGTTTTCCAGATGCTGAAGGACGCAAAGCGACCCATGCTTATCGTCGGGCAGGGCGCACTCGCCCGCAAGGATGGCGCAGCCATTCTCGCAGCTTGCGCTCAGATTGCGCGCGATACTGGAATGATCGGGCCGGGCGGTGAGAGCGGTTGGAACGGCTTCAATGTGCTCCACACCGCTGCGGCACGTGTCGGCGCTCTTGACCTCGGCTTCCTGCCGCACAAGGGCGGCAAGGATACCAACGCGATCCTGGAGGGCGCCTCAAGTGGTGACATAGATTTTCTTTTCCTCCTGGGAGGAGACGAAATTGACACCAGCAGATTAGGCAAGGCCTTTGTGGTCTACCAAGGGTCGCACGGGGATGCGGGCGCGCATCGCGCGGACGTCATTCTGCCAGGCGCGGCCTACACCGAGCAGAACGGCACCTATGTAAACACCGAGGGGCGTGTGCAGTTGGCTCGTCGCGCCGCCTTCCCGCCAGGCGACGCGCGCGAAGATTGGACGATCCTTAGGGCTCTCTCGCAGGTGCTTGGCAAGAAACTACCCTATGACGACTTGAATGCCCTGCGCGAACGCATGCTTGCCGATGCGCCGGCCTGGACCGCCCTCGACAAGGCGCCAGAGTGCCCGGGGGCGGAAGTGCCGGTCTGGTCGAATGTCGGGACGCCGGGCAAGATCGATGCCTCACCACTGTCATATCCCGTTCGGGATTTCTATCTGACCAATCCTGTCGCGCGCGCGAGCCTGGTCATGGCCGAATGCAGCGCGCAATTCGTTACGCCGCCACGCGCGGCTGCGGCGGAGTAGGGCACATGGGTTTCCTCGACATGCAAGCCTGGCAAGTATGGTGGCAGGGCTTTTACGTGGCAAACCAGACGCTGCTCGACGTCGTTGGCATGGCAGCGATGATGCTGTTGTTCATCGTGGTCCTGCTCGTCATGATCGCATTCATTCTCCTCTTCGACCGCAAGGTCTGGGCGGCGGTCCAGATGCGCCGAGGACCGAACGTCGTAGGCCCGTTCGGCCTGCTGCAATCCTTCGCGGACCTCTTCAAGTTCGTGTTCAAGGAATTCGTGATGCCAGCCGGCGCCAACAAGGGGGTCTTCCTGCTCGCGCCCTTGATTACCACCACGCTTGCGCTTGGCGCCTGGGCTGTTGTGCCCGTCGATGCGGGCTGGGTCTTCGCTGACATCAATGTGGGTGTGCTCTACATATTCGCTGTCTCGTCGCTTGGCGTCTACGGGATCATTATGGGCGGCTGGGCTTCCAACTCGAAATATCCATTCCTGGGCGCTCTGCGTTCGGCAGCGCAGATGGTCTCCTACGAGGTCTCGATCGGCCTCGTCATCATCACGGTCCTTCTGACCGCCGGGTCCCTGAACCTTTCCCAGATCGTAGCGGCCCAGCAAGGGGGGCTTCACAACTGGTACCTGTTCTCGCACCTGCTGCCGATGGCAGTGGTGTTCTTTGTTTCAGCGCTCGCCGAGACGAACCGTCCGCCATTTGACCTGCCGGAAGCCGAGTCTGAGCTGGTCGCCGGCTTCATGGTCGAGTACTCGTCGACGCCCTATCTGCTGTTCATGTTGTCGGAGTATGTCAGCATCGTGCTGATGTGCGCGCTGATGACGATCTTCTTCCTTGGCGGATGGCATCCACCGCTCGACATCGCGCCGCTGAACTGGATCCCTGGTGTCCTGTGGTTCATCCTCAAGATCTGGTTCATTTTCTTCCTGTTCGCGATGGTCAAGGCGATCGTGCCGCGCTACCGCTACGATCAGTTGATGCGCATCGGTTGGAAGTTCTTCCTGCCGCTATCCCTTGCCTGGGTCATCCTGACCGCCGGCTACCTGTTGGCCTTTGACAAATTGCCCGGTTGAAACCCATGCCACAGTTCCTTCGCACAATCCTGATGGTCGATTTCCTGGCAGGCTTCTGGCTTGCCATGAAATACCTCGTCAGACCCAAGAAGACACTGAACTACCCGTTCGAAAAGGGGCCCCTGTCCCCGCGGTTCCGGGGCGAGCATGCGCTGCGCCGCTACCCCAATGGCGAGGAGCGCTGCATCGCCTGCAAGCTCTGCGAGGCAATCTGCCCCGCACAGGCCATTACCATTGAAGCAGAACCGCGGGACGACGGTTCGCGCCGGACGACCCGCTACGATATCGACATGGTCAAATGCATCTATTGCGGCTTCTGCCAGGAGGCGTGCCCCGTGGACGCAATTGTCGAGGGCCCGAACTTCGAGTTCGCGACCGAGACCCGGGAAGAGCTGCTCTACGACAAGGCCAGGCTCCTGGCCAATGGCGACCGCTGGGAACGCCAGATTGCCCGCAACCTGGAACTGGACGCCCCCTATCGCTAGGCGTGTTCAACGCAACGAGGAAAGACTGACGTGCTGGCAGCAACCATCGCCTTTTATGTGTTCGCGACCGTGATGATTGGATCGGCGCTGCTGGTCGTCTCGGCACGCAATCCGGTTCACTCGGTCCTGTTCCTGATCCTCGCGTTTTTCAACGCTGCAGCCCTGTTCATCCTGTTGGGTGCCGAGTTCCTCGCCATGGTGCTGGTGGTCGTCTATGTCGGCGCCGTCGCCGTGCTGTTCCTGTTCGTTGTGATGATGCTGGACATTGACTTTGCAGAGTTGCGGCAGGGTTTTCTGCAATACGCACCCTTGGGAATCCTTCTGTGTGCGGTCTTTTTCCTTGAACTCGCGGCCGTTGGCTTTGGCTGGGTCCTGTCCCCCGCCACCGAGACAGCGGCCCGCTATCCAACGCCAGCGGACACGACCAACACCGAAGCCATTGGTCTCATCATGTACACGCAGTTCGTTCACGTATTTCAGGGCGCAGGGATGGTGCTTTTGGTCGCCATGATTGGCGCCATCGTGCTGACACTGCGTCATCGCGAGGGCGTGAAGCGCCAGAATGTGTCCGCCCAAGTCGGACGTACGCGCGAGCAGGCTATCGAGATCCGCAAGGTTCGCCCGGGAGAGGGGCTCTGAGCATGGAAATCGGACTCGGACATTATCTGGCTGTCGCCGCGGCGCTGTTCACCATCGGTATCCTGGGCATCTTCATCAACCGGAAGAATGTCATCGTGATCTTGATGTCGATCGAACTCATTCTTCTGTCGGTGAACATCAACCTTGTTGCCTTCTCGTCGTTTCTCGGCGATCTGACGGGCCAGGTCTTCGCCCTGTTGGTCCTGACTGTTGCTGCAGCCGAAGCTGCTATCGGTCTTGCCATTCTCGTCGTCTACTTCCGCAATCGGGGATCGATCGCGGTTGAAGACGTCAACATCATGAAAGGGTAGCCCCAGTGGAATTGCTCTACCAGGCCATCCTCATTCTTCCGCTCTTGGGCGCAATTCTTGCCGGATTGATGGGCAAGCGCTTTGGCGAACATGCGGCCGAGTACACGGCAACGATCCTCTTGTGTGCGACAGCGGTTCTGTCGGTTGCCGCTTTCCTGTTCGACCTGCCGAATTTCGAGATGGACAAGCCGCGGATTATCCCGCTGTTCCAGTTCATCGATTCCGGAAGCCTGCAGGTGGACTGGGCCATACGCGTCGACGCATTGACCGCCGTCATGCTGGTTGTCGTCACGGGCGTATCCTCGCTGGTGCATGTCTATTCAATCGGATACATGCATCATGACGAGCACCGCCCCCGCTTCTTCGCCTATCTGTCGCTGTTCACCTTCGCGATGTTGGCGCTCGTCACGGCCGATAACTTCGTGCAGCTGTTCTTCGGCTGGGAAGGCGTAGGGTTGGCCTCCTATCTGCTGATCGGCTTCTGGTTCAAGAAACCCACCGCCAATGCTGCAGCCATGAAGGCGTTCATTGTCAATCGAGTTGGCGATTTCGGGTTTGCGCTGGGCATCTTCGCGGTATTCCTCACGTTTGGCACGCTCGACTTCGGCACGGCGTCGACGCCGGGGGTCTTTCAGCAGGCGCGGGAGTTCGCTGGCAAGACGTTCGAGTTCGCGGGCTTCGAGGTGGACATCCTCACCACCACCTGCCTGTTGCTGTTCATGGGTGCCATGGGCAAGTCGGCCCAGTTCCTCCTCCACACCTGGTTGCCGGACGCGATGGAAGGTCCGACCCCGGTCTCGGCCCTGATCCATGCAGCCACCATGGTCACCGCAGGTGTCTTCCTCGTTGTCCGCTGCTCGCCGCTGTTCGAGCTTGCTCCGGTTGCGCTCGAGGTCGTCACCATCGTTGGCGCCACCACAGCGTTCTTTGCGGCCACGGTCGGCCTGTTCCAGAATGACATCAAGCGCGTGGTCGCCTACTCGACCTGCTCGCAGCTTGGCTACATGTTCTTTGCTGCCGGCGTCGGTGCCTACCAGGCGGCCATGTTCCACTTGTTCACGCACGCCTTCTTCAAGGCGCTTTTGTTCCTCGGTGCCGGCTCAGTCATCCACGCGCTGTCGGATGAACAGGACATGCGCCGCATGGGTGGCATACGCAGCAAGATCCCGGTTACCTACTGGATGATGGTGATCGGCACTCTGGCCCTCACCGGCTTTCCTTTCCTCGCAGGTTTCTGGTCAAAGGACGCCATCATCGAGAGTGCCTTTGCCGCGCACACGGGTGTCGGAAATTTTGCCTTCGCGCTGGGCATCGTGGCCGCCGGTATGACGTCATTCTATTCATGGCGCCTGATCTTCATGACCTTCCACGGGAAATATCGAGGCGATCAAGAGGCCTACGACCACGCCCACGAGTCACCGCCCGTGATGCTGGTCCCGCTGTTCATTCTGGCCGCAGGCGCTCTGTTTTCGGGGATAGTGTTCTACGAACAGTTCATCGGGCACCACAACGTCGACTTCTGGCGCGGCGCAATCGTGAACCTCCAGGAGCATACGGCTCTCGACGGTCGCCATCATGTGCCTGTCTGGGTGCTTCTGTCGCCGGCTGCAGTGATGCTCATCGGCTTCACGGTGGCCTGGTACTTCTACATGGACTATCCGGACCTTCCGCGACGCATGGCGGAACGACAGGGGCCCCTGTACCTGTTTCTCTACAACAAGTGGTACGTGGACGAGATCTATGACTTCCTGTTTGTCCGCAGCTCGAAGGCGCTTGGATATTTCCTCTGGAAACAGGGAGACGGACGCGTCATTGACGGCATGGGTCCAGACGGCGTAGCAGCGGGCATAGCCGAGTGGACGAAGCAGGCGGTGCGCCTGCAGAGCGGTTACATCTATCACTACGCGTTTGCGATGCTGATCGGCGTGGCCCTGATTGCAACGTGGTTCATCGTCGGAGGCGGAAAATGAACAACCTCCTGACGATCACGACGTTCCTGCCGCTGCTGGGTGTCCTGCTCATCCTGCTCATGACGCAACCGGGCAAGACTGGCGACATGATGGCGCGCCAGATCGCCCTCTTCACCACGACGATCACGTTCATCGTGACGCTGGTGCTATGGTCGATGTTCGATCCAGCGGCGCCGGGCTTCCAGTTCGAGGAAAAGTATCCCTGGCTTGGTGGAAACATAAATTATCACCTGGGGGTCGACGGGATCTCGCTGCCCTTCGTGATCCTGACCGCGTTCCTCATGCCGCTCTGCATCCTGGCAAGCTGGACGTCGATCGAGACGCGCGTGAAGGAGTACATGGTCGCGTTTCTCGTGCTTGAGACCCTGATGATAGGGGTCTTCGTGTCACTGGATCTCGTACTCTTCTACCTGTTCTTTGAGGGCGGTCTTATTCCGATGTTCCTCATCATCGGGATCTGGGGTGGCGCAAGACGCGTCTATGCGTCCTTCAAGTTCTTTCTCTACACGCTGCTCGGCTCGGTCCTGATGCTGATTGCCGTCATGGCAATGTATGTGACGGCCGGCACGACGGACATCCCGACCCTCATGGCCTACGACTTCCCAACGGAAATGCAGACGTGGCTGTGGCTCGCGTTCTTCGCATCCTTTGCCGTGAAGATGCCGATGTGGCCGGTCCACACGTGGTTGCCGGACGCACACGTGGAGGCGCCGACCGCGGGGTCCGTGATCCTTGCGGGCATCCTTCTGAAAATGGGGGGCTATGGCTTCATCCGGTTCTCTCTTCCGATGTTTCCGGATGCCTCTGCATACTTTGCAGACTTCGTGATGGTGCTGTCCGTAATCGCGATCATTTATACGTCATTGGTTGCGCTGATGCAGGAAGACATCAAGAAGCTCATCGCCTATTCGTCGGTCGCGCACATGGGCTTCGTGACCATGGGTCTGTTTGCACTCAACAGGCAGGGCGTCGACGGCGCCGTCATGCAGATGATCAGCCACGGCTTTGTCTCGGGCGCACTCTTCCTTTGTGTGGGCGTGGTCTACGATCGCATGCATACGCGTGAGATCAAGGCCTATGGCGGTCTGGTGAACCGTATGCCGATTTATGCGGCGGTTTTTATGGTTTTCACCATGGCCAATGTAGGTCTTCCCGGCACCAGCGGCTTTGTCGGTGAGTTCTTGAGCCTGGTCGGCGCATTCGAGGCAAATACCACAATCGCAATCCTTGCCACGACCGGTGTGGTCCTGAGTGCGGCCTATGCCTTGTGGCTCTATCGACGCGTCGTCTTCGGTGAACTTGAGAAACCGGAACTCAAGGACATCGAGGACCTGAATGGGCGTGAGGCGTTCATTTTGGCGCCGCTGGTGGCTGCCACAATCTTTTTCGGCTTCTACCCCAAGCCCATTTTCGACATGACCGGGACCTCCGTGCAGGCGACCCTCGACCAGATCGAGGGCAAGCTCAAGACGGCAGACGCCACTGAAGGAGCCACGCCATGAACGGCGGCATCGATCTGATCCAGTTCCAGGCTGATGTTGCGGCAACAATGCCTGAGATTGCGCTCGCAGTTGGTGCGATGGCACTGCTTCTGATCGGCGTCTTCGCGGGCGATCGACGACATGCGCTGGTCACCTGGGCCTGCGTAGCCTTGCTGGTGGGCGTGGGATACCTCGTGGCAACTGGAACGGAAGGCAAGGTCCTGGCGTTCTCTGGAACCATGGTGATCGACCCGTTTGCACGCTTTCTCAAGCTGCTGGTTCTTGGTGGCTCTGCCATCGCGCTGCTGATGTCCCTTGACTACCTGCGCGACGAGAAGCTGACACGCTTCGAATACCCGCTGCTGGTGACGCTGGCGACGCTTGGCATGCTGGTCATGATTTCGGCGAACGACCTCATTGTCCTGTACGTGGGTCTGGAGCTGCAGAGCCTCGCTCTCTATGTCCTAGCATCATTTGCGCGCGATGACGCCCGATCAACCGAGGCGGGACTCAAGTATTTCGTGCTGGGTGCGCTTTCGTCGGGCATGCTTCTCTACGGCGCAAGCCTGATCTACGGCTTCACTGGAACGACCGCCTTCGAGGGCATCGCTACGGCCGTGGCAGCCGACAGCACGCAGGTCGGCACGACGATCGGCCTCGTCTTCGTCCTGGCAGGGCTTGCCTTCAAGGTGTCCGCCGTGCCCTTCCACATGTGGACACCTGATGTCTACGAGGGGGCACCCACACCGGTCACGGCCTTCTTTGCCGCAGCACCTAAGATCGCAGCCATGGCGCTTCTGATGCGCGTGGTGTTTGGTCCCTTCGCTGCGGCCGAACAGGCGTGGATGCAGATCATCATCCCTGTTTCCATTGCATCGATGTTGCTCGGCGCACTGGCGGCCATCGGACAGGACAACATCAAACGGCTCATGGCGTATTCGTCGATCAGCCACATGGGCTATGCACTCATCGGTTTCGCGGCGGGGTCGCAGGCGGGCGTTCAGGGGGTTCTGACGTATCTTGTGATCTATCTTGCGATGACCGTGGGTACCTTTGTCTGCATTCTGCAGATGCGCCGGGACGGCAAGCCGCTCGAATCCATCTCGGACCTCGCAGGTCTTTCGCAGCGCGACCCCACGACAGCCTACCTCCTTGCCATTCTCATGTTCAGCCTGATCGGCATTCCCCCGCTCGCGGGGTTCATGGGCAAGTGGTACGTGTTCCTCGCAGCCGTGGAGTCCCAACTTTACGTGTTGGCCGCCATAGGGTTCATCTCGAGCGTGATCGGCGCGTTCTATTACCTGCGCGTCGTGAAGGTCATGTTCTTTGACGAACCGGCAGCCCCCTTCGAGAAACCGATCGGCACCGTCAACGCGGCGCTTCTGGCAGCCTCGTCGGCCTTCGTCCTGTTCTTCATCGTTTCACCGTTGGCCGTGACGGATGCAGCCGGCGCTGC
This sequence comes from uncultured Flavobacteriaceae bacterium, assembly GCA_964483585.1. Taxonomy (GTDB): domain Bacteria; phylum Pseudomonadota; class Alphaproteobacteria; order Micropepsales; family Micropepsaceae; genus SZUA-430. The sequence continues at coordinate 10,063 of CAZABH010000012.1, forward strand.
CGCGCGGGCCCTGATCCCCTGACATGACAGCGCCGACCTTCCCGGCCGGTTACAGGTTGATCGAGCTCGACGAGATCGACTCCACGAACGAGGAGGCGCGTCGTCGTGCTGCGGGCGGTGATAGTGGACCCGTCTGGATCATGGCGCACGCACAGACCGCAGGCCGCGGAAGGCGCGGGCGTGAATGGAGCTCGCCACGGGGAAACCTGATGGCAACGCTGCTGATGTCGCCGCACTGCGCACCGCCGGAAGCAGCCTTGCTGTCCTTTGTTGCCGCTCTTGCTGTCCACGACACGCTGTGCCGCTGGATGCCTGCCGAGCGGGTCAGGCTGAAATGGCCCAACGATACCCTCGTGGACGGTCGCAAGATCTCGGGCATCCTGCTCGAGACGGCCACGGCCGGCGATCGCCGGGAATTGCCATGGCTTGCAATCGGCATAGGCATCAACCTCGTCCACGCGCCGGCATTGGCCACCTATCCTGCAACATTCGTTAACGAGTACGGTATTGCCCCGGCCCCCCTTGCTGCCCTTGCCGAGCTTGCAGGGGCGTGGGACGCGCGCTTCCGTATCTGGCAGGCGCAGGGCTTTCCGGCGATCCGCGGGGCCTGGCTTGCGCATGCAGCAGGTCTTCAGACCATGATCAATGTCAGGCTTTCCGGGGAAACCATAAGCGGCATCTTCGAAACCATACGCCCTGACGGAGCCCTTGAACTTCTGTGCCCCGACGGGCAGCGTAGGGCCATTGCGGCTGGCGAAGTCTTCTTCCCCGATGCCCTGAGGTAGCGCATGCTTCTTGCGATTGACGCCGGCAACACGAACATTGTCTTCGCCGTACACGACGGCAAGCAGGTCCGCGCCCAGTTCAGGGCCGTCACAAAGGACAACCGCACAGCAGATGAATACTTTGTCTGGCTGGCCCAGTTGCTGCAGCTCGAAGGCATCCAGACGCAGGACATCACCGGAGCGATCATCTCCAGCGTTGTACCTCCGTCCTTGTTCAATCTGCGACGCCTCTGCGCAAAGTATTTCCGCCAGGACGCAATGGTCATCGGTGACCCTGACGTGGACCTCGGCATCGTGATCAACGCGGATCGTCCGCGTGCGGTCGGTGCCGACCGCCTGGTCAATACGGTTGCCGGCTTCCGGGACTATGGCGGCAACCTGATCCTCATCGATTTCGGGACCGCAACCACCTTCGACATTGTCGGCGAGCAGGGCAGCTACGAGGGCGGCATCATCGCTCCGGGCGTCAATCTATCAATGGAGGCCCTGCACCTCGCTGCAGCGCAATTGCCGCGCATTGCGGTCGAGAGGCCCCCAAGCGTCATTGGACGTGACACCATTCCCGCGATGCAGTCAGGCATCTTCTGGGGTTACATAGCACTGATCGAGGGTCTGGTGGCCCGCATCCGGCAGGAGTACGGAAAACCCATGAAGGTCATCGGCACGGGCGGACTTGCGCATTTGTTTCGGCACTCAACCCCTGTGATCGAGGCCGTGGACCACGACCTTACGGTGCGTGGGCTGCGCTACATCTATGAACGCAACGCGACCAAGGCGCGGAAGCCGGTCGAATGACCAAGCTGAAGGCGAAAGCCAAGCCAGGTGATGAACTCGTCTTTGTACCCCTTGGCGGGGCCGGCGAGATCGGCATGAACCTGAACCTTTACGGCTACGGGCCCGAGAACAAGCGCCAGTGGATCATGGTCGATCTCGGGGTGATGTTTGGTGGCGACGACACGCCCGGCATCGACGTCATCCTGCCCGATCCTGCTTTCATCGAGGAGCATCGCCGTAACCTGCTGGGGATCGTATTGACCCATGCGCACGAAGATCACATCGGCGCGGTTGGTCATCTCTGGCCACGCCTGAAGGTTCCCGTCTATGCGACACCATTCACGGCAGCTCTCGTACGTGGCAAGCTGGAAGAGGCCGATATCTTCGAGGATGTGCCCCTGCATGTTGTTCCTCTGGGAGGTTCGCTGAAGCTGGGTCCATTCGAGCTCGATTTCATCGACATTACCCACTCCATCCCGGAACCGAACTGCATCGTCATTCGAACGCCACTTGGCAACGTACTTCATACCGGTGACTGGAAGATCGATCCGGCGCCAGTCGTCGGTCGCAAGACAGACATCGCGGCTCTGAAGCGCGTGGGCGACGAGGGGGTGCTTGCAACCATCTGCGACTCGACCAACGTCTTCGTGCCTGGCCGCTCGGGCTCCGAAGCAGATGTGGCGAAGAACCTCGAGCGGGTGATCGCTTCAAGACAGGGCCGGATAGCTGTCAGCGCCTTTGCTTCGAACGTCGCGCGCATGAAGTCGGTCATCAAGGCGGCCACAGCTGCCAAGCGCCATGTCGCCCTTGTTGGTCGCTCGATGCACAAGATTGCCAACGCAGCCATCGAGACGGGCTATCTGAAAGACATTCCCTCGCTGATCGATGAAGAGTCCGCGGCGGACCTGCCGGCGCACCGCGTGCTTTACCTGTGTACCGGAAGCCAGGGCGAGCCACGCGCAGCGCTGACGCGGATCGCTGCTGGCGATCACCCGCATGTCACCCTCGGCCGGGGCGACAGTGTCATCTTTTCCTCCCGCGTGATCCCGGGAAATGAACGGCTCATCCACGAGATGCAGAACACATTCGCCATGCGCGGGGTTGAAGTGATTTCGGCCGAGGACCATGATGTCCACGTATCCGGGCACCCGGCCCGCGACGAACTCGCAGACATGTATGGCTGGCTTCGCCCACGGATCGCCGTGCCCGTGCACGGAGAAGAGCGCCATTTGATGGAGCATGTGCGGCTGGCCAAAAGCCTCCAGGTGCCGGAAGCCATCCACGCCCCGAACGGATCGATCGTGCGCTTGGCACCAGGCACGGCCACCATCGTTGACGAGGCCCCGCACGGGCGCCTGCACCTCGACGGTAGCGTGGTTGTCACGGGCAGCGACGCGGCCATGAGAGAGCGCCGAAGCCTTGCATTCGCGGGCGCTGTAATGGTCACAATCGTGCTTGATGGCCGGAACCGACCTCAGGCTGATCCCGCCGTCCATTGCATCGGCCTTCCCGAAGAGGTGGTCGAACGGGCGCGCCAGTCCGCACAGGATGCCCTCGATACGCTGCGCCGTAGTGACGACGACGCACGCATGGCCGAGGACGTCCGGCGGATGGTTCGTCGGGACATCAATGATTTCTGGCGCAAGAAGCCGATTGTGAAGGTTGAAGTGGTTCGAATCTGATCTGCAGGTCGCGACCAGACCAGCTAGGCGGACCACTTTTCAATTGCCTCTCGGCAGCGTGCCCGCCAGAATTCATGAGCTTGACCAACTAGACCGGACGATCCCCCTATGGGCAGCAACATGAAAGTGGCCGTGATGGGCGCAGGGCTCGGAGGCCTTTGCGCCGGAATCAAGCTGAAGGAAGCTGGTTTCAACGACATTGTGATCCTTGAAAAGGGAGAGCGGGTTGGCGGAACATGGCGCGACAACTCTTATCCGGGCTGCTGCTGCGACGTGCCGGTCGCTCTTTACCAGTACTCGTTTGCGCCGAGCCTGAGCTGGAGCCACATCTTCCCGCGCTTCAACGAGATCCAGAAATATACCGAAGATCTCGCTGACAATTTCGGTCTGCGCCCACATTTGCACTTCAACGAGGAAACCAAGACAGCTGTCTGGGACGACAAGCGATCGGTGTGGAAGCTGACCACTTCCTCTGGAGCGACCCATGAAGCCAACGCTCTGATAGCAGCACTCGGGCAGCTCAACCGCCCCAAGCTGCCAGACATCGAGGGACGGGATACCTTCCGCGGGCCCGCCTTCCATTCTGCACGGTGGGATCACGGCGTCGATCTGAAGGGCAAACGGGTTGGAATCGTGGGTTCGGCTGCAAGTGCCGTTCAGATCATCCCGGAAGTGGCAAAGCTTGCAGAGCACCTCACCGTGTTCCAGAGAACCCCGAACTGGGTGATCCCGCGCCTCGACCGCCCCATCACGGACGAGGAGAAGGCTCTGATGATGACGGCCCCCGAACTCGCCGCCAAGGGGCGCGAGCTCACGTTCCTCAACGCGGACCATTTGTTCTGGCAGGCCTTCAGCTGGACCAAGGAGGGCAGGGACGCCTACACGCGCGTTGCGCTGAACCATTTGGCTGAGCAGGTTCCCGACGAGAACCTTCGCAAAAAACTTACACCGGATTATCCAATCGGATGCACGCGGATCCTGATCGCGGACGATTACTACCCGGCACTCATGCGTACGAACGTATCGCTGGTCACAGAAAGCATTGCGCGCATCACCCCTTCAGGTATTCAGACCCGTGACAGCAAGTCTCACGAGTTTGACGTGATCGTTTACGCGACTGGCTTTGAGACGACGGGCTGGCAATGGTCGGTCGATGTCATCGGTCGCGGCGGCAAACGGCTAAAGGACGAATGGGCCGAAGAGCCAAAGGCCTACCTGGGCCTCTCGGTCTCACACTTCCCCAATATGTTCATACTATACGGACCCAACACCACTCTGGGTCATAACTCGATCACATCGATGCTCGAACATCAGGTGGCCTATGCAGTCAAGGCACTTTCTGGGCTGAAGGAGCGTTCGAAGCAGTCGATGGATGTGACCACTGCCGCGCTTGCCCGCTTCAATGCGAAACTTCAGGAAGACCTGGCTCGAACCACATGGGCAGACCCGCGATGCCATTCCTGGTACAAGAACGACAAGGGACACATCACGCAGAACTGGTCGTCGCATGTGCGCGGTTATGGTCAGGCGACTTCAGTAGTCGCGTGGGATGATTACGACGTCAGATAAGCGCAGCAGGAGCACGAGCATTATGCGTAAACTCTTTCTGGGCGCAGTGGCGCTCCTTGGTTTGTTGCTCGTGGGTCTTGCTGGCATTGTGATGACTGGCAACACGATGACTGTGCTAGCCATGCTGGCTGGACCACCAAGCGACTGGGATGAAAAACGCCTGGCGCCTGCACCTGATTATGCTTCTCCGGCGTCGTGGGCAGCCTGGCCAGACCGAGCGGGCCTCGCCGACTACAGGCCCGAGGGTGTCTCCGCACCTGCGGCGCCCCCGCAGGTCGATGTCTTCTTCATACATCCGACTGGCTACATGAATGGCGCCGACTGGAACGCGCCATTGGATCCTGGCAGCCGAACGGAAGAGAACACGCAGTGGATGATGGCGAACCAGGCAAGCGCGTACAACGGCTCGGCTCGAGTGTTTGCGCCACGCTATCGGCAGGCCTCATTCTTCCGCTACATCTCGGCCAGCGAAGAGGTCGGCCAGAAGACGATGGACCTTGCCTATTCCGATGTGCTGCGCGCCTTCGAGTATTTCATCGCGAATGCAGGCACAGGTCGACCGTTCATCATTGCAAGTCACAGCCAGGGGTCGCAGCATGCATTCCGGCTGCTGCAGGAACGGATCGACGGAACGCCTCTCGAGCAATCCCTCGTTGCCGCCTACGTGATCGGCACGCGCATCACCAACGTCGATGCAGGCAGCCTGAAGTCCATCAAGGTATGCGACGAGCCCGGGCAGACGGGGTGCCTCGTGCACTGGGCGGCGATGGGCGAGGGTGGTTCGCCGCCCGCGGGAATGAGTGACCTTGTCTGCGTGAACCCACTTTCCTGGAGGCGCGATGGCAGTCGGGTCCAGGCCACATCGCACAAAGGCGGAGTGCCGGTGAGTGGCACATTCTCGGTGCAGATGTTTGGCAGCGACGCCGCGCAGGGCATGCAGTTTCCCCCGCTGGGCACACCACTGCCTGAATTGACTTGGGCAGAGTGTCGTGAAGGCTTCCTCTACGTGAGGGACCTGGCAGACACGGTATTTGCACCGGTCATTCTGCCAGGCAAGAACTACCACGGTCTCGACTATCCATTGTTCCACATGGACATCCGCCGAAATGTCGAGCAACGGGTCGAGGCATGGGTGGCCGAGCGTTCAGTTGCTACCGCTCCACCTGCAACTCAGGAATAGTTTGGCGCGCGCTTCTGCATCTGCGACATGACGGCTTCGACCTGGTTGGGCTTGCCCATGATGTCTGTCTGCTCCCGCGACTCTGCGAGAAGCGCCTCAGCATCACTCAACAGAGGAAGTGCATTGAGCAAGCGCTTGCCCGCGCGAATGGCATCTGGGCTCTTGAGCACGATCTCCCGCGCAAGTGCCATGGCTTCTGCATAGGGATCCGCAGCAACGCGCGTTGCAAGACCCAGGTCCAAGGCTTCCTCGCCGCTAAAGATTCGTCCCGTATAGGTCAGGTCTCGCAGGATATCGTCGCGAACCAGGTGGCGTAGAATGGCCGTCCCGGCCATGTCCGGGATCAGGCCCCACTTGATCTCCATGATCGACATCCGTGTGTCTGGTGCCACGATCCGGATATCCGCGCCCAGCGTGAGCTGGAAGCCACCACCGAACGCGACACCATGCACGGCGGCAATGACGGGAACAGGTAGCTCTCGCCAGACCCAGACGGCATATTGCGGATTGTTGGCGATCCCGTGCGTACGCGCAAGAAGACGCCCCTCTGGCCGTGTCTCTCGCCCTTCAGCCGCCGTCCGAGCGAAGTTGCCTGTGTCGAGCCCGGCGCAGAAAGCCCGTCCTTCGCCAGACAGGACGACAACGCGCACGCCATTTTCATCCCGCAGCCGCAATCCTGCTGCGATGATAGCCTCGAACATCGCATCATCCAGCGCGTTCATCTTGTCAGCTCGAACAAGGCGGACATCAGCTATACCGTCGGTAATCTCGATCCTGACGCGATCATTCATGGACTTGGGCCCTTTCTGGTTTGCACAAGCATTCCGGAGTTCTGTCGCCGATGCAAGGCCGGTGGCCTTGCGTCGCATCGGCCGCACCCTTGGAATGCCGCAATTCGCCCCCTATATCCGGAGAAGGAAACCGTAAGGACATGGATCATGGATATCGGCATTTCGGCCAATGACAGGGCAAGCATCGCAGATGCGCTGTCCAGGGTGCTGGCAGATACCTACACCCTCTACCTCAAGACTCACAATTACCACTGGAACGTGACAGGGCCGCAGTTCAACGATCTGCATGCCATGTTCATGACGCAGTATACCGAACTATGGACCGCCGTTGACCTGATCGCAGAGCGTGTTCGATCGCTTGGGCACTTCGCACCCGGCTCCTACCAAGCATTCGCAAAGCTCACCGCCATCCGCGATGACGAGGGTGTGCCACCGGCTCATGCCATGATCGAGAACCTGCTGAAGGGTCATGAAACGGTTGCCCGCACATGCCGCGAAGCGTTCCCATCCGCCGAGAAGGCAAGCGACCAGCCCACAATGGATCTGCTGACCCAGCGCCTGCAGGTGCACGAAAAGACAGCCTGGATGCTGCGCAGCATGCTCGGGCGCTGACGGCGCCCGATCGACGAACGTGGCGTCACACCAGCCAAATCACGGCCGCGAGAACCACCAGCGCGATCCATGCGGTCTCGATCACCATCAAGCCGACAGGGCGCCAACCTACGGTCGCCAGCTTGCGGAACGATGTCTTCATTCCCAACGCCGCAATGGCGGTGACGAGGCACCAGCGTGAGACATCGTTCATCGCACTCGTCAGTGGGGCGGGGATCAAACCCAGTGAATTGATGCAGACCAGCGCGATGAACCCCGCCAGGAACAACGGGACAAGAGGAGGCCCCTTATCTGCGTCACCCCTGGCACCCGCCGAAAAGACCACAAGCAACAGCACCACCACCGGCAACAGCATCGCCACGCGCAGCATCTTTACATAAGTCGCAACGTCGCCTGCCTCGGGCGAGATCATGTACCCTGCGCCAACGACCTGTGCCACGTCGTGGATCGTTCCGCCAAGAAACAACCCAGCATGCACGGCGTCGAAGCCAAGCGCGCCCACAATCATGGGATAGAAGATCATGGCGATCGTCGACAACGCTGTCACGCTCACCACAGTCAATATCGTGTCCCTTTCATTGGCGTTGCTGCGAGGCAGGACCGAGGCAATCGCCAAGGCTGCAGCGACGCCACAAATGGCGACCGCACCCCCTGAGAGAACGCCAAACACCGGTGACTGACGGAGCAGCGGCGCCAGCAGAACACCGATCGCAATCGTCGTCGACACGCCTGCCACAACCATGAGAACAGGACCCGTGCCAAGTTGGGCAATCTGGTCAAACGTGATGCGCGCCCCCAGCAGCGCCACGCCAAGCCGAAGGACATTGCGGGCCGCAAACTCGATCCCGGCTACGCAACGCCCCTCTTCGTGCAGGAAGTGGAACGCCATGCCGATGAGCAACGCGAACAGCATGACCGGCGCGCCGTAGTGGTCGGACAGAAAGGTCGATGCCAGTCCGATCGTCAGCGCCGCCAACAGGCCCGGATAGACGGCATGGACCAGGTCGCTCCTTGGCAACCAGCGAAGTCCAGCCGGTGGAGGCGTCGCCTCGGCATGAACGATGCCTTCCATGGAATCGAGATGCGCAAGCTTCTCAAGTTCGGACTTGGTCTGCGGAGCTGACATGCGCACAGCCTAAGGTTTCATTTGCTGCAGGCCAAGCCATAATGGGAAGCCGTTGCATTCGCCCAAGGATCGACCCATGCCTGCCGCCCTCCTGCCAATCGCGCTTCTCTGTATCTCGAATATATTCATGACCCTCGCGTGGTACGGCCATCTCAAGTTCAAGGACTGGCCGCTCTGGACAGTGGTTCTCGCGAGTTGGGCGATCGCCTTTGTCGAATACTGTTTTGCCGTGCCCGCGAACCGATACGGCCATGCCGTCTACTCGGCGGCAGAACTCAAGACCATCCAGGAGGTAATAACCCTCATTGTCTTTGCAGCCTTTTCGGTACTGTATCTGGGCGAGGCGTTGCGCTGGAACCACCTCGTCGGCTTTGTCTGCATTGCAGCAGGCGCCTTCTTCGTCTTCCACAAATGGTAAATTTCCTGAGGCAGCGGCTGTAACATTTCTCGGGGCAGGCGATTCGGGGACCTGCTGTGTCGACTGGGGAGAATGGACGCATGACGCGTCTGCACGCAGCGCTGTTGGTCCTGACGACCATCTTCATTTCTGCCTGCTCATCGTTGCAGGCTCACCAGAACCTCCCCTTGCAACCGCAGGCGCAGGGGCCAGCCTATCGCATCACGACTATCCCGGACGAGACATCGCCGGAGTTGTTCGTCGCACTGGCATTCTCGGGTGGCGGCAAGCGGTCATCAGCCTTCGGCTATGGCGTTCTTGCCGGACTGCGGGAGATATCGATCGACTACGGCGGGGGACCGCGCCCCATGACTGCAGAAATCGACGTCGTGACAGGCGTGTCCGGCGGAAGCTTCACGGCTGCAGCTTTCGCGCTGCGACGCGAGGAATTGTTCAACACCTACGTCGATGACTTCCTCAAGTACGACCTCAACGCCGAGATCTTCGGCATTTACCTGCTTCCATGGCACTGGGACTGGGCCTTCAATCCGGCATGGGGCTCGAATGACGAGATGGCCCGCGTTTACGACGACCTGCTCTTCCAGGGAAAAACCTACGCCGACCTGGCAAAGCTCGGCCGCCCCTTCCTCGGCGTGCAGGCGACCGACTTCGCAAACGAGGCACCCTTCATATTCAGTCAGGAAACATTCGACTGGATCTGCTCGGATGTATCGTCGGTACCCATCGCGCGCGCAGTTGCCGCATCCAACGGCTTTCCGATTCTCTTTTCCCCGATAAGCCTCAGGAATTATTCGGGAAGCCAGCCAGACAACTGCGTTCGCCCACATTGGGTGGATGAATATGCGGGCATTGACGACGAACTCTCGCGCCGCCGGCACTTGGCGAAGGTGGCGCAGAACTACATGCATAAGCGCGAGAGTGCCTATGTGCATCTTCTGGATGGCGGCGTTGCCGATAACCTGGCACTGCGTGGCCTCGTGCAATTGATGGCGCCGGCAACTGAAAACGCGGACGGCGAACCTGAACGGCTCAAGCGTGTCCGCCATGTCCTTATTGTCAGCGTCGACGGACAGGCCGAACCAGACCGCCAGCTCACGGAAGTCCCCTATCTGGACAGCATCTTCCGCATCCTTGGCGCGGTGACGTCGACCGCCATCGACCGCTATGGATTCGAAACCCTGATCCACGCCCGGGAAATGACCGATCGCCTCGCGGGCGGTATAGCCCGACGGGACTGTCCCATGGGCAGCAACGGCCAACCTTTGCCGTGCCGCAGCGTGACACCGCATTTCGCGCATGTCTCCCTCGGTGACCTGGCCGATGGAGCAGACCGGGCGCGGCTGGCCTCCATCCCGACGGGATTGACGATCAGCGACGCGAACGTCGACGCCCTGATCGCCGCAGGCCGGGATGCGGTCCTTTGTGACCATGCAATGCGGCGGTTCTTTGCGGCCCAACCCGGAGTCGTGATGCCACCCCTGCCTGCGACTTGCCGCAGCAAGGAGCTGCCAGCTTCAGCTTCCCGAGATTGAGCAATACGCGCCGCAGCCACTCAGCTGCGGCGCCTCACGGAACAACCAGGACAATTACCGCGCGAAGACCGCGACCTCTGCGCGTCGACCGGAATGACGACCGACAGTCTGATACGCCAGGTTCACGAACCTGATATCGCGCGTATTGCCTCGCAGATCGATCGCGCGTGTGCACTCTCCGGGGCGCAGCACGCTACGAACCTGCAGGTCCTGGCGGCCGCCATTGCGGAAGACGACGTCCACGTCATACAGGCGAACGGCACGGTTGTTGGCACACAACCTCACCTGCGTATAACGACGCGCGCCCGCGGCCGGCACCCGATCGCGCTCGGCGTAGTGGTTCACGACGCGGGACCCAAGAAAGTCCCAACCGCGTGAGCCATAACTCGCCTGGTGTCCGTAGCCACCATGATACCCATGCCCACCGTGGTATCCGGCACCCCCATGATATCCGTGGCCTCCATGGGCGAGGGCAGGGGTCGACAGGCCAACTGCAACGACCAGACCGGCAAGAGCAAGTTTGAAATTCATGATGGTTCTCCTTCCTGATGGACCCCGGCTTCTTCCAGGGTGTGGTTGATCACGGAAGGAAGGATGCACTCCGTCTCCTGAAGCCCCGCCGAATGCAGCGTTCAGCGACCGTTCACCGAATGCAAGACGCCGCGGAAAAACCTTCCGCGGCGCCCAGTTCAGACAGAAGACCCGTAATGGGATTACTTCTGGGTCTCGGGATGCGCGAGATAGCGTAGCAGGGGCGACAGGACGATCAGCCCCAACCCGATGCCGATTCCCCAAAGGCCGATCTCGCCGAACACCTGCACATAGGTTTGCAGCGCCTTCTGCGGATCCAGCACCTGGCCCGCCACGGTTTCGGCGGCCGTCATCTGGGCAACAAAGCCGCCCAGATACTGCGCCCACGACGACGCAAGGAACCAAGTCGCCATGATCGTCGAACCCACAGCAACCGGAGCAAGGCGCGTCATTTGCGAAAGTCCCACGGGCGACAGGAACAGCTCGCCGGTCGTGTGCAGCAGATAAGTAAGCACCAGGAACATCAGCGGCACCTTGAAGTTCCCATCGGCGAACTGGGTGCCCCAGACCAGCACAAGGAACCCGAGACCCGCCTGGACAAGCGCAAGACCAAACTTCAGGGCAGGGTTGGGATCGAGGTTCACCTTACCGAGCGCGGCCCAAAGGAATGAGAAGACGGGTGCCAGAATCAGGATGAAACCCGCGTTGAATGACTGGGTCTGGGCCGCAGTGATCGAGACGCCCATGATCGTCAGTTCGGTGTTTCGCTCGGCAAACTGGTTCAGCGATGAGCCCGCCTGCTCGAACAATGTCCAGAACACGGTCGATGCCGCGATCAGGATCAGGGCCAGGATCAAGCGCTGCGCCTCGATGAAGGTGCAGCGCGTCAGCATGTAGAACAGCAGATAGATCAGTACCAGGACCGACCCAATCGCCAGCAGTTGGCCCACAACTTCATTGCGCTGCACGATGAGCCAGACAAGACCCACGCCAACAATGCCGGCAAGGTAGACGGTCCACTCGACATTGATGGGACCCAGTGCCGGACGCTTAAGCAGTTCCGGATTGGGTGGCTCGCCCTTGCCCTCAAGCCATGGCTTGCCCAGACCGAACACGATCAGGCCCAGAAGCATGCCCAGACCGGCGGCGCCGAACCCGGCCCACCAGCCATAGGTCGTTCCCAACCACCCGCAAAGGAGCGACGCCCAGAAGGCACCCAGGTTGATGCCGTAATAATAAAGCGTGAAGCCCGCGTCGCGCCGCGGGTCGGACTGCTCGTAAAGCTGGCCGACGATGGTCGAAATATTCGCTTTGAGGAACCCAACGCCCATGATGATCAGGGCGAGGGCAAGGAAGAAGATATCCCGGAAAATGGGGTTGGACTGCTCGACCTTCAGCTCATAGCTGCCCTTTGGCAGAACGGAAGGCAGCGACGCGCCCTCCGGAAGCCCCTTGATCTCGAAGCCACCCTCAGCACTCGCGCCGAAGGCATAAGGCTGTCCATCGACGACGATCCGCGATACGCGCGCCTCCATCCGGCCGTCCACCCGGAATGCGAACTCCTGTCCCTGATAGGTCAGGATCTGCTTTGCGGGCGGGCCCTCGACCCCCATCGTCAGGTGGCCCAGCACAAGCAGTATGGCGCCAAAGGCAATAGCCTTGCGCGTTCCCAGAAGATGGTCCGCGAGAAGTCCGCCGATCAGCGGCAGCAGGTAGACAAGCGAGGTATAGGCGCCGTACTGCCCTTGCGCAAAACTGTCATCGAAGAGGAAGTGCTGCGTCATGAAGAAAATGAGCAGCCCACGCATGCCGTAGTATGAGAAACGCTCCCACATCTCGGCAAAGAACAGAATGAACAGGCCTTTCGGATGCCCTCGGGTCAGCTGCCAAAGGACAGGAATGGCAGTGAACGCAGTGATGAAAAGACCAACCAGCCAGATGATGTCCATTCGGAATGTCCCCAGTGAAACGCAGCCTATTGCAAAAGAACACGGTGACAGGGGATTCACAAGCCGCCCGCGAACAATGCCTCACGGGTGTGTCATTGCATGGTCGATTTGATTAATGCGTCACCACAAGCCCACAGCAACGCGAGGGGTTTGCGCTGTGTGGCAGGCACTTGCCGGAAGCCCGAGGTACCCTTAGCCTGTTGCGTATATTGCAACTGCTAAAAGGGTGAAACAGGATGCTTGGCAGATTGAACCACGTTGCCATCGCTGTTCCCGACATCAAGGCGGCGGCGCAGGTCTATCGGGCCACGTTCGCCATGGGCGCCAAGGTGTCCGAAGAGGTGCCTCAGCCCGATCACGGCGTGACCACGGTCTTCGTCGAGCTGGCGAACACAAAGATCGAGTTGCTCGAGCCGCTGGGCGAGAAGTCCCCCATCGCGAATTTCCTGAAGAAGAACCCGTCGGGCGGCATTCACCATGTCTGTTACGAAGTCGATGACATCCACGCAGCTCGGGATCAGATGCTGGCACAGGGCGCCACGATCACCGGCGATGGGCAACCCAGAATTGGCGCGCACGGCAAGCTGGTGATTTTCCTTCATCCGAAGGATTTCAATGGTACTTTGATTGAACTCGAGCAGGTCTAGGAAGCGGCAACGAACATGGGCATCGCAGGCTCGCTGGTCACCATCATCTGCATCTGGTGGCTGGTCTTTTTCCTTCTTCTTCCCATCGGCAATCGTTCACAACTTGAAGAGGGCGCCATCGAACCGGGTACCGTGGAATCGGCGCCCATCAACCACAACCTGCGCAACAAGTCATTGGGAGCGCTGGCCGCAGCTCTGGTCCTATGGGCGATCCTGTTCTCCGTCATCAATCTCGAGGTCGTAACGCTCGAAGACGTGTTGGGCCCTAAATAGCGCCAAAAACGGAAGCGGTGCACACGCAGACTTCGTGCGCGTGCACCGCCCGTCCAGACCGATCCGGATCCCACAGCTTGGTGCCGTGTTAATCTCGGGCTCCTCCCTTACCTGGACTGCCTCTGCCCGAGGCGAACTCTGGCCTACACAAGCTGAACCTCAATGTCACCTGCGCCGGGCACCGGAGCTCTGTCCCCGGCACAAATGAACCATGTTCGTTGCAGATCTGCACATCCCCTTGGCCGGCGGCATGTTCAGTAGTGCCCTCGACATGCGGCCACCTTGACAGGCTGGACCTTTCCCAATGTTCTGTAGGGCATGAATGGGGGGCTGCACGTGGCAGCCGGAGGGAAAGCATGATTCTGCGCCTGATGCTTGCATTTGCCTTGCTGGTCTCTGCGATCCCCACGGCATCGGCAGGGGCCAATTGGCGCATCACCAAGTCGGAATGGACCGAAGAGGACGAAAAGGGCTATTCCGATTTCGTGCAGCGCATCGGCGAAAGCAAGTGCGAGACCCCTGACGACTGCATCAACTCGAGCGCGAACCCATACCGGGCCACCGACGGACGCGGCATCGACTTCAACGCCGATTGTGCCGACCTGGTCTACATGCTGCGCGCCTATTATGCCTGGAAGAACGGCCTGCCGTTTACATACGCGACCGGCGTCTTCACCCGCGGTGGCGGCGATGTTCGCTTTTCTCCAAAGGGCAACCGCATTGCCGGGCGTCGCAACATCACCGGCGGTGAAAACGGTCGTTCGGTGATCTATGCGATCCGCTCTGCCGTCTCGTCGGCAACCTACCGCATCGGACCGGATGTCGACGAGAACCCCCTCACAGATCTCTACCCGCCCAAGATACAGCCCGGCTCGATCCGACCCGGCACGGCCATCTACGACGTGAATGGCCATGTGGCGATTGTCTACAAGGTCGATGAGGTCGGTCGCATCTACTACATGGATGCGCATCCTGACTTCACGCTGACGCGAAGCGTGTTCGGGCCGCAGTTCGGGCGCGACCTGCCGTCTCTGGGAGCCGGCTTCAAGAATTTCAGGCCCATTCGCCTCGAGAAAGGGCGCATCATCATCGCCAAAAACAGCGAAATCGCAGACTACTCGGCAGAGCAGTACTACGGAAATGTGGATCCTGATCCCAAGCGCGAGTGGCGCAAGGCTCGGTTCGCCTATGACGACCTGGAGATGGGCTTCTACGAGTATGCCCGGACATCGATGGCAGGCGGCAAGCTGTCCTACAATCCCGTGGCGGAACTCAAGGCAACCATGAAGACGTTGTGCAACGATCTATATGATCGCGCCCGCTCGGTGGAAATCGCAATCGAGGCAGGGATTGATCGCAAGCCACAACCCGAAAGACTGCCGCAGAACATCTATGGCACCGACAACATGGAATGGGAGATTTATTCGACCCCATCGCGTGACGCACGGCTCAAGACCGCCTTCAAGGCGTTCAGGGACGACATGAAGCGCCTGACCGAAATGTGGCTGCAGCGCGATGACCGCATTTCCTATGACGGCCTAAGCCTGAAGGAAGACCTGCAGTCAGCCTACGCACAAGGCGAGGCAACTTGCATGATCTACTATGTCAATTCAGCGGGACGGCGGGTCAGCCTGTCATTCACGGAAGCCATGAACAGGCTCTTCGCGATGTCGTTCAACCCCTACGACTGTATCGAGCGAAGGTGGGGCGCAAGTTCAGAGAGCGAACTTTCGACCTGCACGAACTCGGCTTCGAAGAACCGCTGGTACGCTGCCATGCAGCGCCTGCGCAACCAGATCGACCGCACCTACGAGACGCGTATGGATTTCACCGTCCGCGACCTGGAAGCCCGTGCGCCGGGATCAGGGGCGGACACGCCGCCAGACGTCGACGTGAAGCTGGTCATTGACACGATACCCTATCGCACGCCAATCACCACCATGGCGCCGCCGGGATATTGACACCGCTGGCCCAAGGGCGCGGAGCGGAGACACTGACCTCCTCATCAGCAGACAACCTGCGCGGCATCATGATGCTTCTGCTGTCGCAGGCGCTGTTCGTGAGCAGCGACAGCCTGGTGAAGCTGCTCGGCGCGACAATGCCGACCAGCCAGATCATGGCGTTGCGTGGTCTCATGGCCGTGGCCCTGGCGGCCGCAATTCTGGTGGCAACAACAGAGCCTTCGCGTTGGCGCCTCGCCATGACCCCGATGGTAGGTGTCAGGGCGCTGCTCGAGGCAGCATCGGCCGCCCTGTTCATCATGTCCCTGCCACACCTCGCGCTCGGAGACATCACGGTCTTCATGCAGTTCACGCCGCTGTCGATCACCTTGCTTGCGGCCCTGCTTCTCGGTGCGCAGGTGGGTTGGCGTCGATGGAGCGCTGTTCTCGTCGGCTTCGTCGGTGTCCTGCTGGTCGCGCAGCCCGGCGGATCGGATTCCAGCCCCTATGCCGTCTCTGCAATCATGGTCGCGCTGATCATCTCCGTGCGTGACCTCATCACCCGCCGCCTCGATCCGGCAATACCGACGCCGGCGATAACACTCACCACGACAATGGCCGTCTGTCTGCTGGGCTTCGCAGGAGCCCCGCTCGAGGACTGGGTCGAGGTGCCGTGGAACAGCATGGCACTGCTTGCCGGGTCGGCAATGCTTGTGACCATGGCCAATGCAGCCATCATCAGGGCCTTCCGCGGGACCGACGTGACAGTGGTCTCGCCGTTCCGCTATTTCGGCGTGCTTTGGGCCATTGCTATCGGGTTCCTTGTCTGGGGCGAGATCCCGGACGGACTGGCGATCCTCGGGACCCTGTTGATTGTCGGCAGCGGTCTCTACACCATGCACCGCGAGCGAATGAGGATGCGCCAGACGCCATGAATTTCAGGATCGCCAACTTCAATGTGGAAAACCTGATCCTGCCGGACATCCGCTATTACGACCGGATGATCCTGACGCGCGAGGACTATGAAGCAAAGGCAAATTGGAGCGCGTCGATCATCAATCGCGTCAAGCCTGACATTATCGGCGTTCAGGAACTCTGGACGGCCGAGGCCCTCGAGGATGTGCTGCGAAGAAGCTTTCACTTTGCATCGGGTGCCCATATCTGCGCACCCGGCGCAACTGTCGCAGAAAACGTTAAGGGCAGGCTGGCCCAGCGTCCGCGCCTCGCAATCGTGTCACGCTTTCCGATTGCGGAAGGCGCGCTTGTCCCCCTGTTCCCTACGTCGCTGAAGCTCCGAATCCCCATGCGCCTCGGCGACGGCAGCATTCGCGAGGTCCCCCTGGACATCGACCAGTTCCAGCGCCCTGTCCTGAAGGCGTGGGTCGATGTTGAGGGTATGTCGATCATGGTGGTCGTGGCGCATCTCAAATCCAAGAGCCCGATCATCCGGAACGGCGAGGATGGCGAGGATCCCTTCATGTTTGCGATTGGACAGGCGCGCGCGACCATCCTGCGCACGGCAGAGGCCGCAGCCTTGCGCCACCTGATCCTTCAGGACATGGCGCGGACACGAACCCCCGTCATCGTGTTGGCTGACCTCAACGATACGCCGGATGCGGCCAGCACGCAGATCGTCTGCGGCATGTCTCCGCACGAGGGCAAGGACTTCAGCGAGAAGAAGGCGCTCTGGGATACCGTGCTCTATCCGACATTCCGCATCGCCAGCCGTCGCTCCTCCAGCATCCACACCCATATCTACAATGGCGACAGGGACATCCTCGACCACATCCTGGTATCGGAGGAGTTCTACTCGCGAAATCGTCATCGCATCGGCACTGTCACCCGTCATGGGGTGATCAACGACCATCTGCGCGACAACGAGGCCCTCCCGAAGCCACCCGGGGCATCCGACCACGGGATCCCCTGGGCTGAAATCACCTTCACCGGCTGATGGCCCTTTTGGCCCAACATCGGGTGGTTTCCGGACGGTCGGCCACATTCTCTGCCTGCGGCGATTTGTTCTATTTTTGTTTTCGGCGATTTCGGCGATATTCGGCGCTGTTACCCCACAGGCTTGGACAATTGCACCTGGCGCCCATTCAGGAGCGCTGCCACACCTTGCGCGCGCGCTACCGCGCGAAAGTGGCGGATTTGCGCGGGGTGCTTCTACAAGCTATGACAGGGGTCATAATCCGCCCTCGAACAAGATTCTCTCGCAAACACACCATGCGCGTATCCCGCTTCTTCATGCCCCTGCTGCGCGAAACGCCGGCCGAGGCTCAGATCGTCTCGCACCGCTTCATGCTGCGCGCAGGCCTTATCAAGCAGGCTTCGGCCGGCATCTACTCCTGGCTGCCGCTCGGCCACCGCGTCTTGCGCAAGATTGAGCAGATCGTCCGCGAGGAACAGGACAGGGCAGGGGCCATCGAAGTCCTGATGCCGACCCTGCAGTCTGCCGATCTCTGGCGTGAGAGCGGCCGCTACGAGGCCTATGGCAAAGAGATGCTGCGCATCAAGGACCGCCACGATCGCGACCTGCTTTACGGGCCTACCAATGAAGAGCTGATCACCGATATCTTCCGCTCCTCGGTCCGCTCCTACAAGGAGCTGCCGCGCAATCTCTATCACATTCAATGGAAGTTCCGGGACGAGATCCGCCCGCGCTTCGGTGTGATGCGCGGGCGCGAGTTCCTCATGAAGGACGCTTACTCCTTCGATATCGACGCCGATGGCGCGCGCAAGTCCTATAACCGCATGTTCGTGGCCTATCTGCGCACATTCGCCCGACTGGGCCTGAAAGCCGTGCCCATGAAAGCAGATACCGGCCCAATCGGCGGTGATTTGAGCCATGAATTCATCGTGCTGGCCGAAACTGGCGAAAGCCAAGTCTACTGCCACCGCGACCTCGTCGACATGCCGGTCCCCGAGAACGTTGATTTCCAGGGCGACCTCACGCCCTACATCAACCAGCGCACCTCGCTGTACGCGGCCACGGAAGAAAAGCACGATCCGGATGCCTTCGCGGCCATCCCCGAGGACAAGCGCCTTGCGGCCCGTGGCATCGAGGTAGGTCACATCTTCTATTTTGGCACCAAGTACTCGAAGCCGATGAATGCCAAGGTCGCAGGGCCCAAGGGCGAAGACGTGCTCGTCGAGATGGGCAGCTATGGCATAGGTGTCTCGCGCCTCGTTGGCGCCATCATCGAGGCCAGCCACGACGAGGCCGGCATCATCTGGCCTGAAAGCGTGGCGCCGTTTCGTGTCGGCCTGATCAGCCTCAAGGCGGATGATCCAAAGACGCGCGAAACATGCGAAGACCTCTACGCAAGGCTTGGGGCGGCGGGTGTCGACGTGCTTTATGACGACACCGAAGAGCGCGCGGGGGCGAAATTCTCGACGTTCGACCTGATCGGCCTGCCCTGGCAGGTGATCGTAGGTCCTCGCGGTCTGGCATCCGGTCAGGTGGAACTCAAGAACCGCCGGACCGGCGAACGCCAGACCCTCAGCCCCGACGCAGCGCTGAATCTCCTGACCAAGGACGCCGCATGAACCCTTTCGAGGTCCAGCGCCCCGCACGCCCGCAAGGACGACGCAGCAGCGACGGTTCCAGACCCTTCTCGTGGTTCGAGTTGCTTCTGGCCAGCCGCTATCTCAGGGCGCGCAGGCAGGAAGGCTGGATCTCGGTCGTAACCGGGTTCTCGGTTCTCGGCATTACACTGGGCGTCGCGACCCTCATCATTGTCATGTCGGTGATGAATGGCTTTCGCGCCGAGATCATGTCCAAGATCCTGGGCTTCCGCGGTCACTACATGATCCAGCCCATTGGCGGCTCACTGAATGGCTGGGACGAGACATCTGCCCGGCTCTCAAAGGTTCCGGGTGTTGCCCGCGCCACCCCCTTCGTCGAGGGGCAGGCCCTTGCGACGGCACAGGCCCAGTCGCCTGGTGTGATCGTGCGCGGCGTTCGCCCGCAAGACCTCGCGAACGTGAAGCTCGTGGCCGACTCGCTGAAACCCGGTGCCCTGCAGCGCTTTGCGGCCGACACCTCCAGTGTGCTGATTGGCGACATCCTTGCCCGCAACATGGGGCTCGAGCAGGGCATGAACATCACGCTGGTTGCGCCCCGCGGCAACGTCACGCCCTTCGGCGTCACGCCGCGCGTCAAGCAATACCGCATCGCAGGCACCTTCAAGGTGGGCATGTCCATCTACGACGAGAGCATGGTGTTCATGCCTCTCGGCGAGGCGCAGGACTATTTCAACAAGGGCAGGGGCGTGTCCCTGATCGAGGTCATGATCGATGATCCCGACAAGGTCGATGCGCTGAGGCCGGTGATCGAGCGCCTGGTGCCGGGCACGTCGATCTATGACTGGCGCTCGACGGCGCCCGATTTCTTCAGCGCGCTCGAGGTCGAGCGTGTGGTTATGTTCCTGATCCTTACGCTCATCATCATTGTGGCGGGCTTCAACATCATTTCCGGCATGATCATGCTGGTGAAGGACAAGACGCGCGATATCGCGATCCTCAGAACCATGGGGGCCTCGCGCGGCACGATCTTGCGTGTGTTTCTGATGTCGGGATCGGTCATCGGCATAGCGGGCACGCTGGCCGGCTGGATCCTCGGCGTGGTGTTCTGCTGGAACATCGAGAACATCCGCCAGTTCCTGATCTGGATCACGGGGGTCAACCTGTTCCCGGAAACCCTGTATTTTCTGAGCCGGCTTCCCGCGAAGATGGACGTAGCCGAGATCACAGTGGTCGTCCTGATCTCTCTGATCCTCACCATTCTGGCCACTGTCTACCCGGCGTGGCGTGCAGCACGGCTCGATCCTGTCGAGGCGCTGCGCTATGAGTGAGCCTCCCTTCGACACACAGGAACTGACCCCACACCGCCCGGCGGCCCAAGCGACGCCAGTCCTGGTGCTCCAGGGCATAAGTCGCTCATTCGGCGAACCGCCCGAAACCCTGGATATTTTCCGCAACATAAATGCGCAGATCCTTCCGGGAGAGATCGTCGCGCTTGTTGGACCTTCAGGCTCCGGCAAATCTTCGTTGCTGCACATTTGCGGTCTGCTCGAGGCGCCGACGGCCGGCAATATCTTCATTGCCGGACGGGACTGCGCGCGCCTGAACGACGCCGAACGCACCCGGATGCGGCGCGACGTTCTGGGGTTTGTCTACCAGTTCCATCATCTTTTGCCCGAGTTCTCCGCTCTCGAGAATGTCATGATGCCTCAGTTGATCGGTGGCCGCAGGCCGCGCGATGCCGAGGGCCTTGCAATGCGGCTGCTCAATATGGTGGGCCTTGCGCAGCGGGCGTCGCATCGCCCGGCACGCCTGTCGGGTGGTGAGCAACAGCGGGTTGCCATTGCCCGGGCACTGGCGAACCAGCCGCGTTTGATCCTGGCGGATGAGCCCACCGGCAATCTCGATCCCAAGACCGCCGACATGGTCTTCAATGTCTTCGTCGAGACATGCCGCGCGCGCGGCGTTTCGGCGCTCATTGCAACCCACAACCTGCAAATGGCGGTCAAGATGGATCGCACATGGCTTCTGCATGACGGAAAACTGATCGATGCCGGAAAGCTCAAGGCCTAGGCCAATCGTCACCGGAGGTGCCGCGCAGGCCCTCTCGACAACCTGCCACTATCTGCATCTCGGCATCATGCTGTTCATCATGCTCGGATGGATTGTGCCAGTCGACGCAGCGCTTCTGGCCCACCTGATCCTAGTGCCTGTCATTCTTGGGATATGGTACCTCAATGACTGTTCCTGCCCCCTGAACAATATCGAAAGCTACTTGCTGAAGGGCCTGTGGCGTGATCCCGACAACCGCGAAGAGGGCAGTTTCGTCGTCGTGGTCGTCGAGCAGTACCTCGGCATGAAGCCGACTCAGAATGCCATGGACATGATCACTTACGGCGTCATGGCCTTTGCGTGGATGCTCTCGGGTATCCACCTGTGGCTGCGCACAGGAGTGTGAGCATGGATACCGCAACATTGTTCGCAAATTTCCGTACGCGTCATCCCGACATACGTCCCGACTACACGATCGACCAGGATTGGACACACTACACTTCAGAGGATCACGCGACGTGGCGCACGCTTTACGGCCGCCTCGAGCGGCTGCTACCTGAGTACGCCTGTCCGGAGTTCGTCGACGGCATGCATCGGCTCGATATCGGACGCGACGCCATCCCGGAATTTACCGAGCTGTCGCGCCGCCTGGGCGCTCTCACCGGATGGTCGGTGGTCGCTGTTCCGGGCCTCGTACCTGACGACATCTTCTTCGATCATCTTGCCAATCGCAGGTTTCCAGCCGGCAATTTCATCCGCAAGCCCGACCAGCTCGACTACATCGAGCAGCCGGATGTCTTTCACGACGTGTTCGGTCATGTGCCGATGCTTGCCCACCCGGTTTTTGCAGATTACATGGAGGCATATGGCAAGGGCGGGCTTCGAGCCCTCAAGGGCTTCGATATGCTGCCCAACCTCGCGCGGCTCTATTGGTACACAGTCGAGTTCGGGCTCATCCAGACCGACCACGGATTGAAGATCTACGGTGCGGGGATTGCCTCGTCCACAGCCGAGACAGTGTTTGCGATTGATGATGCGTCTCCAAATCGAATTGCCTTCGATCTCGAACGCGTGATGCGAACTCGCTATCGCATCGACGACTTCCAGGAGACCTATTTCGTCATTGACAGCTTCGAGCAGCTCTTCGCCGAGACCTACAGCGATTTCGCCCCCGTATATGAACGGCTGAAGTCCGGGCCCACCTATGACCCAGGAACAGTGCTGGCCACAGACAGGCTCATTCACCGGGGTACACGGGCGCATGTCGCAGGACAGGGTCTCTCCACAGGCCATATGTCTGGCAAGTCACCGACGGCTTGAACCGCGCCAGCGGCTCCATCATCCTCGAGTAAAGTTCAGTAGGCAGGGCAACCCAACGTGTCAGGTCCAGCACAGTTCGTCCATCTGCGCGTTCACTCCGCGTTCTCGCTGCTCGAGGGAGCGCTCCAGCCCGACGAGATAGCAGCACTCTGCAAAAAACATCGAATGCCAGCCGTCGGCATAACCGACACCAACAACCTGTTCGGCCTCTGGGACCTGACCGACGCGATCGTGAAGGCAGGTATCCAGATGATCGTGGGTTGCCAGCTCAATCTGCCACTGGAACCCGAGCGCAAGACTGGCCCGGTGCCAGCGCAGCTGCAACTCGGCACCATCGCCCTCCTGGTCCAGACCGAGGAAGGCTATGCAAACCTGATGAAGCTGGCAAGCAAGGCCCATCTCGAAGTGCAGCTTGGCGAGCAGCCACACATCACCTGGGACGCTCTCGAAGCACATTCCTGCGGGCTGATCCTGCTGACCGGTGGCCCCAAAGGTGTCATCGACAGACAGATCGCAAACACACAGGTCGAAGCCGCCGAACGCACACTGCTGCGCCTCAAGCAGATCTTCGCCGACAGGCTGTACGTCGAGATCCAGCGCCATGACACGCCGAGTGAGTTGATGGTGGAGCCTCAGCTGCTGCATTTGGCCTACGCGCACGACGTGCCAATCGTCGCATCGAACGAACCATTCTTTGGCAATCGTGACCTCTACGAGGCCCATGACGCGCTGCTATGCATCGCCGATGGCGCCTACGTGACGCAGGAGGATCGCCGCAAGGAAAGCCCCGAGCATTACTTCAAGTCAGCCGACGAGATGCTCAAGCTGTTTGCCGATCTCCCCGAGGCTACCGAGAACACGATCGAGATCGCGCGCCGCTGTGCCTATTATCCCAAGAAGCGCAATCCGATCCTGCCGCCGTTCAAACCAGCGTCGGGGTTGCCGCCTGAAGAGGAACTGCGCGCGCAGGCCAGTGAGGGCCTGAAACGCCGCCTCGCGGCCAACGGCCTCTTTGCTGACGAGACGGCTTATTGGGAGCGCCTTGATTTCGAGCTGTCCGTTATCCTGCGCATGAATTTCGCTGGATACTTCCTGATCGTATCCGACTTCATGAAATGGACGCGCGCGCAGGGCATTCCGGTCGGCGTGCGCGGATCTGGCGCTGGCTCTGTCGTCGCCTGGGCGCTGGAGATTACTGCACTGGACCCGCTGCGCTTCGGTCTTGTCTTTGAGCGCTTCTTGAACCCCGAACGCGTTTCAATGCCGGACTTCGATATCGACTTTTGCCAGGACCGCCGCGGCGAAGTCATCCGCTATGTTCAGGAGAAATACGGCAAGGACCGCGTCGCCCAGATCATCACATTCGGAACGCTGCAGGCCAAGGCGGCCATCCGCGACGTGGGACGCGTCCTCCAGATGCCTCAGGGCCAGGTCGACCGCCTCTCGAAGATGATCAAGGTCAAGCCTGGTGCATCCATCAAGTTGCGCGAGGCAATCGATCAGGAACCCCGAATGCAGCAGGCCGAGGCCGAAGAGGAAAGCGTCCGCAAGCTGTTCCAGATCGCCGAGCAGCTCGAAGGCCTCTATCGGCACGCCTCGACGCACGCCGCGGGCGTCGTGATAGGAGATCGACCGCTCGACGAGCTCGTTCCCATGTATCGCGACCCCAGTTCCGACATGCCGGTCACGCAGTTCGACTACGAAGGCGACGAAAAGGCAGGCCTCGTGAAGTTCGACTTCCTCGGCCTCAAGACCCTGACTGTCATCGCTGTCACCGAGAACCTCGTGCAGGAACGCCACGGCGTGAAGGTGAAGGCCGAAGAGGTCCCCTTCGACGACCGCAAGTCGTTCGAGGCGCTGAGCAAGGGAACATCGACCGGCGTATTCCAGCTGGAATCCACCGGCATGCGCGACCTGCTGCGCAAGATGAAGCCCGACCGCGTCGAGGACCTCATCGCCCTCGTCGCGCTCTACCGTCCGGGTCCGATGGACAACATCCCGACATACATTGCCTGCAAGCACGGGCGCGAGAAGCCCTTCTACCTGCACGAGGCGCTCGAGCCCATCCTCAAGGGCACGTTCGGCGTGATGACCTATCAGGAAGACGTGATGCTCATCGCCCGTGAGCTTGCCGGCTATTCTCTGGGACAGGCCGACGAACTGCGTCGCGCCATGGGCAAGAAGATCAAGGAGCAGATGGCGGCCCATCGCGTCAAGTTCATCGAGGGCGCCAAGAAGCTCAAGGATATGGACGAGGATATCGCCGAGCAGATCTTCGAGCAGGCCGAAAAATTCGCCGGTTACGGCTTCAACAAGGCACACGCAGCCGCCTACGCGCAGGTCGCCTACCAGACGGCCTGGCTGAAGGCGAACTACCCAGTCGAATTCTTCTGCGCGTCGATGACGCTGGATATTTCCTCTCCCGACCGGCTCTCGATGTTCCGTCAGGAAGCCGAACGTCTTGGGATCGCCGTCGCGCCCCCGGACATCAACCTGTCCGGCGCGCTGTTCACAGCAGGCAAGAAACCCGACGGCAGCGACGTAATCTATTACGCCCTGTCTGCAATCCGGAATGTCGGACGGGTCGCCATGGAGCACGTGGTCGAGATCCGGGAGAAGGGCGGCAAGTTCACAAGTCTCTTCGATTTTGCCCGGCGCGTTGATGCCCGTTTCATCAACAAGCGTATCCTCGAAAACCTCGTTGCTGCCGGCGCCTTCGATCGGCTGAACTCCAACCGCGCGCAAGTGCATGCAGCCATCGACATGCTGATCGGTGAGGCATCGATAACAAGCCGCGAACGCGACAGCGCCCAGGTCAGCCTCTTCGGTACCGTTCAAAAGCAGCCCGACCGTGCGCTTCCCAAGGTCGACCAGTGGACGATGCCCGACCGCCTGGCGCGCGAATTCAACGCCATCGGCTTCTACATGTCGGCGCATCCGCTTGATGAATTCAAGCAAACCCTGCAGCGCCTGCGCTGCGTCCCCTACGCGGAACTGGCTGCCGAAAAGAAGAGAGTCGAGCGTGCTGTTACGCTGGCTGGCAGCGTTATCCGACGCCTCGACAGACGCACCAAGGACGAAAAGCGCATGGCGCATATCGGCTTCTCGGATGCCTCTGGAATGTTCGAAGCAGTCTGCTTCCAGGAAGTCCTGAACCAAGGCGGCCAGCATCTGGAGCCAGGCAAGGCAGTGATCATCAACGCAGCCACCCGCTGGGACGGTGATGACTTGAAACTGCAGGTGGTCAGCGTCCAGAGCCTTGATGAAGCCTCGGCTCAGACCGGGGCCGGACTGCGCATCTTCATCGACAGCGAGCGCCCGCTCAAAAGCATCGGTGAACGCGTGAAGGGCCATCCCGGGCGCGGCCTGATTTCGTTGATCTTTCCGGTCGAAAATGGAGAGCGCGAAGTAGAACTCGAGCTGCCAGGTCGATATGCGGTCACCCCGGCCCTTCGTGGCGCCCTGCGCGTGGTCAATGGTGTTCAGGAAGTGGAGGAAGTCTGAGGCTAGGGGAAGTGCTGGTCACGTCGCGCCCGGCATGGCAAGGTTGCGGCATTGACATTGCGCAACAATCATCACGGAGCCCATACTCATGAAAACCCGCATTACCGAACTCTTCGGCATCCAGCATCCGATCATCCAGGGCGGCATGCATTACGTCGGCTTCGCAGAGATGGCTGCCGCTGTGTCCAACGCGGGCGGCCTCGGCATCATCACGGGCCTGACCCAGCGCACCCCGGAACTTCTGGCCAAGGAGATCGCCCGCTGCCGCCAGATGACCGACAAGCCCTTCGGCGTGAACCTGACCTTCCTGCCAGCCCTCACGCCGCCGGACTATCCCGGCTACATCAAGGCCATCGTTGAGGGTGGCGTGAAGATCGTCGAGACGGCGGGCAACAATCCGCAAAAGTGGATGCCGGTGCTCAAGGAGAACGGCATCAAGGTCATCCACAAATGCACGTCGGTCCGTCATTCTGTCAAAGCAGAGCAGATCGGCTGTGACGCTGTCTCGGTCGACGGCTTCGAGTGCGGAGGTCACCCGGGGGAAGACGATATTCCGAACATGATCCTGCTGCCCCGCGCAGCTGACGAACTCAAGATCCCGTTCGTCGCTTCAGGTGGCATGGCAGACGGCCGCAGCCTCGTCGCGGCACTCTCCATGGGTGCCGAAGGCATGAACATGGGGACGCGCTTCATTGCGACGAAGGAGGCGCCCGTCCACGAGAACGTGAAGAAGGCCATCGTCGCCGCCTCCGAACTCGATACGCGCCTCGTAATGCGCCCTCTGCGCAATACCGAACGCGTACTCAAGAACGCTGCGGTTGAGCGACTGCTAGAGAAAGAAAAGGCCCTGGGTCCGAAGCTGCAGTTCCAGGATATCATCGAGGAAGTGGCCGGCGTCTATCCCAAGATCATGACCGAGGGCGACATGGAGGCCGGAGCCTGGTCATGCGGCATGGTCGTGGGGCTCATCAACGACATCCCGACCTGCAAGGAACTGATCGACCGCATCATGGCGCAGGCCGAAGATATCATCCGAAACCGGCTTGAGCGTTTCCTCTAAGGCGAAAGTCGCCTTCTGATCCATCGCAGGGCCAGCCAGGCTGACCCTGCGAGCCCTCCGGCAAGCAGAGCCAGAACCCACCAATAAGCCTGAACCTGGCGCTTGATGGCGTTGTCCCGGATCTGGCGCTGCAAGTCATAGCCCGGAGGCAGGGGTAGAACGCCCATCTGCTTCTCATAAGACGCATAATCCTGAAGCAGCGAAGCCAGAAGCTCCGGCTGCGAGGACGCAAGATTTCTGGTCTCGCCAGGATCAACACTCAGGTCATAGACATGCCATGCTCCGTCAGAGGTCGGCGGCGCATTGCGTGACAGCTTGTAGCGCCCCCGATAGAGGGCCGCATTGCCAGCGACTTCGGTTCCCACCCAATCCGCCTCGCTGCGGGGATTCTCGCCGGTCCCGCCCAGATAGTCTGCCAGCGAACGTCCCGTCATGGCGATTTCGTCCGACGTGGGTGTCACCGAAACTCCCGCAAGCGCAAGGATGGTGGGTGTGACATCGGTGACAAAAGTTGTACCCGTCAATTTGCGCCCCGGCGCAACGCCAGGACCCGAGATGACGAATGGAACGCGCAGACCACCTTGCGTCGTATAGAACTTGTAGTGCTTGCTGGGCGAAGCTAGCGCTGCAGCCCACTCGCGTCCTATGAAGCCAAGGCTGCCTTGCTCGCCCATGTTTTCCAGGCGCCAGTCATAGCCGTGAAGCATCATCCATAGATTCATGCCCGGCGCGTGGACAGGATCGCTGGGCTCCGGTCCATTGTCAGACGTGACGATGAACACTGTGTTCTCGTAGTGCCCCGTGGACTTGAGATGCGCGACCAGCCGTCCGATGTGATGGTCCATGGCCTCGAGCATGCCGGCATAGACTTCCATGCTGCGCGCCGCCATCCGCTTGTCCTCGGGCGAGAGCGTATCCCACTTGCGCGCACCCTCGGGCATGGGCGCAAGGGGCGCTTCCGCCGGGATCAGGCCCAGCGCCTTTGCGCGCTGCCAGCGCGCCTCTTGCAGCCGATCCCAGCCACCGTCGAATTGGCCTGCGTAACGATCCGAGAACTCCCGCGGAGCCTGAACCGGAATATGCACAGCCTGAAAGGAAACATGCGAAAAGAAGGGCGTATCTGCCGAACCCGCATCGATGTACTGGATCACCTTGTCGATGATCAGTTCCGAGGAATAGAACGCCTCGGGCAGTCGGACCGGCTTGCCATCTTCGAACCACGGGGCGTCCTGATAATATGGCATGTAGGGCTTCTGAGCCCAATTGTCGGCACCAGAGGCATCCAGCACCAGCGACCGGTCAAACCCGTGTGCTGGCGGAAGGTCGCCCTCACCATGCCCGAGATGCCACTTGCCAACCATGGATGTCTGATAGCCAGCCTGCTTCAGGCGACGCGCGACCGTGATGACACCCGGCTCAAGCCGCAGTGAATAACCAGGCTTGCCTGCCAACTCGGCCGGAATGACTTCCTCGATTGTCGAAACACCTGTGCGATGATTGTCAACCCCGGTCAGCAGCATGGCGCGCGACGGCGAGCAAAGGGGTGACGTATGATAGTTCAGGAGCATGGTGCCCGACGCGGCCAGCGCATCGATGTGCGGTGTCCGGGCTTCGCCACCAAAGGCACCCAGATCCATCAACGCCGCATCGTCGATCAGCATCAGCACGATGTTGGGTTTGCGAACCTGTTCGGCAGTCTCCGCGGAATGGGCTGCCAAAGCCCCCAGCAGCAGCCAGGCCAGCACGTGAGAAATAGCATATTTCATGACGCAACCCGATCGTGACGCACACACCTTGAAAAATGACACTCAGTGTGTCAATAGTTTCCTCACCAAGGAACGAGTACAGCCATGCGTGTCGAGAATGAAGTCTTTCCGAAGGATCCCGAGCGTGTCCGGCAGATGCTCGAGCCAGGCCCCGACAAACCGATCTTCATGGTCAATCTGCTGAAGTTCAAGGACAAGGCAGAATACAAGGATGGCCGCCCCACCGAACTCAGTGGGCGAGATGCCTACATGATCTATGGCCGCGCTGTGGCAGAGCTTCTACAAAAATTCGGCGGCCGGGCCGTGTTCGCCGCTGATGTGACGTTTCTTGCTCTGGGTCAGGTCGAAGAATTGTGGGACGAGGTTGCCATCGCCACCTACCCGAACCGGCGCGCCATGTTCGAGATGTCGACCTCGAAGGAATGGCGAGAAATAGCGGTCCATCGCGACGCGGGCCTGAAAGGTCAACTCAACATCGAAACGGTGCTTCAGCCCGGATGGGAAAACCTGTTGATCAGATAGGGCCCGAGCCCCGGACCGACGGACGCCGCAAGCGAGGCGATCAAAGCCGCAGGCAGATCGTCGAGGCATTGATGGCGCTGATCCGTGAGGGCGAAATGAGCCCCAGCGCTGCGCAGGTCGCCGAGCGCGCAAATGTGGGTCTGCGCACCGTTTTCCGACATTTCGAAGAAATGGAAATACTATATCGCGAGATCGCCGAGGTTGTGCGCCCGCGCGTACTTTCGGCATTGCTCGAGCCCTACACGGGAAACACGTGGCGCGATCAATTCGACGAACTCATCCTGCGGCGTATCGCGATCTACGAAGAAATCATGCCCCTGAAGATTGCTGGCAGCATACTGAGGTTCCGTTCGCCTTTTCTCATGCAGGACTACAACGACCACCTGAAATTTGCGCGCAAGACACTGAAGCACGTGCTGCCCGCCTGGATCATCGACGACCGCGATCTCTTTCGCGCGCTGGAGATGGTCACCAGCTTTCAGGCCTGGCGTCGGTTGCGGCAAGACCAAGGTCTGGGCGTAGCGGAGGCAACACGGGTGCTGCAGCGGCTGGTGGCGGGCTTGCTGCCGCAAGGTGACCAGCGCGACAGAGGCTAAGCAAGCCGTGCATCACAGTTTGCGCGCGGCTAAAGCAATACGATCCATCGCTTCCGTCAGTCGGGCTGGCGGCTGCGCAAAGCATATTCGGATGAACTGGTCATTATCGCGGTCATCCGGCAACCCGAAAGCAATGCCGGGCGCGACACCTACCTTGGCCTCGACAACAAGTCGTTTGGCAAAGCCGATACTGTCTGTCATTCCATCGACCGCAATGAACCCATAGAAGGCCCCAGGTGGCTTCGACCAGCTCATCCGGTTTTGGCCGGCGACAAACCGGGAAATGACTTCGCGCCCCTCGCGGCACCGCTCTACCATGCTGTTCAGGAACGCATCGCCATTGTTGATGGCTTCCACAGCCCCATACTGGGCGAAGGTTGTGGCACCCGAGTTGTTGTAGGCCGCCAGTTCGTGCATCTGCGGCCCAAGATGTGAGGGATGGATGACCCAGCCGATCCGCCATCCCGTCATCGCCCAGGCCTTTGAAAACCCATTGACGACGAAGACATTGTCATCAGCCTCGGCGAGGGCGGCAAAGCTGGGCGCAGGCGCATCATAGACAAGCGGCGTGTAAACCTCATCGGATATTATGGCGATGCCGCGAGCACGGGTAAAATCGAGTACGGCCTGCTGTTCGGCGACACTCATGATCCAGCCGGTCGGGTTGCCGGGTGAGGCGATGAAAAATGCTTTTGTTCGCCCATCGACGCGGTCGAACAGGCGATCGAGATCGAGTCGCCACGGCTCTCCCCGCGCGCCACCGGACAGGCGGACAAAGCGAGGCTCGCCACCCATGCCAAGAACGGCCTGAAAGATATTCGGCCACATCGGCGATACAATCACGACGTTGTCCCCTTGCCTCAGAAGGCATTGGAGGACGATGTTGATGCACAGCATCGCCGATCCCGGGGAGGTAACACGCTCGCGGTCAATGGGTCTGCCCGCTTGACGCCCAACCCAGCGGGCAATTCCGTCCCTGAGTTCCGGAAGGCCGCGCACAAAAGTATAGAAGGTACGACCCTCGTCGAGAGCCCGCTTCGCAGCCTCTCGTATGAAGGCGGGCGTAGGCAGGTCGCTTTCCCCAAACCACAAGGGAATGATGTCCGGATCCCCAAGCGCCGTCGAGGATACAGCCCCAATTCCATTGGGTCTTAGCCCAAGGACCTCGGCGCGGATGGGGGAGGACACTAAATTAGGCATTTTTGTCGCGCTTTCCTGAGAACAGGCGCAAAGTGCCGCTCTTGCGCCCTCCGACGCAACCCCCTAAAAGCCTGTGTCATTCCACACGCGGACTTGGGTTGCCTCGCCGAAAAAAGGCAGGTCGCCCTCCGGTGCTGTCCCTCAAAGGGGCAGTGATGTCCGCGGAGGTTCAACCGGTCAAGGAGACAACGACCAATGGCTCTGCCAGAGTACTCAATGCGCCAGCTGCTTGAAGCTGGCGTGCACTTCGGGCACCAGACACACCGCTGGAACCCCCGCATGGCCCCCTTCCTGTACGGGTCACGCAACAAGATCCACATTATCGATCTGACCCAAACAGTCCCGCTGCTGCACCAGGCTCTGAAGACGATCCGCGACGTGGTCGGGCAGGGTGGTCGCGTTCTTTTTGTCGGTACGAAGCGTCAAGCGTCGGATCCGGTTGCTGAGGCAGCCAAGCGCTGCGCCCAGTATTTCGTGAACCATCGCTGGCTCGGCGGCACGCTGACGAACTGGCAAACCATCTCGAATTCCATCAAGCGTTTGCGCTCGATTGAAGAGACCCTGAATGCTGGCGGCATCGGCCTGACCAAGCGCGAAGTGCTGAACCTGCAGCGCGAGAAGGACAAGCTGGATCGCGCGCTTGGTGGCATCAAGGAAATGGGCGGCGTTCCCGACCTATTGTTCGTGATCGATACCAACAAGGAAGCCATTGCGATCCAGGAAGCCAACAAGCTGGGCATCCCCGTCGTGGCGGTGGTCGATTCGAACTCGAACCCCCACGGCATTGCCTTCCCGATTCCAGGCAACGACGATGCCTCGCGTGCCATCGCGCTGTATTGTGATCTCGTTGCCCGTGCGGTGATCGACGGTCTGTCGGCGTTCCAGGGCACCTCGGGCGTTGACATTGGCGCCTCGGCAGAGGTCCCGACCCAGGAACTGCCGGCCTGAGCACAAGACATTGAACCCGCGCCGTTTCTTGCGGCGCGGTCAACCACAAAACGAGGAGCACACCATGGCTGAGATCACAGCCGCGATGGTCAAGGACCTGCGCGAAAAGTCAGGCGCCGGCATGATGGATTGCAAGGCAGCACTGAACGAAACCAAGGGTGACATGGAAGCGGCCATCGACTGGTTGCGGAAGAAGGGCCTGTCCAAGGCGGCGAAGAAGGCGGGCCGCACGGCCGCGGAAGGCTTGGTTGGTGTTGCGTCGAAGGGCGGTAAGGGTGCTGTCGTCGAGGTTAATTCCGAGACCGATTTCGTAGCCCGCAACGACCAGTTCCAGGCCCTGGTTTCCAAGGTCGCCGAGTTGGCGTTGGACGCTGGCGGCGATGTTGCCCAGCTGGCCAAAATGCCATTTCCGGGCAGCGCCACAGACGTGGAAGGTCAGTTGAAAAACCTGGTAGCCACAATCGGCGAGAACATGACATTGCGCCGAACGGCGGTGTTTGATGTCAATCCGGGTGTTGTCGCCTCGTATGTCCATAACCAGGCAGCGCCAAACCTGGGCCGCATGGGCGTGCTGGTTGCCCTGCAGTCATCCGGCAACGTCGAGGCGCTGTCGGCACTCGGCCGCAAGATCGCGATGCATGTCGCATCGACCAATCCAATGGCGCTGACTGCAGCCGAAGTCGATGCAGCCACTCTGGAGCGGGAGAAGGCCATCTTTGCGGATCAGGCTCGCGCGACCGGAAAGCCTGAGAACATTATCGCGAAGATGGTGGAAGGCCGCGTCCGCAAGTTCTACGAGGAAGTCGTGCTGCTGCAGCAGGCCTTCATCATGGACCCGGACAAGACGGTCGAGGCCTTCGTGAAAGCCGCCGAGAAGGACGTCGGCGCTCCCGTTGCTGTCGTGGGATTTGTGCGCTTTGCCCTTGGCGAAGGCATTCAGAAAGAGGAAACTGACTTCGCTGCAGAAGTCGCCGCCGCAGCGAAGGGCTGAGGCGCGCAAGCACAAAAGGGTCATCAGACATGACATCAGCGCCTCTCTATCGCCGGATACTCCTCAAGATCTCCGGTGAGGCGCTGATGGGCCCCGGTCAATACGGAATTGACCTTGCCACGGTCGATCGGATCGCCAGCGAGATCAAGGAAGCCCGAAACATCGGCACCCAGGTTTGCGCCGTGATCGGTGGCGGGAACATCTTCCGCGGCATGAAGGCGGCCGACGCCGGCATGGAACGGGCGACTGCCGACTACATGGGCATGCTGGGCACCATAATGAATGCCCTCGCCATGCAGAACGCGCTGGAAAAGATTGGCGTGTTCACCCGCGTGCAGTCAGCGATCCCCATGACGACGGTGTGCGAGCCCTATATCCGCAGGCGCGCCATTCGCCATATGGAAAAGGGCAGGGTGGTGATTTTTGCCGCCGGCACGGGGAACCCCTTCTTTACGACCGACACTGCTGCAGCTCTGCGCGCAGCAGAAATGGGCGTTGATGCCATCATGAAGGGGACCCAGGTTAACGGCGTCTATTCCGAGGACCCGAAGAAGAATCCGGGGGCTCAACGCTACGAACGCCTGTCGCACACGGAAGTGCTCAGCCGGGAACTGAAAGTCATGGATGCCTCTGCCGTTGCGCTGGCCCGTGACAGCAACATAAGGATCGTTGTCTTCAACATTCATGAGAAGATGAACTTTGTACGCGTTCTGCAGGGGCAGGGCCTCTGCACGGTTATCGGCTCTTGAAACACAAGCGGCGCGCGAACCAGTCAATGCGCCGAACGGAGGAACGTCATGGCCCAGTCCAAACCCTTTGACCTCGATGACCTGAACAAGCGCATGAAAGGCGCGGTTCAGACATTGAAGCAGGAATTCGGCGGCCTGCGCACCGGTCGTGCCAGTGTCAGCTTGCTTGAACCTGTAACCGTCGATGCCTATGGCAGCGCAATGCCCCTGAACCAGGTTGGCACTGTCAACGCCCCAGAACCGCGAATGCTTACGGTTCAGGTCTGGGACCGCGGGCTGGTCATATCTGTCGACAAGGCGATACGAGCCGCAGGCTTGGGGCTGAACCCGCAGGTTGACGGCCAATTGCTGCGAATTCCCATACCTCCGCTGACAGAAGATCGACGCAAGGAGCTGACCAAGATCGCCTCCAAATATTCCGAGGCTGCGCGTGTTGCCGTACGCAACATCCGTCGCGACGGTATGGAGCATCTCAAGAAGCTCGAAAAGGAACATCAGATCAGCGAGGACGAGCACAAGTCCCAGTCTGACAAGGTGCAGAAGGCAACCGACAGTCACATCAAGGAAATCGACGACGCCTATGCCGCCAAGGAAAAGGAAATCATGCAAGTCTAGGGCAGGGCGGGCAGGTCTGCGCACATGTCTACGGCCCGAACGACTGACGGCAGCGGCGAGGTTCCCTGCCACGTGGCCATCATCATGGATGGCAACGGTCGCTGGGCCGCTGCACGCCACCTGCCGCGCATCATGGGCCACCGCGCGGGTGTTGCCGCCGTCCGTGAAACCGTCCGTGCGGCCAGTCGTCTCGGCATTCGCTATTTGACCCTGTTTGGCTTCTCATCAGAAAACTGGAAACGGCCTGCTGCCGAAGTATCCGACCTCATGGGCCTCTTGCGGATGTACATCCGGTCCGACCTCGACGAACTGCATGCGGCCGGCGTTGAAATCCGCATCATCGGCGCCCGTGATCGCCTCGACCCCGACATCGTCAGCCTCATCGATGAGGTGCAAGCCCGAACCGCGGGCAATCCCAACCTGAAATTGACTATCGCGTTCAATTATGGCGGACAGGACGAAATTCTCGATGCCGTCCGGCGCATTGCAAGCGAAGTACAGGCCGGGAAACTAGAGCCAACCCGGATCGATCGGGAAATATTCGCGGCGCATCTGGCCACTGCCGGCATCCCTGACCCGGATCTTGTCATTCGCACCAGCGGCGAAAAGCGGCTGAGTAACTTTCTTCTCTGGCAGACCGCTTACTCCGAATTCGTGTTTTTGGACACTCTCTGGCCCGATTTCAACGAGTTGCATTTGTCCGATGCGATCCGGCAATATCGGTCCCGAGACCGCCGCTTCGGCGGACGGAATATTTCGGCGGGCGAATGACCACCTTGAGCGCCAAGCACTCGTCCCTTCTACCCCGGATCCTTACTTCGCTCGTCCTCGTGCCTTCGGCCCTGCTTGCCGTCTACCTGGGCGGGTGGGTACTTGGTGCTTGGGCGACAGCCGCCGGCCTCGCCATGGCGCGCGAGTGGGTCAAGATCGTGCATCACGAACAGGCACCTGGTTGGCGTCTGGGTCTGCACGCGACGGCCATTCTGCTGTCGCAGGTGTTGCTCCTGATCGGCATGCCCAATTACGCCGTGGCAAGCATTCTGCTGATGGCGCTCATCGGCAACGTCTATGCGCAGCGTCTGGGCGAGCGCTCCATATGGACCGTCATGGGAGTTCTGTTCATTGCGGTGCCCTGTTTTGCCTTTAGCGAGTTGCGTCTGTTGTCGCCAGGCGGATTGGAGACCGTGCTTTGGATCCTGTGCATTGTCTGGGCGACCGACAGCGCGGCCTATCTTGCTGGCTCATCAATCGGCGGACCCAAGCTTGTACCCATGATCTCGCCAAACAAGACGTGGGTTGGCGCAGTGGCAGGTCTCGCGGCAGGAATCGTCGCGGGCATTGCCTTTGCGCAGGCCCTCGGCCTGGGATCGAATGGTGCGTATTTCGCGGCCTGCGCGGCCGCTTCGCTGCTGACGCAATGTGGCGACCTGGCCGAATCCTTCCTCAAACGGAGGTTCGGTGTGAAAGACGCATCCGATCTCATTCCCGGCCATGGTGGCGCACTCGACCGTCTGGATGGGTTGATCGTGGCGACCTGCGGCGTCGCAGCCTTCGTATATTTTTCGGGGCAGTCACCTTTGAGCCTCGCCGTGCCGTGACCGGAACCGTCACCAGAACCGTCTCGATCCTGGGCTCAACCGGGTCTGTAGGTGCGAACACGGTCGAGCTTGTCGAAAGCCATAATGCCCAAGCGGCCGGAACCTACCGCGTCGTAGCATTGTCTGCCAACGAGCGGGTCGATCTCCTTGCCGCGCAGGCATATCGCTTGCGCCCCGAGTTCGTCGCGATCGCCAACCCGTCCCGCTACGGCGAACTCAAGCAGGCACTGTCTGGAAGCGGGATCGAGATCGCATCCGGACCCCAGGCGGTCATCGAGGCGGCGCGGCGTGATGCCGATTGGTTGATGGCGAGCATCATGGGCACGGCCGGGCTTGAGCCAACATTGGCAGCGGTGGAGCGCGGCAAGACCGTGGCGCTCGCCAACAAGGAATGTCTTGTCTCGGCGGGCAAGCTGTTCATGAGCAAGGTACGCCAGCACGCGACCACTCTGTTGCCCGTCGATTCCGAACACAACGCCGTGTTCCAGGTGTTCGATGCAGCCCAGACCGATGCCATCGAACGCATTACGCTGACCGCCTCGGGCGGCCCCTTTCGAACCTGGACCAGCATCCAGATGAAAGGGGTTACGCCAGCGCAGGCCTGTCGCCACCCGAACTATGCCATGGGTGCGAAGATCTCTGTCGATTCCGCCACGCTGATGAACAAGGGGCTAGAGCTGATTGAAGCCCACCACATCTTTGCGGTCCCGCCCGACCGCCTTGACGTGGTGGTTCACCCCCAACAGGCAGTGCACTGCCTCGTCACGTATATCGACGGATCGATCCTGGCCCAGCTCGCCAGCCCTGACATGCGCACCCCGATCGCTTACGCTCTGGGTTACCCGAGACGAATCACGGCGCCCACACGACGCTTGAACCTTGCCGAATTGGGGCAAATGACCTTCGAGCCACCTGATCTGGTCCGCTTCCCGTGCCTCAGACTGGCACAAGAGGCCATGACTGCCGGAAATGGAGCGACCACCGTCCTCAACGCGGCCAATGAGGTGGCCGTAGCCGCGTTTTTGGCGGGAAACCTGGCTTTCGAAACCATACCTTACCTTGTAGAAACCACGATGGCGGCGTGCGCCAGCCAGCCCGGCGAGCCGCTGAGCCTTGCAGCGGTATTGGCGCTGGATTCGCAAGCAAGGGAACACGCTAAACGCGCATTGAAAAATGCTGGCGGCTTGGCGACAACCTTGTGATCAAGAGGACGTAACCGCATGTTTGACATGATAACCAGCTTCGCCCTGGGAGGCCTCGGCTTTCTGTTTGTGATATCGCTGGTCGTGTTCGTCCACGAACTCGGTCACTTCCTTGCGGGCCGCTATTTCGGGGTCAAGGTCGAGGTTTTCTCGATCGGCTTCGGGCGCGAGTTGTTCGGATATACGGATCGCCTTGGCACACGCTGGAAGGTCGCAGCCCTACCACTGGGTGGGTATGTGAAATTCTGGGGGGACGAAAACGCTGCCAGCGCGCCCGATCACGATCAGCTGAACCAAATTGCGGCCGTCGATCGCAGCAAGTCGTTCCATCATAAGGTCTGGTGGCAGAAGGCCATTATTTCCGTCGCGGGACCTTTGGCGAATTTTGTTCTGGCCATTGCCATCCTCGCAGCGCTGTTTATGGCCTATGGGTCAACGGCTCCTGCCCCCATTATCGGGAGCGTCAAGCAGGGTTACCCAGCGGACCAGGCGGGGCTCAGGCCTGGCGACCGCATTGTCAGCATCGACGGCACAGCCATCAGCAGCTTCAATGACCTGGTGAAGATCGTCTCTGTATCCGACGGCCACACCCTGGGTTTCGTCATCGATCGCGATGGTCAGCGCCAGCAAATGGCTGTGACACCGACCATGATCACGAAGCCCGACAGCTTTGGATCAACGATCCGTGACCCTGGCATCGGTGTCAGCCCCGTCATTCCTGGACATGTGGAGACTGTCATCGAAGGATCGCCTGCCGCCGAAGCTGGCCTCAAGGCGGGCGACATCATCTTCTCGGTTAACGAGACCCCGGTCTCGAACTTCAGGGACATCTCCGACGCGGTCGAGAAGGCCGGCGGACAAGCCCTGTCCCTGAAAGTGGCGCGTCAGCAGTCAGAACCGAAAGCCGGCCGAGCCACAGAAGTTCTGGACCTGAAGCTTGTGCCGCGGTCGGTCCCAGGTTCAGCTTCTGCAGATCAGCAGGTATCGGATGCGGCAGGATTCTCCGTATACGCGAAAGGATCCCCTGATCCTTACGTCCGTGTAACGTATGGGCCTTTTCAGGCTATTGCCGCGGGTGCGGCCGAAGTGAAATTCATCGTGGTGAAGACGATTTATTTTATCGGTCAACTCTTGACTGGTAGCGCCGACTACCAACAGCTGTCCGGGCCGATCGGAATCGCCTCGATTTCCGGGAAAGTCGCCGTGGAGTATGGGTTGATCCCCTTAATCAACCTGGCCGCGGTGTTGTCTGTGAGCATCGGTTTACTCAATCTTTTTCCGATCCCGATGCTCGACGGGGGACATATCCTGTATTATGCAATAGAAGCAGTGCGTGGGCGTCCGCTGGGGGAGCGTGCCCAGGAGCTTGGCTTCCGGATTGGACTGGGATTTGTGGGGTGCCTGTTGCTGTTTGCAACTTGGAATGACCTGACAAAACTGGTTTCCGGATAGGGGGCTTCCAATCCCGACTTGACTAGCAGTGTCGATGTTTTCTGCCGCGGGGCGTGAACGAATGAAAAAATTGCTGGGTTTGCTTTTGGCGCTTGTCGCTGCGGTGTCGTTTCAGGCCAACAGTGCGTGGGCTCAGGGCACGACTGATCCTTTCATCAAGCGGATCGTTGTTGAGGGCAACCAGCGTATCGAGGAAAGCACGGTCCTTTCCTACATGGTCATCAAGGAAGGGGCGAGTTACTCGCAGGCTCAGGTCGACCAGTCCTTGAAGACACTCTTTGCGACTGGCCTGTTTGCCGATGTGCAGATCCAGCAGGACAACGGTCTCGTCAAGGTAAAGGTAGTAGAGAACCCTATCATCAACCGCGTGGCTTTTGACGGCAACTCCAAGGTGTCCAACAAGACGCTCGAGGAGGATGTTCAGTTGAAGCCGCGCATGGTGTTTTCGCGCGCGAAAGTTCAGGCGGACGTCCAGCGCATTCTGGAAATTTACCGCCGTTCGGGCCGGTTCGCCGCGCAGGTTGAACCCAAGACCGTCCAGCTCGGGCAAAACCGTGTCGATCTGGTTTTCGAGATCAACGAAGGTCCGACAACAGGGGTCAGTCGCATCGTTTTCATAGGCAACAAGGCCTATAGCGATGGCACGTTGCGTAGCCGCATTGCGACCACGGAATCGGTTTGGTGGAATTTTCTTCAGAGCAACGACAACTATGACCCAGATCGGCTGACCTTCGACCGCGAACAGCTGCGGCGCTTTTATCTGTCCGAGGGTTACGCCGATTTCCGCGTGATCTCCGCCGTTGCCGAACTGGCGCCGGATCGCAGCGGCTTCTACATCACCTTCACGATCGAAGAAGGCGAGCGATACAATTTTGGCAAGGTGGACATCGACACCAAGCTGAAGGACATTCCCGTCGCGGATCTTCAGGAGCTGATACGCTTCAATGGTGGCGAACAGTACAACGCCGAGCTGATCGACAAGAGCGTAGACGCGCTTACGACAGCTGCCGGCACCAAGGGTTATGCTTTTGTTGATATTCGGCCTCGCGTCCGCCGCAACAAGGACGAGCGCACGGTTGACGTTGTCTTCAAGATCGAGGAAGGCCCCC
Organism: uncultured Flavobacteriaceae bacterium; assembly: GCA_964483585.1. Taxonomy (GTDB): domain Bacteria; phylum Pseudomonadota; class Alphaproteobacteria; order Micropepsales; family Micropepsaceae; genus SZUA-430. Next base: position 50,081 of record CAZABH010000012.1, read on the forward strand.
GCGTTTACGTCGAACGTATCAACATCGTCGGCAATACCCGCACCCTTGACAAGGTCATTCGCCGCGAAATCCGCTTCGTCGAGGGTGACGCGTTCAACCGCGTGCTGATCAACCGTTCGCGTTCTCGCATCCGTGGCCTCGGCTATTTCAAGAAAGTCGAGATCTCGGAAGAGCCAGGAACTTCGCCGGATCGGACAGTCGTTAATGTCGAGGTGGAAGAGCAGTCCACTGGCGAATTCTCGATCAGCGCCGGTTTCTCGTCAGCTGACAATGTGGTGGGTGCAGTCAGCCTCACCGAAAAGAACCTTTTGGGCCGCGGCCAGTTCCTGCGCCTGCAGGTCTCCGTGTCCAGCATCCGCCAACAAGTCGACCTGCGTTTCACCGAGCCTTACTTCATGGATCGGAACATCTCGGCAGGCTTCGACATTTACAACCAGTATCAGATCTTCGACGAGTCGAACTACGAGGCCAGCATTCGGGGTATCGGCCTAAGGCTTGGTTTCCCCATGTCCGAGTTCGGTCGCCTGGGCCTTCGCTACACGCTCCGTCAGGATGACATCACGATTGTCGGACCCGCCGGCGACGTCGAGGAGGGCATATCCATGCTTTCATCGGCTGGCTTTACCTATGTCTATGATGACAAGGATGATCCGCTCGAACCGAAGAACGGCGTGGATCTTATGTGGAGCCTTGATTTCGCTGGCCTTGGTGGCGACAAGGAATACATCCGAACTGAAGTCAGCGGCGACTGGTTCAAGCGCCTCTGGTACGATGATCTCATTCTCAACGTCTCTGCATCTGCAGGCTACATTATTGCCTATGGTTCCGACCAACTCTCGGCGAACGACCGCTTCTTCAAAGGCGGTGCGACCTTCCGAGGCTTCGAGACCTCGGGTATCGGCCCGCGCGAGACATCAGTATTTGGAACCCCTCCATCTGTCGGCGGCGAGGCTTACGCCATCGGCACTGTGGAACTGCGGTTCCCCAATTTCCTGCCTGACGAACTGGGCATCAAGACCGCCGTGTTCACTGACGTTGGTACAGTGGGCTTGGTGGCCGACAAGCCGGTCTGTGCACCGATCCCTGCGTCTTGTATCGTCGACAACATGGCGATCAGGGCCTCGGCTGGCTTGAGCGTGTACTGGAACTCACCTTTTGGTCCGGTGCGTCTTGATTTTTCCCAGGTTTTGAACAAAGAAGACTACGACCAAACGGAGTCCTTCCGCTTCAGCGCAGGAACGAAGTTTTAGTCCGCTCCAGGAGAATACACATATGACGACTCGCAAGGCCCTTTGGGCCACGGCAGCACTCGCCGTCACAACACTCGCATTCGGTGTATACACCGCCAACGCACAACCGGCGGCTGCGCCGGCGAAGCCCGCAGCTGCACCAGCCGCAGCAGCAGCCAAGCCCGCGCCCGCAGCCGTGATTCTGTTCCTCGACCGTGCAGCCGTCCTTCGCAAGTCGGCCGCTGGCGTTGAGTTGCAGAAGCAGGCTGAGTCGATTGCCAAGAAGATCCAGTCGGACCTTGGTCCAGAGGACAAGAAGATCCAGACCGACATCCAGGCTCTCCAGGCCCAGGCTGACGTTTTGTCTCCTCAGGCTCGCCAGACCAAGATCAAGGAAATCGAGAACCGTCGCCAAGCTCTTCAGAAGAAGATCCAGGAGCGTCAGCTCGCCCTGCAGAATGGTATCGGCAACGCCCGTACGCAGATGGAGCGCTCGCTGTCGCCTATCCTCGAGAAGATCATGGTAGAGCGCAAGGCAAACCTGCTGCTTGATCGCGGCCTTGTTGTCCTTGGCACCAACGAGTTGGACATCACCAACACGGCCATCGATCGCCTCAACAAGGCTTTGCCGACGGTGAAGGTAACACCAGTGGCGCCCAAGGCCCCTGCTGCCGCCCCGGCCGCAGCCAAGCCTGCCGCCGCTCCGGCCAAGCCTGCTGGCTAGTTATCGTGTCAGTTTGAGATGAGACCAGGACCGGGTCTGAAAAGATCCGGTCCTTTGTCTATTGTAGCCCATGGCCGATCCGCGATTCTACGACAGCACAGGTCCCCTCAGTATTGCCCAGGTCGAGCAATTGGCATCTGCCAGGCTCGTCGCCGGGGATACGCAGTGCACCATCCAAGACGTGGCGCCTCTCGACCGCGCGACAGCAGGGCAACTGTCCTTTTGCGACAGCCCGAAATTCCTGGCCACGCTGAAACAGGCGCGCGCAACGGCCGTCTTCGTGACAGAAAAAATGTGTCCGACCGTTCCTGTCGGCGTCCTGTCACTTGTGTGCGAAAGGCCTGCCCTGGCTTTCGCCCGGATTGCAACGCATCTCTACCCACACGCCTCGAGCATATGGCCAGTTGATCAGCCGCCAGTGCTGGGCATCGCCCCGACCGTTCGCATCGGTAACGGAACGATCGTCGCACCTGGTGCCTTCATCGGGGAAGGCGTCGAGATTGGAGACGGTGCTGTCATCGGCCCTGGCGTGGTCATCGGTCGGGGCGTGCAGATCGGGCACGGTGCCCGGATAGCTGCGCACGTCACGATCAGCCATGCGCTCATCGGCGACAACTGCATCATACATCCCGGCGCGCGTATCGGTCAGGATGGCTTCGGCTACGTGAATGGCCCAAGGGGGCATTACAAAATCCCGCAGCTTGGCCGTGTCATCATTCAGGACAATGTGGAAATAGGCGCCAACGCAGCCATCGACAGGGGCGCCTTGGCTGATACAGTGATTGGCGAGGGAACCAAGATCGACAATCTGGTCCAGATTGCGCACAACAACCACATCGGGCGGCATTGCATCATCGTTTCGCAAGTGGGGCTTTCTGGCAGCAGCACCATCGAGGATTTTGTTGTCTTGGGCGGACAGGTCGGAGTGGCTGACCACCTCAAGATCGGGAAGGCAGCTTTCGTCGCCGGAAAGGGTGGCGTGACGCGCAACCTCGAAGGTGGAAGGGTCTATGGCGGCTTCCCGGCAAAGCCCGTCGAACATTGGCGTCGCGAGGTGGCTGCACTCTCGCGCTTGGGGAAGGCAAGCAGGACAAAGACCGAGGCAGGCAATGACTGAACAGGCACAAATCGAACAGGCAACCGAGGTCGCTGATATCAAGCGACTGATGGAGCTTCTTCCTCATCGACCACCCATGCTGTTGATCGATCGAATGACGGATATCGTCCCCAACGTCAGTGCCACGGGCGTGAAGGCCGTATCGATGAACGAGCCTGCATTCCTCGGCCACTTCCCCGGTCACCCGATCTTTCCCGGCGTGCTGATCGTGGAGGCAATGGCCCAGACCGCTGGCGCACTTGTCATGCACTCCATGGGCGCCCGCGCCGGGGACAAGATCGTCTACTTTATGGGTATCGACAAGGCGCGCTTCCGTCACCCGGTCGTTCCAGGCGACCTGATGACATTGCCGGTAAAGATGCAAAAGGCCCGCATGCCGGTCTGGCGCTTTGCCGGCGAAGCCTATGTGAACGGCAAACTATGCGCAGAGGCGGAATTCACCGCAATGATCGCGGAACCCGACAGGACCAGAAAGTAAAATGACAAACATTCATCCCAGCGCAGTCGTTGACCCGAAAGCAGAGATCCATCCGACCGTTCAGATCGGCCCCTTCTGCGTCGTGGGACCCAAAGTAAAGCTCCACGCCAACGTCAAGCTGGTCAACCATGTCTGCGTCGATGGTGCCACGACGATCGGCGAGGGGTCGACAGTGTTTCCGTTTGCATCGCTTGGGCAGCCGCCCCAGAGCCTCGCCTTCAAGGGAGAGCCCGTTGAACTGATCATCGGACGCAACAACATCATTCGCGAGCATGTGACAATGAACCCCGGCACCGCCAAGGGGGGCGCGGTGACGCGTGTGGGCGATAACTGCATGTTCATGGCCGACAGCCACGTCGCCCACGACTGCATCGTCGGCAGCAACTGCGTCTTCGCCAACAACGCCATGGTCGGCGGCCATGTAGTGGTCGAGGACTTCGTGTGGCTTGGTGGTGGTGCGGCCGTACATCAGTTCAGCCGTATCGGCCGGCACGCCTTCGTTGGTGGTATGGCCGGCCTCGAGGGTGATCTCATCCCCTATGGCTCCGTAATGGGGAACCGCGCCTACCTGGCTGGCCTCAACCTCGTCGGGCTCAAGCGGCGGGGTTTCTCGAGGGATCAGATCCACGAGTTGCGCAACGCCTATCGCCTTCTGTTCGCGCAGGAAGGCACCTTCCAGGAGAGACTGTCCGACGTTGCGGAACTCTTTGCCAGCAATGCAGAAGTCATGGAGATCGTGAATTTCGTGCGCAATGGCAGCAACCGCCCGCTCTGCATGCCCAGCCGCGAGACCCGTTTCGAAACGGCGTGACACCTGCAACCACCCCTCTTGGAATCATTGCCGGCGGCGGCGAGCTGCCGCTGGAGGTCGCGCGCGCTGCAATGGCAGCAGGACGCAAGGCCTATGTTCTTGCCGTGGATGAGTTCGCGGACCCTGTTCCGGAAGGCATCACAAGCGACCGCAAAAGCATCGGCAAGCTGGGATGGTGCATCGCAAGGCTGCGTGCGCATGGATGTCATGACGTCGTATTTGCGGGACATTTCAAGCGTCCGCGCGATGGTAATGTCAGGCTGCGCCCGGACTTGGGCGGCATCTGGTTTCTTGTTTCGAACCTTGGTGTTTTGCGCCGCCACAACGACGGCATCCACCGCGCCATCGCGCGCACCTTCGAAGCGCGTGGCTTCAGGGTTGTCTCGCCATTGGAGGCAGCACCCGCCCTTGCCGCTGCAGAAGGCTATCTTACAACCACGCGTGCTTCCACGCAGCAGGAGGCGAGCTTTGCGGCCGCCCTCGAAGCAGCCCGCACGCATGGCCGATCCGGTCAGGGACAGGCGATCATTTTTGCCGAAGGCCGGGTGATCGCTTCCGAAACCAAAGCAGGAACGGACGCGCTGCTGAAATCGCTCGATCCGGCACGCATGCATGGCGGCCTGCTGGTCAAAGCCATGTCGCCCGCGCAGCTTTCAACTATGGACCCACCCGCAATCGGATGTCAGACCGTGGAGCTGGTCGCGGCAGCAGGCCTGGCGGGGATCATCGTCGAGGCGGGCCGAAGCGTCGTCGTGCAGGCCGACAGGGTTCGGTCAGATGCAGATAGAGCTGGCGTGTTCGTATTTGGTATCAAGGACGTGTGACGCCAATGGACTGTAATTCAAGGCCTCGTATCATGTTGGTCGTGGGCGAACCGTCTGGTGACGCATTAGGCCAACAGGTCATCCTGGCCCTGCGGCAGCTCACCCACGGCATGGTCGACATCATTGGCGTGGGCGGCGAGCGCATGCGTGCGGCTGGCCTGCAGAGCCTGTACGCGATCACCGACACCTCCGTGATGGGGTTGCGCGAGGTTGTACCCAAGATCCCCGTCATCCTGCGCCGCATCCGTCAGGTTGCAGAGTTCGCGAAGACAACGCGACCCGACGTCGTCGTGATGATCGACAGCCCGGACTTTACCCACAAGGTGGCCAAGCGCATCCGCCAGATCGCTCCGGACCTCAAGCTCATCGATTATGTAGCCCCGCAGGTATGGGCCTCGCGACCTGGACGCGCAAAGACCATGGCGCAGTACTTCGATCATGTCCTCTGCCTGCTTCCGTTCGAGGTGCCCTTCTTTCAGGGTGCAGGTATGGGCGCCTCTTTCGTGGGCCATCCCGTCGTTGAGCGCACAGCGCGCCCTGGCCAGGGCGAAGCCTTTCGTGCACGACACAGCATTTCGCCAGACACCAAGATCTTGCTCCTCTTGCCCGGTAGTCGCTCGAGCGAAATCCGCTTCCTTTGGCCAGTCTTCCGCGAAGCGCTCGAGATCACACAGCGCGAAGCGGGACAATTCCGGATCGTGCTCCCCACCGTTCAGACCGTAAGCAGGAAGGTCCGCGACCTGGTCAGTCAATGGGGTGAGGATGTGCTGGTGATAGAAGACGCCGACGAGAAGTTGGGTGCCTTCGATGCAGCTGATGTCGCCCTGGCAGCATCTGGAACGGTCGCAACCGAACTCGCGCTCAGCGCGACGCCTTCGGTCATCGGCTATCGGGTCGGCGCGCTGACCGCCGCCATTGCCCGACGCATGATCAAAGTGCCGTTCATCACCCTGGTCAATCTCATCCTCGATCGAGAAGTCGTTCCCGAGTTCGTACAGGAACGGTGCACACCGCAAAACCTTGCACGCGAGCTTGTTCGCCTCTTGACCAACCACGCCGCAAGGGTGGAGCAAGTCACGGCCAGTGTGGCGGCCCTCAGGGCGATGGGGCAGGGCGATGAACCACCCAGTGTGCGTGCCGCCCGGGAAATACTGCGCATAATGAAAGAGCCGCGTCGGCAAGCCGGCGCGGCTCTTGAAACCAGGACCTGACGGCTGGTCTTAGCGCTTGTTCACGGGGACATAGTCCCGGCGGCCGGCACCAATATAGAGCTGACGCGGGCGCCCGATCTTCTGGCTGGGATCTTCAATCATTTCCGCCCACTGCGCGATCCAGCCCACGGTCCGCGCGAGCGCGAACAGGACCGTGAACATCGATGTCGGGAAACCGAGCGCGCGCAATGTGATGCCAGAGTAAAAATCGATATTGGGGTAAAGCTTCTTCTCGACGAAGTAGGGATCGCTCAGTGCGATCCTTTCCAGTTCTATAGCCACCTGCAGCAAAGGGTCGTTCCGGATGCCCAGTTCATCGAGCACCTCGTGGCAGGTCTTCTGCATGACCTTCGCACGCGGGTCATAGTTCTTGTAGACCCGGTGACCGAAGCCCATGAGGCGGAAGCCGGAATTCTTGTCCTTAGCGCGCGCAACATACTCCGGTATGCGCTTCACGTCGCCAATCTCCTCCAGCATACGCAGCGCGGCCTCATTGGCGCCACCGTGCGCCGGGCCCCAAAGGCAGGCGATGCCGGCCGCAATGCAGGCAAACGGGTTGGCTCCCGATGATCCCGCGAGGCGCACGGTCGAAGTCGAGGCATTCTGTTCATGGTCGGCATGCAGGATGAAGATGCGGTCAAGCGCGCGGGCCAGCACAGGGCTGACCTTGTAATCCTCGGCCGGCACGGCAAAGCACATGCGCAGAAAATTCTCAGAATAATTCAAGTCGTTCTGCGGGTACATGAAAGGCTGACCGACAGAGTACTTGTAAGCCATCGCGGCGATGGTTGGCATCTTCGCGATCATGCGATGGCTGGCGATTGTTCGCTGGTGCGGATCATTGATATCAGTAGAGTCGTGGTAAAATGCCGACAGCGCACCGACGACGCCACACATGATCGCCATCGGGTGGGCATCCCTGCGAAACCCACGGAAGAATTGCCCGATTTGCTCGTGCACCATTGTATGGCGGGTTATCGCAGTCCGGAATGTCTTCAGTCGTTCCGCAGATGGCAATTCGCCATGAAGCAGCAGGTAGCATACCTCGATGAAATCACTTTGCTCGGCAAGCTGATCGATCGGATAGCCGCGATAAAGCAGCACGCCCTCATCGCCATCGATATAAGTAATGGCACTCTCGCAGCTTGCAGTCGACTGGAAGCCCGGGTCGTATGTGAAGACGCCCGCCTCCCCATAAAGCTTGCGAATGTCGACAACGTCAGGGCCAACGGTTCCACTCGAGACCGGGAACTCCAGCGTCTTCCCACCCAGGGTCAGGCTGGCTTTGCCAGCAGGTTTCGAGGCGGATTGTGATTTCGACATGATCGGTCTCCTTTGGCCACAACGCGTGACCCAGTTCAGCATCGTATTGTGCATCGCAATATATTAAATTCAATTTACGACGTAAGGACGAGTCATTCCGCAGCCGTTTTTTGGGGATTGAGGCGCTATGAACTTACCTGGTCCTTAATCCGCGCCAGCGACTCCTCGCGACCGAGAACAAAGAGCACATCAAAGATGCCCGGGGAAGTAGACTTTCCTGTCAGTGATGCACGCAAAGGTTGAGCCACCTGCCCGAGCTTGACCCCGGAAGCGTCAGCGAAAGCCTTTGTCGCTCCTTCAAGCGCTGCAACCGTCCACTCGACCTGCCCAAGCACTTCATGGAGGCCTGCGAGGATCTTGCGGGCGTCTGGGGTCAGGATCTTGGCGGCCGCCGCGTCGACAGCAAGCGGGCGCTTGGCAAACAAATAGGCCGCACTCGAAGACAGCTCGACCAGCGTCTTGGCACGTTCCTTGAGGCCGGGCATCGCCTCCAAAAGCCTGGACCGTTCCTCCGCAGAAACTGCAATGCCCTGCCGCGCCATCATTGCGACCACGCCATCGGCAAGCAGGTCATCGCTTTCGATGCGCATATAATGACCGTTGAGGTTCTCCAGCTTCTTGAAATCAACCCGCGACGGGCTGCGCCCGATGCTCTCGAGATTGAACCACGCGATCGCCTGCGAAGTGGGAATGATCTCGTCATCACCATGGCTCCAGCCCAGCCGCAGCAGATAGTTGCGCATGGCCTCAGGCAGATATCCCAGGTGCTGGTATTCGTGGATCCCCAGCGCGCCGTGTCGCTTGGACAGTTTCTGCCCGTCCTCGCCATGCAGCAGCGGCAGGTGAGCATAGACTGGCTCGGGCCAGCCCATGGCATCGATGATCTGCCGCTGGCGCGCCGCATTTGTAAGGTGATCATCACCGCGAATGATGTGTGTCACCCCCATGTCGAAGTCATCGACGACGACCGACAGCATGTAGGTCGGCGTGCCGTCGGAACGCAACAGAACGAAATCATCAAGAACATCATTTCCGAAGCGAACGTCACCTTGGACCTTATCGCGAATGATGGTCTCGCCGCTCCGTGGAGCCTTGATCCGCACGACCGGCGGTCGGTCCGGACGCTTCATCGAGGCGGGGGCATCCCGCCAGCGCCCATCATAGCGAATGGGAAGGTTGTTGGCGCGCTGCGTCTCGCGCATCTCTTCAAGCTCTTCCGGCGTCGCATAGCAATGATAGGCAAGGCCCTTGTCCAGAAGTTGTCGCGCCACCTCAGCATGACGAGCGGCGCGCGCAAACTGGAAGACGACCTCATCGTCCCACTCCAGTCCCAACCACTTCAGGCCGTCCAGGATGGCGTCGATCGCCTCCGTCGTTGAGCGCTGGCGATCCGTATCCTCAATCCGCAGCCGGAACGTGCCTGCGTGATGGCGCGAAAACAGCCAGTTGAACAGGGCAGTCCTCGCGCCCCCAATATGCAGGAAACCCGTCGGCGACGGCGCAAATCTCGTTACAATTTTCATGTTCTGCCAGAGATGTTTGTGACCTAGAGGCCTGCCCTGAACACCGCCAGCACGAAGACAGCGGATAACCGAACGCAGGCCCAAGCTTCATGGACCAGACAAATGTCTATCAACACAAGCGCCATTTTCAAAAGCGCGCAGCGGGCCTGCGCAGCGCCTTCTGGTCGCAGACCACCAGATTGCGCCGCTGGCTTGCCGCATGCTGGGCACAGGACCGGCAAAACCGCACCCTGTTTCTGCCGGCGCTCCTCGGCCTTGGAATCGGCGGTTACTTCTACCTTCCAGCAGAACCCTCACCCCGCACCACACTGATATCTGTCGCACTCGTTACGGCCATCTGGTTGCTCGCGCGCCGGGTCAGATCCAGGCTGACACTGGCATTGTGGGCATGCGCCTGCATAGCCCTCGGCTTTGGTCTCGCAAGTCTGCGCACGTCGTGGGCTGAAACGCCGCAAATCCAGACCCTCGAAAGCGATGTTGATCTGATTGGAAAAGTGGTCCTCGTCGAAGCAGGCAGGAAGAGCGGGCTGCGCATCATCCTTGACGCCCTGATCGAGGGACCGGAAGGACCGCGGCGTTTCCGCCTGAGGCTGTCAACACCCCGCCTTCAGCCGGGCATCATCATCGGCGATTGGGTCCGTACCAGGGCAGACCTCAAGCCTCTGCCAGCCCCCGTTCTTCCGGGCGGTTTCGACTTCGGCAGGAAGCTCTGGTTCGATGGCGTGAGGGGACTTGCCTTCACAGTGCGAGACATCGACCGGATTGACGCCCCGGAACCTGCCAGCGCGATCAATCGCATGTCAGAGGCACTGCGCTTGCTACGGGACAGGATAACAGGGCGCATCCTCGCCGCGACATCGGAACGGGGAGGTCCCATTGCGGCGGCATTCCTGACGGGCGAGCGCAGCGGCATTGCCGAAGAGGACAACGACGCGATGCAGGCCTCCAGCCTGTCACACTTGTTGTCGATCTCAGGCGTTCACATGATGCTGGCGGGCTTCGGCGTCTTCGCCGCCCTGCGCATCGTAGCCGCCCTCGTACCCAGATGGGCCAACGCGCCACACGTCAAAAAGGTTTCGGCAGCTCTCGCACTCGTTGCATCCTTCGCCTACCTTTTGCTCAGCGGTGCCTCTATCCCAACCCAGCGGGCGTTCCTCACGGTCGCCGTCGCCTTCATCGCGGTGATGACAGACCGGAACGCGATCAGCCTGCGAACGGTTGCCCTTGCCGCGAGCGCCGTGTTGCTGCTGACCCCGGAGGCTTGGGTGGACCCAAGCTTTCAGATGTCGTTCTGCGCCGTCATGATGCTCGTGGCGGCTTATGAATGGTGGAACCGCATGCGTCCTGCCTACTGGCAGTCAGACGGATGGGGGCGTCGCATCGCCTCGACAGTTGTAGGAACCGCGGCAACCAGCCTGATCGCGGGTCTCGCCACCGCACCATTCGCAGCCTACCACTTCAACAGGCTTTCAGTGTTCGGAATGGCCGCCAACGTAATGGTGATGCCGCTGGTCAGTTTCCTGATCATGCCCGCAGGGGTCCTGGCGCTCGTCCTGATGCCGTTCGGGCTCGAGTGGTTGCCGCTGCAGGCCATGGACGCAGGCCTGGTTGGGATGCTCGATATCGCGCACTGGGTGGCCTCTTGGCCGTACGCCGCCATTGGCGTCCCGGCATTCCCGGTCGAGGCCTTGTTGGCCATGGCCATGGGTCTTCTCTGGCTTGCAGCCTGCCAGGCGCCATGGCGCTGGCTGGGATGTGTTCCTGTTGCCATTGCGCTTGCCTGCGCGGCCTTGTCTCCACGACAGGACCTGTTCGTTTCAGGCAGCGCCGGTAACATGGCCGTGCGCGCTGGCGACGGCCTGCTGAGTTTCGCATCGCCACGAAAGGCCAGGTTCGACTCAGAAATGTGGCTGCGCGCAGACGGCGACATGCGTGACCTGTCCGATGCTATATCGGTCAAGAGCTCGGTCTTCAGTTGCGCCGATGGGCTCTGCCGTACGCGCATAGGTTGGGCTGGCCCGCAGGTGGTAATGGTGACAGACGCAGCGCGCGCATCAGACGCCTGCGGCCTTGCCGCAATCATTGTGGTGGCGGGCGAAGGCGTCGCATGCGGACCGGGCACGCTGGTTATAGACAAGGCAAGCCTGTCGCGCTCAGGCGCCATATCCATAATAGTCACAGAGCAGGGGCCACGCGTGAAGACGGTGGCCCAGACAAGAGGCGCCCGGCCTTGGGTTCCCAGTCCCTGAAACTTGCGTGGTGGCTGCGCCTAATAGCGGCGGAACAATCCCACAAGCCGACCCTGAACCTTGACCCGATCGGAATTGAAGATTCGCGTCTCAAAAGAAGGGTTTGCAGCTTCCAACGCAATCTGTGAGCCCCGCTTGCGCAAGCGCTTCAATGTAGCCTCGTGATTGTCGACCAGCGCCACCACAATATCGCCGGAATGAGCGTCTTCCGTGCGCTGGATTACAACTGTGTCCCCGTTCAAGATACCAGCGTTGACCATGGAGTCACCGCTGACCTCGAGGGCATAGTGCTCACCCGATGCGATCAATGATTGTGCCACCGGAAGGCTTTCCGTCACGTTCTGCAGCGCCTCGATGGGTGTACCAGCGGCGATGCGCCCCATGACCGGCACCTCGACGATGGGTCTCAGTCCGCCGCTCCCGCGGCTGGCCGTGGACCGAATGCTTCCCCCGGCTTCCACGAGCCCCAGCTGCGGGCGCTTTGCGACCACCGTCTTCGACCGTTGCATGGGTGCATTGGAGTTTTCGGGAAGCTTGATGATCTCGAGCGCCCGCGCGCGATGGGCCAGGCGACGCAAGAACCCGCGCTCCTCGAGCGCGGTGATCAGCCGATGGATCCCCGATTTCGATCGGAGGTCGAGCGCCTCCTTCATCTCGTCAAAAGACGGCGCAACGCCCGTTTCACGCAGCTTGTCGTGAATGAACATCAGCAGCTCGTACTGTTTGCGAGTAAGCATGTATTTTACCTCACGGCATGAACAATTTTAGAACAGACGCAGTTTGTTCTAGTCACGTTCCGTAAATTGTCAATGAACTTTTTCCGCGGGGACGGGATTTTTTCACAAACCAAGGATTTCAGCCAAAAAACAAAGGCTCAAGCAGCAAGATGGGGACTCTATCTCCGACCTTGCGGGGCGGATCGTGCGGAGGGCGCACCACAAGTCCCTGCGCCATCGACAATGCCCGCAGCATGCCTGAGTCCTGCACAGGCAGTGGCGTGACCAACAATTCACCGTCAGCGCGCAGGTCAACACGGGCCCGACAATAATCCTGCCGCGCATCGTTGGCGGGCATGCCGGCCACGAGTTGGGCTTCAACCAGCGGCAACGGATCGGCTGTTGCCCCAATCATTCGATACACCGCCGGCTTGATGAACAGCTGCGCGCACACGAACGCCGAAACCGGGTTACCTGGCAGGCCAAGCATCGGCACACCCCGATAGGTCCCGCTCACAAGGGGCTTGCCCGGACGCATGGCGATCTTCCAGAAATCGACCACAAGCTCGTCTGCCAGGGCGGACTTGATGAGATCGTGCTCGCCGACGGAAGCCCCCCCAATGGTCACCACAAGGTCGTACGCCTGCGCATCCGACAGTTTGCTTCGTATATCTGCTTCATTGTCGCGCGCAATTCCAAGCAGCGATGCCGAACCGCCCCACATCGCGATCTCGGCAGCCAAACCGAAGGGCGACGAGCTGACGATTTGATCGCGTGCCGGATACTCACCCGGCATGACCAGCTCATCTCCATTGGCCAGGATGACCACCCGTGGCTTGCGGGCGCAGGGCAGGGTGGCATGGTTCATCGCAGCCGCCAGTGCAATATCACGCCCGCTGATCCGCCGGCCTGCTTCAAGCAGAACCTCGCCCGCACGAAAGTCATTGCCGGCGGTCCTGATATGCTGACGACGAACAAGCTGAACCTCGCTCGCCAGCACGATCTGGTCGCCCGCACGCGATACATTTTCCTGGATAACGACACAGTCGGCACCCTCAGGTACCGGAGCACCCGTAAAGATCCGCACGGCCTCTCCAGCACCGCAGGGTCCGTGAAAGCCGGCGCCAGCCGACGACACCCCTATGACGCGAAATTCCCGCCGATCGGAGCAGGCAACAGCGTATCCGTCCATCGCACTCGTGTCGGCAGGCGGCTGGGTAACCCGTGCCGCAACCGCTTCCGACAGCACCCGGCCCGCAGCCTGCTCAAGCGGCACATGTTCGGTGGGCAGCGTCTTGAGCTGCGACAGCACGCGCGCCTGCGCCTCGGCGACCGGGATCATTATCAGCCCCTGTAAAGGTCATCTGGCTCGACCGCCGCGGCCCGAGCCAAAAGCTGTTCCTCTATCTTGCTCAGCGCATGGCTGCGCCCGTGCAGGAAGGAATAGAGCACGCCTACAGGCACGCCAGCATCGCGGGCCCAGGCATGCGCTGTCAGTCCCCGCGATTGCATGAACCGGCGCAACGCATCTCGCTTGCCCGGAGCCTCCGTCGCCACCTTGCGCGCGGGTGGCTCGGTAGCAACTTCCTTCACGGACGCGAGCGGGCGTGCCCGTCGGGCCTTTGCCTGAACCGCACTTGCCCTCCGAAGGGCGGAATGGCGGGCGGGAACCTTCTCCTCGGCACGGAATGTACCGGACTTGCCTCCCTCTTTCGAAATCAAGCGCACAGCCTCGATTGTGATCCCGCGTTCAACGGCCTTGAGCATGTCATAGATCGTCAGCGCCGCCACAGAGGCTGCCGTCAGGGCCTCCATCTCGACGCCCGTGTTGCCGGTAACCCGAACCGTCGCAAGCACGCGGATCAGGCATTCGGCCTCGTCCGGTTCGCACAGGACTGTGACGCCCGAGATCGGCAAGGGATGGCAAAGCGGGATCAGATCCGCGGTTTTCTTCGCCGCCATGATCCCTGCCACGCGGGCAACCGCCAGAACATCGCCCTTGGGTGCAGCTCCATCGAGGACCAGTGCAAGAGTAGCGGGCTCGAGCCTGACCACCGCCTCAGCCATGGCGCTGCGCTCCGAGGGCGCCTTTCCCGATACATCGACCATCTGCGCCTGGCCCTTGTCGTTCAGATGCGTGAGCTTGGTCATGCACCGCCTCGCAGCAGGCGACGCGTTGCGGCCTCGACGTCGATTTGGCGCATGAGGCTCTCTCCGACGAGGAACGTGTGAACACCCGTCGCCTCCAGGCGCTTAAGGTCTGCATGCGAGGCGATGCCGCTTTCCGACACGACGAGAACGCCCTTTGGGATCAGTGGCGTCAGCCGTTCGGTCGTTGCCAGGTCTGTTCGGAACCCGACAAGGTCCCGGTTGTTGATTCCCACCATTGCCGGCGCAAGCGCCAGCGCGCGAGCCAACTCTTCCTCGTTGTGCACTTCAAACAGCGCATCCATGCCCCAGTCATCGGCAGCGGATTGCAACGCCCGCGCTTGCGTATCGTTGACGGCCGCCATGATGATCAGGATGCAGTCAGATCCCAGGGCCCGTGCCTCCACGACCTGATAGGGCTCGAACATGAAATCCTTGCGCAGCACGGGAAGTTGTGTGGCAGCGCGCGCGGCCATCAGATAGGCTGCATCACCCTGGAACGACGGCCCGTCTGTGAGGACCGACAGGCAAGTTGCGCCACCGCGCTCATAGGCCTGCGCGAGCGCTGGCGGGTCAAAGTCGGGTCGGATGAGCCCCTTCGAGGGGCTCGCCTTCTTGATCTCGGCAATGAGGGCAGGTCGGCCCGCAGCCACTGTGCGCGCAAGGGCTGCCCTGAATCCCCGAACGGCAGGGGCCTGCCGCGCGCGCGCGGCAATTTCGGTGTCGCCAGTTCGGGCACGGGCCACGCGGATCTCGTCTGCCTTGTAGGCAGCAATCGTGCCCAGCACATTTTCAGGCATTGAAGTCCGGACGAGCGCATCCAGCGTGGATCGGGCCGCACCATTTGCGATCGCAGCGCGCGCCAAATCGACCCCCGATCGCAACGTTGACGCCAGCTCCGCCACAACAAGCCCCGCAGCAGCGTTCATGCAGACAATGTCGTGATAGGCCCCCATTTCTCCTTCGAACAGGCGTCGCATGGCGGCTGCATTGGCAGACGCATCCCCCCCCAGGATCGCCGATAATGGATGACGCTGCAGACCGGCATCCTCCGGCGTCACAGTAAACCTGCGGATCGATCCTCCGCTCAGTTCGGCAACCGCTGTCGGGCCGCAGATCGATACCTCGTCGAGGCCGTCCAGCCCATGCACCACCCACGCGCGTTGTGTTCCAAGCAGTCGCAAGACCTCTGCATAAGGCTCGACCCAGCGTTCGGCGAAGACACCGGCCAGCTGTCGATGCACCCCGGCAGGATTGCACAGCGGTCCAAGAAGGTTGAACACGGTCCGGAAACCAAGCTGCCGACGCACCCCGCCTACATGTGCAAGGGCTGCATGATGATCGGGCGCAAACATGAAGCCAATGCCCGCCGTCTCGATGCTGCGGCTGATCTGGGCCGGGGACAGCGAAAGCCGCACACCCAGCGCGGCCAGGACATCGGCTGCGCCACTGCGCGATGACAGCGCTCGATTTCCGTGCTTCGCGACCTTGACCCCGCAAGCCGCAACGACGATTGCCGCCGCCGTCGAGATGTTCAGCGTCCCGACCCCGTCACCGCCCGTGCCGACCATATCGATCGCTGATGCCGGGGCGTCGACGCGCACCATGTTGTCGCGCAAGACCTGCGCCGCCGCAGCAATTTCACCGGGCGTCTCTCCCCGCAGGTGCAGGAATGAGACAAAGGATGCCACTTGTGCCTCGCTCGCCTCTCCACGCAGGATGATCGCGAAGGCCGATGCAGCCTCAGGGCCGGAAAGGCTTTCGCCACGGGACGTTTTCGCGAGGAAGGGCTTGAAAGCGTCGCTGCTCATGCGGCCTGCGCCAGGTCAAGAAAGTTCCTTAGAAGCGCATGACCATTCTGTGTGGCGATGCTCTCGGGGTGGAACTGAACGCCATGGACGGGGAATGTCTTGTGGGCAAGTCCCATGATGGTTCCGTCGTCTGTTTCAGCCGTGACGCTGAGAACGCTCGGCAGCGTTGCGCGCTCGACCACCAGGGAGTGATACCGCGTGGCCTCGAAGGGCGCGGGCAGTCCGTGGAACACGCTGCTGCCGGAATGATGGATCAAGCTGACCTTCCCATGCATGGGGGCAGAGGCGCGAACCACTCGCCCTCCGTAGACCTGACCGATCGTCTGGTGCCCCAGGCACACGCCCAGGATTGGCAGCCTCGAGCCCAGGCGCCGCACCAGCTCAAGGCAGATACCCGCCTTGTCGGGGTCGCAAGGACCTGGAGAAAGGACCACAGCCCGCGGGGCGCGCTGCTCGACCTCCTCGATTGAAATGGCGTCATTGCGGACGACCGACACCTCCGCCCCCAACTGCCCGAGGTAATGGACAAGGTTCCAAGTGAAGCTGTCGTAATTATCGATGAGCAGGATCATGGTAATACAGGGCCAACAGGTACGGTTCTGTCAGAATAAACACTTCGCCAGCCAGATGGTACGTGATTTGTGGATCAACTTCTGAGATGGCTTCCGGGGTCCTTAACGCCGCGTCAACCGGCCGTGCCAACGCGCCCAACTGCCAATTCGGAAACGACAATTCGATAGTGAAGCCGCCCCGAACGCAGTCTATAGTCGCCTGCGATCTGCGGCCCTGGTGTCCTGCCGCACCCCTCGAATTTCACAAGCTTGAACAAGGGAAAAAGCCATGAAACAACGCCTGCAATTCTATATCGACGGCAAGTGGGTCGACCCCACAACCCCCAGGACGCTCGACGTCATCAACCCCGCGACCGAAGAACCGATTGGCGTCATCAGCCTGGGATCGCAGGCTGACGTCGACAAGGCTGTGGCGGCCGCAAGGCGGGCGTTCGACACTTTTTCCCTGACCACCAAGGATGAGCGTCTCGCGCTTCTGCAGAAGATCCTCGAGGTCTACCAGCGCCGCTACGCCGAGTTCGTCGAGACCATCTCCCTCGAGATGGGCGCGCCACTCGGCCTGTCGAAAGCAGCACAGGCCGCAACCGGTGTGGCCCACCTGATGCAGACCATGAAGGTGCTCAAGGACTTCGAATTCGAGCACGTAAAAGGCACGACTGGGATTGTCTACGAACCCGTTGGCGTCGTCGGCATGATCACGCCATGGAACTGGCCGGTGAACCAGATCATGTGCAAGGTGGCCCCGGCACTGGCCGCAGGCTGCACCATGGTCCTGAAGCCATCTGAAGTCGCTCCGCTGAATGCCATGCTGGTGGCAGACGTCCTACATGAGGCAGGTGTACCGGCAGGCGTGTTCAACCTTGTGAACGGCGATGGTCCTTCGGTCGGCGAGGCCATGTCATCCCACCCGGGCATCGACATGATGTCATTCACGGGATCGACCCGCGCAGGCGTTGCTGTTGCGAAGGCTGCAGCAGACACGGTCAAGAGGGTTGCGCAGGAGCTCGGCGGAAAGTCTGCAAACATCGTCCTCGATGACGCCGACCTCAAGAAGGCCGTGGCAGGTGGCGTCATCCACTGTTTCACGAACTCCGGCCAGTCATGCAACGCGCCCACGCGCATGTTCGTGCCGCGCGGAAAGCAAAATGACGCGATTGCCATCGCGAAGGCCACCGCGGAATCCGTCAAGGTGGGCGATCCCTTTGCCGAAGGCATTACAATGGGACCGGTCGTCTCGGAGATCCAGTTCAACAAGATCCAGGCCCTGATCAAGAAGGGCATCGACGAAGGTGCAACGCTCGTGACGGGCGGCCTCGGCCGGCCCGAGGGCCTCAACCGCGGATATTACGTGCGTCCCACAGTCTTTGCGAACGTCACGAACGACATGACCATCGCGCGCGAGGAAATCTTCGGCCCAGTCCTGTCAATACTGCCTTACGACACCGAGGAAGACGCCATTCGGCAAGCCAATGACACGCCCTATGGACTGTCGGGCTATGTCCAGTCGGGCTCAGTCGAGCACGCGCGCAAGGTTGCCGCCCGCCTTCGGACCGGCAACGTGCACCTCAACGGCGCCGGCGCGGACTTCGGCGCACCATTCGGCGGCTACAAGCAGTCTGGCACGGGCCGAGAGTGGGGCGAGCACGGCTTCAAGGAGTTCCTCGAGGTCAAGGCCGTGCTGGGATATCAGGTCGCCTGAACACGGGTACTGTCCCAACGGACAGGCATGGAGGGGCCGGGATCAAAAATCCCGGCCCTTGCTCTATCCTCTGCAGGCCTGACTTCAGCACAGCTTGTGCGGGGCCCCGATGCGCGCTGCCTCGTCGGCAGCGGCAAACAGTGCCTTCGACTTGAAGACCGTCTCCATGTACTCGGCCTGCGGGTCGCTGTCTGCGACGACGCCACCACCGGCCTGCACATACATCACACCGTCCTTCACGATCGCCGTGCGCAAGGCGATGCACATGTCCATGTTGCCGGACGCCGAAAAATATCCAATCGCACCGCCATAGATCCCACGCTTCTCGCTCTCGAGCTCATCGATGATCTCAAGGGCCCTGATCTTCGGGGCACCGCTTGTGGTGCCATTGGGAAAGCCAGCGACAAGGGCGTCCAGCACATCCTTGTCGGGGCGCAGCTGACCCTGCACATTCGAGACGATGTGCTGCACGTGGCTGTACTTCTCGATGACGAACTGCTCGGTCACCGCAACGCTGCCTGTGACCGCGACGCGCCCCACGTCATTGCGCCCCAGGTCCAGCAGCATGAGGTGTTCGGCGCGCTCCTTCGGGTCGGCCAGCAATGTGTCCGCAAGCTTGCGGTCTTCGTCAGGCGTGGAACCTCGACGGATCGTTCCAGCAATCGGCCTGATGGTCACCGCACCATCACGAACCCGAACCAGGATCTCGGGACTTGATCCCACGACGGAAAATCCAGGGTAGTTCAAATAGTAGAGATAGGGCGATGGATTGAGACGACGCAGCGCTCGATAAAGTTGAAACGGATGCATCCTGAAAGGGCGTCGGAAGCGCTGGCTGGGCACCACCTGAAAGATGTCTCCGGCCCTGATATAGGCCTTGGCCTTGTCCACCAGCGACAGATAGTCCGCATGCGACGTATTGGAGGATGGCTCGCCAAAATCGTGGTCCAGCTCTCCCGTCTCCGGCGGCAACGATGGCGTGGATGCAAATTTCTGCGCAACCATGGACAGGCGTTCGCAAGCTTGCGCATGGGCTATATCGGCATCGACACCAGCCGCCGGAAAAATGGGTGTCGCGATGATGACGTTGGCGCGCACCGAATCGAAGATCGCAACGACGGTCGGCCGAACCAATTGGGCGTCTGGTAACCCCAGCGGATCGGGATTAGCCGACCCCAGTTTCTCCATCAACCGCACCATGTCATGCCCCAGATAGCCAAAAAGGCCAGAGGTCATGGGGGGCAGCCCCTGGGGGATTTCCACACGACAGCGTTCGAGCACGCGCCGCAAGGAGAGAAGGGGGGCGTCCGTCTCTGGCACGAATGCGCCATCATCCAAACGCAATTCGGCTTGGTTGCCCCGGCAGCGCCAGACAAGGTCCGGATTAAGCCCAATGATCGAATAACGGCCACGAACTTCGCCGCCCTGAACGCTTTCAAGCAAGAACGCGTGGGGGTCATCAAGACCCAGCTTCAGCCAAGCCGAAACGGGCGTGTCGAGGTCAGCCACCAGTGTCGCATGGACGATTTGAGGCTTTCCGGCCGCATAGACGGTCCGGAAAGCCTCAAGTGAAGGAGTATACGAAATCATTCGATGCCACGGGTCGCCTGGAACTGCTTCTCGTCGATTTTTGCCCCCACCTGCGCGCGAGCACCAGCTTCGAACTGGTCCACGAAGTCGCTCACAAAGATCTGCACCAGACGCTGACCATAGGCCGAGCGAAGTGGCGAATCCTCGGGTTCATCCTGGAATTGGACATCTATGACACGCCCCACGATAATCCCCTTGCCCATGGCAACGGGCCCGGAAAAGAACTCGCCCTTCTTCGTATTCGAGGCCGCAATGACAGTGGCCTCGCCAAAGGTCGCTGTTGTTCCGAAACGGGGAATGGGATCCGAAGTAATGACGCTCATGCCCTGTCCAGCTGCAATCTTGCTCATCGCCTCGCCAGCCCGGGCGCGTTTCAGGATCTCGGCAGCAATGGCATCAAGCCTTTTGCCGACCTCGGCGTCCGTCCAATCCCGAAGGACGTCAGCCTTGACCGCATCAAAGTCCTTCTTGGTCACCGGTGTAATGGCATCGACGCGGAACATGTAATAGACGCCGTCGGGCGTTTGCTGCAGCTCGGGATCGGCGCCTTGCTCGGCATCAAAAACCTGCTTCAGGAAATCGCCAGCGGGCAGCCCGGGAACCGCATCGCCCGAGAGCTCTTTGCCATCACGCGTGATCGTAGCGGTCGCAAGCTTCAACTTCAGCCGGGTCGCTGCTTCTTCAAGCGTAGCCCCTTCGCCGATCGTGTCCTCAAGCTGGTTTCCAAGCTCGAAGATCTCTTCCTTGACCTTGGAGTCCACAACGGCCTTTCGGATTTCCTCCGCAGCCTCTGCCAGGGTCTTCATGGAACCCGGCGTGACCGAAGTGGCCCTCAGGATGACCCAGGCACCAAATGAGTTTTTGAGTGGCGCAGTCACTTGGCCAGCGGCGACCTCGAAGGCCGCATTTGGAACGCTCTTGTCACCCTTGGTGACTTCGCCGATGGCGATGTCGTCAGCCGTGAAGCCCTGGGCTTTCGCCACGGCCTCGAACGCTTCTCCACCATCAAGGCGGGCCTTTGCAGCGATGGCATCGGCCTCGGATTTGAAGCGGATCTGGTCGAAGACGCGCTTCTCTGGAACCTCATAACGACTGCGATTTGCCTCGTACAGGCGTGAAACCTCGCTGTCCGGCACAGTGATCGTCTTTTCCAGTTCATCCGGCCTCACAGCCACATAGACAAGCGTTCTGTTTTCCGGAACGGCATAGCGAACCAACGCATTCTCGTCGAAGAATTTACGCAGCGCCTTTTCATCCGGCGCGCCAATCGTTCCGGCGCGGGAGGGATCGATGATGAGGTACTCCGCGACGCGGCGTTCCAGTCGGTAAAGATCGAGGGCGCGCTGCAACCCTGTCGGCATTCCAACTCCGCCTGCGACACTGCGCAAAAGCTGGTCGCGGATCAGATCGGACGAGATCAGAGCCAAAAAGTCACTCTGTGACATGTTGTTGGCCTGCGCCAGTTGCTGAATGGCGCCGGGCACAAGCTTGCCTTGGCTGTCGACGATCCCGCGCACCGGCTTCAGGGCCTCCACGATTTGACCCGGAGAAACGGTCATCTTCATGTCCGCGGCAATCTTCAGAATTGCGAGCCGATTGATGAAACGGTCGAGTGCCACCCTGTCGAGGCCTTCGGCCTTTGCCTGCGCCGTCGTCATTTCCGAGCCTGTAGCGCGGGCCATCTGCGCCATGAAGCGCTGGAATTCGCGTTGGAATGCGTCGGGGGTTACGTCCTGGTCACCAACACTGGCGATCTTGGGTTGTTCGGTCAGGTTGAGCATGTCCGACACACCCCACAGTCCAACGCTGCCGACGAGCGCGATGATGAGTATACCGGCGAACCAGCCTTTAGAGGCCTCTCTGATTTTCTCGAGCATGACGGAGGGGTAACCGAACCTGTTCTGGTTTCAAGACTGCATTGAATCGCCCGCGCCGGAGGCTCCACCCTGGTGGGCGAGCAGGACCGCGGGACGGCGCGGCCGATCAGCAGACGATGACGCACGCTTGGGGATAATAGTGACCCCCTTGCTCGCCTGCAAGCCGAGCCCCGGGTCCAGGGGGGCTTTATGGAGTGCCCCTTTGCTTGTATCTCCCCTGCGTTAAACAGCTTGCAGGAGGTCCGGGATGAAGCTTGTCGCTGGCAATTGGAAGATGAACGGCCTCCAGGCCTCAGCTGCTGTCCTCGAACAGCTGATAATTGGCTTGCGGGCAACGCCCGCAGGGGCCGAAGTCTTGATCTGCCCGCCCGCGACATTGCTTGTACCCTTCGCCCGGCTCCTCGCCGATACCGCGATCAAGCTGGGTGGACAAAGCTGCCACGCTGCAGCCTCTGGCGCCCACACCGGCGACATCAGCGCCGAGATGATCAAGGACGCGGGGGCCAGCCACGTTATCGTCGGCCATTCCGAGCGAAGGACCGACCACGGCGAGACCAGCGCCCACGTCGCCGCCCAGGTAAAGGCAGCACTCAGGGCCGGCCTGTTCCCGATCATCTGCATCGGCGAAAACGAGGCCGCCTACGAGCGTGGGCACACGCGCAGCGTCTTGGCCGAGCAACTGGCCGGCAGCCTCCCGGAGGATCTGTTTGGTTTTCCGATTGTCATTGCCTACGAACCGATCTGGGCCATCGGGACCGGCAAGACGGCGCAGACCAGCGACATCGTCGAAACGCATGAATTCATTCGAAGCACCGTCATGCAGCGGTTCGGACTGTCGACACCACTGCGCATTCTCTACGGCGGTTCAGTGAAACCCTCCAACGCCGCGGAAATCCTGCAGGCCCCTGGCGTCGACGGCGTTCTTGTGGGTGGCGCAAGCCTGAAAGCCAACGATTTCCTGGCCGTCATCGCAGGGTGCAGGACGCAATGACGGGCGCCGGGAACGACTTTGGCCGATTGCCCCTGCAGCCAAAGCAATGACATAGTCAGCGCGACAGCGACGCAATCGAATGGAGAGTGCCTTGGGAACTGCGCGCGCGATTATCCTGCTGGGAATGGCAATCATCGTTGCAAGCTGTGCTCCCCGCACGGTCGAAAAGGGCGCCGGCATCTACAAAGTAGGAAACCCCTACAATATCAACGGGGTTTGGTACTACCCGCAGGAAGACCCTTTCTACGATGAAACGGGCGTCGCCTCGTGGTACGGAGAAGACTTCCACGGCAAGCAGACCGCCAATGGCGAAATATACAATATGCAGGCCCTTACTGCGGCCCATCGCACGCTGCCGCTGCCTTCGATCGTGCGTGTGACGAACCTCGAGAACGGTCGCTCGCTGCGGCTGCGCGTGAATGATCGCGGACCTTACGCCCGGGGTCGCATCATCGATGTATCCAAGCAGGCGGCTGACCTTCTGGGTTTCCAGCGAAACGGCACGGCGAAGGTAAGGGTCCAGTATGAAGGCCGAGGCCGCGTCGCAGACCCGACCCAATCCGCCGAGATCGACATCAGCGCAAGATCAGCGGGCACGCGTGCAGCGCCTGTGACGTCGGTGGCGGCGACAACGCTGGCACCACCTCCTGGTGCTGTGGCAAGCGCAGCAAGAGCTGCTCCGCTGCCAACGCCAAGCATGACACCGCAAGTCGGGTCAACCGCAGCCTGGGACGAACCGGATGGCGTCGTGACCAGCCAACCTGTTCCGCCCTCGACCCGCTTGTGGGTTCAGGTCGGGTCCTTCACCATCGGGTCGAATGCCACACGGCTTGCAGCCACGCTCTCCGGCATTGGTGCGGCCCGGACGTCGATGGTGATGCTGAACGGCAAGCCCATGTATCGCGTGCGATTTGGGCCGTTCAATTCCGTTGAAGAAGCAGACAGCATCCTGGACCGCGTGATCAACGCAGGCCAGAACGGCGCCCACATCATCGTCGAGTAAGATTCCATGAAGACCCATCCCCGCATCTCGTTCGTTCTCCTGGCGCTGCTGTGGCTCGTCTCTGTGCGGGTGGCATCGTCAGCTGCGATAGAAGATCCACTGGCTCTGCAATCCATCGCACCCTATGCGGTGATCATGGATTACGACACCGGCACGTTGATGTTCTCGAAGGCCGGAGACGAACTGATGGCGCCGGCATCGATGGCAAAGCTGATGACGGCCGCCGTCATTTTCCAGAAGCTGAAGCAAGGCGAACTGAAACTTGATGACACTTTTACTGTGTCCGAGAGAGCATGGAGACTGTCTGTCGCCGGCAAGACCGCATCGTCGAAGATGTTCGTCAGCATCGGCTCTCAAATCCGGGTCGAGGATCTCCTGCGCGGGATCATCATCCAGTCGGGCAACGACGCGTGCACCGTCGTGGCCGAGCATTTCTCTGGCAGTGAAGAAGCCTTCTCCGAACTCATGAATGCTGAAGCAAGGCGGATTGGTCTCAGGAATTCTGTGTTCAGGAACGCAAGCGGTCTGCCGCATCCAGAAATGAAGGTGACAGCCCATGACCTCGCGATCCTGGCGGCCCACCTGATCCGTGAATATCCCGAGTATTACAACCTCTACAGCGAGCGCGAGTTCACCTGGAACCGCATACGTCAGGCAAACCGGAACCCCTTGCTCGGCACCTATCCGGGCGCAGATGGTCTAAAGACGGGGCACACATCTGCCTCGGGCTATGGGCTGGTCGCTTCGGCCGAACGGGAAGGGCGCCGCCTGATCGTTGTGATCAACGGCCTCGCCAGCGAGAAGGAGCGGGCAATGGAATCCAAAAGGCTCCTCGACATCGGTTTCCGTGAATTCAAGCCGTACAAACTTTTTGCTGACGGCGCCGTGATCGACCGTGCCCCGGTCTGGGGTGGGGCTCAGGACACCATGCCGTTGGTGACCAGCGCGCCTTTGACGGTTCTCATGCGAAGGCATCAGCGCGAGACCATGAAGGCCGTGCTGACCTACGACGCGCCTCTGTCAGCGCCGATCCGCAAGGGCCAGGTTGTCGGCAAGGTGACGGTCAGCATCAAAGGCCTGCCCGACATGCAGGTTCCCGTCGCAGCCGAAAGCGACCTCGATGAGGGCGGCGTGTTCACGAAGATGAAACTGGGCGTGCAGGGCCTCTTCTCGGGTACAGAGGCCGCAGCCCGGGTTCAACGCGACATCGCGCCCGCGGCGACGCCTGTACCTTCCGCGCCATGAAGCGCGGCGCATTCATAAGCTTCGAAGGAGGCGAGGGTACTGGCAAGTCGACCCAGATCAGGCATCTGTCGCAAACGCTCACAGAGCGAAGAATTCCACACATCGTGACACGCGAGCCAGGCGGCTCTCCGGGCGCTGAACAAATACGTGATCTGCTTGTAACTGGTGGCGCAGACCGCTGGTCGCCCCTGTCCGAAACACTGCTTTTCTATGCTGCGCGCGTCGACCACTGGCACAAGGTGATCCGGCCTGCGCTCGACGACGGCAAGCTGGTGCTGTGCGACCGCTTCGCCGATTCCACCATGGCTTACCAGGCCTATGCCGGCGGCATGGAGCGCGAGCGCATCGAGCAACTCCACGCGCTGGTTCTTGCTGGCGTGAAGCCCGACCTGACGATCATTCTCGACCTCGACCCTGGAAGCGGTCTTGCGCGGGCGCAGGCCCGCCCGGGCGCCGAGGCCAGGTTCGAAAGCAAGGGGCTGGCCTTCCACGAGCGCCTGCGCGCAGGCTTCCTCGACATCGCCCGGCGCGATCCGGCGCGCTGCAGGGTGCTCGATGCCGACCGCCCCGTCGATGCCATTGCAGCCGACATCATCCGTCTTGTTGACGAACGCCTGCAGG
The DNA here is from genome assembly GCA_964483585.1 of uncultured Flavobacteriaceae bacterium. Classification (GTDB taxonomy): domain Bacteria; phylum Pseudomonadota; class Alphaproteobacteria; order Micropepsales; family Micropepsaceae; genus SZUA-430. The sequence continues at coordinate 75,843 of CAZABH010000012.1, forward strand.
CCGGCTGATGGCTCCGCGCTCCACAAAGGCAGTCGATGTCGATCTGCCCGAAAGCGACCGGGCAGGGGACATGCCCCATCCCCGCCTGCAGCAAAATCTGTTTGGGCATGAAGCGGCCGTTGGCCAGATGGTGGCTGCAGCGCATTCAGGCAGCATGCATCATGCTTGGCTGATATCGGGGCCCAAGGGCGTGGGGAAAGCGACGCTTGCCTGGCGTTTTGCGCGGGCTGTGCTGGCGCGCGGGCTTTCAGGGTGCCCCGATGACCTGGCCCTCCCGGCAGACGATAAGACCTTCCGCCTCATAGCTGGGCTGGCGCACCCTGACGTGATCGTCCTGCGGCGACCATGGGACAGCGACAAGAAGAAGTTCAAGTCCGAGTTGCCGGTCGATGACGTCCGTCGCCTGCGAATGTTCTTTTCGCGTCACCCATCCTTCGCAGACGTTCAGGTGGCCGTGATCGACTGCATGGACGACATGAACCTCCAGGCCCAGAATGCTCTGCTCAAAATCCTCGAAGAGCCGCCGAAGGCCGCAATCCTGCTCCTGATCGCTCACACCCCGGGCTTGCTGTTGCCGACAATCCGCTCGCGTTGCAGGATGCTGCAGCTGCGTCCTCTCTCACAGAGGCCCATGAGGGCGGCGTTGCAGGCGCTTGCCCCTCAAGCCGCACACGACCAACTCGAGCTTGCAGCAACGCTCGCCGAGGGTGCGCCCGGACAGGCGGCGTCGCTTGCAGCTTCGGGTATGACGGGTGCCTACCAGCAAATCCTCGCGGTGCTGGCCACGTTGCCCCAGCTCAACCATGCCATGCTGCATGGCCTGTCCGACCAGTACATGAAGCAGTTCCCGGATCGCGGTATCGCCGGATTTGCCTACCTTCTTTCGCTGGCTATGCAGCGTCATTTACGGTCCCACATGGGGACCACATCAGCGCTGCCGGTGGAGCGTCAGGCATTCGAACGCATGCGACTTGCCCTGACGACTGAACGCTGGAGCGAACTCTGCGCCGAGCTGCAAGCCAACGCACAGCGCGCCTCGGCCCTGAACCAGGACAAAAAGCAGTTTGTGCTTAACGC
>CAZABH010000013.1:0-3937 GCA_964483585.1 uncultured Flavobacteriaceae bacterium
GACTTGATCGTGACCGAGGGGCCGCCCGTATAGGACACGCTCTCGATCACGTCGGGGTAAAGTGTCCCCTGCGCCAGGAACTCGACATTGCCGACCTTGTGCGCCTCTTCGTCGAAGATGTCGATGAAGGTGGCGCCGATGCGCTTGCGCTTCACCTCGGGGTCGGTGACGCCCGCAAGGCGCTCGAGGAACAGCTTCTCTGCATTCACGTGCACGAGCGGGATGTTGTAGTGCTCGCGGAAGAGCGTCACCACCTCGTCAGCCTCGCCGTGGCGCATCATGCCGGTGTCGACGAAGATGCAGGTCAGCTGGTCGCCGATCGCTTCGTGGATCAGCACCGCCGCAACGGATGAATCAACGCCACCCGACAGCCCGCAGACGACGCGACCCTTCCCCACCTGCGCGCGGATCTTCTCGACCATCGAGCGGCGGAACGAGCCCATGGTCCAGTCGGGCTTTACGCCTGCGATCTTCTGCGTGAATGCCTTGAGCAATTCCCCGCCGCGCGGCGTGTGTACGACTTCCGGGTGGAACTGTACGCCATAGAAGTGACGCGTCTCATCAGCGATCGCAGCGAAGGGCGCATTCTCGCTGGTGGCGATCACCTTGAATCCGGGAGGCAAAGCGGTGACACGGTCACCATGGCTCATCCAGACATCGTCGCGCGCGCCCTTGGCCCAGAAGCCCTCGAACAGGGCCGACACTTCCCGGATCTCAAGCGAGGCGCGCCCGAACTCGCGGTGATGGCCAGCCTCGACCCGTCCACCCAACTGCGCGCAGAGCAACTGCTCGCCATAGCAGATGCCAAGCACCGGTACGCCCATCTCGAACACCTGCTGCGGCGCGCGGGGACTGCCCTCCTCCGTCGTGCTTGCGGGCGAACCCGACAGGATGATCGCGGCGGGCCTGTGCTTGCGCAGGAAGGCCTCCGACGACTGGAACGGCACGATCTCGCAATACGTGCCCTGCTCGCGCAGGCGCCGCGCAATGAGCTGCGTCACCTGCGAACCAAAATCGATGATGAGAACGGTCTGGGTCATGGGAGGAGGAGGAAGCTAAAGAGGGCCAAAGCGCGCGTAAAGCCACAATGCACGGTCATCCCCATGCGCCGGCTCAACTTCTGCGGGAGCAAGCGTGCCACACTTGGACACACCAGCCAGCTCCGTTAAGGTTCTGCGCAAACCAAGGACCCCTGCCGATGATCCAGCGCCTTGCCGTAAAGCTTCTCGCCCTCGTGGCCATGACGTTGCTGGCGGGCTGTTTCGTCGTTGCGGACAACAAACCTCTTCAGGTGGGCGCAATCAACGACGAGGCCATCGTCGGCGACTGGCGCAGCGTAGACGAAAGCACGGGCAAGCTGACGAACGCCTTCATGCACATCCAGAAGCTCGACGAAAACGAGCCGTTGCGCGTGATTTTCGTGGAAGGCAAGGACCACAACGTCTACACGTTGACAACTTCACGCGTGGGCAAGCGCAAGGTCTTCGCCGCGGCAGCTGCGGCGCAGGAAGGCCAGACTGAGTATCTTCTAGGATACTACGAAGTCGAAGCGGATGAACTGAGATTTCATCTGATCGACTCCGAGAACGCGAGCAAGCTGATCGTCGCAGGCAAGTATTCGGGCATACCAGGGACAAAATCCTATGACAGCGCGCGTCTGACTGGCACGTCTGCCGAGGTTACGAAGTTCCTTGCTTCGGATGATGGATGGAATTCTCGCATACCCGACGCATCGCGCCTGCGGCGCATGCGACCGGAGGAGTGATTGACGCATCGGGTTGGGGGACCTGGGGATGACAGAAACCGTTCTGACACTTGAAAATGAAGTGCCGCCGCCGCGACGGCGCCATGTGGGCAATACGATCCGCGCAGTTGGCATCGTCCTGGGTGTGACGGGACTGCTGGCACTGGGGCTCTACGCGCTCAAACTCAGGCTTCAGAGCGCGCCATCTGAAACATCGACCGTGGTGCAACTGGCGCCCACACCCCAAAGCGGACCTGCCACTTTGCCTTTGCTACGACGCGTGATGCTGTCGACCGGCGGTGTGGGCTACTTCGAGTACGAAGCAGATGTGACCGATAATGGGGAACTTCTCATGCCGGTCCGTATGGACCAGGTCGACGACATCCTGAAGAGCATCGTGATCTTTGATGCTCAGGGCAACACGGGTTTCGTCCAACTGCCCTCGCGCGCACCCCTGTCAGACATCTTCCGCGGCCTGCCCTTCGGGCCCGGCGCGCTTGCGTCCAACGAAGCCCTCATCTCGGCGCTGAAAGGCGCCGAAGTCTCGGTCAGGGCCGGAACCTCCATCGAGGGACGCATCATCAGCATCAACGAAGAAACCGCATCAGCCGAAGGCGATCGGACCATCACGCGCCACCGCGTCGGCGTGATGACCGAGAACGGCCTGAAGCAGTTCGTCCTCGAAGAGGCGAGTTCCGTATCCTTTGCCGACCCCGTGCTCAACCGACAGATCGGACAGGCGCTTGCCGCCATCGCTGAGCACCGTGAGGGACAAGGTCGCACGCTGAAGATCCGGCTCAACGGCTCTGGTACACGCAAGGTGACCGTCGCCTACGTTGTCGAGACCCCACTCTGGAAGTCCTCCTACCGCGCCACCACACTCGACCCAGGCACAGCTCGACTTCAGGGTTGGGCGATCCTCGAAAACGTTACCGGCAATGACTGGACGAACATCGACTTGACCGTTGTGACCGGCAACCCGGTGACCTTCAGGCAAGCCCTGTACGCCACCTATTACGTGAACCGTCCGGAAGTTCCCGTGGAAATCGTCGGGCGCATCCTGCCACGCCCCGACCAAGGAGGTATTGCGGCAAAGTCCGAGGCCATGGACGAACCGTTTGCAGTCGTCCCACCTCCTCCACCTCCAGCCATGGCGGACTACCCGACGCCTCGCTTCCAGCCAAAGGTGGCCACGCCCGAACCACTGCAGGCCCAGGCAAGCGAAAGCATGACACAAGTGACTTTTCGCATGCCATTCCCCGTCACAGTGATGAACGGACAGTCGCTGGCAGTGCCAATCGTTGACAAGGTCGTACCTGGCGAACTGGTCGCCGTCTATCAGCCAGATACAAGCCCGCGACATCCGCTTGCCGCCTTGAAGCTCACCAATTCAACCGGTTTGAGCCTGCCCCCAGGGGTGCTGACCCTGTACCGCAAGGATGACACGACGACGTCCTTTGTGGGCGATGCACAACTGGCGTCGTTGTCGGACGCCGAGTCACGTATGCTGGGATTTGCGCTCGATCCGAAGGTTCTCGTCGATCGCGATGAGAAGTCAGAGCAGACGATTTCCAGAGCCACCATGGCCAACGGCATCTTCCGCGCATCAATCGTCGATCAGAGAACAACCGTCTATACGCTGAAGGCAGCGCCGAACGAAGACCGACGCATCGTGATCGAGCATCCGCGCCTGCAGGGCTGGGAACTCGTAACGCCCGATCCAAAGGCCGCCGAAATGACGGACATAGCGTTCCGGATACCGGTTGAGCTGAAGGCTGGCTCTATCCTGCGCCAGACCGTGACGACACAGTGGGCCCGCGCCGAAGAACAGCTGCTGACCGACATCGAGGTGGATGTCATTCTCGCCTATGCCGGCAACACCAACCTGACACAAGCCCAACGCAACGCCTTCAACCGTATCGCCGACATGAAGAAGACGATCACCGCGCTACAGGTCCAGCTTCAGGTTGAAGCAGGCGCCCGTGACCGCGTGTACCAGGAACAGGGCCGCATCCGCGACAACATCAAGGCCGTCCCCGCCGGCAGCGACCTGCAGGCCCGCTACCTCAAGTCGATGGGCGACCTCGAGGACCAGGCCGAAACCCACAAGCGCAACATCGATCGCCTCGACCAGCAACTGGCAACCGAGCGCCAGAAACTGGCGGACTACGTGTCAGGACTGCAGCTCTGAAG
>CAZABH010000013.1:4037-74927 GCA_964483585.1 uncultured Flavobacteriaceae bacterium
GCCGGATCGTCCCGCGGCACCCGCGCCAGATAAGCCTCCAGCGTCAGCGCCACCAGCGGCTTGTAAAGCACGTCAATCAACACGGTACGACCAGCGCCCATCTCTGTCGCTCTCTGCCGGGTCGGCTTGTAGCCCTGCCGGGCCCAGAAGGCCGCCCCTCGTGGGTTGGTGGTCAGCACGCCAAGGCGCAGCGCCTCCATGCCCCGCCCGGCCATCCAGCGCTCAAGTGCGCCATAAAGCGCCGGCGCGAGGCCGGTTCCATGCAGCGCCTGCGCAACCTGGAACAACCCGATATGACCGACGCGTGGATCGATCAAACCCAGCGTCACATCAAGGATCGCGGCGATGCTGGCATCGTGCGGCTTGCGCAGGACCAGCTTGTGTGTTGGCCCCGGATGGAACGTCTCCGGCGGTAGCTCGGTGAGGAAGTCCTCGGCCCAGCCCACAGGTTCCGACACCTCGCCGGCGACGAGAAGGTCATAGTCAGGATTGTCCAGGCAGAACTGCATCAGGTCCGCCCGATCGGCTTCCCCGGCTTCACTGATGCGCCATCCCTGAAGCTGAGGAAGCAAGGCAAGCGACGACATCAACGACACCTCGGCTCAGTGGTTCAGGGCCGGCGCGAGAACGCGCCCCGCCCTACCCCAACGCATTCGCGAGGTCAGCGATGAGATCATCCGGATGCTCGACGCCGATCGAAATACGGATCAGCCCATCAGGAATACCAAGCCGGGCACGGTCTTCTGCGCTGAAGCTTGAGTGCATCGTCGTCGCCGGATGGCAGGCGAGGCTCTCTGTTCCACCGAGGCTGACAGCAAGCTTGACCACCTGCAGCGAGTCGAGGACACGGAAGGCCTCGTCCTTTCCGCCCTTCACCACAAAGCTGAAGGTGGAACCTGTCCCCGTGCACTGTTTATCGAAAATCTGGCGCTGCAGGTCCGTCTTGGGCCACAGCAGCGGAAAGTTCACGCGCTCGACCTTCGGGTGGCCAGCGAGGAACTCAGCCACGGCGCGCGCATTGTCAGCTGCCTTGTTCATGCGCAGGGCCACCGTCTCGAGCGACCGCGTCACCATCCAGCACGAGTTGGGATCGAGCTGGCATCCAAGCCAGCCGCGAAGCGTGCGGATCGTGCCCAGTGCCTTCTCGCTACCCGTGACCGCACCCGCAACAAGATCGCTGTGGCCCGCGACATACTTCGTCAGCGAGTACATGTTGAGGTCGGCGCCATGCTTCAGCGGATTCTGGAAGATCGGCCCCAGCATCGTGTTGTCCACCACGATGATCGGCCGCACGCCACCCGCAGCCTCGAGTTCGCCGGCCACCGTCGCCAGCGCGGCAACATCGCACAGCTTGTTCGAAGGATTGGCCGGCGTCTCGGCCAGGATCATCTTCACCCTCGACGCCCCCTTCAGGCACGCGCGGATGCTGTCCGCCGAAGACGCGTCCTCGATCGCCACATGACGTACACCGAACTCGGTAAGGAACTTCTCGATCACGGACGCCGTTGCACCATAGAGCGGCTTGGTGAAGGCAACACAGTCGCCCGGCCGCAGGAACGCCATCAGCGTGGTCGTGATCGCCGCCATGCCCGACGAGAAAACGAGACAATCCTCGGCATCGTCGATCAGCGCCAGGCGATCCTCGAGCATCTCGAGATTGGGATTGTTGTAGCGCGAATAGACAAGGCCACCCGACTGCCCCTCGGGCGCCGGTCGCCGGTTGCCGATGACGTCGAACAGCAGCTTGCCGTCTTCGGCGCTGCGGAAGACGAAGGTCGACGTCAGGAAGATCGGCGGCTTGATCGCGCCTTCCGACAGCATCGGATCATAGCCATAGGAGAGCATCTGCGTTTCGGTGTGCAGCGGACGGCCGGCAATGGTCCGCTTGTGGTAACGGGTCGTCTTCATGGGTGCGCTTGTCCTGCAAGGAGCCCGGGGCCCAAGCCCCGCGGATTCTGCGCCCATAATACCGCGCCGCGGCGTGAAACGCGCTGCCGCTGCGTTTCAAAAATGCGCGGGAACGCGCAATCTTATGCTGCTTCAGCGCCCTGTAACCCTAAACACGATCCCAGACCGACCGAAACCCGTCATCGCTGCCAAGGACTTGGGCCGGGCTCTTTTTGTCGATGTGTCCGATCAGGCCACGATAAACGCCGTAGCCCACAAGCTCCTGCAGCCGCGGTGAAAAGCTCTTCACCATCTCGGGCGAGAGCCCCAGCTGCTGATTTTCCTGCTGGCGGATGAAACCAGCGCAATAGTTCATCGCAATGCCGGTCCGTCGCTGCGAGGTCTGGTTCGCTCCCCCGCCATGCCACAGCGCCCCATCCCAGATGAGCACGCTGCCACGCTTCATTTCAGCAGGCATCGTCTCATAAGTTCCGCCATACACCGGATTGTCCTTCAGATGGGAACCCGGCACGAGCCTGGTCGCCCCATTGGCATCGGTGAAATCGGTCAACGCCCACATCGAGTTACACACGAACGGCACATGCGGTTTGACAACCGGAATGACCATATCATCGGCATGGATGGGCTGCGCAACTTCGCCCGGGTCGATCGCAATGGAAGAGAGCGACGACACAAGGCACCCCGGATCAAGCACCTGCTCCACGATCGGGAGCACGCTGGCATGAACCGGAACCTCCGTGAACGGAGCACCAAAGGCGAGCAGGTTATAGATGCGCACAGTGCGATGCCCCTCAAACCCGTTCATGGCCGGACGGACGTCGCGCTCTCTTTCCAGGCGAGCCAGTGTCTCGGAAAGCCGCTCCACAAGTGAAAGCTCGATGGCATTCTCGACAATCGTGAAGCCTATGCGCCGTACGCGCTCCACATGGGACCTGACCATCTCGCCATCCATGGAATGACCTCCCATTTGCAAATTTGCCGGATTCCTGACGTTGGCTCAGACTAGCGTTACAGACTGGCTCTGGCGAGAGACCGCCTGATGGCTTTTGTCCGCTGGCTTGGATACGGAGCAGCCGCACTGCGTGGCGCATCGAGAGCGTTGAACGCCTTGCCACACGCGCGAGGCTTGTCTCGATGTTCCTGCTGGGTGAGCTCAAGCGGCTGCAAGACAGCAACCCGCACCTCATTCTGGCAGCCGGCCGCGACATCGACCAGATGTCCCGTTCGCTGAAATCCGGCGCCATGGTTCAGGGCTTCAGATAGAGGGAGCATAACCTCCTCAACCCTTGAACACTGCCACGGATAATGACATCTTGCGTGCCATAACATTTCGGGAGACCTCCCCCTGCGCGCCGCAATCAGCCGCACTGTCACAAGCCTCATGACAAGCCCGGGCCTACGTCAGGCCCGTCGGGTTCTGAGCGCCCTGCCACGACGCCTGTCTGGCAACAAACCAATGATCCACTATTTCCATGAACCAGAGGATCCCTATTCCCAGCTTGCCATCCAATTGGTCAGGCCGCTGACCCAGACCTATAACGTCGAGGTCAGGACATGGACGGTATCGGCCCCTGGCCCAGCGGCCGCCCCCGAACTCGACAAGCTGAAAGCCTGGGCACGACAGGACGCGGAGAGACTGGCGCGATCCTACGGGCTGAACTACCCCCACGTCGAGAATGCACCACCAACAGCAGATGGCGACGCCATGCGCGAAAAGATGGGGCATTACCTGAGCGGAATGTTCCATTTCGAGGGTGAATGGTACTGGTCCGTCGACCGTTTCCACTTTCTCGAGGACCGACTGCGGGAAAATGGCCTCGCGCGCAATCCTGGGAACAGGAGCTCTATCGCTCCGGTTCGCGATGTAACGTTGTCCGGAAAAAAGGGATCGGCCGCAGGAGCAACCCTGGACTGGTTCCTGTCGTTCCGCAGCCCCTATACGTGGATCTCCGCCGACAGGGTCAAGCAACTCGCCGATCATTACGGGGCCACATTGCGCCTGCGCTTCGTGCTGCCGATGGTGATGCGAGGCTTGCCGGTACCAGCCTCGAAGCGCTTCTACATCACGCTGGATACAAAAAGGGAAGCCGAGCGCCTCGGAATTCCGTTCGGGACGATTGTAGACCCCGTCGGCAAGCCAACGGAACGCGGCCTCGCAACACTCCATCACGCAATCAAGTCAGGCAAGGGCCACGCCTTCGCGCACTCGTTTCTATCTGGCGCGTTCGCCGAAGGCATCGATGCGGGCAGTGATCCGGGTCTGCGTCGCATCGCAGAGCGCGCAGGCATGTCGTGGACCGACGTTCAGGCCGCACTTGCAGACGAAAGCTGGCGTGGAGTCGCGGAAGCGAACCGCGAAGAACTGTTTGCTCTGGGTCACTGGGGCGTCCCCAGCTTCCGCGTGAATGACAACCCGGCGCATTGGGGCCAGGATCGTTTGTGGCTGATCGAACAGGAACTGCAGGCTCTCGGAACATGATCCCAACACCGCTCACACTCAACGGCGCACCCGGCTCTCCCTATACGCGCAAGATGGTTTCGCTCCTGCGTTACAGGCGCATACCCTACAAATTGCTGCAATACGGCATGGGCAACCCGCCGGGAATGCCGCGTGGCAAGGTCACGCTATTGCCGACCTTCTACTTCCCAAACCAGCAAGGTGAACTGGAAGCCACTGTGGACTCCACCCCGATCATTCGTCGGCTAGAAAAGGAATTCGAGGGACGCTCGGTCATTCCTCCTCACCCCGTAACGGCATTCATCGACTACCTTCTCGAGGATTACGCGGACGAATGGCTTACCAAGGCCATGTTCCATTACCGCTGGCACTATGCGGCCGATGCGAACAAGGCTGGCGATATTCTGCCACGCTGGTCGCGCATCAACGCGACAGACGAGGAAATGGCCAGCTTGAAGAAATACATCATGGATCGCCAGATCTCGCGCCTCTACGTGGTAGGGTCGAACGAGATCACTGCTCCGGTCATCGAGGCCAGCTTCGAGCGCTTCCTTGACCTCTTCAACGCGCACCTCAAGGTCTCACCCTTCCTGATGGGCAATCGTCCTGGCGCCTGCGACTTTGGCGTTTTCGGACAACTGACGGCCCTGACCCATTTCGATCCAACGCCCATGGCACTGACCCTGAAGAAGGCACCACGCGTCTATGCATGGGTCGAGGTCTGCGAGGACCATTCAGGCCTTGAGCCCGGCGAAAGCGACTGGATGGATCCGGCCAACATCCCGCCGACGATCAAGGCGCTGCTCACGGAATGCGGGCGCGTTTATGTCCCTGCCCTCATCGCAAACGAGACAGCGATTGCCGAGGGGCGGGACACGTTCGAAACCGAGATTGATGGCAAGCCCTGGAGGCAGCAATGCTTCCCCTATCAGGCAAAGTGCGCGCAATGGATCAGGAACGCCTATGCGGATCTCTCCGCAACAGATCGCGCAGCAGTCGATCACCTGCTGTCAGGCACAAATGTCGACCTGTTGCTCAAAAAGTGATGCTGTCTCCGAGTTGTCTGATCTCGTTGTTTAGGGCTAGCCTGTACTGAATTGTGAGCATGAAAGTGGGAACAAATTTATGAATGCCAAGAAGATCGCGATGGTGGCGGGCGGCGTGATCGCCGTGCTGGGTACAGCTGGATACCTGGCATTCCAACAGTACTGGTACTACCTTCCAGGCATCAGACAGGCCATCTTCAACCCAGTCGGCCCGAACCGCGAGGTGACGTGGCAGAAAGGCCCTGAGACAGCCGACACGCCCGTCGCGCAGCGGGCTCCCAACATCATCCTGATCGTAGCCGACGACCTCGGCTATAACGACATCACCATATCAGGCACGGGCGTGGGCAACGGGGCCGTTCCGACACCCAACATCGACTCGATAGCCAAGGACGGCGCGAATCTGACGCAATCCTATTCCGGCAACGCGACATGCGCGCCCTCCCGTGCCGCAATGCTGACCGGTCGCTATGCAACCCGCTTTGGTTTCGAATTCACGCCCGTGCCGGTGCAGTTTGCGCAAGTCCTCGGCAGCATGTCCACCAACGCAACCCATCCGCCGATCTATCATTCCGACCGAGAGAAGGACGTGCCGCCCGTTGCCGAAATGAAAGTGCCGGCCAGCGAAACGATGCTTCCGGAAATGCTGCGGGCCAATGGGTACCGGACATTGATGGTGGGCAAGTGGCACTTGGGTGAAACGGAAGATACACGACCAGAGGCGCGCGGGTTTGACGAGTTCCTGGGCTTCCTGCCCGGTGCCGCGCTCTTCCTGCCCAGCGATCACCCGGAAGTGGTTGAGTCACGCCAGGACTACGATCCGATTGACAAATTCCTCTGGGCCAACCTGCCATTCGCCGTGATGAAGGATGGACACGGCGCCCACTTCGCCCCATCGAAATACATGACAGACTATTTGTCCGAGGAAGCCGCAAAGGCGATCGAGGCCAACCGGAACCGTCCCTTCTTCCTGTATCTTGCCTACAATGCGCCCCATACCCCTTTGCAGGCGCTGAAGTCGGACTATGACGCGCTGACAGGGATCGAGAACCACACGCTCCGGGTTTACGGCGCCATGATCAAGTCGCTCGACCGCGGCGTGGGTACTGTCCTCAAGGCCGTGAGGGATGCCGGGCTCGAGGAAAATACGATCATCATTTTCACCAGCGACAACGGCGGCGCCCACTACATCGGATTGCCCGACATCAACAAGCCGTTTCGCGGCTGGAAGGCGACATTCTTCGAGGGCGGCATCCGCGTGCCCATGCTCATGAAGTGGCCAGCGCGGATTGCACCTGGTACGACGTTCGCGGGCGCTGCTGGCCATGTCGATATCTTTGCGACCGCAGCAAGCGCGGCAGGCGCCGCCTTGCCCCAGGACCGGCCACTTGATGGCGTGAACCTCGTGCCATTCATTACGGGCGAGGTTGCGGGTACGCCTCACGAGACAATGTACTGGCGCTCGGGACGCTATCGGGTGCTCCTGGCGGGCGACTGGAAACTCCAAGTTTCGGCCAATCCAGACCGGGAATGGCTGTTCAACCTCAAGGACGATCCAGCAGAGCAGCAAAACCTCACCGAGAGCGACCCCGCAAAACGTGCGCAAATGCGCGCCATCCTTGATCGTCTTGATGCAGAGCAAGCTGCGCCTATCTGGCCCTCGCTGATTGAAGGCTTCATCCCGATCGACAGGCCGCTGGGCCAACCGGAGACCGCCGGAGAGGAATACATCTATTGGTCAAACTGACAGGGATGGGGCGTTGGATCGCAATTGGCACGGGCGTCGCAGCGGCATGCATCGTCGCATTGCTGTTGATCGCAAGCCCTCAGCGCACAACAGCGCTGGTGCAGACATGTCCTCTTCCGCCAGCAACCGGCCCCAAGCCCGGGATGGTGTACGTGCCCGCGGGCAAATTCCAGATGGGGGATACACTTTACCCCGAGGAAGGGCCCGTTCGTGAAGTCTCGGTCGGTGCCTTCTGGATCGACAGAACCGAAGTGACAAACGCCGAATTTTCTGCCTTCGTCGATGCGACTGGTTATGTCACGACCGCTGAGCGCCCCGAGCAGAAAGGAGCGGCCGTCTTCGTCATGCCCTCGGGCAGCGTCGATCTGTCATCGATCGCAACGTGGTGGCGCTATGTTGAAGGAGCAAACTGGCGTCAGCCGGGCGGACCCGGGACTTCGATCGAAGGACGTGACGCCTACCCCGTTGTTGCAGTGACACTCGAAGATGCAAAGGCCTATGCGCGTTGGAAAGGCGGCAGGCTTCCAACCGAGGAGGAGTGGGAACGTGCAGCACGCGCTGGCGCAGCCTCGTCCCCCAATCACGAACAGCCGCGCAATGCCAATACGTGGCAGGGCGTCTTCCCGCTGATCGACACGGCCGAAGATGGATACCAGGGCATTTCGCCTGTCGGATGCTTTGCGCCCAACCCATTTGGCCTGCATGACATGGTGGGCAATGTGTGGGAGATGACAGCAACGGTTTATGCTGGCCACGAACCCAAAGCTCAGGTCATCAAGGGTGGATCATTCCTCTGTGCAGCCAATTACTGCAGGCGATACAGGGCTGCGGCACGCCAGCCGCAGGAGGCCGACCTCGGGACAAGCCATGTGGGTTTCAGGACTGTCGTGTCGGCAGATGAAGGTTAAGACACCTTCCTTGCCTCAGACGCTGACCCTCCGCTAGCATCCTCCCCGCCAAGGGAATGAAGTGCCATGCAACTCAATGCCGGCTTGAAGACCAACGATCTCGCGCGGCGCTTCCGGCAGAGCAAGCGCCTCGTGATCCGTGATGTGTTGGCGCCCAATGCCGCCGAGCAGATCCATGCGTGCCTCGCCAGTCAGGTTAAGTGGGGGCTTGCCTACCAGGATGAGGCTGGCCCCCAACATCTAGATCCCGCCCGGCTTGCGGCGATGCCGCAGGCCGATATCGAAGCCCTGGGCTCACGCATTGAGGCGCGCGCCACGCAGGGCTTCCAGTTCCGCTATCGCTGCTATCCAATGCTCGACGCATATCTCCAGCGTCGTGATCCGGGGCTTTTGCTCCACCAGGTGTTCGAGTTCATCAACGCACCGACGATGCTCGATTTCGTGCGGAGCATTACCGGCATGAAGCACATCGTCCGCGCTGACGCGCAAGCGACCCTGTATGCCCCCGGCGATTTCCTCACACTGCACAACGATTTCGATGCGCAAAAGGGTCGACTAGTCGCCTATGTGATGGGCTTCACGAAGAACTGGCGACCAGACTACGGTGGCATGCTGCAGTTCATGGACGACAAGCACAATGTCGAGCAGGGTTTCCTGCCCCACTTCAATTCGCTGATGCTTTTCTCTGTGCCGCAACTCCACGCTGTCACCTACGTTCCACCATTCGCGCCCATTGGCCGCTACTCCATCACCGGCTGGTTCCAGGATGCGACAGGTGTTCCGCCTGCTACCAAGGCTCGCTACGGCCTTTGACTGTGAAACATCAGTGCGAGTCGCGAGCCTCACCTCTTGTCCTGATGATATCGATGAATGGAACTGCAAGCTCGAAACACGCGCCCGTTGATAATTGACCTGTATGCGCACGGGCCACAGCTTCCCAAGGCGTCTGCGATACCAGCGCAGGCGCAACCCAATCAGCTTTTCGCTGAGCCCACGTCGCATCATCGACAAGCGCGTCCACCCGCCGTGTGTTGAGGTCGACCCTGATGATGTCCCCGGTTTGCAGCAGGGCCAACCCGCCACCGACCGCAGCCTCGGGGGAGGCATTCAGGATCGAGGGCGAGGCACTGGTGCCGCTCTGGCGCCCATCCCCGATGCAGGGCAACGCGGAAATGCCACGCTTCAACAGATGATCAGGCGGCTGCATGTTCACGACCTCTGCAGATCCGGGATAGCCCACTGGCCCCGCGTTCCGCATCACGAGTATGCAGGTCTCATCAATCGAAAGCGTCGGATCGTTGATCCGGTTGTGATAGTCCTCAGGACCGTCGAAGACGATCGCCCGCCCCTCGAACACACCACCGCGCGAGAGATAGCGGGCACGAAACTCCTCGCCGATCACGCTTGTCTTCATCACAGCCGCATCGAACAGATTGCCCGACATGACGAGGAAACCCGCATCCAGCTTCAATGGATCGCGGACCGAGCGAATGACATCGCGGTCTGACGTGAACTTACCGCGACAATTGTCGATCAGGTTCTGGCCCGTAACCGTGATGGCGTCCCCGGCGATCAACCCCGCCTCGATCAGCTCGGCAATGACGGCGGGTACGCCACCGGCACGGTGGAAGCCTTCACCCAGATGAACGCCGGCAGGCATGCAATTCACGAGAAGCGGGATGGTGTAGCCATGCGCTTGCCAATCTTCGAGTGAAAGTTCGACGCCCATGTGCCTTGCGATGGCAATCAGGTGCGGCGGACAATTCGTCGAGGCACCAATTGCTGCCGCTACCCGAATGGCATTGATAAACGCTGGCCTCGTCATGATGTCGGACGGCTTGAGGTCGGCGTGCACCATATCGACAATTCGCACACCCGTGGCATGCGCCATCTGCGCCCGCTCACGATAGGGTGCCGGAATGGACGCGCATCCAGGCAACGACATGCCAAGCGCTTCAGCAACGGAATTCATCGACAGCGCTGTGCCCATCGTGTTGCAGTGCCCCGCAGACGGCGCGCTGGCCGCAGCCATCTGCATGAACTCAACGTAGTCAATCTCGCCGCGCGCAAGCATCTGACGACCCTGCCAGATGATCGTCCCCGAGCCCGCCCGCTGGCCACGCCAATGCCCGTCTAGCATCGGCCCTCCCGAAAGCACGATCGCCGGAATATTCACGGTCGCCGCCGCCATAAGGCAGGCCGGCGTTGTCTTGTCACAACCCGTGGTCAGGACAACGCCATCAAGCGGATATCCGTGCAACACCTCGACAAGACCCAGATAGGCAAGGTTCCGGTCCAGCGCCGCAGTCGGTCGTTTGCCGGTTTCCTGGATGGGATGAACGGGAAACTCTATCGCGACCCCGCCCGCTTGCGCGATGCCATCCCGCACCCGCTTCGCCAATTCAACATGATGGCGATTGCAGGGGCTGAGATCCGACCCCGTCTGCGCAATGCCGATGATGGGCTTGCCGGACTGCAGCTCATCGCGCGTCAGTCCGTAGTTCAAGTAACGCTCAAGATACAGAGCCGTCATGCTAGGATTGTCGGGATTGTCGAACCAGCGGCGGGAACGAAGCGAGCGTGTCATCGATGTCTTCCGAGGGTCGTTTACCAAGTCGATCCGATCCCAAAGCTAACATGACACAAGACCAAATGACCACGCGTGCTCATTGCTGGCCCTCTTGCTATTTCGCCGTCAGGGGTCCCGCGCCTCTGTAAGAAAGTCCCGTCCCTGACGGTCTTCGATCTCTACGACCCAAAGGTCTGCATCCCGGGCCACCGACCTCTGGATATAGGCCTCGGCCTCGACATCAGGCACAGGCACATCACCGGTAGCGCGCATCCAGCGCCGCCCCCCCTCACGACCGAAGCTGGATACCCAGACAGTCGCAGTGCCATTCATGGGGGACACTTTCACCAGCACCGTACCGGCGTCTGCCTCACCCCTGCGCGCCACAAATGCAGACGCACCGTTGATTTCTGCCCTTCGGATCAGTGCCTGCACCCACATCCGGGTCTTGAGTTTCGGCTCCATGGCGCCACGTCCTTGCCAACACGTCCAAATAGCCGGCCTGAGTCTTTCTTGCCACTGGTTGTAGGACTCAACTTGCGATTCTCTGGGGCAAGCGATTCGGGGCGATTCGCTGAGGGTTTCAAGGGGCATTCAGGTGGTACATCCGGCAGCAACGGGTCACAGGTCGCATCAGTCATCATTCCGGGCCATGCGCTGGCAGCGCGCCGTTTTCATGGGCGTTTGTGCCGCAGGCCTCGTTCTGCATCTACTCTGGCGGGCAGATGTCTCGCTGGATGGATTGGTTTTTCCAGGATTGACGCTGTCACTGGCTCTTTTGGTCATCGAAGCGCTCATCGCTGTTGCGCTGGTCTCGGCCGCAGTGTCGGAGATGCTTTCACCCTGGGTAAAGGTGGTACCCACAGATGTGCCGGGCGCGGAGCTACCCAGCATTGACATCTTCGTGCTGGTTTCGGACGCCCGCCAGGCTCCCAAGGCGACCTACTCGCTGGCAGTAGCGTCGCAACTGGATTACCCCCGACATCTGGTAAACCTACACCTCGTAGCCCATGGCAAAGCGGTGACCTATCCTGCCTCGCTCCAGGCGCTTGCCGAACGGACAGGCGCAACATGGATCCCCACCTCGCATGACATACCGGCCGGCACGGCCCTGAACGCAGCGATCGCGCGCACAGGTGGTAGCCTGTTGCTGTTCCTTCAGGCTGGCGACGCGCCTACACCAGACCTCATGCGCCGGATCGCTGGCGCATTCCACGGCAATCCCAGCCTTGCCCTGTGCGACATTCCATCCTTCTCCATCGATGGCGACCCGATGCTCACGGACATCGACGTGACGCAGCGCATGCCGAATGATCCGGGGCCATACTTCAAGTCATGCCTCAAGGCACCAACCGGAACACCAAGCCCGCTGGGCATCGGCCTCAAGACGGTGTGGCAACGTGCTGCGCTGGCCGCGAGTGGCTCGATGTCACACACGAGCTTTCGTCCCGACGCAGTCGCACGAATCCGTGCGGCAGAGCGAAAGTGGCACCGTGGGATCGTCGAGCGGCCGATGATCGCCGTCATTGCCCCCGACACCATTCGCGATCACCTCAACATACGTCTTTGCCAGCGCCTTGGTACCATCGATGCCGCGCTGATCCGCGACCCGATCTTCTCGCGGGGATTGTCCCTGCGCGAGCGACTGTCATGGCTGACGGCCCTGCTTTCGGGCCTGCTGCCCTTCGCGTGGATCCTGCGGTTGGCGATCCCGGCAATCGCCGTCATTCTGAACATACCACTGATCGCAGGTCACACGGTTGCAGAGACGATCATCGCCTCTCTGGCAGGCGTGACCTTGGCAATGGTGATGGCAGGCGCATTGTTCTCGGGCATAAGATCGCCTGTCATTGCCATCTGGAGCGAGCTTCTGGAGTCCTTCCTGACCGCACCAGCACTGGTCCGCCTTCTCCGGGGATACGAAGACACCGCAGGGCCTGTGCATGTCGACCGAGCCAGCAGCCTCCTCGTCCTGTCGTTTGCACTGTTGCTTGCCGGAACAACAGCCGGCGTGATTGTGCTGAGCATCGCTGATGCTCCAAACTTGCCTCTGGCGGCGCCCGCTGCACTGACGATCTTCATGGCGTTCCTGTTCGCGTGCCTCATCGGCGCGGTTGCAGAACCCCGGCAACGCCGCCTGTCACCACGCGTGAACCGCCGCCTGCAGGCCGAGTTGCTGCTCGGTGGCGAAACCTTTTTTGGCAGGCTGGCGGACATCTCGGTCCACGGCGCCCGCTTCGTGGCCGACGAGCTCGTCGACCTGCCCGCGCGGGCCCTGGCAGGCATCATCACCCTCGACAGCCCCGCAGGCAGGACAACCCTGCCGGTCCAGCTGTCCCGGCAGACCGAGACGGGCGGCCGCTCAGCCTTCGGCCTGTCGTTTACCGGAAGAACAGTGGGTGAATTCGCAACCGTTGTCCGGCTCGCCCACCGTTCGGGCGACGCCTATGCGGATATCTGCGACGCAAGGGCACGCCCTGCCGGTCTGCTGAAGTTATCGTCACGTCTGGTAACCCGCGGAATGACAGCCTTTCTGCAAGGCCTACTGCCACGCCCGCGCAACAAAACTCCATGAAGCCTTGTGAAACAGGGTTTACCCCGGGGCCTTAACAAAAACGTCATTTTTGACGCCATGTCATCATGCCAATGAAGAAAAGGGTCGCAGCAGGATTGTCCCTAGGACTATAAACCGCCGGCGGTCACTCAGCGTTTACCTCGTGTCGAACCTTGGGTTTGCGGGAACCAATCATTTGTGGTGCCCGGGTTAGGGTAATGCTCGATGAACATGTGCCGTCAGGGGGACGAGTAACCACCATGTCTTTGAATCGCCGCGTCCTGGCGCTCGCCGCAATCATCGTGCTCGCCGGTGTCGTATGGCTTTGGCTGGGCACAACCAGCGGAGACAGGGGCGCAGGCTCCGGTCGGGGCGAGCGCGGACAGCAGCCGGTACTTGTAAGCCTCACGACAGCCGAAATGCGTCCATTCATCGACCTGATCGAAGCGGTCGGTAGCGCGCGGGCCAACGAAAGCATAGAGCTCACGGCCAAACTTTCAGACACAGTCGCGCGATTGAACTTCAACGATGGCCAACAGGTGCCAGCCGGTCACCTGGTCGCAGAGATGAACCTGAGCGAGCAGATGGCAGACCTCAAAGCAGCGGAGGCCACACTCACAGAACAGCAACAGGCACTCGCTCGCGCCCAGCAGCTCCAGAGCAGGGGTTTCGTTTCAAATGCAAGCCTCGACGCGCTGAAGGCTGCACGTGACAGCGCAGCCGCACGCGTTGCGGCGACACGATCTCGCATGGCAGATCGTTCCATTCGGACACCCTTCGCCGGCGTCCTCGGCTTGCGCCGCGTCAGCGTCGGCGCCCTGGTTCGCCCGGGCGATGTCATCACCACGCTTGACGATATTTCTCGTATAAAGGTCGATTTCCCGGTCGCGGAAACCCAGCTTGCGAATGTGACGCTGGGCTTGAAGGTTCGTGCAACCGCAGCAGCCTTCCCCGGCGAGATTTTCACGGGAACCATCGAGAGCATAGACACCCGGATCGACACGGCCTCGCGCACTGTGACGGTTCGCGCCGTATTCCCGAATGAACAAGCTCGACTGCGCCCCGGGATGCTGATGACCGTGGGTATCGAGACAAGCCCGCGCACTTCGCTTTCAGTCGCAGAACAATCCCTCGTGCCGGTCGAAACACGTCAATATGTCTTTGTGATCGCCGCAGATGACACGGCGGAACGGCGCGAGGTCAAAACGGGCGCACGCGTCCCGGGGCACGTCGAAATCCTCTCGGGCCTGAAGCAAGGCGAGCGCATTGTACTTGAAGGAACGCTTAAGATGCGCCCGGGCGCCACGATCAGGATCGCAGGCACGGATGAGAACAGGCAGGCTGGCTCACCCCGGGATGGCAAGGTCCGCCAGCCGTGAGCATCTACGAACTGTGCATCAAACGGCCTGTCTTTGCCATCGTGATCAGCTTGCTGATCGTAGCCTTCGGCGTGCTGTCATATGCCAGCATGCCGATGCGCGAGCTCCCCGACATAGATCCGCCGGTTGTATCAATCGAAAGTGACTATCCCGGCGCCGCTGCAAGCGTTGTCGAGACGCGGATCACACAACCCATCGAGAACGCAATCGCAGGCATCGAGGGCATCGACACGATCTCCTCAAATTCCCGCGATGGCTCCTCCTCGGTGAACATTACCTTCCGCCTGTCCCGGGATATCGAAGCTGCAGCCAACGATGTGCGCAATGCAGTCGCTCGGATTATTGATAACCTTCCCGAGGAGGCCGATCCGCCTCAGGTCCAGAAAGCAGAGGCAGACAGCGCACCGATCATGTTCCTGAACATGACGTCGAAGACCATGTCGCGCATGCAGCTGACGGACTACGCCGAGCGCTATATCGTCGACCGGTTGACAACTGTGGATGGCATTTCCCGTGCCAATGCGTTTGGCGAGTCCCGTGCCCTTCGCATTTGGATCGACCGCGACGCGCTGGCCGCCCGAGGCCTTACCATCGCTGACATCGAAACAGCACTACGCGCAGAGAATCTCGAGCTGCCAGCGGGCCGGATCGAGTCTGACACACGCAATCTGACGATAAGGATCGCGCGCGGCTACAACACAGCCAGGGATTTCGGCGAACTCGTTGTTCGAAGGACCAACGACGGCACCCTGATACGCCTCGCAGATGTGGCAAAAGTCGAGATCGCAAAGCGTGACTTCC
Source organism: uncultured Flavobacteriaceae bacterium (assembly GCA_964483585.1). GTDB lineage: Bacteria > Pseudomonadota > Alphaproteobacteria > Micropepsales > Micropepsaceae > SZUA-430. The sequence continues at coordinate 19,408 of CAZABH010000013.1, forward strand.
GGACTGATTTTCGCGGAAATGGCCAAAGCCAGGTTGGCATCGGTATTTTCAAGCAGTCGACCGCCAACCAGCTTGCCGTCGCGCGCGATATACGCAAGGAAGTTGATCTGATCCGCGCCAACCTCCCCGAGGGAACAGAGCTCGTCATCGCAGTCGATTACTCGGTTTTCATCGAGCATTCGGTGACGGAAGTATTCATAACGCTTTCGATCACCGGGATCCTCGTGTTCATCGTGATCTATCTGTTTCTGGGCGACTTCAGGGCAGCAATCATCCCCGCCCTGACGGTGCCGGTTTGCCTGCTTGGCGCCATGATCCTGCTGAATGTCTTCGGCGCTTCCATCAACCTCGTGACGCTGCTCGCACTGGTGCTTGCGATTGGCCTGGTCGTGGACGACGCAATTGTTGTCCTCGAGAACGTGCAGCGACGCGTCGACGAGGGCGAACCTGCCCTTCTCGCAGGCATCAATGGCACGAGGCAGGTGGCCTTCGCCGTGATAGCGACCACAGCTGTTCTCATCGCTGTCTTTGTGCCAATCGTGTTTCTGGAAGGCTCGACGGGCAGGCTGTTCTCCGAACTGGGGATCGCACTGGGCTCAGCAGTTGCCTTCTCGTCGCTGATTGCGCTCTCCCTGTGCGCAATGATGTGCTCCCAGCTCCTGAAACCAGTGACCCGGGAGAGCGCACTTTCGCGTTCGGTCCATGGCACCACATCATGGATTGCCAGCAAATACCGTCGTCTGCTGCAGGCCTCACTTGATACACCAGCGACGGTCATAGGCATTCTGGTCGCATCGACAGCGGGCGGTTATCTGCTGTTCCAGATCGTACCCGCAGAGATCGCACCTGCGGAAGACCGGGGAATTTTTGATATCGGTGTTTCGATGGCGGAGGGAACCGGCTACGAAGCCGCCCATAAGCAGATGCTGGAAATCGAGAAAGAGTTGATGCCACTGGTGGAAAGCGGCACAGCATCCCGCCTCATCATTCGCGTTCCGAGAAGCTTCGGCTTCACCTCAGACTACAACGGTGGCCGCGGAATCGTGATGCTCGCGCCATGGGGTGAACGCCCGCCACAATCTGCCGTCATCGAGGATGTGCAGCGGCAATTGCGTCAGTTCCCGGCCGTACGCGCAACAGCCAACGCACGCTCGAGCTTTGGCCGAGGCGGCGGTGGCGGCCAGACCCCCGTCCTGTTCGTGCTCGGAGGGAACAGCTTCGAAGAGTTGATCGTCTGGCGAGACAAAATGCTCGCGAAGGCCGAGCAATTCCCCGGGCTCGTTAATGTCGATAGCGATTACCAGGAAACCAAGCCTCAACTCATGGTGCACATCGACAAGACGAGAGCTGCCGAACTCGGCGTTTCAACTCTCACGGTTGGTCGCACGATGGAAACCCTGCTGGGACAGAGGCGCATCGGCAGCATCGTTGAGGATGGTGAAGAATACGACATCATTGTTGAGAGTATCGGGCAGGATCGCCGCCAACCATCAGACATCACGGACATCATGGTCCGTGGTCGTGAAGGCGAACTGATTCCGCTCTCCAACATCGTCACAATGCGTGAGCAGGCCGGCGCCGCCTCACTGAGCCGCTTCAACAGGCTTCGAGCCATTACGATATCCGCAAATCTTGCGCCGGGAACAACGTTGGGCGAGGGACTGGCCTTTCTTGAAGAAACAGCGCGCACCGAACTCCCACCCCATGCACAAATTGACTACAAGGGCCAGTCCCTAGAATACAAGGAATCGAGCTCGCAGTTGGCTTTCACATTTGGTCTGGCGCTTCTGATCGTGTTCCTCGTGCTGGCCGCCCAATTCGAAAGCTTCGTACACCCCTTCATCATCATCCTGACAGTCCCCCTGGCAGTGACAGGCGCAATGCTTGGCCTCTGGCTTTCGGGCTCCACGCTCAACATCTTCAGCCAAATCGGTATTGTGATGCTCGTTGGCCTCGCCGCGAAGAATGGCATTCTGATTGTCGAATTTGCGAACCAGCTCAGAGATGCGGGCAAACCAGTGAAAGAGGCGCTTGTGGAAGCATGTGAAACCCGTTTCCGCCCGATCATCATGACATCTCTGTCCACCTCGATGGGAGCGCTGCCCCTGATCCTGTGGCAAGGGGCGGGCTCTGAAAGCCGGTTCACGATAGGAATTGTCATCTTCGCAGGCGTAGTATTTTCGACGCTGCTGACGCTGTTCGTGGTTCCCGCTTTCTACAACCTACTGGCTCGTTACACGCGCTCGCCGAACGCAGTCGCTCTTGAGATCGAGAAACTGGCCACCGGAACGAAGTCACCAACCTGATCGACGGCTCAGGCTCTTGCGCGAAAACGCTCGGGATAAACCAGAGTATCATCGCTCTTTTTCCCGACCTCAGGATCAACTGAGGGCAGCGAAAGACTGACCGTGGTACCGTCACCAAGCGCACTGGTTATATCCATCCGACCTCCGTGCAACTCAGTCAATGCTTTGACCAGCGAGAGGCCAAGCCCAGTCCCCTTATGCAGACCCTTGGTTCCCGCAACCTGTTCGAAGGGTTTGCCGATACGCCCGATCTCGCTATCGGGAATGCCCACACCCGTATCTGACACACGAATACAAACATTGGCGTCCGATGCTGTAGCACTCAGCACGACGGAACCTTCACTCGGTGTGAATTTTATGGCATTCGACAACAGGTTCAGAACAGCCTGTTTGAGTGCCCGCCGATCCGCCTGAAGGTAAACCCCTCGATCAGCCTCGCACCGAACATTGACTCCCGCCTCAAGCGCAGCAGCAGACACCATAGCCATGCACTCCTCGAGCAAAGGCGAGACCTCGACACGCTGACGCTCGATGGTGAATTTGCCAGCTTCGATCTTGGACATGTCCAGAAGATCGGAAACAAGCTCGACCAGATGCATACCGGAGTCTCGAATATGCTCCGCATATTCGCGATACTTTTTGTGCCCGACGGGACCGAAGACCTCGTTGTGCATCATGTCGGAAAACCCAATGATGGCGTTAAGAGGCGTACGTAATTCATGGGCAACCGAAGCAAGAAAACGGGTGCGCGCCTCCGATGATTGCTCGGCGCGATCACGCGCAATGACAAGGTCAGCAATCCGCGCATTTCGGTCGGAGACATCCCTCGAGCTGGCAACAATCTCTCCGCGCAACGCTACGGTCTTCATCTCGACTGCTACATAGGACCCATCGCGCCGACGAAGCCTCACGTCAATCGTCTGCGGACCTTGGGACAATGTGCGCTCGAAGCCCAACTCAAGGGGCTTGAGATCCTGAATGTGCACGAACATTGCCGGACTCAGGCCTTGTAGTGATGACGGACTCATTCCAAGCAACTTCACCGCGGATTGGGAGCTGAACAGCACAGAACCGTCCGCCGCATGCCGCGTCAACAGATCCGCCGATGCCGATGTCGTCGACCGAAGGAATGCAGAGTGACCGACAAGCGATGCGCGATCCTGCTCGGCCTTTCGCTGGAAAGCCCTCAAGGCAAGCATTGCGACCACCAGCGCTGCAAACACGGAAGCGGCAGATATCGTGCCCGCCAGGCCCTCAGGCAGACGAGATGCGGGCAGCCACCCCATGAGTGACAAGAAGGCGAGCACAAGGAAGGCAAAAATCGAAATCCCTGCAGCCCGCACCAAGGCAGGCCGCCGCCCCGACAGCGCGGCCTCGAGAGGCACCAATAGCAGCCATGGCATTGCCGGCGACGCAACGCCTCCCGTCAAAAGGGCAATGGCAGTCACAAAACCGCAAAGGCTGAACGCCGACGCCGCCTGCCCATCCTCGAGGGACCAACCAAGCTGGACAGCCAAACCAATGAACAGAGGGGCCCAGAGAAACAAGAACGCGCAAGTCACAAGGAAGTCGGTAGGCCCCAACAAAATCCAGTGCAGAGGCCAGCAAACAAGGCCGATCAACCCGGCCAGCATATTGGCTGATATGAAGCTGGCCCGGCGCGCCTGCGGGCACTCCCCCTCACTGCCGAGTACACCGTCGAACGCATCCAGGAGAAATTTACTGATGGAAGTGGTCGTGCCAGCCAGATTACCGAACGCCATGCGACTCGCCCTCAAATCGTTAACACGAGGCTGGGCGCCAAAGGTTAACGAATTCTAAACGAGAGGGTGCGAGCGCTCGCGCACCACAAGGCAAGGCGAACCCTACCTAAAACTGTCATGAAATATGATTCAACTTCAGCGCGAATTCGATCCGGAATTGACTTAATTCGGAACCCTCATAGCTGCCGCATTGTTGATGCTTAATCCAGAGTTCGGACAACAGCCCGCAGGATCCGCGCAATTTGCGAGATCATATTGAACAGTTCGGAAGAGGTGGGAGCCAAAATCCGTCGCGCAACAGGGGTCGATTATGGGCTTCATCTTCAGAACAATCTTCTGGCTGTCCGCAGCAGCCGTGATCCTTCCACCAGGCTCTCGTCTTGGCGGCGACAACATTGCGGAGTTCCGCGACGTAGACATCGAGCTGGAACTCAGGTCCGCCGCGTTTTCGGCATGGACGATGGTGTCCTCGGCCTCACAAGCCTGTGCAGACAATCCCGAACTCTGTCAGTCATTCCGCAAGCTCTGGGACGTCAGCGTATCAACAGCCTCAGACCTCGCGAACCAAGCGCCCGAAGCGTGGAGGGAGGCATCGGCCAACCTTAAAACCCCCGCTCATTCCCACAAAACCGATAGGGGAAATTGACGCTCCGCCCACCTCGAAACCGCGTGACTTGAGCAGTTGGCCTACCTAGATTTCGTCGCCGCCGATAGCAGCGGCAACGGAGGCAGTCATGTCAGCGCCATACGCGAAAGCACCCAAGCCACTCCCTCTGCCACACACCAGCATTCGTCCCGCGCGCGTTGAAGACTGCGACGCCATGATGGACATGATCCATGCGCTGGCTGCATTTCAAGGCGTGGCGGACCGTATCTCAACAACGAGCGACCGGCTCCGCCAGGATGGCTTTGGAAGCAATCCGAAATTCGAGGCATTTATCGCAGAACGCGATGGCACCTACGTCGGCTTCGCCATGTTTCAGCCAGTCTATCTCAGCTGGGAAGGAACCGTCGCCCTCCAGATCACCGATATGTTCGTAGCAGAGAGCGCCCGGAGCACAGGGGTAGGTTTTCGCCTTGCGCTGGAAGTCGCAAGGCTTGCGCAACAGCGCGGCTGCGGCGGGCTACAACTGAACATGGTCCACGCCAACCCTTCACATACGTCACTTGATCGGATCGGCCTCGTTCATCAGGACGACCTGTTGCACTACCGCCTCGACGCAGCTGGTCTGGCCAAATTTCTGGACACACACCGCTCGGCTTGAACCTGCATGACATCGAGTAAACAGACCGCTGAATGCCCCGCCCTCTCCATTGATCGTATCAAGGCCGACTTCGACGTCCTGGACGATTGGGAAGATCGCTACCGGTACATCATAGACCTAGGACGCCAGCTCCCCACGCTGCCCCCTGAAATGCACAACGAACAAACGCGCGTGAGGGGCTGCGCGAGTCAAGTCTGGCTGCATGCCAGCGAGGAAAAAGCGGAGGACGGGACAGTCCGATTGCGCTTTTCCGGCGACAGCGACGCCCTGATCGTGAAGGGTCTCGTGGCTCTGGTTCTTTCAATATTCGACGGCAAGCGCCCCGACGAGATCCTCGAACTCGATGCACGCAGCCTCCTCACCGCGCTCGGTCTGCAAGCCAACCTCAGCCAGCAACGGTCAAATGGTCTGAACGCAATGATTGACCGCATCGCGGACGAAGCGCGCCGAGCAAGCTGAAGCCTGCCAAAAGAGCGATAAACATACCGGCAGGAGGTCAATCACCCGCAGGCGCGCCGACCAGCGTAGGATTGCCTGCCGGCGTCAGGATGCTGCCGCTGAATTGGGGAGACGCCTCAGTCGCGGGCGCGCCTGTCTCGGCAGCGTCGTCAACCCCAGCAGACTCCATTGCAGGCGCAGATGCGTCAATCAGGCTGTTACCCTGCGCAGACGCGGGGGCAGCAGCCTCGATCGCACTCGCTCCAACGCCAGAAACAACATCCTGGGGTGAAACGGGTGCGCTGACAGACACGACCGTGGGCGCGGCCACATTGCCTGACGCCTCACGCAAGACACTGGCCTTCGAGCAAACCGCGTATTCCGTTCGAAGAAGGTCGATTTGGCGCTGGGGGGCGGCAGTCGAAACTGCAACAGTCCCCTTCGCACGCACATCCTGAACCGAGAGTGCTGCAGCCGCATCATGTGCCCGCTGGATGAGGGCCGCGACGGTCGCCGGACGTGTCCCTGCGGACACAGAACGATTGGCGCAAGCCGAACGCATGCGACACAAGTCAAGCATAGCGACGGCTTGACGCAACTGCTGCGCAGCCTCCGGGGCTGCCACCTTGCAAGCAGAGGATCCGGTCGTCACCGCACTCGCGCGGCCCACAATGGCTTGCAGACGAGCCACATCAAGCAAGGCCGCACCAAGATGATCCGCTGCCAGGCGCCAATTGATGGTTGCCACGTCCCTGGTTTCTGTCTCGCGGCCGAGTTGCGTGAGACTGGTCGCAAGCGCCTTGAGGCGCCACGCCGCCTCGCTCCGCAGGTCGTTGCGGGCGCTACCGGCAAGATCCGCTGAATGCTCCATCACCGTTGCAAGCTGGGCGACAAAAATCGCACGCTCGTCGACCAATTTGCCGGTGACGAGAGGCAGGCGACCTTGCGCGCTGCGCGACGCGGTAGACTCCAGCAGCACCGGGATGATCTTCGACAGATATGTCGCATCGTCGCTCACACGGCGGACTTCAGCCGCGAGAGTAGATGGCCCGACGGGAAGCTCTGCAACCGAACCTGCCTGAGGAATGGAGGTCATCGCCCCCCCGAGTGCTGCAAGCGTTCGCTCCACACCCAAGATATCGGCGCGCAGAATGGCACTCGACGGACAGTCGACCTGCGGGCAGGACGCGGCGGCGCAGTTGCTTGCTGCACGTTTTACAGCCGCAGCAAGCTCATAGGCTGCACTGACTGACGCAGCGATATCGCCATCACAGCTTGATGAAGCCTGACGGGCCCCAGGAACGCGACAGAAGTCTTCCGATCGACATCGGCTAGCCCAGCTCGTCAAAGCCGCAGCAGCCGCCTCCGCGCTGTCGGCTGTTCGCTCCGCAAGCTTGAGTTCGTCCTGCCGAACGGCTTCCTTTCGCTCGACAGAGATAGTGCGCCGCAGGGCGATCGCTTGCTCCCGCGCGCTGCGCGCGTGGCGTGCGAACCGCTGCGCCAGATCGGCAACCGTGACACAGTATTTGCAGCCACTGGCCTGGGCTCGGATCGTATCCTGCCGCTCTTGCACCTTGATTTGCGCCACAACATCGGGTTTTGGCGGACGGATCAGATCAAGCCCCGGTGGGGTCAGATCAACGCTCAGATAGGCTGCGGAAACGCCCAGACAGACCGCCAGGACGATCACCCCGCACACAGCGAGAACGTCACGCATGAAACAACCCACCAGGGATTTGTTGCCCCGGTTCTCCCACGAATTGCCGCGAAAGAACCCCCCATTTGTTGTGGATGAGCATCACATAAGAGAAATAGATTTGCAATTTTTCATCACTTGTTTTTTCCAGTGATCTATGTAGCCGATTCGACACAGCCACTAAATGCAGTAGCATCGTGGTAAACGCGCTGGTGCCAACAACCATTTAAGCTACGCTGCTGCTAACGATTCGATTGCGGCGGTCGCGCGCCTCTCACTAGCGATAGTCGTCGGTCGACAAGAATGGTGGTTATTCGATGGGCATCCCCTTCCTCCACAGGTTCAGAGCATCCTCGGGACAGACCCCTTTTGAAGCCAAGGCCCTCTCCCAGGCCAGCTGCGACTGGCCGCTGAGCCTTGTGGGTACGCAAGGCCCTCAATTGCTGACCTTCAGCATCATCGGTTTGGGCGAAACGGCACCCAGCGGTGCCGGCGTGTTCATCTATGCCCGCCGGGATGTCAGCGGCCAATGGCAGGCACTGTACATCGGGGAGACCTCGGACCTGCGAAACAGGTTGTCGTTCAACGAGATAGCCGCGGATGCATTGATGTCGGGCGCCACCGACATCCACGTCCTCCTGACCGGTAACGACACTGGCGCCCGGCGGGAAACCTGCGAACAAATGATACGGGTAAACCGCCCCACGCTGAACGAAGTGCCCGGAACCACAGGGTCCCGACGGGGCAACGCGGCCTGACCTAACTCCTTTTTCCGGCTCGCCGCTTGCCTAAACCAATCTTCTTGGCCAACTGGGATCTGTGCTCCGCGTAATTCGGCGCCACCATGGGATAGTCATGCGGCAACCCCCACTTGGCACGGTATTCCTCAGGTGTCATGCCGTAAGCCGAACGAAGATGTCGCCTCAGGGACTTGAAGCGCAATCCATCCTCAAGACAAACGATATAAGCGTCCGTGACCGACCGCTTGATGGGAACAGCAGGCCGCTCGGTTGAACCAGACAGGGATTCCCCACGCCGTCCCGCCAGGGACATCAGCGCCATCCGCACATGCCCGATGAGCCCGGGGATCTCGCTCGCAGCCACGGCATTGTTGGACAGGAATGCGGTGACGATCAGGACCGCTTGCTCAGTAAGGCGTTCATCGCTTGGCACAACAACCCAAACCCATCTGACGAGGTCTTCAGGATTTAGAGAAAACGGGTCAAGCCTTCAAGCGTGCGCGCCGGAAAATGTCCCCGCAGCCCAAACAAGCATCCCTGTGACTTGCCCGGATATCACTGAAGACCTATGTCTCGCGCATGATCGATGGGACCACGCCCGAACACTCAGCCCCCTTGGCAACACCAGAGCCAACGGAACAACCCGAGGGGCCAAACGGCCTGCGCCCTGTTCATCCCTCATTTGAGCGGGTTCTGCGCATCAACTTGCTGCTGGCTGGGGCACCCATAGCCGCTCTCGTCGCTGCGGTAGACCATCTGTGGATCGCAGAGGCAAACGGACCTGTATGGCTCCTCACATCCGTCGCAATGATCGCCTATGCAGCGGTATCGGCTCTGGTCCCTCAGCGAAGATACCGACATATGGGATACAAGCTGGGCCGGGACACGCTGCAGGTCGCACGTGGCTATCTTGTCCGGGTCGATACGATCGTGCCGTTCGTTCGCGTGCAGCATATCGACCTGCGACAGGGACCGTTCGAGCGTCTCTACGGGCTATCAGGACTTGTCGTACATACATCAGGCACCCTGAACAGCACCGTCACCTTGTCTGGCCTGCCGACCGAAACGGCCGCCCGAATGCGTGACACGATCCGCGCCCACATCCAATCCGACTTCGCATGACGTCCCCGGAGGCGGACCAGGACAGATGGCGCCAATTGTCGCCACGCACGCTGTGGCTCGAAGCATTGCGCGTTGGCCCACGATCAGTGCAACTGCTGCCAACAATTGTCATTGTCGGTGTCGCAACAAGCTGGGTCTATGCGGCCCCGGCCCTTTTGGCGCTGCTGCTGCTGGGCTTCGGCTATGCCTGGCTCGCCTGGCGCAATTTCCGCTGGCGCATTACAACGAATGCAGTGGTGATCGAGAACGGCATCCTTGCGCGGCAACACCGCACGATCCCCTTCGACCGCATCCAGGACGTCAGCATTGAGCAGGGGCTCGTGGCACGCGCGCTCGAAATTGCAAAGGTCGGCTTCGAGACCGGCGCCTCAAGCGCAACCACCCCCAGCAACGAAGCCGGCCTTGACTCGATCAGCATCGCTGATGCAGAAGCCCTGCGCCAGACCATAAGAAGCTGGCGCGATGACCCGCACGCATCTCCAGCAGCACATCAGCCCGCATCCGGCCCCGCGAGCGACACGACACTCTTCAAACTGTCGCGACGCGATTTGCTTCTGTCCGGGGTGTTCAATTTCTCCCTTGTCGCACTGGGTCTTGCTTACGCCGCGACGCAGTGGCTTGCAGACCTTTTTCTCATAGACCTCTCGGACCCCAAGCTTGTCCTGGACCTTGCCCGGGAGAACGGTGTGGACGCCTATGTCGAGGCAAATCAGTGGATCATCGCGACAATGGCCGCAGCGGCTCTCGTTCTCGTCGGCGTTGCGACAGGGCTGGTCCAAACGACCCTGCGAGATTGGAACTTCCAGCTGAGCCTGGGCCCGCGTGCCTATCGGCGCATCAGAGGGTTGACCACACGCTCGGACGTCGCAATCCCCATCTCCCGCATCCAGTCGGCAATCCTTGGAACAGGACCCATCCGCCGCATTTGGGGGTGGCACGAATTGCGCGTACGCAGCCTGGCCTCGGAAAGAGACAACGCATTCGACCATCAACTGGTTACCTTCGCGAGGGTAGAGGTCATCGACAGAGTCTTGCAGCCCCTTGGTCTTTCGCGTCCGGACGACGCATTGGTATGGCACACGCCGGATCTCAGAGTGCAGGCTCTACCCGGAACGCTTGCGGGTCTCTTGCTGGGCGTGATCGGAATTCTGGTTGCCTCTTATGATCGCTGGGAGGGCCCCCCTATGCTGATCCTGTCGGGCCTCACTTTCATGTACACAGCCATGATCGCCGGCTGCCAGCGTTGGGCCGAGAGCGGGACCACGCTCTACCTGCGGCGTGGATGGTGGCAGCAGCGGTTGACCATCCTGCCATTCGCAAGCGTCCAAAGCGCCAATATCAGCCATGGTCCACTGCTGCGCAGCATCGAATGCGTCCGCCTCGAGCTTGGCGTCCCCGGTGTCACGGTTTACGGCACAAACACAATCGTAGCCATGCCACCCGCCATGGCAGAAGATCTGCGCTTGCGCATCCTGTCAGGGCAGACACGCCGTTGCTGACAACCATGGCCGTTGACCGTTTGCCCCGGTGATTGCGCGCGTGCCCCTGCGGCACTGGCAAACAAGAGGCGCCCTCACCGCTTTTGCTTGAGGTGAGGCAAATGCATCAGCTAACACTGACCACTATGGCCGAGCCCGGCCATTTCGACATGCCAGACAGGTGAAATCGATGCCGTTCGCAAGGTCATTCCTCTCCTCGGTTGCTCGCAAAACTGCTTGGACCAGCATCGCGCTTTGTGTCGCCTCCAGCCCGGCGCTCGCGGCGGGTGAGGCTCACCTCGATGGCGCATCCCTCGGAGTGATCTGGGCCGTACCCTTCATCGGCCTGCTGCTGTCGATTGCGGTGATGCCTCTGGCGGCGCCTCATTTCTGGCATCACCATTATGGAAAAATTTCACTGGCATGGGCGATCGCATTCCTCGCACCGTTCGCGCTGCTGTACGGGACCGGACTGGCGACATACGAGCTCGCGCATGTGCTGCTGCTCGAATACATCCCGTTCATCAGCGTCTTGTTCGCGCTCTATACGATCTCGGGCGGCGTGCTGCTCGAAGGCAGGATCAAAGGCTCGGCACTCAACAACACCGGGCTCCTCGCGACTGGAACGGCCATCGCGAGCATTACCGGGACAACAGGTGCCTCGGTACTACTGATCAGGCCCGTGCTGCGCGCTAATGCCGGTCGTCGCTATAACGTGCATGTCGTGGTCTTCTTCATCTTCCTTGTCTCGAACATCGGTGGCTCGCTGACACCACTTGGAGATCCCCCGCTCTATATCGGGTTCCTGAAGGGCGTCGATTTCTTCTGGCCCATGGAATTCATGTTCTTGAAGACCCTGTTTCTCGCAGCAGTGCTGCTCGCAGTCTTCTTTTTGCTCGACAGCTTCCTGTACGCCCGGGAGGGAAACAAAAAGGAAGAGCCCGCTGATGCCGCTCCCACACCGGTGCGCCTCAAGGGCTATGTCAACATCGTGCTTCTGGTTGCTGTTATCGGCGTGATCCTGGCTTCGGCATTCTGGAAAACCGACCTGCATCTCGTGATCGCCGGCGTGCATGTGGACGCACCGAACATCGTGCGCGTGCTTGCCTTGCTGGGGCTGGCCGCGATTTCGATGCTGTTGACACCTATCGAGTATCGCAAGGGCAATGATTTCACATGGGGCCCCATTGCAGAAGTCGCGAAACTCTTCGTCGGCATCTTCATCACGATCGTACCTGTGATTGCGATGCTGAAAGCTGGCGACAAGGGGGCTTTCGCGTCGGTCCTCGCCCTCATCACCAACCCTGACGGCACACCCAACAATGTGATGTATTTCTGGCTGACAGGCATTCTGTCCGGCTTCCTTGATAACGCGCCGACCTATCTTGTCTTCTTCAACGCGGCCGGCGGCGACCCGGTCACACTGATGGGGGCCATGTCGACAACGCTCGTTGCCATTTCCGCAGGTGCCGTCTTCATGGGCGCAATGACCTACATCGGCAACGCGCCCAACTTCATGGTCAAGGCCATCGCTGAAGAATCCGGCGTTCGCATGCCAAGCTTTTTTGGCTTCATGCTGTGGTCTTGCGCATTCCTGCTGCCATGCTTCGCTGTCATGACGTTGGTGTTTTTCGTCTGACGAACACCAGACATGCGCGCAGGACGGGCACCCCGTCCTGCAGCTGATACGTGCAGGAGCAAATCCCAAGCACTGCGTGCGGGCGGTTGGGTTTTTCACCCGCCGCATGTGGCGATTATGCTCGACCGAAGAATGGCGCATGCTAGCATTCCTGTCATCGAAGCCCTGCACAGTCGAGCCGATCCCCATGCTGAACCGGACCATCCTTGCCGCAACATTGCTTTCGCTAACCGTCGCACCGACCGCGCTGGCCAGCGACCGCTATGCCGATCCCCAAGGCCGCTTCATCGTGACCGTGCCGGCCGATTGGGAGGCCGGGAAACCGGAAAGCCATAAAGTGGCCCTCGTCATGGCACGCCAAACAGGCAACGAGATTTTGGGCGCCTGTGTGGTTGTGGTGACCGAGACCCCACAGACCACCAGCCGTGAGCAACCGGAAATCACGCAGGCCATGACGGCAATGCTGACAAAGGAATTCTGGATCGCAACCTACAAGGCGCAAGGCGCTCAGGACATCAGCGTCTCGCAACTGGGCGTACGCGACAACGCTGGCCGTAAAGTCCATTTCGTCCACTCCGAGTTTACAACGCGGGGTGAAGACGGAAGCACACAGCGCATGCAAGCCCAGGAAGAGGTCCACGCCGTGCCCGGTCGCACCCACGACATCGGCTGCATCGCAAGGAAGGAAAAATTCAGCCTTGCGAAGGCGGATTTCGACATCATCCACCGATCCTACACGCCCCAATCAGGCCTCATCGCACGCGCGCCCGAGCCTGCCCAAGGACAATCCATGCTGACACTCTTTGCCAACGCTGGCTTTGACGGCATGGCTCGTGTCGTCAAAGGTGAAACGCCCAATATCACTCACGTGTCATGGCCTGCGGTCTCTGGAAGCGCCGTCGTTCACGGATATGGCGAATGGCAGGTCTGCGAAGGACCAAACTTTACAGGTGTCTGCATGACATTGAACGGCCCGGTCTCGGCAGCGACCAGCACGGCGTTGCGCATAGGATCTGTTCGCCCCGTGGCCTCGGCCGACCCGCTGCGAGGACTGGGCAATGCCATCGCAACCGACTCGATGGCGGCCCTCTCCGAGGCCTTGAGACGGCTGCGTTGACCACATTGCGTGCGGAACACCCTTTACTTTAAGGCGTGTGTCGCGGAACACAGCGGATGGATAACCATTCGTCAACAATCTGCCACTAGGGTTAAGGAACTCTTTCCTGTAGGCTCTCACATACACGCATTGGTTGCGAAAGAACTAATGTCGTCACGAGAGATGTGGATTCGAACCCCATGCTGGCATACGAAGAACTAAAGGGCTCGTCCGGTCGCCAGATCTTTTTCAGGCCGCAGCGCTTTGCGGCGAACGAGCTTTTCCCGGATACCCCGCCAAAGGTGATGCTCCACGGGCTCGAGTTCCGCCTGTCAAACCTAAGCCTCACCGGCGCCAGCGTGAATGCCAACCAGACGGTGGAGATAGACTTCACCGAAGGCGACATCATCCCGATCGATGTAAAACAGGCAGGCCTTTCCATCATGGAGAGCCGGGCCCGCGTGGTGCGCAGCGAGCGTCACCCTTTCGGAACGCGCGTAGCGATACAGTTCATCGACGGCACGGTCGACTTCAACGCCTTGCTGAGCCGCAATGCAAAGGCGCGCATATCACAGCAACTGCGCCTCCTGGACCCGACGGCCAGCATGGCAGTCCCGGCAGACTATCGCGCACATTGCGCAGACGTCCTGCACTTCCTGCGGAGCTATCGTGCGGTGATCGACGCAAGCCAGCACGCCATGCCGGGCCGCAAGAGTGGCCTTAGCGCCGACACAACTTACGAAATGTGCGAGACCGCAATCATACCCCAGTGGCGCAAACTGTGGCTGTCCGGCAACCAGATGGTCGAAGGCGCCATGGCAGACAAGAACCTGCTCGACGCCATGAAGGCCTATACCGAGGCGGTGCTCACACCGGAATTCTGCCACGGCCCCGTCTGGTGGCGCAGCTATCGCAAACCGGCGGGATACCCCGGCGATTTCGAAATCATGAACTATGTCTATGACTGGCAACGCGAGGGGGAGGATGTCTACGGACAATTGCTCCACCGCGTCGGCCTTGACGTGTCCGAGTGCATTGCATCCCGGATGGAAGTGGTAAGGCGCGAGATCCGCAAGACAGTCGAAGACCTCTCCGAGCGAGGCGGCGCGCGCATCGTCAGCCTGGGATGCGGCTCGGCACGCGAGGTTCAGCTACATCTTCAGGACAGCGACGCGCAGGATGCACCCGCCACCTTCACGCTCATCGACCAGGAAGCGAACGCTCTCGCCTACGCCTACGAAAAGTGCCACCCACACACCCTGATGAAGAAGCGTCACGCCACGGTGCAGGCACTGAATGTGTCCTTCACCGACGTGCTGCGCGGCGGCAAGTGGCTGGACGACCTAGGGCCTCAGTCACTCATCTATACAGTCGGGCTTGTTGACTATCTCGTCGACAAGCGGGCACGCGCACTCGCGGAACGCCTCTACGAACGCCTTGAACCCGGCGGCCTGTTGATTGTTGGAAACATGAACCGGACAGCCCTCAGCAACTTGTGGCCGATGGAATTCATCACCGACTGGCACCTGTATTACCGGACGGAAGAGGAGATGCTCGGCTGGACGACGAACATGGCTCACTGCAAAGCCTGGACCGAGTTGGAACCGACAGGGCGTGTGCGATTGCTCTTCGTGCGCAAGATATCCAGCGCAAAAATGCAGGCCTAGGCAAGATCGAGCGTACGGCTATAGGGCTCCTCTTCTTGTCCCTCGTCGAGGCGCGACGGCGGCAAGGTCACGCAGACGATCGTGCCAGCCCCCACTGCGCTCTCTATGGTCAGCGCTCCCTCGTGCAACTCCATGACCTTCAGCGCAAACGAAAGGCCAAGCCCCGCCCCACCATGCGAGCGGCTCAACGCACGCTCCACCTGCTCAAACGGTCGCAAGACGCGCTCGATATGCTCGGGCGGAATGCCAATCCCCGTATCACGCACGGTAATCCTGATACCTGCATGACCATCAGCCGTCACTTGCACGGCGACATGACCGCCTGACGGCGTGAACTTGACCGCGTTGGATACGATGTTCAGCAGGACTTGACGCAGCAGGCGCTGATCCCCGCGGGCCGTAACACTCCCGCCCGGCAATTCGACATTCAGTTCAAGCCCGGCCTCAAGGGCCTGCCCCGCGAGTTGCGCATGCACCGAACCGACCAATTCTCCAAGGTCGAAAACCTGCTCGCGAATGACCAGCTGGCCAGACTCGGCGCGCGCCAGATCAAGAATGTCATTGATGATGGTCAGGAGATGCTTGCCACTGAGATGTATGTCGGTCGCATAGTCCATGTACTTGGGCGAGCCAACAGGCCCCAGGTACTCCTGCCGAATGATCTCAGAGAATCCGATGATTGCGTTCAATGGCGTGCGCAGCTCATGGCTCATATTGGTCAGGAATTCGCTCTTTGCGCGGTTCGCGGCCTCTGCCCGGTCGAGCAGAACCTGCATCACGGCATTCTTTTCCTCGATGATTTTCTGGTCGACATAGTGGTCCCGCGAATGCATGTCGAGCATGTAGGTGCACACGACACCAACGCCGCACGACATCACCAGGAAGAAATTGTTCGAGACAAAATCCACAGCAGGTATCGGATTAAAAAACAAACTTACGACCTGATAGGCTATGAGGATTACAAGTGTCGAAGTGAGACCATAGAAGTATCGAACGCCAAGCATCCCACCGGCATATATGACGACCATGATCAGTCCCGCATAATAGCGGCTGGCCTCGGCCTGCGGCAGCACCGCGAGCATGACAATCACGCCAAGCCCGCAGACGAGAGCAGACGCCACCAGTGATATCTGGAGATATGGACGGAACCCCCTTGCAAACGATAGGGCAAGAATGACAGCGAGGACCGGAATAACCACACCAAAGCGGACACCCCAGAGCAACGTCACATGATCCCCGCCGATCTGTGCATCGAGGAAACCGAAGATGGAAAAGAGAACGATCGCCCCGAGCAGATAGGCGCGCACGTAGGCGATCGACGACGCGTAAGACCATTGCGCAAAGTCGTTTTCGACCTCGGCATTCGAGAACCTGAGGACAATGCGGTCAAGCTGGAACCGCCCTCGGTTGGTCGCTGAAATCTCTGCGTTCAAGTTCGACTGCTCAGCAAGCCCGATGTTTGCAAGACGCCATCAGAGTAACGCAGAGATCTTAAAAGCCTCACAAACCGGGTGGTAGAATTACCAGCCTGTCGATAAGTATTTACCCTTTATTGACTGTCCGCCGGCCATCCAACACCATCGATGCGTGGTGATCCGACGCTCGGGGAAAACAGCAATGAAGACAGGTCGCGCATCGGGAAATTTCCCCGCATGGCAAGGAATTGCCATCATGGGCATGGTGACTGTGTCATCCTGGAACGCACCCGCCACCGCTGCGGGTTTCGCCCTGCGCGAGTATAGCCTCTCCGCGGCGTCCACATCGTTCGCGGGCGTATCAGCAAGCGATGACGCAGCAGGTTACCTCGCCTTCAATCCTGCTGCCGCCGCCGGCGTACAGGACGAAGATGTCCAGTTCACGTTGAACGCCATCTACCCGTCGAGCAGCGCGACATTCGACCTTGCCACTACATCAGCCGGAACAGCTGCCAGCGGAAGCCGAACACCTGTCAGCTTTGTGCAGGAAGCTCTCGAACCCGGCGCGTCCTGGCGCAAGCGGCTCTCGGACCGCTGGTCGGCCGGCATCTCAGTATCAGTCCCCTGGGGATTGAGCACTTTGTACGATCGCGATTGGGCAGGACGCTACTATGCCGTCGAATCCAAGCTTCTGACGATCAACGTCGCGCCTGACATAGCCTGGCAGGTGACGGACACCCTAGCCATCGGTCTGGGGCTGCAGGTTCAGTACGCCGAAGGTATCCTGTCGAACGCCATAGATTTTGGAACGATCGGAGCACTCTTTTCGGTGCCGGGCGCAGTCCCGGGTCAGCAGGATGGCTTCGCAGAGTTCAAGGCGGATGACTGGGCCATTGGGTACCGGGCAGGAATCATCTGGAAACCAGACGATCGTGTAGCCTTTGGGCTCGCGTGGCGATCAGGCTTAAAGCACGAGCTGAAGGGGAACGTAGACTTCTCGCTCGACACGGCTGGCGTTGGCGCAGCACTGTCCAGTGCAAGCGGGGCGTTTGTCGACAGCACGGCACGAACGCGCCTGTCACTGCCCTCGATCACTTCGGCGGGGGTGGCTTGGAAAGCAACAGACAAGCTCACATTGATGGGCGAAGTCGGCTACACAGACTGGGGAACCATCCAGGAATTGCGGGTCAGTTTCGACAACCCCCTCCAGCCCGACAACGTGCAGACTTATGGATGGTCAGGCGCGTGGCTGTACTCCATAGGCGCTCGCTACGACTTCGACAAGGAATGGACCCTGCGCGCTGGCGCAGCAATTGATGGCTCCCCCGCGCGGGACGCAACGCGAGACCCTCGCATCCCGGACGCGACGCGGACCTGGCTATCCGCCAGCATCGAGCACCATCTCTCCGCATCCACTTCGATCCAGTTGGGCTACGCCAAGCTTATGTTCCCCGAAGAGCCCATAAATCTCAGTGCGGCCACCCCTGGCAACGAGCTTCGCGGCAACTTGCGCGGAACGACGGACTCAGATGCAGACATGATCTCCATCCAGCTCACGATGCGCTAGGGGCCGGAAACACGGATGAAGAGACCTGCTCCCTCAGGTCTCTACAAACTGCCGAGCAACCGCCTCCGCGACCTTGATCCCGTCAATGCCTGCCGACAAGATGCCGCCTGCATAGCCGGCGCCCTCACCAGCCGGATAAAGACCCTTGGTGTTGATGCTCTGGAAATCCTCTCCGCGCCGAATGGAGATCGGCGACGAGGTGCGCGTCTCCACCCCCGTCATCACCGCATCATGCATGTCGAAGCCTTGGATCTGACGGCCGAATGCCGGCAAGGCCTCGCGCATGGCGGCGATGGCAAAGTCAGGCAGGCAGAGCGCAAGATCCGTTGGCGTCACGCCTGGCTTGTAGGACGGGAGCACGGCACCGAGAGACGTGGATGCGCGCCCGGCGATCAGATCCCCCACAAGCTGCCCCGGCGCGGAATAGTCACGGCCGCCCGCCTCGAAGGCCAAAGCCTCCCACTTTCTCTGAAACTCGATCCCGGCCAGAGGATCTCCGGGATAATCCTCTGGCGAGATGCCAACCACGATCCCGGCGTTGGCGTTGCGTTCGGCACGCGAGTACTGGCTCATTCCGTTGGTGACCACGCGTCCCGGCTCAGACGCCGTGGCAACGACTGTGCCGCCTGGACACATGCAGAAACTGTAGACCGAGCGACCATTCGAGGCATGGTGGACGATCTTGTAATCAGCGGCACCAAGAAGCTTGTTTCCTGCATTGGGTCCAAGCCTCGCCTTGTCGATGATCGACTGGGGATGCTCGATCCGGCAACCAATCGAGAAGGGCTTGGCCTCGATGTAGACGCCCTGCTCGTGCAGCATCTGAAATGTGTCCCGCGCACTGTGTCCAACGGCAAGAACGACCTGTTCGGCCTCAATGACCTCGCCGCTCATCAGCAGCAAGCCTTCGACCCGTCGTTCGCCAAGCGCATTCCGGCCGATCAGGACCCTGTCGACCTTTGTCTCGAACCGGAATTCACCGCCAAGCGCCTCAATCTTTGCTCGCAGTGCCTCCACCATGGAGACCAGACGAAACGTACCGACGTGCGGCTTCGACACGTAGAGGATCTCGGGAGGAGCGCCGGCCTCGACAAACTCCGTCAAGACCTTGCGGCCAAGAAAGCGGGGGTCCTTGACCTGGCTGTAGAGCTTGCCATCCGAGAATGTACCCGCCCCGCCTTCGCCAAACTGCGCATTGGACTCGGGATTGAGCTCGCGCCGCCGCCAGAAACCGAACGTGTCTTTGGTCCGCTCCCTGACAATCTTGCCACGCTCGAGCACCAGTGGCCGAAACCCCATCTCGGCAAGAACCAACGCTGCGAAATAGCCACACGGCCCAGCACCGATGACCACGGGCCTCTGGACTGGCGCCCGATCCAGCCGCGTGACGAGCTTGTAGGACGTATCAGGCGCAGCGCCGACCCTGCGATCTCTGGAGAAGCGACGCAGGACCGCTGCCTCATCGCGAACCTCGACATCGACCGTGTAGATGAAATCGATCTGCTTGGGCCGACGCGAATCGACACCGCGCTTGAAGACCGAAAATCCGATGAGATCCGCGCTTGCAAGCGATAGGCGATGAAGGACCGCCTGCCGTAAGGCAGCCTCCCCATGCGTCAGCGGAAGCCTCAACTCAGTGACCCGGATCATGCCCCGCTTCTAGATCGCTTTGCTCCAAAGTGGAACTGTCGACTTGCCCCAAAACGAGAAGAACGATCCGGCAGATACGGTCGAACCAAGCAGATCCGGCAATGGTACGTCTCTTGCTTCTTCAACCGTGGTATCGGAGAAACTGTCCCATGGATGCATTCGAGCTGGTAACCATGATTGGTGAAAGCATGTGCAACCTCGCGCATGGCGCCACGAGCCCATTCGGCGTTCCCTATGTCTGCAGCCGCAGCGAATATTTCGACACGGGGACCGGAGCCCTTGCTCTGCTTACGATCGTGCTGCTGGTGGCATGGAACGAGGCCCGCAGAAGGCGCAATAGGTCAGACGGCTATCGATAACGCCTGACACCAGACCTGCCGGGGCCGCGTTCAAAGGGTTGACCCGGGAAAACAACAACATTCTCCGGCAGGTCATCCTGCAGGACGTCCATCTCGGCTTCAGTCTCCGACTCTACCTGCCGACGGAACATCCCATGCGAGGTTAGTGCCACGCTGGAATGAAGCGAATAGGCCAGAAACGCGTAACCCGGAAACAGCAGCATGAAGCTGCGCGACAGCTCAAGGTTCAGGGCCTCACTGCCGCCAGCCTGAATCAGGCCGAGATAGAGGTCGAAGGAGCCCATACCGACCAGAAGCAAGCCAGCCGCGAAACTGAGAAATTTCAATCCAGATCGGTTCATGACACCCAAGCCGCGGCAACAATGACATCCTGCACTCTAAGGCATCGGACTCAACATCGGGTAAACGGGCGTCGTCAATCAACCAGCGGCACCACCGTCTGAACATCCATTGGCACTGACACCGTCGGCACAAAGGGAATGATCAGATCGACACTGAAAGCTGCCGTGATACGCATGATCGATACCTCACCCACAGGCACGACGCTGTATGTGACATCAACCGGAATCGATATCAGCTCCTCAAGGCGCGCCTCGATGGATAGCTGAAGCTGAGCCTCACTCAATGTATCGTCAACCATTAGTTCTCTGGCAGTCTCCTCCAAGGCTTGCTGGACGGTACCCGCCTGAAAAAACAACAAGCCGACCTGCATCGTTCCGAAGACCAGGGTAACGAACACAGGCAAAAGGATCGCAAATTCCAGGGCAGAAGCCCCGCCAGTCTCGGCCAACCAACCCCGCAGATTGCGCCTCATGAAACCACCCTACCGAACACGAACAACCTGGGATGTCTCATACTGCGTCTCGGAAATGATCCCTTCAAAAGTAACCGCTGCAGTAATTCGATGATAACTCACGGGATACGACTTGTCAGGGCAGAGCTTGTTGCAGACGCTGACCGTTTCTCCACACATACAAAACTTGCTCGACTGGACCACGGCACCCTCGGGTCGATCAGTCCACGCGGCGTCAACGATGGAGACAGCCGTATCGATGTCTTTGCCACCATTCATGAAATACTGCGCACCAGAGCGCATCGCAGACTCAAGATCAGTGCGCTGATACAAATTGAAGCCCTGGTCGACCGCTCCGACCAGCCCCACCACCAGAACGGGCGCAATCAGCGCAAACTCTACAGCAGACTGTCCACCGAGGTTCCTCAGAAGGCGAGATATGAAACGGATC
The DNA here is from genome assembly GCA_964483585.1 of uncultured Flavobacteriaceae bacterium. GTDB lineage: Bacteria > Pseudomonadota > Alphaproteobacteria > Micropepsales > Micropepsaceae > SZUA-430. The sequence continues at coordinate 40,853 of CAZABH010000013.1, forward strand.
ATGGCTCGACGTCCCCCTACTCGACCAGCCGCACGCGACCAGGAATTGAAATATCGAGGATGCCTGCGAAGTCACATGACGAGTTCATGGTCGTTGAGCCACTGAACTTCACGCGCCTTGCAGCAACCCGCATGCAGCCGTTCGAACCGGAGAAACTTCCCAGAAATTCCGTCTCTGCACTGGGGAAGTAGATCACACCGGTCAGACTGGAAGACGCATTGCCATTGAACTTGATGACACTGGTGCTGTTGCTGCTATCACCCCAGAACAACATGCCCCTGTAGGGCCCACTCGTAGGCGCAGATAGTGTTAGGTTCGCAGAGCCATTGATGTCGATCGTCGCATCATTCGTGAAGTAAAGAGTGACGCCGGTCCCTGTCAGCGATGCCGACGCATTGATCCGGACATTCCCGCCATCAACAACATAGACGCCCGGACTCAGCGCAAGCGTTCCCCTGATGTTACCGCCTCCACAATACCGACCTGGAGCCAGCACAGCCGCCCCGGAACCACTTGGAAAGCTCTGGCAAGCACCAGAAACCTCTGGCTTGGCAAGCGATGCATAAGGGTCGATCGCAGGGGGAGCCTGCGTGACAGGCTCATTGCAGTCCGTCATGTTGATCGTGCCACCCTCGACAACACCGCCCGCGCTTACAATGCACGGGACAGTGAGGTCTGATGCTCCCGAGACCCTGACTGCAGAGTCGGAAAGGGAATTCGACATCAACCCGCAATCATTCAACATCGTCACGGAGTTTCCGCTGAAATCCAGCGCATCCGCATCCTCAGGCGCAAGGGCAAGCACGCAAGCCTTGCCTGCATCATCGTAGTGACCGACACCACGGGCTGAAATCGAGATATCTTCCTGCAGGAAAAGACCTGTAAACAGACGAGGCACTGCAATCGAGAGTAGAACCTCAACCGACCTGTCATCACGATAATTTCCAGAAAGCGCCGGCGAATTGACAACGATGGAACCGTTGTCTGCATCGAAGCCTTGCTCGACCGCCTCCAACAACGCCACATCCCTGATCTTGCTGGCACTTCCGCCGCTGCGCTTCTCGACAGTTGCGGCGTAAGCTGCCGTATCGGCTGCAGTCTGCAGACCGCGATCCTTGTAGTACCAATAGCCAGTTTCAACCCCGAGCCCAATCGCTCCTACTACGACTGGAGCCGTAAGCCCGAACATGACAGCCATGTTTGCTGCCTTGCTGCCTGCAAAGCGACCAAAGAATGTCTCGCGGAATTGCATGCACCGAACCCGCCACGAAAAGGATACGTGGGTACTATCCTCCTCGCCTGTTTCATGACCCTCAAGAAACTCGATCAAGTTTTAGGGATTCTCCCCGCGAACGAGGGCTTTCTGTGCTGAATGCAGAGAAAACTAACGCGATATAGACCTTGATCAGAAACTTCAGCGCCCGAACGGCCTTGGCAGGCAGGCAGTGGTGCACCGCCCACCAACCCAGGAACCCGCATCAAGATTGCAGTTAAGACCCTGCCAGCGGAATCACACCACAGGCGATCCTCGCACCGCCGCCACCCAGCGGTTGAGGCTGGTCAGAGTAATTGTCGCCACCAGCATGGATCATGATCGCGCGACCACGAATATCCGACAATTTAAGGCGAGGCGCAGTCAGCGTGTCGTCAACCTTGCCCGAGGCATCTACGTCGAGAACCGGCAGGTCACCGGTATGGCCATGGCCATGGGGCCCCTCATGACGTCCAGCACCGGACGCATCGAAATGGCCACCAGCAGCAAGCGCTGCCACAGGCTTGCCATCACGCAGCGCCGGCCCACAGTCGCCCTTCTCGTGCACATGGAACCCGCGCTGACCTGGTGGCAACCCCTCCAGATTCACGGCGAGAACCAAGCCTTCCGCCGAGTCTGACAGAACGATACGGCCGATCCGATCACCGATACCCGCCTCTGAAACCCGCGAGATGAAAACCTCGGCGCGCGCGCCTGCAGCCGACGGAGCGCTTTGATCCATCGTTTCACAGGCAGCAATGAACGGAAAGAAACAAATCGCAACTGAGTATCGAAGCTTCATGATGTCATCCTCTCCGCATATCTCGCCCATTCGTTCATTTATGACGAAGTGGCCGTCCCAAGCTCACAGATTGTGCCGCACGCAGGATCGACTCTCGGTCGAGCCCATAATGCCGGTAAAGCTCCGCAAGCGAACCAGTCTGCCCGAAATGCTCCACACCAAGGGCACGCACGCGATGCCCGCGGACTGACCCAAGCCATGCCAGTGTCGCCGGGTGCCCGTCAAGAACCGTTACCAGCCCACAATCCCGTGGAACGTCCGCCATCAATCGCTCAGCCAGGCTGCTCGCACGCGTCACACCACGCTCACGCGCCCGCTGCGCAGCCGTCCAACCAGCATTCAACCTGTCAGCCGAGGTAATCGCCAGCAGGCCGACATCGCGACGATCTTCGGCAAGAAGACCCGTCGCATCAATTGCTTCTGGTGCAACCGCGCCGGTATAGGCAATCACAACCTCGGCATTGGGACCCGGCCGGCGCAACCAATAGGCCCCATCGATGATGTCGCGCGCGAGCACATCGGTCATCTCTCGCCGCGGCTGCTCGATCGGACGCGTCGACAGTCGGAAGTAAACAGATCCGCCAGTCTGGTCCCGCAACCAGGTCCGCGCGTCGGGATCGCCATCGCCATCGCGCTGGATATAGTCCATGGCAAAGCGCATCAGAACCGCCAGCTCATCGACGAAAGCAGGCTCGAAGCTGCAGAGCCCGTCCTGCGACATGCCAATTAGCGGCTGCGCGATGGACTGATGCGCACCGCCCTCACCTGCCAATGTGATCCCGGATGGAGTTGCAACCACGATGAACCGGGAATCCTGGTAACATGCATAATTCAATGCATCCAGCCCGCGCGAGATGAAAGGATCATAAAGCGTGCCGATCGGGATCAGCCGCTCTCCATTGATCGAGTGAGAAAGGCCAAGCGCAGACAGCAGGATGAAAAGGTTCATCTCGGCTATGCCAAGCTCGATATGCTGCCCCTTGGGCGAAAATTCCCAGGCAAAGGTCGACGGGATACGCTCGCGCTTGAAGATGTCCGCAACCGTTTTCTGCGCGAACAGCCCGCGGCGGTTGACCCATGCGCCCAGGTTTGTCGACACCGTTACATCGGGCGAGCAGGTCACGACCCGCGTCGCCAGCTCATGACTGGAGCGCCCAAGCTCATTCATGATGTTCCCAAAACCAGCTTGGGTCGAGACAACAGGCTGCGCATTGAACGAAAGTTCTGGCGGCACCGGAATGACAGGCGCGCGCAGGCGCCGCGCCCCACCTTGTACAAACGGAACCGAGGAGAGGAATGCTTCAAGCTGCGCGGGGGACGCCTTCAAGCCCTCAAAGCGACCCCATTCATGTCCGTCGCGGATGCGAAGTTGCGCCTTGAGAGCCGCAATCTGCTGGGGTGTCATGAGCCCCGCGTGATTGTCCTTGTGCCCCTGCAGGGGCAGGCCATGACCTTTGATCGTGTAGGCGATGAAACAGACAGGCCGATCGCTGCTGCATGCGGCAAAGGCATCGAGCAGGGTCTCGATGTCATGGCCACCCAGGTTCGTCATCAGGTCGGCAAGCGCGTCGTCGCTTCGCCGCCCGATCAGCGCAGACACCGGACCCTGGTCACCGATCTCGTCCTCGAGGCGCTTGCGCCACGCCCGTCCGCCCTGGAATGTCAGGGCCGAGTAAAGCTGATTTGGACAGCGTTCAATCCAGTCCCTCAGCGCCATGCCGCCTGGTTCGGAAAACGCAGCCTCCAGCTTGCGCCCATATTTCAGGACCAGGACGTCCCAGCCGAAATTCTGGAACAAGCTCTCGAAGCGCGACCAAAGCCCCTCGCGGATCACGGCATCGAGGCTTTGCCGGTTATAGTCGACGATCCACCAGGTATTTCGGATGTCGTGCTTCCATCCCTCCAGCAAGGCCTCGAAGATATTGCCTTCGTCCATCTCGGCATCGCCGATCAAGGCCACCATTCGGCCTTCCTTGCGGCCTAGCCCCCAGCCGTGGGCGCGCACATAATCCTGGACGAGCGATGAGAACAGCGTCTGCGCAACACCAAGCCCGACCGACCCCGTCGAGAAGTCGACATCGTCGGCATCCTTCGTACGCGAAGGATAGCTCTGCGCCCCCGTGTAGCCCCGGAAATTGCGAATCTTATCAAGGCTCTGCTGCCCCAGAAGATACTGAATGGCGTGAAAATTGGGGCTGGCATGCGGCTTGACCGCCACACGGTCCTCAGGCCTCAGCACAGCGAAGTAAAGGACCGACATGATGGTCGCAAGCGATGCCGATGAGGCCTGGTGCCCCCCGACCTTCAGACCGTCATCATTGTCACGCAGATGATTGGCATTATGGATCGTCCAGCTGGCCAGCCAGCGAACCTTCTCTTCAAGATCACCGAGCAGCGAAACCGTCTGCCTGTCTGCCATTCCCCGCCTCTGCCTTTCGCATATGCACCACAATACAGCGGCGGAGGCTGGCAGGATAGAAACAGCCTCAGGTCTTGCTGTTCGACTTTGAAGCACCCCGCCCCAACGTGGCGGCCAAACCATTGAACAACGCCAGGAACAGGATGAATATCAGCGCCGTTCCAGCAGCGCTCAAGGTTTCCAGGTAGGAATGCACTGCCACGGTCACCGGTATCGCCGCGGCCGTGGCAATCCCATGCTTCATCGCGAAGTCAGCCGGATGCGCCATAACCATCTCCTTGTGCTGGACGGGAATCGTTGAGCATCTGCAGCATGCGCCGCCCCACGCCGTCAGCGCAACAGATGCAGCACCTCTTAACCCGGTCTTAGCCAAAGGACACTAGGATCATCGCGCATTCCGGCTCCAACCCGGATGAATGACCACGCATTGGGCTGCACCGATGAGAACTTTGCTGCACACCATGATGAAGCGAGCGTCTGCCAGCACCATACTGAGGGCAAAGGCGCGCCACGACGATGACCAGAAGGTTGCCGCCAACATGGCCATCGCAGCGTGGAGCGAAATCATGGGGCGCGAGGCAGCCGAGCTCTGGGTCGCTGCGAACAGGGCTGGCGATACCGGCATGACGCCGCGCCCCTCTTAGCGGGTACAGGCAGTATTAAAGGGGACAGTGTGGATCCTCCGACCACAATCGCACTTTCCAGTGACACCGCCTCGCGATCCCGGACCAACATGGTAAATCCGCCTCCGAAGAGGTAATCCTTTCGGCGCACTCGACTGCACGCTGGAATGGAAACCTGCCTATCGACGAACGCCACCAAGGACTTTTCCGCGACGCATTGTCCTGCCCCTGAATATTTACCTAACATTCCATGAATTTCGAATTGACCCCTGCACATCGGCTGGTAAGTACCCGGTTAACTGGGTAGGCGCCGCCTCCCCGCGGCGTCCAGTTCAATAAGGGGTTTTCAATGAGATCCAAGTTCATCCTGCTCGGCACCGTTGCCGCGCTGTCACTCATCTCCACGTCGAATTCGAATGCGCACCAGCAGGGCTGGTACATCGGCCTCGAGGCCGGCGCGAACTGGATCGGTGACAATGATTTCACGATCAGCAGCGCTGTCGACGAAGACTCGATGGTCAGCCTCAAGTCCGGCGGCTATGGCCCCATGGGCGGCTCACTTGACTTCGACACTGGCTGGGCTGGCTTCGTCACCTTCGGCTATGGCTTCGACAACAACTGGCGCGTCGAGCTCGAAGGCGGCTACCGCAGCAATGACCTGAAGGCATTTGCTGGGTACCATGACGGTTACACGCCTCCAGCCGCGCCCGACCTTGGGGACAATCCACTGTTCCCCGGCCCGGAGATTGCCACCCCGTCAGGCAGGGTCGCAACGGCAAACGGCTCCCTCGACGAGTGGACCGCGATGATCAACGTCATCTACGACCTGCCGCTGACCGAGAAGCTTGACCTCAGCATCGGTGTTGGCGCCGGTATCGACTTCTCGAACCTCGAAGTCGGCGGCCTCAAGGACAGCGACACGAACTTCGCCTACCAGGCGATCGTGGGCCTCAGCTACGAGATCACCAAGCGCCTCGACCTGACCCTGAACTATCGCTACCTGAACGTGGACGCGCCGAGCTATACGCAGACGGTGGGTTGGTCCGAATACACTGCCAACCTCGAGGACATCCAGAAGCACACAGTCACGGTCGGCCTGCGCTACGACCTCTACGAGGACGAAGCCCCGGTTGTCGTGACCCCGCCGCCCCCGCCTCCGCCGCCTGCGGCAGAGCCGGAGCAGTTCGTGGTCTTCTTCGGTTTCAACAAGTGCAACATCACGGCTGAGGCCGACGCTGTTCTCACGGAAGCCGCCTCTGCAGCAAAGACGCATGGTTCGGCTTCGGTGCTGATCGTCGGTCACACCGACACGGTTGGCTCTAACAGCTACAACCAGAAGCTTTCGGAATGCCGCGCCAACGCCGCCAAGTCCGGCCTTGTGTCCAAGGGCATCGGCGAAGGCCAGATCACGGCCACGGGCCGCGGCGAGACGGAATTGCTGGTGAAGACCGGCGACAACGTCAAGGAGCCGCAGAACCGCCGCGCGACGATCGACCTGAAGAAGTAAGTCGTAACAATCGGGAAACCGGATCAGACTGCACGAAGGGCGGGCTTATCACCCGCCCTTTTCTTTTGTCCGGCGTCTCCACATCCCGACAGGGTTGAAGTGGCTTCAGGTATGCAGGAGACTGACCGACGCGCGTCTCGCACCCTTGAGGATTGGAGCCTTCATGAAAATTGGACCCAGAACCCGTATTGCACTGACGCTCATTGCAGCCGTGGCGCTCGTTGGATGGGCGCTCTGGCAGCAATACTGGTACTACCTGCCAGGTATCATGCAAGCCCTGCGCGATCCGGTCGGAGAAAACCAGGTGGTGGACTGGACGGCTGCTGCAAACGCTCCACGGGCCGAGGGGAATCCGCCGAACATCGTTCTCATTGTAGCCGATGACCTCGGCTACAATGACATCTCGCTGAATGGTGGAGGTGTCGCCGGTGGCATCGTGAAGACACCGCACATCGACTCCATTGCGCGCAACGGCATCGACTTCCAGCGTAGCTATGCAGGAAACGCCACGTGCGCCCCGTCCAGGGCAGCCATGATGACGGGACGCTTTGCGACGCGCTTCGGCTTCGAATTCACGCCCACCGGGCTGCAGCATGCAAAGATCATCAGCGTCACTGAAAACGGATCACCTTGGCCGACGATATTCCACACCGAGCATGAGCCGACTTACCCGGCCACCGGCAACATGCAGGTACCGACGACCGAGGTCATGCTGTCCGAACGCCTGCGCGAGCGCGGTTACCGAACCCTTGGCGTCGGCAAGTGGCACCTGGGAGACTCGCCCACCTCGCGGCCCGAAGCGCGAGGCTTTGACGCCTTTCTGGGCTTCAACTCTGCGACAACACTTTATCTGCCCAAGAATGACCCGCGGGTCGTCAACGCCGAGAACCCTGCCTATCCGCCGGACAAGTTTCTGTGGGCCAACCTTGCCTACGGCGTAAAGTTCAATGGAGGCAGCCGGTTCGCCCCCAAAGGTTATGTAACGGATTACTTTGCGGAGGAGGCGGCCCGCTCAATCGCGGCAAACCGCGACCAGCCGTTCTTCCTCTACGTGGGCTTCAGCGCGCCGCATCTTCCGCTGCAGGCGCTGAAGTCCGACTATGAGAGCCTCGCGGAAATCAAGGATCATCGCCTGCGCGTCTACGGTGCGATGATCAAATCGCTCGATCGCGGCGTCGGCACGATCCTTGAGGCCTTGAAACGCGAGGGCCTGTCCGACAACACCATCGTGATCTTCACGAGCGACAATGGTGGTGCAGGCGCTGCCGGCCTGGCGGATCTCAACGCCCCGCTTCGAGGCTGGAAGCTGACCTTCTACGATGGCGGACTTCGTGTCCCCATGTTCGTCCAATGGCCAGCACGTCTCAAGCCTGCTGTCGTAAGCACCCCGGTCGCGCATGTCGACATCTTCGCAACCACCATTGCGGCCGCAGGCATCGAACCAAAAGCAGACAAACAGATTGACGGACTTGATCTGGCTGCCATTGCCGAGGGCACAATCACCCCTGACCGCCTCCTGTTCTGGCGTTCGGGAGGCTACAGCGCCGTCCTCAAGGGGAACTGGAAACTTCAGCGCGTCAGCCGTCCAGCGCCGGCCGACATGCTCTATGACCTGTCTGCCGACCCCGGCGAAAGAAACAATCTTGCATCGACCGAAAAGGAACGCCTTGCCGAACTGCAAGTCGACCTCGAGGCAATGCAGGCCGCAAGCGTACCCCCGCTATGGCCATCACTGATCGAAGCGCCAGTACCGCTCGACGGACCGATCGACGGCACCTATGACGCAAGCGATGCCTACGTCTATTGGCAGAACTGACGGAAAGCGAACCGGGCCCGCTTACCAGATGCGGACCCGTTCTTCCGGCGGCACGTAGAGTTTGGCATCCGGCTTCACGCCGAAAGCCTCATACCAGGCATCTATGTTCCGCACAGTTCCGTTTGCTCGGAACTCGCCTGGCGAGTGGGGCCCTGAGATGACCTGGTTCCGCAGGGCCTCTTCGCGCATCAGCGTTCTCCAGATCTGGCCAAAGCCAAGGAAGAAGCGCTGCAGCCCCGTGAAACCGTCGAGCACCGGCGGCTCGCGACCAGCAATCGAGATCAGATAGCCCTCGAGAGCCACGTTCAGCCCACCCAGGTCACCAATGTTCTCGCCAAGGCTCAACCTGCCGTTCAGGAACAGACCAGGCAAGGCTTCGAACTTTCCATACTGCGCCGCAAGCTTGTCGCCCAGCGCCTTGAAGCGCGTCTCGTCCTCCGCGTTCCACCATTTGCGCAGGATACCATCGCCGTCCGACTTGGAGCCCTGGTCGTCGAAGCCATGACCCATCTCGTGGCCGATGACTGCGCCGATGCCGCCATAGTTCACGGCCGGGTCCGCATTCACATCGAAGAACGGCGCCTGCAGGATCGCTGCCGGGAAGACGATCTCGTTCCAGACCGAGCTGTAATAGGCATTGACCGTCTGGGGCGCCATGCCCCATTCGCTGCGATCGGCTCCCTCTGCAAGGCGCTTCAGGTCGCGCTTGCGGGTGAAGGCAAGCTCGCGCTTGTGGTTGCCGAATGCATCGCCCGCAACGATCTCGAGATCGGTATAATCCCGCCACGCGTCGGGATAACCGATCTTGACCCTGATCTTCTCGAGCTTGGTCAGGGCTGCGACTTTGGTCTCTTCGCTCATCCAGGACAGATTGCGGATGCGCACCTTGTAGGCTGCCCGGAGGTTCTCGACCAGCTTGGCCATTTCTGCCTTGGCGCGTGGCGTGAAGGTCTTGCGCACATAAAGCTGTCCGACAGCCTCTCCCATCGGCGCATTGAAGGGCGTACCGCTCATCGCTGTCACGGCACGCTTCCAGCGATCACGCTGCTGCGGCTGCCCGGTGACGACTTTCCCATTGAAGCCGAATGCGGCGTCATCAAACGCAGCAGGCAGAACCTCGGCGAAAGCGTTGAGATAATGGAAGGTCAGATAATCCCGCCACAAAGCCACTGGCGTCTCACGGAACAGCGTCGCAAGCCCCTGCACGGCATCTGACTGGGTTACGACAAAGAAGTCCTGCTGCGGCGCCCCGAACGAGTCGAAAGCCGCCTGCCACGGGAAAGCCGGCGCGAACGCAAGAAGCTCTGCCCGTGACTTGGGATTATACGTGAGGTCCCGATTTCGCGACTTGTCGCGCGGCCAGTGGATCGTGGCAATACGCGTTTCCAGCGCCAGGATCTCGCGGGCCTTGCGGTCTGCGCCGCGGTGCCCCGCCAGTTTCAGCATGGCGCCCACATAGTCGGTATACTTCATCCGGATCGAGGCAAATTTTTCATCCGGCTTCAGGTAATAGTCACGGTCAGGCATACCCAGACCTGACTGCCCTATGCTGATCACATAGACATCCGGGCGCTTGGCATCGAGCGTGACACCCATGCCGACAGGGAGCTGCCCCCGAAATCCAGGTGATGCCCAAAGCGTCGCCAGATCCTCGTGTGTCTTCAGGCCGCCGATGCGATCGAGGTCTGCCTTCGCGGGCGACAGGCCCTTTGCATTGATCGCATCAACGTTGGTGTAGGCCTCGAAATAATCGACCACCTTGCGCTCGACTGAGCCTGCCGCCGGATTGCTGCGCGCGGCTTCCTCCACGACGGAGCGCACGTCCTCTTCGGACTTTGCGCCCAGCTCATTGAACGACCCCCAGCGCGAGCGATCATCGGGGATCTTCGTATTCTTCATCCATGTGCCACCTACAAACCGGAAGAAGTCATCGCCCGGGTTGATGGAACGATCCATTCCTGCAAGGTCAAATCCCCAGGTTCCGATGTTTGGCGGGCCGCCAGCAACACCGGATGTCGCACGCGGAAGCGCGCAGCCCGAAAGCACCATCGCGACTGCACCAACGGAAGCACCCTGCAACAGGGAACGACGGTTCATGGGTTTCAGCATGTATGGACCTCTTGATCTTCAACTTGGGTTCACGTCCGTCAGATGCAGCACGCATGTAGGTCGGCCGTCAAGCCAAGAGCCGAAAACCGCCAATGAATCGGCGAAGCTTGCACCAATCTCGCCTTGACACCCCCGCCCCGAATGAATGTCTTACGCAGCCAACCGGCCAGGATCCTGATGCCAGCCCTTCTGATTCAATTGCAGGACATAAGCTTGACCTTCGGCGGCACGCCGCTTTTGCAAGGGGCGGACCTTGTCCTGTCCGAGGGCGACCGGCTCTGCCTCGTCGGCCGCAACGGGTCGGGCAAATCCACCCTGCTGAAGATCGTGGCAGGGCTGATCGAACCCGATGCCGGTGTCCGTTCCATCGCGCCGCGGGCCACGGTTCGCTATCTGCCTCAGGAACCCGATCTCAGCGCTTACGCGTCCACGCTGGCCTACGTCGAAGAAGGCCTGTCGCCGGGCGATGATCCCTACCGCGCACTCTATCTCCTCCAAAGCCTCGGCCTGACCGGAGAGGAGCAAACCGCAAACCTGTCCGGAGGTGAGGCAAGACGGGCAGCCCTTGCGCGTGTCCTCGCACCGCAGCCCGACATCCTGCTGCTCGACGAACCGACCAATCACCTGGACCTGCCCGCAATCGAATGGCTCGAAAACGAACTGGGTGCGATGCGCAGCGCCATCGTGCTCATCAGCCACGACCGACGCTTCCTCCAGTCCATGACCCGCGCAACAGTCTGGCTGGACCGCGGGCGGACGCGCCGGCTGGAGGAGGGCTTCGGCAGTTTCGAGGCCTGGCGTGATACGCTGCTCGAGCAGGAAGAACTCGAGCAGCACAAGCTCGACCGGCGCATTGCGATGGAAGAGCACTGGGTCCGCTATGGCGTTACAGCAAGGCGCAAGCGCAACCAGGGGCGCATGGCGCGCCTTGCCTCACTGCGCCAGCAGCGTCGCGACCACCGTCGCGTCCAGGGCAACGTGCAGATGGCCGCAACCGAGGCCGAAGGCTCGGGCAGCATCGTCATCGAGTCAAAGGACCTTTGCAAGGCCTGGGGCGACAGCAAGGTCGTCGACAATGTTTCCGTGCGCATCGCGCGCGGCGACAGGATCGGCATCGTGGGCCCCAATGGTTCCGGCAAGACAACACTTCTTTCGCTCCTGACGGACCGCCTCAAGCCAGACACGGGCAGCGTGAAGATCGGTTCAAATGTCCGCATGCACGTTCTCGACCAGCGCCGACAGGCGCTTGAAATCGACGTCTCTGTGAAGGACTTCCTGACCGGCGGCCACGGCGAGACCCTCGCCGTGGGCGACCAGGTCCGTCACTATGCCTCCTACATGAAGGACTTCCTCTTTACGCCAGAACAGGCGCGGACCCCTGTCAGCGCCCTGTCGGGCGGAGAACGCGGGCGTCTTGTCCTGGCCAAGGCACTCGCGACGCCAGCCAACCTCCTGGTCCTCGACGAACCGACCAACGACCTCGACCTCGAAACCCTGGACCTTCTTCAGGAACTGCTCGCCGACTATGCCGGTACCGTCATTGTCGTCAGTCACGATCGCGACTTCCTCGATCGCGTGACCACCGCGATCCTTTGGGCCGAAGGTGACGGACGCTTTACCGAGTATGCCGGTGGTTTCAGCGATGCGGTCGCCCAGCGCGGCGCGGACATGAAGGCAAAGGCGCGCGCCGCCGCCGCCCAGCCGCGAAGCAGGACGCGTGAGGCAGAGGCCGCGCGGCCGAGCGAACAGAAGAAGCTGAGCTTCAAGGACAAGCACGCCCTCGAGACCCTGCCGGCCAAGATGGATGCCGCGCGCGCGCGCATCGAAGAGCTGAAAGCGGCACTCGAAGACCCGGCCCTTTATGGACGCGACCCCAAGCGTTTTGCTGCCCTGACCGAGGAACTGGGCCGGGCCAGTACCGACCTGGGTTTAATGGAAGATCGGTGGCTCGAACTCGAAATATTGCGGGAATCCCTGCAAGGCTGAGCTGTCAAGTTTCACGCGTTGCGCCAGATCAAGGAATACACCCCAACCGCTTGGCAGTCTTGATCCATGGCGCTGGCTGTCCGACCGACCCCGCATCTCCCCGGCAACGCGGCAGCAGCACATGCGGGCACAAGGCTCTCCCCTCGTGACCGCAACGCCCGCTCCCCGGTACATGGCATGGACCCCGTGTACCGGGGACGGGTTTAATTTCGGTGACAGTGCACTTAATTACTGAGTGCGTTCGTCAGTGATGATGCCCCATCATTGCGAGGAATTAAGTGCACTGTCACCGAAATTGACCGTTGGCGCGACGATAGCGGGACGCAGACCCCGCAACGCCCTCGCATGCAACACGCCCCGTCGCCACCATATGCTGCAGGTGCGCAAGCACCGAACGCGACGCCGCTGGATGCAGCCGCGCGTCGACCTCGGAATAGATCACCGGAACCATGTCGGCGATTGTAAGCAACCCGCGCGCGAGGCACGCTTCGATCTGCGCTTCGCGGGCATGGCGATGCGCGATCAGCGCGCGCACGAATTCATGCGGCCGCGCGATCGGATTGCCATGCGTCGGGTAATAGGGAACCTCCGGCAGCGCGAGCAATTTCTCCAGGCTGCACAGGTAGTCCGCCATATCCCCGTCGGGTGGCGCGATCACCGTCGTCGACCAACCCATCACGTGATCGCCTGGAAAGAAGGCCTGCGCATCGCGTGCAAGAAAGCACACATGATTGGAGGTATGGCCAGGCGTGAACACGGCCTCGAAGGTGAGGTCACCCACGATCACCTGGTCGCCATCGCCGAGCAGCAAGTCAGGCGCGTAGCTCCGATCACCGCCCTCCTCGACATCGACGCCATCGGAGGGTCGCCCAGAACCATGCGCACCACACCCCATGATCAGGGCGCCCGTTGCCGCCTTGAGCGGCGCCGCCGCCGGAGCATGGTCATTATGGGTATGCGTGACCAGGATATGGCTGATGGTCTCGCCGCGCGTGGCCGCAAGGATCGCCTGCACATGCTCCTCGAGCGCAGGCCCGGGATCGATGACGGCAACCTGCCCGCGGCCGACGATGTAGGTGCCCGTTCCATGAAACGTGAAGGGATTGGGATTGCGCGCCAGCACCCGGCGAATGCCGGGCGCCACCTCGACGGCCTCGCCATAGGCTGGCACGTAGCTGCGGTCCACCGGAAGGTACGGCAGGCTCACGCCCAGGTCAGCAGCCCGCATCATCCACCCACGCTACTTGAGATCCGCGAGAAATGCACGGATACGCTCGGCGTTCTTGCCCAGGTCCGACTTGCCAACCCGGGACATGGAGCGAATGTCCAGCCTCGAGCCGCCCGTCTCGTCAGCCACAATCCGGATGACAACGTCGTCTTTGAAGCCGAACCAAAGCGTCGTGTCCGTGGCTTCGATGCGTCCTTCTTCGCGGGAACTGGCCACGATCTCCCAGCCCTGCGCTTCTGCCGCCGCCAGCGCCTTGTCGAACAGCTCATCGGGCGAGAGCTGGCTTTGATAAGTCGTGATATCGGGAAAGGCTTTCTGCTGCGCGGCAGGGTCCGTCGTGTAATCAACGCCATTGGGCGCATCGGCCCTCAACGGCGCAATCGCCACAAAAGCTGGAGGACTCGCCGTATCGGTGGTGATGTCATGGATTGCGGGGACGCGACCCGCTTGCGCCCGCATTGAAATCGGAACCATGGCAGCACCGACAGCCAAAACGGCGCCGACAACCACAAGAACCAGCCCTGAACCGGAACGCATGAACGCAGCAATCCCGAGCCAGATCACGGCAAGCAACAAAGTCACCCCTGCCGAAATAGTCCCGTAGAACATCAGCGGAAATGTCGACTGAAGTGACAGCCCCGCATATTTGTATAGTGGTCCGGCGCCCCCGATAAGCAGCGCTGTCAGGATCCCGGCGGCCAGAGCAAGCCTGCTGGCAAGAACAATGTAATTCATGGGCTGCCTCCTCAGGCCGTTGGAAGTTTGTAGTCCTTGAACTGGTCGCGGAGCGCTGTCTTCTGCATCTTGCCGGTGGCCGTCAGCGGGATCTCCTTCACGAACTGCACATCGTCGGGCATCCACCACTTGGCGATCTTGCCCTCGAGATATTTCAGAACCGCTTCTCTCGTCACATCGGCATCGGGCTTCTTGACAACAATCAAGAGCGGACGCTCGTCCCACTTGGGATGCGCAACACCGATCACCGCCGCCTGCGCAACGCCGGGACATCCCACCGCGATGTTCTCGACATCGATCGACGAGATCCACTCGCCACCCGACTTGATGACGTCCTTCGCTCGGTCGGTGATCTGCATGAAGCCGAGGTGATCGAGCGTCGCGATATCGCCCGTGTCGAACCAGCCATCCTTGTCGAGGATCGAGCTGGTGCCATAGCGCCCGCCCTCGCCCTTGAAATAGGACTTGGCGACAGCGGGCCCCTTCACCATCAGATGACCGAAGGTCTTGCCGTCATGCGGAAGGTCGCGACCCTCGTCATCGGTGATCTTCATCTCGACCGAATACATGGCCCGTCCCTGCTTCGATTTGACCTTGAGCTGCTCGGCCCAAGGCAGGTCTTCCATCCCGGACTTGAACGAGCCGATGGTGCCGACCGGCGACATTTCTGTCATGCCCCAGGCATGCATCACCTCGACCTCGTACTTCTTCTCGAAGGTCTCGATCATAGAGGGCGGACAGGCCGACCCGCCGATCATCACCTTCTTCAGATAGGGCAGCTTGAGGTTGTTGGCCTCCATATGGGTAAGCAGCATCTGCCAGACGGTCGGCACCGCCGCAGTGATCGTTACTTTTTCACTGTCCAGCAATTCATAGACCGACACACCATCCAGCTTCGCGCCGGGCATCACCATCTTGGTTCCCGCCATGGGACAAGCGAAGGTGGTAGCCCAGGCATTGGCATGGAACATCGGCACGACAGGCATCAGCGTGTCGGTCGACTTCGCACCCACACAGTCGGACGTGTTGACCGCCAGCGCATGCAGCACGTTCGAGCGATGCGAATAGAGTACACCCTTCGGGTTGCCGGTTGTGCCTGACGTGTAGCAGAGCCCTGCCGCCGTATTCTCATCGACCCGGACCCAAGCGAAGTCCTCGTCAGCCTCGGCAACAAGGTCTTCAAAGGCAACCGCATTCTTCAGAGTGGTTTGGGGCATGTGTGCCCGGTCCGTCATGATGACGAAGGTCTCGACCACATCGATCTGCTTGCCCAGCTTCTCGAGAATCGGGACGAAGGTCAGGTCGACGAAGATCATCCGGTCTTCGGCATGGTTCACGATATAGGCGATCTGCTCCGGGAACAGGCGCGGGTTGATCGTATGGCAGACAGCCCCGATCCCCATGATCCCGTACCAGGCCTCCAGGTGCCGGCCCGAGTTCCAGGCCAGCGTGCCGATGCGATCCCCCAGCTTGATCCCGCGATGGGTCAGGGCCTTGGCAACACGGCGAGACCGCGCATGGATCTGGGCATAGGTCGCGCGCACGATGGGCCCTTCGACTGAACGCGTGACGACTTCGCGCTCCCCATGAAAGCGCGCGGCATGGTCAAGGATGCTCGATACGACAAGCGGCCAATCCTGCATCATTCCCAACATTGAAGGCGTCTCCCGGCTGGCAAATGTAAAATGGTTGATGTGTCGCGATCTTAAGGGGCCGGGGCGACGCCCACAACACCAACCGGATCATCGAAACCGCTGAATCGGGCCAAAACCCCAACTGTCGACCAAAGCCAGCGAATTGAACTGAACGCCCGGGGGTAACCTTGCCACCAGCTATCCACCAACGAGGGCGCGGCGCGATGTGCGACGAAACTTGAAAGCAGCGACCAAGACGTGGACACTGGCCCACCATGAACACCACCATCTCCACCGAAACCATGATCTCGCGCTTCGCAGGCTTGCGCGTATTCTGCGTGGGCGATGTCATGCTGGATCACTTCGTCTATGGATCCGTCGAGCGCATTTCCCCGGAGGCACCCGTCCCTGTCCTGACGGTAGAGCGTGAAACACGGATGCCCGGGGGCGCCGGAAACGTCGCGCGAAATCTTGCTGCACTTGGTGCCAGCACTACGCTTGCCTCGGTCATCGGAGACGACAGCGCGGGCGACACCCTGGCAAGGCTGATCGCCGACCAGCCAGGGCTCACGCCAGCCCTGCTGAAATCAGCTGGGCGGCCAACGTCCGTGAAAATACGGCACATTGCAGGCGGCCAGCAGATGCTGCGCACCGACCATGAGACCCGCGCCCCGATCGAAAGCAACATCGAGGAGCAGCTCTGTGCCATGATCGCTGGCGCAGCCGCCAGCGCCGACATCATCATCCTGTCTGACTACGCCAAGGGTGTACTGACCCAACGCGTCATCGCCGCCGCCGCAGCTGCTGCGCGCAAGCACGGGATAAGAGTCATCGCCGACCCCAAGAGCAGCGACCTGTCCCGGTATCGTGGCGTCCACCTCCTGACACCGAACGCAAAGGAACTTGCCGCCGCAGCAGGCCTCGCGGTCAACGACGACAGCAGCGCAGTAACGGCTGCACAAAGGGCGATGGAGGGGATGGACCTCGAGGCCCTCATTGTCACACGCTCAGAACAGGGAATGACGCTTGTGACCACAACAGGCCAGGTCACACATCTGCCTGCCGCGGCGCGCGACGTCTTCGACGTGTCAGGCGCCGGGGACACGGTCATCGCAACCCTGGCCGTCGCCATTGCAGCCGGTGCTTCGCTGCAGGACGCCGCAAGCCTTGCAAACATCGCCGCCGGCATCGTCGTGGGCAAGGCGGGTACGGCCGTGGTCCGCCCCGACGAGATCGCCGAAGTCGTGCAAGCAACAGAAATCCGGGGTGCAAGCGCAAAGATCCGGACACAAGCCTCCACCCTCGATCTCGTGCAGACCTGGCGCGCGCGCGGGCTGAAGATCGGTTTCACCAATGGCTGCTTCGACCTTGTGCACCCGGGACATATTTCAATGCTTGCGCAAGCCCGGGGCCAATGCGACCGCCTCGTGGTCGGGCTCAACACGGATCGGTCCGTCCGGCGACTGAAGGGTCCAACCCGACCAGTCAACACCGAGGTTGCGCGAGCGATCGTGCTCTCAGCCCTTGAAAGCGTCGATGCCGTCACCATGTTCGACGAGGACACACCGATCCAGCTCATCAGGTCGCTGCGCCCGGATGTTCTCGTCAAGGGTGCAGACTACAGCCCAGGGCAAGTCGTGGGTGCGGACGAGGTTGTTGGCTGGGGCGGCAGGGTTTTCCTCGCCGAACTCACGCCCGGCCAAAGCACAACCGGCATTGTCAGCCGCATGACAGGAGGCAGCAAATGATTCTCGTGACAGGTGGCGCAGGGTTCATTGGATCGAATATCGCAGCACGCCTTTTCACGGACGGCCACGATGTCGCGATCGCAGATCGCCTCGGCAACGGCGACAAGTGGCGAAACATTGCCAAGATACCGGTAACAGACCTCATCCCCCCCGAACACACACTCGACTGGATCGATCAACACGCCGATGATGTGGTTGCGATCGTCCACATGGGCGCCATCTCATCGACGACCGAAACCAACGTCGACCTGATCATCGCCGAAAACGACATTTTTTCACGCACCTTGTGGGACATCTGCGCAGCCGAGGAAATCCCCTTCATCTATGCATCGTCTGCCGCGGTCTACGGCGACGGCACGCAGGGCTTCGACGATGACGCGACCCCCAAGGCATTGGCCTCCCTGCGCCCTATGAATCCTTACGGGTGGTCCAAGCTGCTCTTCGACCAATTCGTCGCACGCCAGGTCGCCCGTAGCCAGCCCGAACCTCCGCAACACGCAGGCCTGCGCTTCTTCAACGTCTACGGACCGAACGAGTACCACAAGGACAGCATGAAAAGCGTCCTTGCGCACATGTACCCGGACGCCAGCAGCGGCAAGCCAGTCACGTTGTACCGCTCGCACAATCCGGACTATGCCGACGGTGGACAGAAGCGCGACTTCATTTCCGTCAAGGACTGCGCCGATGTCGTGGCTTGGCTGCTGGATAATCCGAACGTGAACGGACTGTTCAACGTCGGTACTGGCAAGGCACGCAGCTTTGCAGACCTCGCACACGCGTTGTTCGCTAGCCTGGGACGCGAGCCCGATATTCGCTTCGTCGACACACCCGAAGCCATCCGCGACCGCTACCAGTACTTCACCGAAGCACGCATCGACCGCTTGCGCGCCGCGGGCTACGAGCGCCCCTTCACCGAGCTCGAAACCGGCGTCGCCGATTATGTGCAGAACCACCTCTCCAGGCCCGACCCATATCTTTGACGGTCCTTGATCGCTCCTAGAAGCTGGCCTCCAGGCGCGCGAGATCATCGGGCGTATTGATGTTCTGGAAAGGCCACGCCTCGGCGAACGGCACAGGCACAACTCCCAGCCCGGCAAACACATCGCGCACCGGCGGAATACTGTCCCCGGAAAGAATGACCGCGATGGCAGCAGCCACATGACCCGGCAGCACGCAGACCAGCGGCTCCGGGCCTGCAGGCGAAACCGCATGCGCCCCCGCAGCCTCGCGGGCCAAGCACTCGATCACGACAGGTGGCACCAGAGGCATGTCACACGGCACGAACGCAACAGCCTCGCCCTCACCCGCATGCTCCAGCCCCGCAAGAATGCCGGCCAGGGGTCCCTTGCCGGCATGTTCCGCACGCCCGGCAATACAACCGACACCCCAGCCGTCGTAGCCAGATCCCGGCTGGCACTCGATCAGCACGTCCCGACACAAAAGGCTGAGCGACGCGTGGACATGGCCGACAAGCGGCACGCCCCGCAACGTCTGGAGCCCTTTGGGTAATCCTCCAAATCGCGCACTGCGCCCACCTGCCAGGATTACACCGATCACGAAAACCTCCCCGCTGCAGAGCAGTCGACCTGTCCAGTTTCGGGATCGCATGCAATCCGGGCAACCAATGAGGGCTCAGAATCGCACGCAAAGCACCGTCACCGGACACATTAACCACCCGACGAAAATGCCCGGCAAATCTGGCAAATCCCTCCTCGGATGCGAGGAATCCATGGAGAGTCCCCAGCCCGAACGTAGCCCCCGTGTAACACCTGCCGGAAATCTCAAGCGCAACTTCTGCAAAAGGCCACTTTTGGTTGCAAACGGCGTTTAGCAGGCAAGAATCCTGCTTTGGGGACCGGTACAAGACACGCGGCCACGAGGGTTAGTGAGGGGGACGTCATGAACGCGACACGCGCACTGAAAGCAAGGCTGGGCGTCTCTGCCATAGCGCTCTTTGCCGCGCTCCCGCCCTCGGCGCAAGCGCAGGACGAGACGCCCAACCTGATCAACTATTTGCAGCAGCGCGGCCAGACACCGAGCATCAATTCGCTGGAAATGACCCACGATTGGGACTCCGACAAGGGAGAGCCCATACCGATGTTCTCGACGATAACTGCCTCTGGCAGCATTGATTGGGACTCGGACAAGGGCGAACCGGCGCCGATGTTCACCACACCCGCCAACCCGGGCGAACATTTCAACCTTGTAGATCTTCTTTTGCTGCGCGGTCACGAAGTTACCATCCAGAACATCATTCCGATGATGAACTGGCGCGACAATCTTGGCTCGCCGGTAGGCCAGATCGACGCGACCAATACACGACCCAGCGTCGGCATGATCAACATGGTCAGGTCCGACACCTCGGCCAGCATGGGGTTCTGTTCGGGAACGCTGATCAATGCGCGCTTCTTTCTGACGGCTGCGCACTGCGTTCGCGATGGCGTGACCTCGGCCACGGTCGTGCGCGGCGGGATCAACTTCGCCCCGTCGACAGGCGGTGTTTTCACCGGCCCCTCGAATAGGCAAGCCGTCAGCATTGTCACCCCTGGCACATATGACCCGTTTGCGTTCTACCTGGGCCAGGACCTCGCAATCGTTGCGCTTGATCGTCCCGTTTACAACATAACGCCATCGTCCATTTCCACGAGCCAGGTTTTCGGCGAGACGCTGAACATTGCAGGCTACGGACGCGCGGGAACAGGATCGGTTCCCAATCAGGTATTCGACGGCAATCGCCGCATCGGCACCAACACGAATGAGGGCCAGTACATCCTCGACGGTTCAGCCACAGGCACCGTGATCGCCGCAGATTTCGAGGACCCGCTGAACGTCGCCCTGACAGACACACTCGGGCTTCTCAACAGTGTGACGACGCGTGAAGCCGCAGTGGCACCCGGCGATTCTGGTGGCCCGATCTTCAACAGCGCCGGTCAGGTACTCGGCGTTGCCTCGGGCGTCATCACGATCGGCGTCAGCAGCTGGGGCTATGGCTCCATTCCATTCTGGACCAACCTGACCGAAGCCCAATACCAAAGCTTCATCGCAGCCAACAACCCCCTGCGCCTTGCATCAGCAGCAGGTAGCGGCGATTGGAGCAACGCAGCCACCTGGACCGGCAGCATCATCCCCGACAACACGTTCGGCGCGGCCGACAACCCCCTTGGCCTGGCCGACTACAGCGCGGGCCAGCGCTTCTACAATGTCACGATCGGCGGAAGCAGCGCTGTTACGCTTGGTGACGTGCGTGATATCGATCTCTTCGCGATCACAAGCCTTGCCTCGCTGTCGATCAATGGCGGCGGCGACCTCGGGTTCTGGGGCGCGTCATCGACCAGCGGCAGCCTGACAGTCAACGGCACGTTGCGGTCGTTCGATGCACTTGGCTTCGGCGCACTCAGCATCAATGGCGCAAACGGCATGCTGCGCGGCGCCGGAAGCGTATTGGCTCCCGTCAACAACCTGACGGGAACGGTTGCCCCAGGAAACTCAATTGGCACGCTGACCGTCGCAAGCTTCACGCAGGGCGTGGCGGGTCTCCTCGACATCGAGATGACCGCGGGCAGCAGTGACGTGCTGGCCGTGACGGGGAACGCACAGCTGGCCGGCACGGTACGCTTCACGCAGTTTGGCGCGGCCCCCACGCTTGGCCAGACCAGCACCTTCCTGACGACAGGCGGGACGGTGTCCGGACGCTTCAGCGCCTTCCAGGACCTCATTCCGGGCGCGTTGTTCCCCGTACTGACCTACGGCAACAACTTCGTCAGCGTCACCATCGCCAATTTCTGCTCTTTCGCGTCAGGCCCCGTCGAGACCGAGGTCTGCGCAACCCTCGACAGCAGCGCCGTCCAGTCCGACCCCGACATGGCCTCCGCCATCAGCGGCCTGCAGCTGCTCGACTCCGCCCAGCTCTCCCAGGCCCTCGAGGCCCTGAGCCCCACCCGCGCCAACGCGCAGGCCACCATCGCATTCACATCCGGTGACCTTCTGCGCAGCCAGCTCTCCCAGCGCGTGGGCACCGTGCTGGGTGGCGCAAGCCCTGGAGGCGTCGCCCAGATGGACCTCGCCCGCACCCAGCTTGCCTCGGCAGCGCCCTCCGCCGAAGCCCTCGCCTCAGCCGCAGCCGCGGCCTTGGCAGCCAGCACCGCGGGAACATCCGACATCGTGCTCGAGAACGGCTACGGTGTCTTCTTCGCCGGTGACTTTGCGATCTCCGAAACCGACCAGGCCGGCGGCATCGGCACCGACAAGGGCGACACGGCAGCCCTCACGATCGGCCTCGACCACAGCGACGGACAGGGTCTGGTCGCCGGCGTCGCGGCAAGCTACCTCCAGTCACAGGTCGCACAGGATTACGGCCTGGGCGGTCACACCTCCAGTGATGGCATCGCCCTGTCGGCCTTCGCCAGCATGGACCGCGGTGCGCTGTCGGCCGAAGCCTATGCCTCCGGCGCCTGGCACAGCTTCGAGACCGAGCGCACCTTGCTGCTGGCCCCCTTCATCAAGGGCATTGCCAGCGGCGAGACCGACGCCTCTCAGATCCAGGCCGGCGCATCCGTGGCCTACGACCTCCTGCGCGGCGAGCGGCTCAGCCTCGGCGCGGTGGGCGGCCTGCATTACGTGAATGTCGACATCGATGCCTACACCGAGACCGGTGTTGGCGCCTTGGGTGCTGCCGTATCGGCCCGCAGTGCGGATTCACTGCGCAGCCAGCTGGGCGGTGAACTGGCCCTGCACCTCGACCCCACCACGGCCCTCGTGGTTCCGATGCTGCGCGTGGTCTGGAACCACGAGTTCATGGATGACCCACTGGCCGTCACATCGGCCTTTGCCGGCGCACCGGGCGTCACCTTCCAGGCCCCGGGGCCGGACCTTGGCACAGACTGGGCCACCGTCGGCTTCGGTGTCTCGGGCCGCGTCAGCGCAGACACGAACTTCTACCTGCGCGTCCAGAAAGACATCGGCCGCGACGGTGCAGAGCGCCACGAAGTCTCCGCAGCCGCACGCTTCGGCTTCTGATAGACTGACACCACAAAATCACAGGGGCCGGCAGGATCACCTGCCGGCGCTTGGTATGTGAACGCCCGGCAGGCCTACTGCGCCAGGGGTATGGACGCAGCAGGCAGCAGCGTCAAAGTCAGCTGTCCCGGACCCTGCGCCTCAGTTTGGTAGCTCCGTGCACCCGCTTTCCTGAAGACGAAGAGCGACGTCGAACCCTCCCCGAGAAAAATTATACTGTCCCCACATCTTCGCCAGCGCCTGACTGCATCCAGGCGCGCCTCAAGGCCGCAAGGCCTTGCCACTGTGACAAGGCCGTTCGGCACAAGCCGCAGCGAACAACTGCGTGACGTGGACGCTTCGGCAACGATTGCCGCCAAGGTGCTTGCAGGGGGACGAAGGGGCGCACCAGGATCGAGGGGGACCTGCTCCGACGCACGCCCACTTGACGGGCTCGCCAAAAACACGAAAACCAGCAGTACAGCACCAAGAAAACGATGAATGTTCACGTCGTAATCCTGTTCAAAGGGGTGCTCACCCAACGAATGTCATCAAAGTGAGACCGAAGCGCAACACACTCGGGCCGTGCCGTTATTGACACCCTCAACCATTAATCACACGCTACGGTTTGATTTTTAATCATTCCTGGCGGGGGCGCCAGGAAAACGTATTGGGGGATGCCGATGAAGAAGTCGTTTTGCGCGCGATTGATGCGCGCCGCACTGCTGGGCTCGGTCGCGACCTCGACACTTCTGGCCACGCTACCGGCGTCCGCGGCAACAACTCCCGACGGCGTGACACCCGCCAGCGTCGTGGACACGGCCAACACACAACCTTACTGGGTGGGCTTGGCCATCCGCAATGAAGCCGGGAACTCGGGCGGAACCTGCACGGGCTTGTTGATCAATCCCCGAACCGTTCTTTTTGCCGCTCACTGCGTCGACAGCGTAACCCCAGGCAACTACGACGCACCGACCTCGCCAGGCAATCGCGCGCAGGTCGGCTACACCACCGACCCAACCTTCGGGCGCACAAACCTGCGCGAGTTCCTCTTCGGCCTCGACTTCGCGGTTCCCGCCGGTGATGCACGTGTCGTCAACGGCTCGTCCGTGATGGTCTGGTATGACCCACGCTCGCGTTTCGGTTCAGCAGCCATTCCAGCCAATGGCACCTTCCTGCCTGCAGATGTCGCCATCGCCGCATTCGACACACCGAACGAATTGCTGGGCAGGGACGCAATCAACGGAATGGGCCTTCTGTTCTCTCCCGTCACAGGACCGGTCCCGATCCGCATTGGCGGCTACGGACAGTCAGGCAATGGCTTCGACGGAACACGAACGTCGGGGTCGGCGGAAGAGAGCTTCTATCGCCGACTGGTCAACAACACACTTGGCTTCCTCGGCGACGAGAGATCGCTGGCCCAAGGTATCTATCCGGCAGCCACCGCAGACCTTCTCGAACCGCCGGGCCTGGTCTATCAGGACTTGTACTGGGCAGACTTTGACGACCCGCAGCGCGCCACACGGCCCTTCTTCAATGGCCCGGGAAGCGACCCGCTCTGTGCAGGATCAAACCCCAATTGCCGTCTCGACCACGACCCATTCACCGGCGCAGCAGTCGCTGGCGAGGGCATCACGGCAGCCGGCGACTCCGGATCGCCGCTGGCGACAAGCGCCTTCGGCCGGACCGTGTCCCTCGGCGTGCTGAGCCAGGGATCGCGGTTCTTCTACGAATCGATTGGCAACCCTGACGACAATTTCGTCCGCTTCACGGGCTTCTCGAACTTCGGCACCGTGGCGGGCTACAACCCGCTCTTCCTGTTCTGGGACCAGATCGTCGTCAATAATCCTTACAAGTATGTGACAACCACAGCCGGCGACGGCGAGTGGACCGACGCCTCGCGCTGGGTCCAGGAACTCGATCCGCTATACATGGTTCTTGCAGGGTCCACGCTGGTCAACGGGCTGCCTTCGACACCAGCGCTCGGCGTCTCGAACGCAGCGGCAAATTTCGGTTCCATCACACCAAGCCCATCGCCTGCGGCCACCTGCGCCTTTCTCGGCACGTGCCCGCCCACAGGCGGCACCAGCGAGCCGGCACCTGGGGCCGTTGGCCTTCCGGGACAGGAAGACATGGCTGGTACGGTGAACCTCACGGACAAGGGTGGAGACGGAAACCCGGAAGTCCTGGATCCGAACGCCGAGGCCATCAATGTCGGGGACGGCGATCCACAGGTTCTCGACCCTGTCGCAGAGGCTCTAGTAGCCGGAAACCCGACATCTTCAACGAGCAGCGACACCACGCAGCCCGGCAATCCACCAAGCGAGCCCATGACAACGGCCGCTTGGTCGTCAGGCACGTTGATCCCCGTCAACTCGGGCACCCTCACCGGCCCGGGAACCACCAACTTCGTGCCGAACAACACGAACGGCACCGCTGGGATCCAGAACTCGACGCGGTTCTTTGAGGTCAACCTCAGGTCAGCAGGTACCACGTTCCTGACCGGTACCACGGTGACGATCGACCGCCTCAATGTGCGCGGTGCAAACTCGGGTCTGCACATCCGTTCAGGCGCCCAATTGAATACGACGATCTCATCTTACGTGGATGCAGGAACGCTGACCGTGAACGGCGGCTTCTCCACAACGAACCTGTTCGTACTTGGCGGCAAAGTCATGGGCGCGGGTACGATCACCGGCAATGTGTTGAACACGAACGCCGTCGTTGCCCCCGGAAACTCGATTGGCACGCTGAATATCGTGGGCAACTACACACAAGGTCCCACCAGCCTCCTCGACATCGAGATGACCGCGGGCAGCAGTGACGTGCTGGCCGTGACGGGGAACGCACAGCTGGCCGGCACGGTACGCTTCACGCAGTTTGGCGCGGCCCCCACGCTTGGCCAGACCAGCACCTTCCTGACGACAGGCGGGACGGTGTCCGGACGCTTCAGCGCCTTCCAGGACCTCATTCCGGGCGCGTTGTTCCCCGTACTGACCTACGGCAACAACTTCGTCAGCGTCACCATCGCCAATTTCTGCTCTTTCGCGTCAGGCCCCGTCGAGACCGAGGTCTGCGCAACCCTCGACAGCAGCGCCGTCCAGTCCGACCCCGACATGGCCTCCGCCATCAGCGGCCTGCAGCTGCTCGACTCCGCCCAGCTCTCCCAGGCCCTCGAGGCCCTGAGCCCCACCCGCGCCAACGCGCAGGCCACCATCGCATTCACATCCGGTGACCTTCTGCGCAGCCAGCTCTCCCAGCGCGTGGGCACCGTGCTGGGTGGCGCAAGCCCTGGAGGCGTCGCCCAGATGGACCTCGCCCGCACCCAGCTTGCCTCGGCAGCGCCCTCCGCCGAAGCCCTCGCCTCAGCCGCAGCCGCGGCCTTGGCAGCCAGCACCGCGGGAACATCCGACATCGTGCTCGAGAACGGCTACGGTGTCTTCTTCGCCGGTGACTTTGCGATCTCCGAAACCGACCAGGCCGGCGGCATCGGCACCGACAAGGGCGACACGGCAGCCCTCACGATCGGCCTCGACCACAGCGACGGACAGGGTCTGGTCGCCGGCGTCGCGGCAAGCTACCTCCAGTCACAGGTCGCACAGGATTACGGCCTGGGCGGTCACACCTCCAGTGATGGCATCGCCCTGTCGGCCTTCGCCAGCATGGACCGCGGTGCGCTGTCGGCCGAAGCCTATGCCTCCGGCGCCTGGCACAGCTTCGAGACCGAGCGCACCTTGCTGCTGGCCCCCTTCATCAAGGGCATTGCCAGCGGCGAGACCGACGCCTCTCAGATCCAGGCCGGCGCATCCGTGGCCTACGACCTCCTGCGCGGCGAGCGGCTCAGCCTCGGCGCGGTGGGCGGCCTGCATTACGTGAATGTCGACATCGATGCCTACACCGAGACCGGTGTTGGCGCCTTGGGTGCTGCCGTATCGGCCCGCAGTGCGGATTCACTGCGCAGCCAGCTGGGCGGTGAACTGGCCCTGCACCTCGACCCCACCACGGCCCTCGTGGTTCCGATGCTGCGCGTGGTCTGGAACCACGAGTTCATGGATGACCCACTGGCCGTCACATCGGCCTTTGCCGGCGCACCGGGCGTCACCTTCCAGGCCCCGGGGCCGGACCTTGGCACAGACTGGGCCACCGTCGGCTTCGGTGTCTCGGGCCGCGTCAGCGCAGACACGAACTTCTACCTGCGCGTCCAGAAAGACATCGGCCGCGACGGTGCAGAGCGCCACGAAGTCTCCGCAGCCGCACGCTTCGGCTTCTGATAGACTGACACCACAAAATCACAGGGGCCGGCAGGATCACCTGCCGGCCCTTTTGCTTTCAGGAATGGCCGGACCGTGACCCAGACCGACGCTCTCGCCTTGACGCTCATCATCGAGGGCACCGCCGCCCTGGCCATCGCACGCGCCATGCGGCTTTCACCCGCAAGCTGCGCACTTGCCGCAATGCTGGCAAGCCTCGTCACACACCCCATTTTGTGGGCGATCTTCTACGATGTGCATACCGTGCTGGGCGCATTCACCACGCCCACGCTGGAAGTCGCCGTCTTCCTGGCGGAAACCCCGGTCTATCGCTGGATCGCGGGCTGCCGCTGGAACCAGGCCCTGTTGGCTTCCCTGTTGGTCAATGCCGCCTCGTGGGGCACAGGCGAGATCATATACGCGCTGGCCTGAACCCCTGGCCCAAAGCCATGAGCAGGACCGGGAGCTCGATCCAGGCATGGATGGCGGCTGCGACGGCATAGGCCGCCCGCGCATCCCGGTAGCTCACAGCATAAAGGCAAAACGCCACCACAGAGATCGTTGCCACGATGACGCCGAAGCTGCGCCAGTCCGGCCATCTGACCACCGTAGGCGCGGACGCCATGCGGCCTTGCGCCTGCAACAGGCGCGGCAGAAGCACGATGACCGCTACATAATGCATGGCCTGCGCAACAACAGCAGCCGAGAACAGGTTCAGGTCATAGGACCGTGGCGGCAGGAACGACAGCAACGGCGTGTCTCCGGCTCCGAAGGCCGAAGCAGCCTGCAACTCAGGAAGGGACACGATGGCAGCCAGCATGTCGTGGAAGACACCTGTCGCGACAATGCCCGGCAATACCACGAAGGGTACGAACAGGATTTTCATCCAGGCCCAGCGGACCTCGCCCCTTGCAATCTCGGCAACGAACCCGACCGGCGTCAGGTTATGCAACCAGGCCCACAGCAGAAACGTCTCCAGCGGAAACTGCGATGCACCGACGGCAAAGAGAATCCCGGCGCCAGCACCAAGCCAGCGATACGCACGCATGTGCCAGGCCGCGACCAACGCCAGGGCTGCGCCCAGCGAAAGCTCCATGGGCACGAAGATGCTCGACGGTATCCAGTGCGCACCGTTGCCGACACGGCCAAGCGCGATCAGGGCAATGAGAAACCCCAGGATCGACAGCAGCCGCGGCGACGTGCGGGAAGTGAACCGTTCATCGCAATAGCGCAACTCATAGATCACATGCGGCAGGCCAAAGGCGCTGATCATCAGGACAAACGTGGCAATCGGCGCGATCGAAACCGCGAGAATGGTGACCGCGGCCGTGATCAGGGCGATCCCGCCGACATCGACGAAACGCGCGGGGTGAAGCGACTGAACCTGTTCCATCTTCACACCATGCGGGGCATCACTTCACCGCGTCAACCCGCGCCTGACACTCAAAAGTTGCAGAGATCGAACGGGCCGAATGCAGGTTGAAAAAACGGCCGGCAAGAGGCAGGCGCGCCCATGGCTTCACCGGTCACAAAAGGAAAGAGCGACAACCAAATGATTTGAAACAACAAAATACAATCGAACATAACAAGGGGACAGTTTGCCGGAACAATGGGCAAGTATTAACGCCGCAACACACCTGTGTACAAACGCCGCAACATGCAACGTCTCGTGCGATTTTGCGCGTTGACCCCCTATTGGGAATCGGAGCGGCTGATAGAGTTTCTTCAGTGAGTTGATTCTTTTCGCGCCTAGAGACGGGATGCCCCCCCTACCCAAGCGTTCCCGTCAAACCCATCGCCTAGGCGCTGAATGCGGCAGGTGTTCGCCCCCAACGGCACCTGCCGCCCCCTCTCTCAAGCCAGCATGACTTCAATCAGGTGCGGCCCAGGCTCGGCCAGCGCCGCCTGCATGGCCTTCACGTAGGTCTCGTTATCCTCGGCCCGCACGGCTTTCACGCCCATCGAGCGTGCCATCGCGGTGAAGTCCATCACCGGCTTCTCGAGCGACAGAAGCGATCGCGACCGCTCGCTCTGCGCCGTCGCCCCCACCCGGTCGAGCTCCATGTTCAGCACGAAATAGGACTTGTTGTTGAGCAGCACCGTGATCACGTGCAGGTTCTCGCGCGCCGCCGTCCAGAGGCCCTGGATCGTGTACATCGCGCTGCCATCGGCCTGCAGGTTGATGACAGGCCGCCCCGGACAGGCAACCGCCGCGCCCACGGCCACCGGAATGCCCTGCCCGATCGCCCCGCCCGTCAGCGACAGCCAGTCATGGGGTGCTGCATTCTGGAACGCAAGATAGGCCCACAACCCGCTTGAATTGGCCTCGTCCGAGACAATGGCGCCCTCCGGCAGCAGCGCAGCCGTCGCATTGGCGAAACTCTCGATCGAGATCTTGCCCGCCCCTGGAAGCGAGGGCAGCGGACCATCCGTGATCGCAGGCGTCGTCGCCGCGCCCACTTCCAAGGCCAGCGCCTCCAGCACGTCCGACAGGTCGTTGCCCGCAGACCACGGCATATGTACCTTGCATTCCGGGGACAGGAAGGTCGAGGGCTTGTTGGGATAGCCGAAGAACCCGACCGGCGCCTTCGTGCCGATGGCCACGCACTGGCGGAAGGCCGAGAGCATCGGCACCGCCATCTCTCCAAGATAGGGCACGCGCTCGGGCTTCGTGCGACCACGCCCACGCGACAGGCGCGACATGAACGTGTCGGTGAAGAGCCGCGCGCCCGTCTTCTGCGCAATGGCAGCCGCCAGCCGCATCGGCCGCTCGAGCCCGCCATGCCCGCCGATCAGCAGCAGCGCCGGCTCGCCCGATGTGAGCGCGCGCGCAGCCTCGCGCACAAGCGCCGCATCCACCGGCGCCTTCGGTGCAGTCGTCGGCGCCGCGCGCGCAGGCACCGCCCCCATGTCCGACCACGCAATGTCCGCCGGCACGATCAGCGTCGACAGCCCGCCATTGGGCCGCATCGCGATGTCGAAGGCCTGCCGCACCTTGTGGATCGCATCCGCACCCGACACCGGATCCCCGATCCAGTCCGACACCGGCTTCGATACGGCATGGATGTCGCTCTGCAGCGGCGCGTCATACTTGCGGTGGAACGTGGCATGGTCGCCCACCAGGTTGATCATCCGCGAATGCGCGCGCTTGGCATTGTGCAGGTTGGCAAAGCCATTGCCCATGCCGGGCGCCAGGTGCAGCAGCGTCGCCGCCGGCTTGCCCGCCATGCGCGCATAGCCATCCGCCGCCCCCGTGCAGACGCCCTCGAACAGGCAAAGGATCGGCTTGATCCCGCCAACCCGGTCGAAGCTCGCCACCAGATGCATCTCCGAGGTGCCGGGATTGCCGAAGCAGGCGTCGACGCCCATGTCGACGAGTTCGCGCAGGATGGCTTCACTGACATTCATGGCCGGGGCTCTCTCTTGATCCGTGAGGGAGCGACGATACAGAACGCCCCCGGCCGCGCCAACAGCCTAGCCCTTGGCGATGGCCTCAGCCGCCCGGCGGGCCGTGATCACGCTCGACAGCAGGAACGTGCCCTCAAGCCCGCGCAGCCCATGGCTTCCCCCACCCCCGAAGCCCGCGGATTCGCCCACCGCATAGAGCCCGGGCACCGGCTGGTCCTTCTCGTTCAGCGCCCGGCTGCGCAGGTCAGTCACGATCCCGCCCAGCGACTTGCGCGTGACGATCCGCTCGCAGATCGCCATCAGCGGCCCGCCCCTGGCATCGAGGATCCGCTGCGGCCGCACAAGCCGCATCCGGTCGGCCCGCCAGCCCCTCAACCGCTCGATCATCTGCCGCTGCGGGTCCCCCGACTGCGCGTCAGCCGTGGCGTCGAAGCGCTCGATCTCGGCCTTCAGGCCCGCCGCGTCGATCCGCACCTCGGGACGCAGCGCCTTCATCTTCTGTGCCAGTCCCTCGACATTGTCCGCTACGACGATGTCCGGACAGTTCCCGGTCAGGTCATCGACCAGCCGACGGTTACCCAGCAGCATGTCCAGCGCAAACCGGATGATCCGCCGGTCGCGCAAGGCCGTGTTCCAGTCAGCCCCCGAGGCCGCAAGCTCGGTCAGCGCGATGCGCCGGTTCAGGATCTGCCACGTAACGCCCAAGGGAGCGGTCGCCACGCGCTCGACCAGGTCCAGCGTATCAAACCCCGACACCATCGGCGGCATGAGGCGCCGCCCATGCGCATCAAGCCACAGCGCCGACTTCGGCGGGATCAGGCTGACGCCATGTCCCTCCCACTTGGCCCGCGGATGGCGGATGCCCGCCGCATAGTTCCACATGTTGCCGACATTGCGCACCTGCGCGCCCGCAGCACCCGCCGCCTCGACGGCCATGCCGTCCGCACCCGGATGCGTGCCCAGCAGTATGTCCTTCGGCAGCGCCATTCCCTCGACGGGCCGCCACAGCCGTCGCACCTGCTCGATCGAACCGCCGATCCCGCCAGCCGCAACGACAACCGCACCCGCCTCGGCGCGGAAGTCCTCGCCCGTATCGGTCAGGCCGCTGCAGCCCGCGATGCGTCCTGCATGCCGGTCGAAGCGCGTCACGCGGTGCCCGCAATGAACGCTGAGCAGGTTCGCCCGCGGGTGTGCGCGCAGCCTCTTGATCAGCGTCGTGATCAGATGATGGCTCGTGCCCCAGGTCAGGTGGAAGCGCGGTACCGAATTTCCTGGTACCCTGTCCCCGCGTTCAACCCACATGACGACGGGCAGCCAGCGTATGCCGAAGCCATGCAGATAGTCGCGCCCGTCCGGCGTCGCCCGCTCGACCAGGTGCCGGGCCCACATTTGCGGCCAGATTGAACCGCCGGGAAACTCGGCAAAGCTGCGCCAGTCGGCCAGCGCCTGCTCCGGCGTATCCTTGATCTTCATCCGGCGCTGTTCGGGACTGTCGACGAAGAACATGCCGCCGAAGGCCTCGAGCGCCGAGCCCCCCAGCCGCTCCGGCCCCTCGCGCTCGAACAGGGCGACAGACTTGCCCATGTCCAAAAGCTGCAGCGCGCACACGACCCCGGCAATGCCGCCGCCCACGATCGCCACGTCGCTCTGGTAGGACCTTGCCATCGATCGCCTCAGCCCCTGCTTCGCGACTGAATCTACCAATCGGCGCTTGCCAATCTCAACGGTTCTTTTCAAGGTGCCGCTCGGCACGCAAACGGGCACCCGACGGGAGACTGGCATGAACCTCGCAAAACCAATTGGCATCTGCCTGATGGCCATTCTCCTGCTGGCCGCCTGCGCAACCAGCCCCGAGATGGCAGCGCCACCCCGCGACAAGACCCTCCACCAGCTCTTCGAAGACAGCGACGAGGCAAGCCTGCGCCTCAACCCGATCAGCGCGCTCTATCGCAACGACCCGCGCTATGCCGCCGAATTCGGCGACTACATCACCGACGAC
The DNA here is from genome assembly GCA_964483585.1 of uncultured Flavobacteriaceae bacterium. GTDB lineage: Bacteria > Pseudomonadota > Alphaproteobacteria > Micropepsales > Micropepsaceae > SZUA-430. The sequence continues at coordinate 73,364 of CAZABH010000013.1, forward strand.
TACATCGCAGCCCTCGTGCGCCAGGCCGACGATGAGGCCCGGCGCCTGTCCGCGATCGACCGCACATCGCTCTCCCCCCAGGACCGCATCGCCTACGATGTCTTCGCCTATCAGAACAGGATGTCCCGCGAGGGCCTGCAGCCGGGGATTGTCGCGCTCAATGTCGTCAGGCCGATCAACCATTTCAGTGGCCTGCAGACGCAGGTCCCCGACATCAACTCCGGCAAGTCCGCCGCCCCCTACGTGACGGTCCAGGATTACGAGAACGGCCTCAAGCGCATGGACGGCTTCGCTACCTACCTCGACCGCACGATCGACCGCATGAAGCAGGGCGTGAAGTCGGGCGTGGTTGAAACCAGGCTGACCACAAGGCAGATGATCGTCCAGTTCAACGATCTCATCGCACAAGGTGTCGAGAAGTCACCCTTCTGGGGGCCCATCGCCAGCATGCCGAAGGAATTCGCCGAGGCCGATCGCACCCGCCTCGCCGCCAATTACAGGGACATTATAAAAAACCGCATCATTCCCGCCTATGCCCGCGTGCGCGATTATCTTCAGCGCAGCTACCTGCCAAAGGCCCGCAGCGGCGTCGGCCTCGTCCACATGAAGGGCGGCAAGACCCTCTACGACTTCCTCGTGCGCGAGCAGACAACCACCGCCCTGACCGCCGACGAGATCCACGCCATCGGCCTCAAGGAGGTCGCCCGCATCAGGCGCGAGATGGACGAGATCCGCCGCACTGTCGCCTTCAAGGGCAACCTGCAGGCCTTCTTCACGCACCTGCGCAACGCGAAGGAATTCGAACCTGTCTCGCGCGAAGACCTCAAGGCCCGCTACGACCAGATCGCCGCCCGGGTCGAGGCCGTCATCCGCAACGAATACACCCTTCTGCCCAAGACCCCGCTCGAGCTGCGTCCTGTCCCCGATTATCTCGAGCAGAGCCAGGCCGCCGGCTACTACAACCCGGGCGCCCCCGACGCGAGCCGCCCGGGCATCTTCTACTTCAACACCTACGACCTGCCCTCGCGCAAGGTCTGGGGCATGGAGACCCTCTATCTGCACGAGGCCGTGCCCGGCCACCATTTCCAGATCAGCCTCGCGCAGGAGAACACGGGCCTGCCGAACTTCATGCGCTTCGGCGGCAACACCGCCTATGTCGAGGGCTGGGCGCTCTACGCCGAATGGACCGGCCGCACGCTGGGCATGTTCAAGGATCCCTACCAGCTCCTTGGGCACCTGAACGACGAGCAGCTCCGCGCGCTGCGCCTTGTCGTCGACACCGGCATCCACGCCAAGGGCTGGTCGCGCGAGCGCGCGATCCGCTTCATGCTCGACAACTCGGCGCTCAGCCAGACCGAAACCGTGCAGGAGGTCGACCGCTACATCGCGATCCCGGGCCAGGCGCTGGGCTACAAGGTCGGCCAGATCACGATCAAGCGCCTGCGCGCCGAAGCCGAAGCCGCATTAGGCCCCCGCTTCGACATCCGCGCCTTCCACGCCGAAATCCTGAACACCGGCGCCCTTCCCATGGAAGTCCTCGAATCCAAGATCCGCACCTGGATCG
>CAZABH010000014.1:0-12830 GCA_964483585.1 uncultured Flavobacteriaceae bacterium
ATCGACCTCGCTGGTGTCCGGCAAGCGCCAGATGCTCCCGAGCGTGCCGCAGAACTGGTGATGCAGCCCACGGCGCTGCAGACCATCGATGGCGTACAAACGACGCGCGATGCCGTTGTCGTGCAGCTGCTGGATACCGTTACAGGCGCGATTGAAGTCCACCGGCGCGGTCCAGGTGGCTGGACTGCGCGGCGGCTTGCATTGCCCGCCAATTCGGCGCTCACCGTTCGGGCGGCGCAGCAGGGTGGCTCGCTCGTCTTCGTGTCATCGGAGAGCTTCCTTGCGCCGACGCGGCTTTGGGCTGCGGATGTTGCTGGTGGAAGGCCGCGGGTGGTTGCATCGCTGCCTGCCCGCTTTCGATCGGTGACGCATCGCGTCGAGCAGAGCTGGGCCGTCTCGAAGGATGGGACGCGGATACCCTATTTCCTTGTCCTTCCGAAGACAGCCCGGCTGGACGGCGGCACGCCGACATTGCTGTTCGGTTATGGCGGGTTCCGGATCTCCAAGCCGCCGGCCTATCTGCCCGAGATGGGCAAACTCTGGCTGGAACGGGGCGGGGCCTATGTCATTGCCAATATAAGGGGCGGTGGGGAGTTCGGACCCCAATGGCACAAGTCGGCCCTGCGCGAAAACAGGCAGCGGGCGTTCGATGATTTTGCTGCCGTTGCCGAGGACCTCATCGCCCGCAAGATCACCTCGGCGCGGCGTCTGGGGATCTATGGCCGATCAAATGGTGGTGTGCTGACGACAGTCTCGATGACGCAGCGCCCTGACCTTTTCAATGCGGTCGTGGTCGAGAGCCCGCTCATCGACATGCTGCGTTATCACAAGCTGTCCGCCGGTGCCTCGTGGGTCGCGGAATACGGGAACCCTGATGTGGATGGGGATCGGCGTTTCATCGAGGCCTACTCGGCCTATCAGAAACTTCGTCCGGGTACGCCTTATCCCGAGCCCTATGTCACGACGAACACAGAGGATGATCGCGTGCATCCGGGACATGCGCGCAAGTATGCCGCGCGGCTGGCCGCGCTTGGCCTGCCGTATCTCTATTTCGAGAACACGATTGGGGGGCATTCGAACGATGCGGACCCGGCGCTCAATGCCGAGCGATGGGCCCGGCATTATGTCTATCTGGCCCAGAAGCTGATGGACTGAGGGGCTTCAGGTTTCCTGTTGCTGCTTGCCGCGGGCGCGGACCTGCTCGCGGCGTGCCTCGATCGCATCGGCGGGAACGGATCTGTTGGCTGCGCCAGAGAGGCGGCGTTCGGTCTCAAGTGCCGTGCGGAAGTCCTGTGCATAGCCTTCATCGATGATCTTCTTGTAGGCCGGCAGGCACGCGGGCACGAGTGTCAGCATGTCGGCTGCCAGTTTGCGGCATACAGGAATCAGTTCCTCGTCCGGCACGATACGATTGATCATGCCCCAGTCGAGCGCCTGGCTTGCGCCCATGAAATTGCCGGTGAGCGACAGTTCCTTGGCGCGATAGATCCCGATCGTGCGGGAGAGCTTCTGCGAGAGGCCCCAGCCCGGCAGGATGCCCACGCGCCCATGTGTGTCCGCGAAGCGTGCGTTCGGCGAACAGATGAGGATGTCGCAGGCCAGTGCCAGTTCAAACCCTCCCGTGATGGCGACACCATTGATGGCGCCGATGACGGGCTTGGTGAATGCATTCAGGGATGTGACCGGATCCTGCGTTTCAACCGTGGATGAGACGCTGTCGCGACCCTGACCCAGTTCCTTGAGGTCGAGGCCGGCGCAGAAGGCCTTGCCCGCACCGGTCAGGATTGCGGCACGTACGCCCGGGTCGGCGTTGAGGCGGTTGAAGGTCTCGGCAATGGCGGTGCGCAGCTCGCGCGACAGCGCATTCATCGCCTGCGGGCGGTTCAAGGTCACCAAGGCAACTTCGTCCCTGATGTCGACGAGAAGGACGGGATCGCTCATCGGGGTGCTAATCCTTGTGGGTGAAGTGGGCCTGCAATTCGCTGCCCAGTGCCAACAGGCCTGTGTCGGAGGCTACGGTCACAAGATCGAATCCCTTGTTGAACATGGCCTTTGAATAATCGGGTGATACGCAATAGATGCCAGCCCTGAGCCCGTTCGCCTTGGCGACGGCAAGGATGCGATCGATGGCCTTGACCACCACGGGGTCGGTCTGATCCATGCGGCCCTCGCGTCCCAGCGACAGGCCGAGATCCGACGGTCCGACATAGAGCATGTCGAGGCCTTCGACCCCGGCGATGGCTTCGACGTGTTCGAGGCCTGCGGCGGTCTCGATCTGGGCGATGGCGAGGATTGTCGAATTGGCGCGTGCCGCATAATCCGGTGACAGGAATCGTGCCCGATTGGGTCCCAGGCTTCGATAGCCCCGCGGTGCATAGCGCAGTGCGCCTACAAAGCGCTCGCACTCGTCGCGGGTGTTTATCGTGGGGCAGATCACGCCCATGGCGCCCGCGTCGGCGGCGCGCATCACCTGCGTCGGATCGTTCCAGCCGACGCGTACGAGCGGGGTCGTGCGGGTGGTCGCGATTGCCGTCAGCATGGCAACCATGTCTGCATAGCCGATTGCGCCGTGCTGTGTGTCGACGGTGATCGAGTCCCAGCCCTGGTGGGCGATGATCTCTGTCGCGTAGGACGAGGGAATGCCCGCCCAGACATTGGTGACGGCGCGGCCCGAGGACCACGCCGCCTTCAGTTTGTTTTCAAGCATCTTGTTCCGCTACATCCTGATCCTGATGCCAGCATAGGCCGACCTGCCGGGGGCGCGGAAGGAAAATGCGTCCTCGTAGCGTTCGTCGAACAGGTTTTCCACGCGTGCGAAGGCCTCGAGGTTTTCCGTCAGGCGGTGCGTGCCATAGAGGTTCACAAGGACATAGGGGTCGAGCGAAACGGTATCCTCGGGGGTCGTGAAGATGAATTCGCTGTCCTGCTGCTCGCCGTTGTAGCGTACCCCCAGGCCCAGGCTCGCATTGCTGAAGGTGTAGGTGGCGTTGATGGAGGCCAAATGTTGCGGTCGACGTATTTCGCTGCGGCCATCTTCTTCGGCGTCTGCCCAGGTGTAGCTGGCCGCAAGGGTCCATGCGCCGAGGCTGGCATCGCCTGCCAGTTCGAGGCCCCGGCGGTGGCTGTCGGTCGTCCTGTTGCCCGGCGTTGCGATGAAGAGCGGCGGAAGGAAGCTGGTGAAGATCTCGTCTTCCAGCGTGGCCTCGAACCATGTTGCGGACAGCTTGACCTGCCGGTCCATCAGATGGTGGTCAACACCGATGTCCCAGCCGACCGATTTCTCCGGTTTCAGGGACGGGTTGCCGATGAAGCTTGTCGGGTCGAAGCCGAAGAGTTCGAAATTGTTCGGGTTCTTGATGCCTGAGCCTGTGGTGGCGCGCAGGCGCGTGTCACCCAGGCGGTAGCTTGCCTGCAGGCGGTATGTGGTCGCGTCGGCGAAGCGCTCGTTGCGGTCATGGCGTACGGCGATTCCTGTGTCGAGGTCGCCCCAGGCGATGTCATAGCTTGCGACAAGGCCCGTGTTCTCGATCTGGCGGAGGTCATTCAAGGGTGAGGGAATGCCGATCGCGACGTTGCGATAGCTTTCCTTCTTCCAGTCAATGGCACCCGTGAGGCGATGCGAGATGTCTGCGCTCGCAAGGTTCAGGGCGGCTATGGCGCTGAGCTTGTCGCGGTGACCATCTGAGAAGAAGGATGGCGCGCCGCCGGCGTAATTGAATCGGGCGCCGTCAATGAAGTTCCATGCGAGCTTTGCTTCAAGCAAGCCATCGAACGCCCTGGCTTCGAGTTGAACGTTGCCCGATAGGCTGTCCGTGCGCGTGACATCGTCGCCGTCGACGGCGAGGCCCTGCGTCGGTGACAGGAAGGCGAAGTCCTGCGGGTCGCCTTCGGCACGTGTCAGGACCTTGCGCAGGAAGGCGCGCAGTTCGATGTCGGGCGTTATGCTGGCGCCGGCGTTGAGGAACCAGCTGCGCTCCATGCTGCCGTCGTCCTCGTCACCGGCACGCGCGATGTTGCTGCCATCGGTGACGCGGTAGGATGTGCTGGCGTAGGCGTCGAAGCTGTCGTCGCCCCATGCAGCCGACAGGGAGCCGGCTGCGGTGTTGAATGAACCTGCTTCTGCCTGGGCGCCAAAGGCCAGCGGACCCTCACCCCGCTTCGGGATGAAGTTTATCACGCCACCGATGGCATCGGAGCCGTAAAGTGCGCTCTGGCTGCCGCGCAGGATCTCGATGCGTGCGATGTCGCCTGCCAGGAGGCCCGCGAAGTCGAACTCGCCCTGGAAAGGGTCGTTTACCTCGGCGCCGTCGAACAGGACAAGCGTGTGGTTGCCCTCGCTGCCGCGCGTGCGGACCTGTGTGGCGCCTCCGGGGCCGCCTGTTCGTGATATGGCAAGGCCGGGCACGTCGCGCAGGATGTCAGACACATAGACGGTCTGTCTCTGCTCGAGCTGGCCTTCGCTGATGATCGTCACGGTGGTGCCGAGACGATCCTCGGTGGTCTGGCCAATGCGGTTGCCGGTGACGACGATCTTTTCGATCGTGTCTGCGCCGAGGCTTGGTGTTGCGAGTGTTGCTGAAAGAATGATGCTGGCGCAGCTGGCGCCCGAGATGGTCTTCATGGTGGTCCCCCGACCTTTGGTGTCGTGCTCGCCTCGTTCCCTGCCGACGCGCGCGTGCTCAGTCCCGCCCGCAATTGGGCAAGCCTGCTCCACGTCACCGCTCCGGAGGGATCCGTCTCGTCAGGCGCCCTCCGCACCTTCAGGGGGTGACTACGTCGGCAGGTCTCCTGGCTTCACAACACTTCACCTTTGCCGCCTTCCCGGATCGCTGGACCCAGTGGCATTTGTGGCCGGTGCACCGTTGCTTACAGTTGCGGGGGCAGCCCCGGATCTTCACCGGGTTCCCTTGACCGTCGTAACGGATGCATTGTTGAGCGATGTGTACGGTATCGTCAAGGGCGCGAATGGCGATGCTGTGGATGGATGCTGGTCAGGATGCGTGCAGTGCATCCGGCGGGTGTAGGCTTCCTGCGTGCGAACAATCATCAGGCGCCTCATCATGAACATGCAGACACGTGCGCAACGGATCCTGCAACTGCTCTCGGGCGTACGTGCACAGAACGTCGATGCCGGTGTCAGCGGACGATTGCTGGTTTCGTTTCGGGAGACCGAGCGAAGGGGCTTGATGCTGGCCTCGGCCGTTCGTGCAATGGCGATACTTTTGATGATCGTCGCCTTCATTGCCTTGCAAGGGCTGACGGGCGGTGGTTCGCTGGTTCTTGTTGCGATGGCTGCTGGGCTTGGCGTCTTGGGTGTCCTGCAGTTTGCGATGCTGATGCGCTATCCAGATGATACGCATGCAAAATATGTGTTCGCGTCAATCGACTGCCTCTGGCTGACAGCTTTCCTGGTCTGGCGGCATGATGTCTCGGTCGAGCTGCCGCCGGTGACCGTTGCGGTCAAGGAAGGTGCCCTGCTCTTCTATATCGCGATCCTTGTGCAGAGCGCCTTCAGTCATTCACCCCGTTTCATCCTCTGGACCGGGGGATGGGTTATTGCCAGCTGGGCCGTGGTGCTTGGCGTAGCCGCGTCTTTGCCTGGGACTGTGTTCAGCCTGCCTGCAGGCGGGGATCCATGGCTTGCCTATGGGGGGCCGACATATCTGCCAATGACCAAGGTAGGCTATGACTTCGTCATCTTCCTCTGCATCCTCGCGGGGCTTGTCGTTGCGGTCTGGCGGTCACGTGAACTGGTCCGCGCGGCAGTCACGGCCGAGAAGGCGCGTGCGAATCTGGCCCGGCACTTTTCCCCGAAGGTGCTCGATGCCGTCAGTTCTCGCGCGCAGCCTTTCGGTGCCATCCGTCGCCAATCAGCGGCTGTTCTGTTCGCCGATATCAGGGGCTTCACGACCAGGTGCGAGACGATGCCTCCCGAGGAAGCCATTGCTTTCCTGCGCGATTTCCATGCCCGCATGGAAGATATCATCTTCCGCCATGGAGGCACGCTGGACAAAATCCTGGGTGACGGCCTTCTGGCTGTTTTCGGCATTCCGGATCGGGGACATGGTGATGCAGGGGATGCCCTTGCCTGCGCGCAGGAGATGATCAGGAGCGTCGCGATCTGGAATGACGAGCGCGCGGCCAATGGCCAGTTCCCCGTCCAGATTGGTGTAGGGCTGCATCATGGTCCCGTGGTGACGGGTGATTTGGGCAGCGAACGGCTCATGACGTTCACGGTTGTGGGCGACACCGTCAATGTGGCCAGCCGCTTGCAGTCCCTATCGAAGGACATGGGTACGCGCCTGGTTGTCAGCGAGGCGCTGGTGAACGCGGTCAGGGATGAAATGCGTCACGATGCGCAACTTGTCGGTGAGTTGACACTGGTTGGTGCGCGCCAGTTGCGTGGTCGTGAGCGCGAAACCGTCGTCTATGCTCTTCGTCAGGATGTGGCGGGCTGTGCTGCGTAACTTCTGACTGCATCATGCAGGAATTAACGCACGCAGCGGTCGCGCTCGCGACAACTTCCACTCCGTGTCGAAACTGTCCCCTGTCAGTTGCGTCGTTTTTTTCAAACTTCCACTCTCGGTCAGTGGTTCTTTCATGTTTGTCGGTGCATCACAGTCATCGTGAACTGACAAGCGACGGCTCATGTCCAAGAAGAATTCATTCATTGATCCAGATCCCGATGTCATCCGCTCGGCATGGCTGATGATCCGCAATCATGGAGATCGCGCCATGCGTGAAGCCACGCGCCAGCAGCAGGCCATGATCAAGCGCGGCGACTCGCGCGGCATCAGCCTGTGGTGGTCAATTGGCCAAGCCATTCAGGAGCTGCGCCGCACGAAGCGGGCGCCGCACGAGCCGCTCAACTAGTTTTGGGGATACTTTGGCGGGCCACCACCCGCCCCCCTTTTTTATCTGTTCAGGGTTTCACCCACGACGCTGAATGCCGCCCATGAAGAAGGGTGGGCATTTGCGGGGTGATCCCTGTCAGTGAGGCTGGCGAGCATTGCCTTACGCAAGGCTGCAGCCTGGCCGTCTCCCGGTGTGTTGCGGTAATTCCTGATTGCTGCGGTCGCTATGCGCGCAGCGTTGCGATCAAACACGTTCCAGTGCGTGTGCATGACCGATGCGGCGCCTGCGCGGAAAAAGGCCTCGGCCAGGATGTCGGCACCTGTGCCACCGGCGCCGGCGGTATTGCACGCCGAGAGGACCACGAATGTGCGGTCCAGCCTCAAACGGGCGATTTCCCATGGCTCCAGCCTCGCGTCGCCTGATCCGTCATCGGACAGGATGAGTGCCGGGTAGGCATGCGCCTTGTCGGGCGGCAGGGTGTGCGTGGCGAAGGCAAGAACGCGGGTCTTGGAGAGATCAATCCTGCGCAGGTTGTCGGGGGTTGCATCCTTGCCTGTCAGGATCGTGGCTGTGCCAATGCTGCGGAGAGCCTCGAGCTCGTTCCGCGCATGTGGCAATGGGGCGAGCTTCAGCCTCGGTGTGGCATTGGGCGCGCCCAAGCCGACAAGCTTCCAAGGGGTTGCTTCTTGTATAGAATCCTTATTTCTCAGGGACACAATGCTGGATAGCGATGGATATGTTGTGATGGTGTGACTGCGGATCAGCCAGGCGGTCTCGCGCAGGTTGGAGGGTGCGCTGTCTGCCCGCTCTGACTCCAGCACGGGCCGCGTGACCAGCGTTGCCATCGGCAGGTTGCGCAGGGGCCCGTCGACGAGGAACAGGATGCGCGTGCTTTTGCGAACGAGGCCCTTCAGTGGTCCGAGGATCGCCTGGTGAAGGCGATGGGCACGCGCGCGGTTGAAGGGTGGTAGGCTGGATGTCCAGAGGCTGGGGTCAAGTTGACTACGCAAAGCTTCAACCTCGCGCGCGATGTCCTGCGGCGACATTGCCATGCGGTGCCAGGCGGCCTCTGTTCGTGATGTTGCCAGGACGTAGTGCGCGTCTGCAAGCGGGACAATCATCACCACGATTTCGCCTGGCTGAAGCGCCTTTCGGGCGTCGCGTAGCGTTGTGGGTGGCGCCCTGAGGTGAAGCTGGTAGTCCCTGTTTGCACGCAGAATGCGATCGGCTTGCGCGACCGCGCGCTGGTGTGCCTTCAGGGTCTCGCGCAGGCTTGCCATTTCCCCGGCGGTGGCTCCGGCAGCGAGGCGCAGCTGAGACGCCTTCTCCGTTCGATCGAGCGCTGCAAGACCGGTGACCAGTGCTTCCAGCTGCTGGCGTGCGTCCTCATCGGGCAGGCTTGACTTGAGCCTTCCCATGTCAAGCGCATGACTGAGCTTGTCCGACAGAAGCCTGTCGGCCATTGCAAAGGCTGTAGCCTCGGCCTGCTCGCTCGTGTCGGTGTCGCCTGCGCTGATTGCAGCAAGGGCCGTGCGCAGCGTGTTCTCGTGGACCTGTCGCAATGTGGTGCTGTCTGGTGGACGTTCGGCCATGCGTTCGCGCAAGGTGTCGTGCTGGTGTTTGCTGGCTGCAATGCGCGAGGCTGCGCTTGCATGACCGAGTGCCTTGCCTGGCTCGTTGCGTTCCATCAGCAGCTGCGACATGAGCAGATGCGCGTCGGCTGCGATTGTTGCATGGGCCGGCAGGATCGCCTCAAGCGTCGGCAGCGCACCAGCGAGAGCGACCTGCGCGTCGTCGCGTCGTCCAACGCCGAAGGCTGCCTTTGCATAGAGGTATTGTACCATCGCATGATCGAAGGATGCGGTGCCGAAGTGGATGGCGATCTGGGTGCGGGCCTGACCCGCCCAGGTGAGTGCATCTTCGAGGCTGCCGCTGTTCACAAGAATTCGCGTCACGTTCAGTGCCGAACGTGCGGCTTGTGCGCTGTCGATGCCATGCGTGCGTGTGATGATCTCGTGTGCCTTGAAGGCAAGCGTTTTCGGATTGCTGCGTGTTGCGAAGGGTGTTCCGGCCAATTGCATCAGAAGCGGGGCTGTGGCCGGGTGAGCCTGACCCAGGTTTTGCTCGATGGCGGAGATCGCCTGCCAGAGAAGAGCTTGCGCCTCGGCATGACCACCCTCTTCCGACAGGAGTTCGGCGAGCGTTGCCAAGGCCATGACATCCGCGTCGGTGCCCTTGGTGCGGCGGGCGGACTCGCGGGCGGCTGCAAGGAAATCGCGTGACTTTGGGGTGTCTCCCAGGTCTCGGTAGAGGCTGGCCAGGTTTGTGAGCGTTCCCACATTGTCCGGATGGCCTGGCGCGAGGAAGGCCCTGTCGATTTCGATGGCGCGCAGATAAGCCTTCTCGGCCTCAGCGAGGCGGCCGCTGCCATGGTAGAGTTGTCCCAGGTTCGAAAGCGTGGTGGCGACTGCGGGATGGTCGGGGCCATGGCGCTGCTCGTCGAGCGCGAGGGCCTCTTCCAGCAGGGGCTCTGCCTTCGCAAAATCCAATGCTGCCATGTGGGCGGTGGCCAGGTTTGCGAGGGATGTGGCCAGATTGTCGCTTTTGCGGTTGTCGGCCTTGCGTGTCAGTTCAAGTGCCTGCCCCAACAGGGCCCCCGCTTCGGACTGTTTGCCCATGTCCAGACAGAGCAGTCCCAGGTTGGTCATGGTGGTGACCGTGCGCGGGTGGTCGATGCCCAGCAGTCGCCGGTTTCCCGCGAGTGTCTCGCGCATCATTACTTCGGCCTGTCGCCAGTTGCCCAGTTTCGCCAGGACCAGCGCGATGTTGTTCTGGGCGATCAAGGTGTCACCGTGATCTGGTCCCAGGCGCGTGCGCCGTATCTCGTGGGCGGTGCGAAAACGCTTGAGGGCCAGATCGTAGCGTCCTTCCAGGTGCGCAACCTGTCCCAGGCGATTGTACCAGAGGGCCACGCGCAGGCTGCGTGCGCCGGTTTCCCTGGCGTCACGCGCGAGCTCGTCCAGGGCCATGCGCTCGGCAGCAGCATATTTTCCCTGTGCGATCAGGCGGCTGACTTCATCCTCGGGCTTTACGGGTTGTCCGCTGGGCTGGCTCGCGGCTTGCGTCAGCCCGAGACCGAGCGCCAGCAGGATGACTGGCGCCAGACGGGCGAGGCGTACAAGCGAGCGAGACACGACGATGGGCCTCAGCGCGGAAGGGTCCGGGTGCGGCGAGGCACGAGGCGCTTGTCGAGGTCGGTACCAACAAGATCCGGTTGACCGTCGCTGTTGGTGTCGAACCGGACCTCGTCGAATTGTCCGTCGCGGTCGATGTCGAGGTAAATTGATTCGGGGACAGTGTTGCGATCCTTGTCGACAGCGAGTTCGGCGGGTTGCATGCGATTGTCTGGGACGGTGAGCTTCGCATCGACACTGGCGTTGCAGTCGAGGTCGATGGCGTGGATCGTGGCATCGTTTGCCGGCGTCCTGTTCGCGCTGATCTGCGCTGGCTTGCAGGATGGGGATGGAAGCGCTGCTGCGGGTGGTGGTGGTGCCATCATCTTGCGCGTTGTCTGGTTCGTGCTGGCTGTCATGAAGCGGCTGATTTCAGTCGCGGTGACGGCGAGGCTTGTCAGCGTGCGGCTGTCGGCGGGGCTCACGTCCATCGCGATCATGCGGCCCTTGCTGTCGAAAACGGGGTCGCCTGCGTTGCCTGTCGCGCCGGTCGAGCGGAAGCGGATCACGTCGGCGCGGTGCTCGGTGCCGCCGGCTGCCGTCCAGGCGTGGTTGCGCAATGTTGCCTTGAGACTGCCGTCGGAGACTGACCAGATCTCACCGTAAGGGTGGCCCACGATGCGCAAGCGGCTGCCGGCGCGCAGGGGCGCGCTTGCCAGCAGCGTCACGGGCTTCACGCCCTTGGGGGCAGGGTCGAGCTTCAGCAATGCAAGATCGCGTGCCGGATCAGTTGCGATTACCCTTGCTTCGACGGCGTCGGCTTCGGTGGGGCGCTCGCTCGTGCCTTGCGGCATGAAGATGAGGCCCACGGTGGCCTGCCCGCGCACGGTGTTCCAGCTTGCGATGAAGCGTCCGTCGTTGTCCACGTATGTCGCCGAACCGAGGCGTTTGGGGGTGACGACCAGCGCGACTGGCTTTCCGATTGCGCCGACGGCGGGTCCGAAGGCGGGGGCGCGTAATGTGTCTGCTGCGTCACGCTTGGCCGTTAGCAGCGCTTCGGCAAGGCGCGTAGGATCCAGTCCGGCCGTGGCTTGGCCCAAACCCGAAACGTCGCCGATCGGTGGCAGGGGTGTGTTGGTCGCAGGGCGCAGTTCGCTTGAGGGGCCTGTGCCGGCACAGCCTGTAATCAGGGCGGCGAGGATGGCGCTGGTGATGATTGGGACGTGTCTTGAGGCCATGCGCGCGTATCCTTCGGCTTTGCTGTCGGCTTTGTAGTGAGTCTGCCCCAAGAGCGGGTCGGCCGTCATGCGCTATTCGCGTTGGCCCTGCAGAGTGATGGGCCAGTGTTGCACGCGCTGACAGTGGTTGCGATGTTGGCGCAATCGCTGGCATATGGATGGGGTGAAGAGGCTCTTGCGATGTACGTCCTGCATATTGCCAACAAAAATTATTCCTCGTGGTCGCTGAGGCCATGGATCCTGATGCGCGAGGCGGGGATTGCCTTCGAGGAGCGGTTGCATCGCTTCGAGCCGGGTGGGGCGTGGGCCTCGTTCCGGCGTTTCTCGCCCACGGGCAAGGTTCCAACCTTGCATGATGGCGCGACTGTGGTGTGGGACTCGCTTGCGATTGTCGAGTATCTGGCCGAGCGACATCCGGGCGTTTGGCCGGAGGACGCGCAGGCGCGTGCGTGGGCGCGTGCGGCCTCGGCCGAGATGCATTCCGCGTTCCAGACCCTGCGCCAGCACTGTTCGTTCAACCTCGGTCTGCGCGTGAAGCTTCATGAGGTGGCGCCGTCCCTGCAAAAGGATATTGAGCGGATTGATGAATTATGGAGTGAGGGCCTTAAGCGTTTTGGTGGCCCGTTCCTCGCCGGGCCGACATTCACTGCGGTCGATGCGTTCTTTGCGCCCGTGCAGTTCCGCATCCAGACCTATGGGCTTGTGCTCGGGCCCGCGGCGCACGCCTATTCGCAGCGGGTGCTGACGCTTCCCGGGATGGTTGATTGGTATCAGGCGGGGATTGCCGAGGATTTCCGCGATCCGGAGCATGACGCGGTCGTGCTTCGGTTCGGGCAGGTTACGGCGGATTTCCGGGTGCAGGAGGCTTGAGTGCGCTCTTGTCATGGAACCGCCATGATTGCATGGAATTGACGGAGGCTGAGACTGCAGGGCACTGTGGTTGCAGCTGTGGGGGCAGTGGAGGAACATCATGGCAGGGCGATCTGGTGGGTCTGGGTTTGGCTGGTTCGTGATCGGTGTGATCGTGGGCGGCGTGGGCGTTGCCTATGGTCCGACGCAGTTCCGCAAGTATGTGCAGCAGCAACCGACGCAGGTTCGGGTCGAGGTGGCCAACGACTACACGCCCGGCGTGTGGCGGCGTTCGGCGCGTCTTGACATCGAGTTCAGCCGCACCAAGGCCAACGGCCAGAACTGGGACTGGCCGATGACCGACCCCGAGTTGCAGGTCTGCATTGTCGAGGGGACAGAGTATCGCAAGTGCTATGGACCTCTGAGCCCTGAGCTGGCTGCGTGCCAGGGGCGCTTTCGCTGCGCGACCGAGGTTCTCAAGGTTCCGGACGTGCCCTTCACGATCGAGCTGAACGAGTGGGACGACTACAACAAGCCCGACCCGATCGGCACGTTCGAGTGCGATGTCGGGCTTGAGTGCCGCTTCCCTCTGGGGCGCGTGGCGGTGTTGCCGGTGACGCGCTAGGGGCTGTCAGGCGGCGTTGCGGGCGTCGTCGGAATCCTCGTCTTCGGCTCCCTCGTCGTCCGTGTTTTCGTCCTCGTCTTCGTCGCTATC
>CAZABH010000014.1:12930-74747 GCA_964483585.1 uncultured Flavobacteriaceae bacterium
CCTCGTCTTCGGCTCCCTCGTCGTCCGTGTTTTCGTCCTCGTCTTCGTCGCTATCTGATTGCTCTTGCTGGTCGCGGGCGGCTTCGATCCAGCTTCGCAGTTCCTCTTCGTCGGGTGGGGCTGAATCGCGCAGCAGGCGCTGGCCGTCAGGGGTGTCGCAGAATTCGTCGAGCATGTTCAGCAGCATGTCTGGGTCTGCGTTGGCGAGGTCTTCGGTTTCGCGTACGCCGACGGCGACCAGAAGCTGGGCTGCGATGCTGTCGAGTTCGGGGATCGCCAGGGCCAGCGTGGCCTGGGATTGCCAGTCGCGGATCACGCGGGCGGAGATGTGCTTGAACTTGAGGCGGGTCGCAGCGTCCTCGGGCGAGGCTTGCAGCAAGTCCTCGACCGTGTGAATGCCGATGGCCGTCAGGCGGCTTGCCGTCTTGGGGCCGATCGAGGGGGCGAGTTCCACGGGGCTTTCGTGACTGAGGCGCAGTTCAACGTCTTCGTCCGGGGTCTCGATCACGGGTTCCGGCTGCGGCACCGGTGCGGGCTTGGATGCGGCCTTGGCAGGCTTCGCGGGCTCTGGTGCTCGTGCGGGGGCAAGCCTGGCTGCGACCTGGCGCGTGCGCTCGGCGATGGACATCGGACCTGAGGCCTTGGCCACGGACTCGGCCGGCAGCTTCACCGATGGTTCGACGCGGGCTGCGGGCTTCTTCGCGGCGGGCTTGGCAGCGGGCGCTGGTTTGACCTTCTTCGTCACGCGCGCGGGGCGTCCCGTGCCGTAGAGGGTTCCGGTCTCGCGGGGCCAGAGGGCGTCGACATTGGCCAAGGGCTGGCGCAGGATCTCGACGGCGTGGAGGCGGCGCACCGTCCGATCATCCTCGGACAGGGTCTGGCGCAGCTTTCCGGTCTGGCGGTACTCGCGGTACATGGCGCGGACCACGTCGCGCTCTTTCTCGTTGGCCATCGCGCGGGCAAGCCTGCGGCCAGGGGCGGCGACCAGGGCCTTGAGCGTGTCGAAGCCAAGCCCCACCCGAGGCGGCAGCACGGCGGCTTCCATCACGGCACGTTCGAGGATGCGGGCCAGCATCACGGTGGCGTAGCCATAGAGCCTGGCGCAGACGTCTTTCATCTCCTGGTCCGGACCCCGCTCGGGGCGCTTGACGGCCTCAGCGAAGCTGAAATGGTCGACCAGCGTCTCGTAGTGCGGGTTGGCGTATTTCGCGCCTGCGCGCACCATCTGCTCGAGCCAATCATTGCCTTGCGGCACGGGCACGTCGGGATAGCCGCCGAGGTCCTGGATGAGGATCAGCTGCAGGTGGTCGTAGAGGCGGGTCAGGCTCCAGTCGACGGCGCGGTGGATGACGTTTTCCTCTTCCGTCTGCCCGGTGTGGAACGGGTGGACGGGGTCGACGACATAGTGGCTCATCACGCCGGCGCACCAGGCTGCGTATTTCCAGTCCTGCTGGGTCAATGCGCGCACGGTTCGGCGATACCACTCGCGCGCGGCCGCGGGTGCGCCGCCCCAGTCGCCCTCGCGCACATGCAGGACGTGGTTGCGGTAATCGCGGAAATTGTCGTCCGGTGCCGTGGCCCCTTTCAGGTAGCTTGCGCTGTGATGCAGGAACAGGTTGCGCCAGAGGGCGCCATCCGTTCCGCGCAGATGGGTCAGTGCATCCAGTGCAAGCCGGTGATGGTTTCCCCGGCACGCCGAACTTCGCAGCACACGCATCAACATCGACATCGCACGGCCCCCAGAATCATGGCTGAGAGGCTCTCGCGTTGCGGTTAACGCTCTGTTAACGATACGCTGTGGCTCGACTTTTCGTATCAGGTGCAGAAATCTGCAGGCCCGAGATCCCTACAGTGGTGGGAGCCGCTGTAACGGATTGGTTTTCTTCAGTCTTTGGTTCTTCCTGTGTGGGCCTGCAGTTTCCTGGCAGGGTATGTTTGACCTTGCATTCGCCCCGGTCCGGTTTGTTGCGGCCTGCCCCAGGAAGGGGGTTGGCCGCCCCGGCCTCACGCGAATATGAGTGACTGGCGCCAGTCGCGTACAAAATAGGAACATTCGGCTCCGGAATCAAGGGGGTTGCGTGGGCATTATTGTCGCGGCGGTCCGAAATTCGGTGGCGGGGCTTGCTGGTGGTCACGCTGGCGCGGGTTGCGCATGGTAAGGATGGCATCATGGAGTGGATCACGACATTTCTGGGCTGGATTGCCAGCTGGTTCTGGGGGCGGCGACGGGCGCGGCCCCAGGACGGCGCGCCCGTGGCTGCGCCGGATGGATCCGGGGACGGTATGACGGATGCCGGCGCAGCGTCGTCCGAGGACAAGCTTTATGCCCATGCGCCCGAGACGGGCATTTCGCGCGGGCTGCAGCATCACTGGCTGATCGATGAAGGCGTGCTGCACTGGAACCAGCGGCGCAAGGACCAGGACTTCCGTCCGGACTTTGCCGGCTATGATTTCATCGCGCAAGGCAAGGAAACGCGGTTGTGGGGACAGCCTGCCGACCTGGACGGCGATCCGCGGCTGGTCCTGTCGGGGGTTGATCTCAGCTTTGCGAAGCTGTCGAAGGCGGTGCTTGCCGGTGCCGATCTGCGGCGTGCGCATCTGCAGGGCGCGGACCTGCGGGGTGCCAATCTTGCGGGTGCGAACCTCGAGGGGGCGGACCTGACCGATTGCGACCTGCGGGCGGCGATGCTTGAGGGGGCGGATCTCTCGCGGGCGCGGTTGGTCAATGCCAATCTGGCCGGCGCGAAGCTTGCGGGGGCCAACCTCGCCTGGGCGGACATCACGCATATGGCGGGGGATGGAGCGCTTGCGGGGGCGAATTTGTTCGGGGTGCGGCGGGGGTAGGGTGATCCTGTCCCTGATATTATGACGGGGTTGAAAGCGCGTGGGGAAGGGTGGAAGATGCGGTCGGGTTCAGTCTTGGAGGTTTTGATGCGGCGGTTTGGGGTTGTGGCCGGGGTTGTGGGGCTGGCGCTGGGGCTTGGTGGCTGTGGTGGCGGGATGAGCCTTTTTGGCGAGGATGAGCTGCCGGCGGGGCCGCCGCGCGTGGACGTGTTCACGCCGTTCGATACCGACACTGACGGCATCATCGCCAAGGCGGAACTTGAGGCGGGCGTGAATGGCCTGTTCAAGCGCGACGATCTCGATGGGGACGGGTTCCTGAATGCCGCGGAGGTGCGCGCGGTCAATGACCGGCTGGTGGCCGAGACGGGGCCGGGGGCGACGCCCGTGATCGACTGGAACGCGGATGGGCGGGTCAATGCGCAGGAATATGGGTCGCAGTGGCGGACCCTGTTCGACCGTGCGGATGTGAACGGGGACGGGATGATCGATCCGCGCGAGCGGGCCGGGCGGGTCAAGCCGCGCAAGGCGCGACCGCTGCCCGAGCCGTCTTTCGGTGGCTATCGCGGGCCGCAGGGGTAGGGGCTTGGCGGTGTTGATCCATGAAGGCAAGTCGTGGGTGGTCTGCCTTCGCAGACCATGACGGTGGTTGTTACGTTGAAAAATAAAGCCCGTCATGTTGCGCGGGGTCCCGGCTCCAACATGCGCTTTCCAACCGCGTTCCGCGATTGGGCGCGTGTAACGGCCGGGATCAGGTCTGATGACTTAAGTGCACTGTCACCGAAATTCTCAGTAGTTGCGGCTGAATGTTATGAGATCGAGCGCGATAAAGGTCCATGCGATGATCCCGGCTGCTGCCGCCATCAGCGCGTTGCCAAGCCGGCGCGACAGACCTCTTTCCGGATCACGCCAGGCGACAATTGCGTCGAGTACGATCACCAGGGCTGCTGGAATGCACAACGTCGCAAGTACGGCGAGCACAAGCATAATTTCCGGCTGCTTGAAGAGTAGATCGCCATCGAGCGTCACACGGATGTAATGTATTGCAGTCGCCACCAATGTCAGTGCCAGAAGCCATGTTCCCGCTCTTGCACTGCGTCGGATCAGCGCCGTCTTTCCTGATGCGCGCGCTGCATCTGGCGCGCGCAATACCCGCCGCAGTCCCCAACCGATCGGCCCCGCCGCTGACGCCACCAAGATAACCACTGCGGCTCCGCCGAACAGGGCTGGCATCAAAGCGAGCCATGCCGGTGCGCGCTCAAATACGGCGACCGGCATGATGAGAGGGCTGGCGATCCGCATCACTTGCCCGCTGTCGTCGCGCATGACGACGAGAGCGATCCCGGTGTCCTCGTCGATAAATCGATCCGGTCCATCGGGTAGCCAGAGGCGCGGTGTGCCGTCGGCCCGCCGTGCCTGATCGATCAGCAAGGTGCCGTCCTGGCCGTCTGTGGCGTGCAGCAGCGTCAGAGGTTCCGTAAGCCGCAATGGCCCCGAAACCACCCGCCGCGTGATGCGGTATTGGCCCGCGATCTCGCTGGCGGTCGAGGAGCCTGATGCGAGTACCGCAGGGATCGGAGTGGGCAGCAAGCGATCGACAAGTGCGCGGGCAAACCTTTCGCGGATCGTGTTCGCTGTGAGTGTGCTGCCTGCTCCATTGAAGGCAAGATACCAGCCCACGTTGTACTCGGGCAGATACTGCAGATCGGTCGCGCTGGCCATCAGGTTGCCTGCGTGGCGCACATGCCTGACGCCGCGATAGTCGCCGATGATGAAGCCCAAGCCGAAGCCTGAACCCAGACCCGGCGCCAGTGGTGCATGCAGGCGCGTTGCCTCGGCGAGCGTTTCGGCCGCCACAACCCGTCCGTTGCTGCCTTCGCCGCCAGCCATCAGCATGCTGAGGAAGCGCGCCATGTCACCCGGCGACGCACTCAGCCCGCCTGCTGAACTGGGCACGATCACTTCGAAGCGGTGAGGCTTGCGGTCGCCTGCCACATAGTTCGAGGCGAGCAGCGGCGCGAGGCTTTCCGGCAGCGGCTGTGAGAAGGTGCTGCGCGTCATTCCGGTGGGTGTAAAGATGCGGGTGGCGACCAGGTCCTCGAACGGTGCGCCGCCCGCCCGCTCGAGCGCCAGCGCCGCAACACCCGTTCCATAGTTGGAGTAGGACACGGTCGATCCCGGCGCGTAGACCGGTTCCGGGATATTTTTTCTCAATCGTACTGCAGCCGGCGTGGTGAGATCCGGTTCGTAGATGCCCCAATAGCGCTCGGCGAGGCCTGGGGTGTGGGTCATCAAATGGCGCATCGTGATTGGCGCGCCGGCCAGCCCGCTGATCTTGAAATCGAGATAGGTGCTGATGTCGGCATCAAGATCAAGACGCCCTTCATCTTTCAGTTGGAGCGCGATCAGCCAGACAAAAAGCTTTGAAATAGAGGCCTGGCGAAACATCGTCTCTTCGATGTCGATCTTGCGGCGTGTTTCGAGATCGGCGTAGCCGTAGCCGCGTGCAAGGATTATCCGGCCATCGCGCACCAGCACCAGCGCGGCGCCGGGAATACCGCTCTGCTGCAGCGCGCTGTCGAGGAAACCATCTGCAAAAGCGGTCAGGTCGGCATCGCTCGGCTGTGCCAGAGGGATTTTCTTGTCATAGTGAGAGGAAACAGATGATGCCTCGGGTGTGCCAAGCTCCGACGGTGCTGCAAGCGCGCCGAACACGCCAAACATGAAGCATAAGCCCAGAAGCGCTGCAGCCTGTCTCCATGTCATGCTTTGCCTCCCCGACGAGCTCGCATTGATTGGCGGCGACAGGCTATCTCATTCTTCGGCATCAAGGCAAGGCAAGCAGGTTTTTGCGCCTCCGGCAGCGCGGTCTGGCGAGTTAAGTGCACTGTCACCGAAATTAGTGGTGGTGGCCGCCGGTGGTGCCCATGGCCTGGACGGGGAACTGCAGCGTCTGGGCTGGGGCGCCGTCGAAGGTGAGGGTGATGGGGACCGTCGTGCCTGGCATCAGTTGCTGGCGCAGGCCCATGAGCATGAGATGCATGCCGCCGGGTGCGAAGCTGACCGCGCCGCCGGGCGGGATGGTGACGCCGCCTGCGATTTCACGCATGCGCATGATCCCGCCGTCCATCGACATGGTGTGGAGTTCGACTTTCTCGCATACGGGCGAGGCTGCCGAAACGAGGGTGATGGGGGTCTTGCCGGTGTTCGTTAGCTGCATATAGGCCGCTGCCACGCGGGCGCCGGGCATCGTGGCCTTGGCGAAAGGCTGGCTGATCACAATGCCTCCGGCGTGGGCGTCGCTGCCGTGGTTGTGGGCTGGAGCGCCGGTGACCAGTGTCACGGGGCTGAGCGCCGCTGCTGCGGCAACGGCAAACAAGCGCAGGCTGCGGGCGAAGGAAGCTGACATGATCTTGCCTCTGCAATGGATGTGCAGTCGGCTTAGACTGGCGCCGGATCGCTGTCCAGAGGAGGTGTCGACGCATCCCTGACCGGGTTTATCGGGGCGTCAAACCACGCGTAGAATTTGGGCAATCAGCGCTGATTTGCCATTGCTGTTGCGTTGGGCGTCATGATGCGCAAGCCCATTGTTGCCAGGCGATCAGCGGCAGCGGGATCGAGCATCATGGCCAGGCGCATGTCTTCGGCACCCTGGCGGGGCGCGCCGCTCCATGTGCGCACCAGGCCGCGTCCGTAGAGCGCTTCCGCATCACGCGGATTGGCCTGTAGCACGAGGTCATAATCTGCCTTTGCCCCCGTCCAGTCATGCAGGCGGGCGCGCAGGTGCGCGCGGCCGAGGCGTGCCAGCTCATGCGCAGGCGCCTGCGAAAGCACTTTGTCAAAATCCGCGTTGGCCAGGTCCAGCTTGCTGCGTTTCAGGTGGATGCGGGCGCGCGCGACCATGGCGTCGACATCACCCGGCGCCAGGCGCAGCGTTGCGTCGAGGTCGGCAAGGGCCGCGTCTGCGGCACCTATGGCCTGGTGGGCGATCGCCCGATTGAACAGGGCCTCGCGCATGTTGGGCGCCAGGCGCAGCGCATCCGCGTAATCGTCGATCGCGGCCGAGACCTGTGTCATTCGCATGCGTGCGTTGGCGCGGTTGTAATATGCGATTGCCCTGAGGCTTCGGGGCTGGCGGCTGTTGATGAGGCGGGTGCAGCCACGGGCCTGATCGGGCGCCGAGATCAGGACGCCGCCGTTGCACAGATCACGGTCGCCGAGTCCCTGCAGTGCCGTCGCCTGCGTGGGCGCGTGGGCGGATCGTTTGCTTTTCCTGGTGCTTGCGTCTGCATCCTGCGGGAGGAGGGCCAGAAGCAGGCCGGCAACAAGGGTATGAACAAGCAGCGACCGCATGAGGTGATCCTCCTGGATTGGCTGTGTAATGGCCTCAAAGGTGCACGCGGGTGCAATTTTTCTTGCGGCATGCCGGGTGGTCCATTGGCCGATGCCTTCCGGCGATCCCGGTTTCGCCGGTTGGGCATGGGCCTCCCGAAAGGGTTAGGCCCAACGGGCGCATGATTTTTTTTCTGCCTTTGTCGAAACCTTGACCTGTCACCGTATTCGGTCCGCATCGTTTGCATAGGGTCCCCGCTCGAGGCGGGGTGCGCGATGTGCCCCGCCCGCCCAATACGGCAGCGTTCTGCTGCCAGTTCCAAGGGGGTCATGGTGTCAGCTTACGAAAACAGAGTGGCGTTGACGCACCGAGTGACGGATGCGGCGGCCGAGGTCTGGGTCATAGATCCGCATCCCATCGTGCGTGCGGGGATCCGAAGCCAGCTTGGTCAGGGTGGGTTCTCGGTCGGTTGGGAGGGTAGCGGTCTGCCGAACGGTGAGGCTGTTCCCGGTGGTCGCGTGCCCGACATCGTCATCGTCGATGCATCGCTGGGTGCCGAGGCCATTGCGTCGCTGAAGCAGCGCTTTCCGGATGCCCATACCATCGTGTTTGCCGAGCAGGCGGAGCTTGGCAGTCTTGCAGCCGCCTTTCACGCGGGTGTCGATGGATATGTCCTGAAAAGCATCTCGTCAGGGGCATTGCTTGACTCGCTCAGGCTTGTGCTGCACGGCGAGAAGGTCTTTCCGAGCTCGCTGTGCGCCCTGATTGGCAAGTTCCAGGGTGGTATTGCCGAAGCGTCTTCGCGGGAGGCGCGTGTCGGCAATGTCTGGCTGTCCGAGCGCGAGTTGGCGATCCTTCAAGGGCTTGCGCAGGGTTACACCAACAAGCGCATTGCCAATGGCATCGGCATCACCGAGGCGACGGTCAAGGTCAATCTCAAGTCCGTGCTGCGCAAGCTTGGCCTGTCAAACCGAACGCAGGTCGCGATCTGGGCCATACAGAACCAGCTCTTCGATGCACTTTCACCCGGACATGTGGTCCAGGGTGTGTCGACACTGAAGTCCGAGGCGCTGCAATGACGCGTGCGCTTTTCTCCGTTCGGCTCCCTGCGCAAGCCTTTTTTGCCGCATCGTTCGCCGAATGCGTCAATATAAATAGGAAAAAATACCTTACACTGTCCCCTCATAATCAAGCAGCTCATCATGATGAGTTGATGAAGAAAAAGGTCCTGCCGATGTCCAGAACACGACGACTTATTCTGTCCCTTCTTCCTGTTGCTGCACTGGCAGGCTGTGCCGGGATGGCGCCAGGTGACTCGACGGGTGTGAAGCCGCTGGTGGTCTATCCTGTCACCAGTAACGATACGCCCTATAGCCAGTGTCTTCGGCGGCTGCAAAGCGTGCCGGCGGGCAATCTGCCTGTCTTTGCGGTGGGTGAGATTGCCGACAAGACAGGCCAGATCGCCTATTACGACAAGGCCGGCAACAACCTGACCCAGGGGGCTGCCGAGATGGTGATGAGCGCCCTTTACAAGACGGGCAAGGCAAGTCTTGTCGAGCGGTATGATCTGCGCTTGCCGCTGGCCGAGGTGAAGCTTGCCGAGCAACATCGTCTCAATCGCGGGATTGAGTCTTTCGGCAAGTTGCCGGCCAGCGATTTCATCGTTGTCGGGGCGCTGACCGAGCTCAACTATAACATCGTGACGGGTGGCGTTGGGCTGCGGGTTGCGGGTGTTGGTGGCGGCACACGCATGGCTGTGGTGAACGTCGCGATGGATCTGCGGGTTGTGAATGCGCGCAACTTCTCTGTCGCTTACGTCTCGTCGCTGCAGAAGCAGATCTACGGCTACGAAGTCCAGGCCGACGTGTTCCGCTTCTTCGATACCACCTATCTCGAACTTGAAGCAGGCCAAGTGCGCAATGAGCCGCTGCAGCTCGGCGTGCGCTCGGTCGCGGAAATGGCCGTCTATCAGATCATGACTGACTTTCTCAGGCTACCGAGGGATCCACGCTGCGCCCTCGTAGAGAACGACCACATGTCGTCCTATCTCGAGCAGCTCAAACCCAATGGGGAAACCAAGCAATGAAAGCACTAAAGAACGCGAAAACCCTCGCCGCGAGCCTGGCTGTCATCGCTGCATCCTCCCTCGCTTCGTCGCCGGCCATGGCCTTCGACAATGTGGAGTGGAACTGGCAGAAAGACATCAAGGAAAAGGTCGACATCGACGTCTATGTCGACGTGGACGTGGAATCGACCGGGATCGTACAGCTTGAGAAGCTGCAGATCTTCCTGGGTGACGCCGAGGCGTCGTCCCATGTCTCGAACATCAAGAACGAACCTATCCGCCCCACGGAGTGGAAGTCGATTGGCTGGTTCCATGGCTACAAGGTGACCAAGCCGCTTGATGCCCGCACCCAGCTTCCAATCGTGCTGAGCAGCGCGACGGCGGTTGGCAACAACCAGTCGATCACGTCGGATGTTCCGGTCATGCTGCATGACGGGCAGTTCGTCGCGAACGTGAAGGATCATCGCTATGGCTGCCACTATGGCTGCGACAATGGCTTTGACCTTGCGGCTTTCGAGGGCTCGCTGCCTTCGACCAGCTCGTACAATGGCGGTGGCAATTATGGTCCGGAGGGCAACCTCCATACCAGCATTGCAGGCCTGTTCACGCTGGGTGCAGCCATGGGTGCACTGACCAAGGCTGACATCGAGGCTGACTCGTTTGTCACCTATGTCCGCAATGTCAGCGTCGACAGCTCGGCGACGGCGGTTGCCAACAACCTGTCCGTCTCGATCGCTTCGGATGTGGATGGTGGGTCGTCCTGCGGCTATCGCTGCGGTGACCGCCTGAGCAACCACGTTTTCGTCGGCGACATTACCCAGTTCGCGCTGGCCAATGTCGAAGCGACGTCGAAGGTCTCTGATGTAGCGGCCTATGGCTACGAGAACATGCGCCAGCTGACGACGGCGACCTTGTCGCCGATCGAAGGCAGCCTTGGCAATGTGATCAACGTGCCAACGCCGTGGGTGAGCTCGGTTGCTTCGGCGATCGGCAACAACGTCTCGATCAATGTCGGTCGGGACCTGAGGCCGTAAGCGCCGACGCGTTCGGCAAACCTGGCGGCGCCCCCGGTGACGGGGCGCCGCCTTTCCAACCTCAAGGAGACAATGCCATGACTGTCCGCCACATTATTCTGGCCGCTGCAGCGGCTGCACCTTTCGTTCTTGCCGGTGTCGCGCAGGCCGATGATCCGCTCATGGGACGCGTGCCGTGGAATTTCTCGTATCAAAACCGCGCCGCGGTTGCGATCGCGATCAAGAATATCGAGGATCCGGCCGGTAATGGCAGTGGTGCCGGCACCATTGTCTGCGGTGGAACCAGCGGGTCCAGTGGTCAAGGCGCGAACGGCAGTGCCGCCTCGGCGGGTGCCAATTCAAGCTGCATCATCATCAACAATTCGGCCGGTGCGACTGTTCGCAATGACCAGATTTCAGATGGTGACCAGACCGCGACGAGCGAGGCCAATGCCAATACGGGCACGATTGGTGGCAGCGGCCGGGCACGCCATGGCGCGGCGCCGACCGGGCGGTCAGGCTCGATTGATGATGTTGCTGCCGTGCTCAACGGTCATCGTCAGGGGCTCTAGGTGCGGGAGATTGAACCAATGTCATCCCATCGTTGCTGTATTGGCGTGGTCGTGGCCGTGGTCGTCCTTGGGTTCGTGCCTGCAACGCCTGCCCTTGCTGAAAAGGCGAGCGCGACGGTGCAGGCGGCGGCCCATGCCTGTTTCGGAAAGACGAAGTCCGACTGGGAGGCCTTGGTGACTGCCTGCTCGACCGTGGTCGCGACGAACGTCCGGCCCGACCTGAAGGCTGCGGCGCATTTCAACCGTGGTGCGGCCTATCTGAAGCAGGGTCAGGGCGAGACGGCGTTGAAGGATTTTGATGCCGCGCTGTCGATCATGCCCCAGTTTGCGCGCGCACTTGAGGCGCGCGGTGGTCTTCTGTTCACGCAGGGCAAGCTTGATCAGGCCCTGAAGGATCTGGACCTCGCGGTCTCGCTTGATCCCAAGTCAGCGGTGGCCTTCAACAACCGGGCTTTGGTGCGCTTGCAGAAGAAGGATGCGGCCGGTGCAGTCGCCGATTTCGAGCGTTCGATCGCCCTCGATGCCAAGGATGCTTCGGTGTTCGCTGCGCGCGGTGCGGCGCATGCGATGATCGGGGACAAGGAGAAGGCGCTCGCGGATTTCAATCGTGCGCTCGAACTTGATGGGAGTCTGGTCGTGGCGTTTGGCAGTCGCGGGGCGCTGCTTGCGGCTTCCGGTGACACGGCAGGGGCGAAACGTGACTTCGATGCCGCGCTGAAGCTCGAGCCCGGGAATGGAGCGATCCGTCGGCAGCTTGCGGCTCTTGCCGGGAATGGGGAGGGACAATGATGGCGCGTTCCTCCGTATTTACTCGCGTGAGCCGTGTGTGCCTGCTTCTGTTGGGTGCCAGCCTGGTCGGTGTGGGGCAGGCGGAAGCCAAGACAAAAAGCGGTGGCGCGCTGACCGAGCAGGATCTGCGCGCCTGCATGGGGCTGGGCGGTGTGGACGCAGCGGGCCAGGTTGCGGTTTGTACCCGGATCCTGAACTCGGGGCGCGTGCGCCATCCCCACCAGAGCGATTATCACGCGTGGCGGGCGGGCGCGTATCTGGCGCTCAAGCAGACGAAGCCGGCGCTTGCTGACCTGGACAAGGCCATTGCGTTGCAGGACAAGCCTTCGTACCGGTTCCAGCGAGCGCTGGTGCATATGGCGCGTGCTTCGCTTGAGCCGGCGAACAAGGATCTGGACGCGGTGGTCAAGGCGACGCCGGACTTCGCGCCGGCGTATTTCATGCGTGGTGCGATCGCCTATCGCCAAGCGGCCTATCCGCTGGCCGTCTCGTCCTTCGATATCGCCGCCACCAAGCTTCCGACCTATTACCAGGCCATTTACGCGCGCGGGCTGGCGCGCATGAAGACGGGAGAGACGGAGGCCGGGACCAAGGATCTGGAGACTGCGAGAGGCATGAGCGACCATGTCGAGAGGGACATGGCTGCGCTTGGCCTGAAATAGGGTCAGGCCAGGAGCGTCGCGATGATTGCCGACAGCACGATGCCGTCGAAGGTGCCGGCGCCACCGATCGATGCCATGCCGACGCCACGCGGATTGCGGATCAGGTCATTGATGTGGAAGAAGTCCGCGCCGATCAGCGGGCCCAGCGTGCCGGCGACGAAGGCTGTTGCGGGTGCGGCATCGGGAACGAGAAGCAAGGCGGTCATTGCGGCTGCGGCTGGCGAGATGAAGCCCGGCATCACGATGCCCACGCCGGGCAGCGGACGGGCTGCGATGTAGCAGATCAGCGTCGTTATGGCGGTGGCCAGGCCTACGTCCCACATGACCTGCGCACCCATGCGGTTCAGATCGGCGAGCAGAAAGAACGATATGCCGAGGGGCACCATGCAGCCGCCGACATTCACTGCGATGATCGTGTGGTTGCGCCTCGTGGTCCAGCGGGGCAGGGCGCCGTCGAGGCCCCAGACCTGCAAGGGATGGGACCAGACGGGCTGGTCGCGCACGATGTGCTTGACGGGGATGTTCACCAGGCTGCCCACAACGATCGCGATGATCAGCAGGATGGCTTCGCTGGGCTCGAGATGAAGCTTGGCCAGGCTGGACAGCATGGCCTGGCCCAACGCCAATGGCAGGACGATCATCAGCAGGAACGTCACGAGCAATGACAGCCTGTTGGATGCCGGCATGTCAGGCGGTCTCCTCGAAGAGCTCGCGACCGATCAGCATGCGGCGGATCTCGCTGGTGCCGGCTCCGATCTCGTAGAGCTTTGCATCGCGCAGCAGGCGGCCTGCCGGATAATCGTTGATGTAGCCGTTGCCGCCCAGGATCTGGATCGCCTCGAGCGTCATCCAGGTTGCTGTTTCGGCGGCATAGAGGATGGCGCCGGCGGCATCCTTGCGGGTCGTCTCGCCGCGGTCGCAGGCCTGGGCCACGGTGTAGACATAAGCACGGGCGGCGTTCATGCGGGTGTACATGTCGGCGAGCTTGCCCTGGATCAGCTGGAACGTGCCTATGGGTTGGCCGAACTGCTTGCGCTCGTGGACGTAGGGTACGACGAGATCCATCGCGGCCTGCATGATGCCCAGAGGACCTGCCGCGAGCACAACGCGCTCGTAGTCGAGGCCGGACATCAGGATGCGAACGCCGTCATTCACCTTGCCCAGCACATTTTCCTCGGGGACCTCGCAGTCCTGGAATACGAGTTCGCCGGTGTCGGACCCGCGCATGCCGAGCTTGTCGAGTTTCTGCGCCGTCGTGAAACCCTTGAAGCCTTTCTCGATCAGGAAGGCCGTTATGCCGCGCGAACCTGCCGCCGGGTCGGTCTTGGCATAGACGACGAGCACGTCGGCCTGGGGTCCGTTCGTGATCCACATCTTGGAACCGTTGAGGATGAAACGGTCGCCCTTGCGATCGGCGCGCGTCTTCATGCTGACGACGTCGGATCCGGCGCCGGGCTCGGACATGGCCAGTGCGCCGAGGCTCTGGCCCGAGATGAGGCCTGGCAGATAGCGCTTCTTCTGCTCGGTCGAGCCGTTGCGGCGGATCTGGTTCACGCACAGGTTCGAGTGTGCGCCATAGGACAGACCAACCGAGGCCGAGCCGCGGCTGATCTCCTCCATGGCGATGGAGTGTTCCAGGTAGCCGAGACCTGCGCCTCCAAACTCTTCCTCGACGGTGATGCCGAGCAGGCCCAATTCACCGAGGCCGGGCCATAGATCGCGCGGGAAGGTGTTCGAGCGATCGATCTCGGCGGCGCGCGGTGCGATGGAGGCGGCTGTGAAGCGCTCGACGGTTTCGCGGATCGCATCGGCGGTCTCGCCCAGCGCGAAGTTCAGGCCCTTGAAGTGATTGGGGATCATGCGATGTGCCTGCGTGGTCGTGAAGGATCAGGGTTCGAAGACTTCCACGGTGTCGGAGGCCGTGAACACGCCGAAGACGCCAGCGCCGCTCCCGCCGCCGATCACCCAGAGCCGACCGGCCGCTACGCCCGAGGCCATGCCCTGCCTGGCTGATGGCAGGGGGGACTGCTTGCTCCAGGACTTGCCCGACAGGCTGAAGACATCATGATTTGCGTAGGTCTTGAGGGGTTTCCAGGTTGCGCCACCGATCACGTGGAGCTTGCCGTCGAGCACGCCTGCCACGAGAGCGCCGCGACCTGTCGGCATTGGTGTCAGGGCGGACCACTTGCCCGTTGCGACGTCGAATGCTTCCAGTGCAGCCGAGACGCTGCCGTCGGGCTTGATGCCGCCGACGGCGAAGATGGTCTTTCCGTCCGTCGCCACGGCGAGTGCGCGGCGTGCGGTCGGCAGGGGGGCTGCGGATCGCCATTGGTCTTCTGCCGGATTGAAGACGAGGACGCGGTTTGCGTCAGGGCCTGAGCCGCCGACCACGTAGAGCTTGCCGCCGACCGTGACCATGCCGTGTCCGGCGCGTGCAACGGGCATGGCGCTCTTTTTCGACCATGAGGCGGCTTCAATGTCGTAGGCCCAGACATCCTTGCGCGGTTCGCCCGGGTCGTCGGCCGCGTAGCCGCCGGTGACATAGACTTCGTTGCCGATGGCTGCCATCGAGAAACTGACAAGACCCTCGGGCAGGGCTGGCAGCGGTCTCCACGATTCCCTTGCGGCGTCAAAGACCTCGAAGGCGTTGGCTGGGTCACCGGCAGCGGCGCCGCCCCCGACGTAGATCAGGTCGCCTGACGTGGCCGATGCAAGGCCTGCGCGCGCGCGTTCGAGCCGTTCGGAGGTGCTCCAGCCAGATGCAAGGGCCGTGGCGCTGAGGAGCGTCCAGAGCAAGGCGGCCGAAGCCGCGTTCATGAATGATGTCACGAGATGAGGAGCCACGTTGCCAATCCCAGAAAAGAGACAAACCCTACAACGTCGGTGACGGTCGTGACAAATACAGGGGAAGACACGGCCGGATCCACCCCCGTCCGGCTGAGGCCCAGTGGGACAAGGATGCCGGCGGCAGCAGCGGCAATCAGATTGATCATCATGGCTGCGGCGATGACGCCTGCCAGGGCCAGGTCGGCGAACCAGACCCACGTGATCGCTGCGGCCAGCACCGCAAAACCGAGGCCGTTCAGGGCGCCAATCAGCATTTCGCGGTTCATGACTCGCATCGCGTTGGCGCGGTTGAGCTCCTTGGTCGCAAGCGCGCGGACCACAACCGTGAGTGTCTGTGTCCCGGCGTTGCCCCCCATGGAGGCGACAATCGGCATGAGGATGGCCAGAGATACGATCTTCTCGAGGGAGGCCTCGAACAGGCCGATGGCGATCGAGGCGATGATGGCCGTCAGCAGGTTCACGAACAGCCACGAGAACCGCAGCCATGTCGTGCGCACCGTGGAGGCGGTCAGGGTCTCCTGGTCGGTCACGCCACCCAGGGCCAGCATCTCGGCGGTGTGAACGTCCTGCAAGACTTCGACGACGGAGCCTGCAGTCAGGATGCCCACCAGGCGACCATCATCGTCCACGACGGGTGCAGACGACAGGTGATAATGTTCGAAAAGCCAGGCGATGGCCTTGTGGTCGGCACGTGCCTCGAGGCTGCGGATCTCGCCCTCGGCGATGGTTGCCAGCGGCGTACCATGCGGTGTGCGCACGAGCCGGTTCAGCGGGACTATTCCTGAGGGTTTCCCGTCGGAGTCGACAACGAAGATCTCCTGGAAGTCCTCGGGTGTCTCGTCGCCGGACAGGCGCGAGAGCGCCTCGCCGACCGTGACATGACCCTGCATTGCGACGAATTCGCGATGCATGATGCGGCCAGCGGATTCCTCGGGGAAGAGGAGCGCGTCGACGACCTGGACGCGTTCCTCGAACGGGACCTGGGCCAGAACCTCGCGCTTCTCGCTGTCCTCAAGGTCGTCGAGCACGTAGGCGGCGTCTTCGACATCGAGCTCGCTGACCGCGTCGGCGACCGTCTTGATGCCCAGTGTGCGCACGAGTTCGGCGCGTACGTTCTCGTCGACTTCCGAGAGGACTTCCGGGTCGATGTCGGATCCCAGCGCCAGAATCAGTTCGCGGCGTGCCGCAGGGTCGAGGGCGCCGAGGAGGGAGGCGAGGTCTGCCGGATGCAGCGGGTCGATCAGGCTGCGCAGCGTGTCCTGGGCGCCCGCGTCCATTGCCTTGTGGAGCGGATCCAGAAAGGCTGGGGAAGTCACGTCAAGCGTATCGACGGCGGCAGTCTTCGGCTTTTCGAGAGCGGTGTCGGGCATGTGCAACCTCAACGCATGCGATGCTGCCTGGCGTGGCGGGCAAGCTAGGTTTACCCCGTCAAAAAAGGCTGAACGGAGACCCGGATTTTTGCGGGGGGGGGCGGGCCCGGCTGGATCAAATGCCCTTCTTGCGAAGGGATGGTGCGGTCAAGAAGACTCGAACTTCCACGGGTCGCCCCGCTGCCACCTCAAGGCAGTGCGTCTACCAATTCCGCCATGACCGCAGTACACCAGCAGAGGGGCGGGCATGTAACAGATCGTTTGCGACTTGTGAAGGGTCGCTGAAGTGCCGTGATGCCGCCCCGAACGGGAAGGAGTGCGGCCGTGATTGCCAGGCTGGCCGAATTGGCTGAAATTCCGCAGCTTAACGTCGTCGAGGCTGACGCCTCGCGGGTGTTCCTGGCGGAACCGGACTTCGCTTTTGTCGCGCAGTATCCTTTGCCTGACGAGGACGCCTATGTGCCCTTCATCACGGAGCGGCGGGCTTTTGTCTGTGACGGGGCCGATGCGATCGCCGGGTTCATCTTGATGGGTGACATAGATAGCAACGGTCACATTTTTCAGGTTTCGGTGCGGGCTGGTTTGCAGCGGCGTGGCGTGGGGAGGCTGCTGATCGCGGCGGGCGAGACCTGGGCGCGCCAGCAGGGTCACCGGGCCGTGACGCTGACCACGTTCCGGGACCTTCCATGGAACGCTCCAGCCTATGCCCGGCTTGGCTATACCTTCATGGATGAAGGCACACGGGGGCCGATGATTTCCCACATCCTCGAAAACGAGCGGGCGCTGGGCCTGTTCCGCCAGGTCCGTGTTGCGATGATCAAGCAGGTCTAGTCGCGGCTGTCTTTGCCTTCTTCGCGATTGGCGAGGGCCTGAAGCTGGTCTTCGCTGGCCTTAGCCCGCAGCACGAGTGCCTGGATCATCGAGGCGAAGCCGAGTGCGAAGTACAGGTACCCCTTTGGAATGGCGGTGCCCATGCCTTCGGCAACGAGGATGAACCCCACCCATAGCCGTGATGACCGAGTTGATCGAGAAGACGATATTGATCATGGCGATCTGGACGATGATCCAGGCGAATGCGGCCTTCGCGTTCTCGCCAGCCCGATCTGCCGGGCGCTTTTGCGCTGTTTTGCAGGCAGGCGCCCGGCAAGGATCGCGATGAAGACGATATTGTCGACCCCAAGCACGATCTCGAGTGTTGTCAGTGTAACGAATGCAATCCAGGCTTCAGGACTGGCGAGAAGTTCCACGGTGGCCGTGACTTCTCTTCGTGGCGGTGTTGCCGGGTGCAGGGGCGGCAATTCGCTTTCGCCGTGCAATGGTGGGCGCTGCTGGGATTGAACCAGCGACCCCTACCGTGTGAAGGTAGTGCTCTCCCGCTGAGCTAAGCGCCCTTTGTCCATGACCGCCCGCTGCTATAGGGGGGGCTCGGGCTTCAAGTCAAGCGCGGGGGCAGCGTACCAGTGCGGCTTCAAGGTCGCGGTAATGGTCAATGACCGCATCGGCGTCGAGGTCGCTGGCGGGTGTCTCGGTGTAGCCAAAAGAAACGAGAACGATCGGAACGCCGGCGGCGCGGGCCGTTCGGCTGTCGGTGTCGCTGTCCCCGACGAGGACGGCGTTTGCGGGCTGGCCGCCAAGCTGTTCGATCGTGTCGGTCAGGTGACGTGGGTCGGGTTTGCGCCATGGCCTTGAATCTGCGCCAAGGATGACCGGGAACAGGTCGGCGAGGCCCAGTTCGCCAATCAGCTTGCGCGAGAGGTGCTCTGGCTTGTTGGTGCAGATGCCTATGCGGTGGCCGCGGGCCTTGAGGTTGCGGACACAGGCCTCCATGCCATCGAATGGCCTGCTGGTGACGGCAATGTTGGCTTCGTAATATTCCAGGAAGTGCTGGACAAGTTCCGTCGCGCGCAGGGGATCAGCCGGGATCCTGTGCCATGCCAGCGCCCTCTCGATGAGTACACGAGCGCCACGGCCGACCATCTGGCGCACACGTTCGAGCGGGACGGGGGGCAGCCGCTCGCGGATGAGAACGGCATTGAGGGCGGCTGTGAGGTCTGGCGCGGTGTCGACGAGCGTGCCGTCGAGGTCGAAAACGATGGTTTCGGGAGGTGTCAAGAACTGGTCGCCAGGGTCAGGGGTCGCCGAGATGTCGTCGGAATCGGGCAATTCCGGCAAGAATACGAAACATTTTTTTATTTCAAAATGGGATAAAAGAGAGGCATGTCGAGGGTCGACAAACCCTTGTTTTTCCTGATTTTCGGGGCATGCCATTGACGTCTTCCCTTCAGCGACCGCGTCACCAGTCCCTTGCGGCCATAGTGCTTGCGGCCGGCAAAGGTACCCGCATGAAATCGGCCCTGCCGAAAGTGCTGCATCCGGTTGCCGGATTGCCCATGGTCCATCATGTGCTTGGTACGGCGCGGGCGGCGGGTGCCAGCAAGGTCGTGATCGTGCTTGCCAAGGGCATGGACGCGGTTGCAGCCGCGGTGGCGCCAGCCAGTGTTGCCATCCAGGATCCGCCGCTGGGAACCGGGCATGCCGTGCTTGCTGCCCGGGCGCATGTCGCGGGCTTTGACGGCCGTGTTGCGATCCTGTTCGCCGATACGCCGTTGATCACCGCCGGGAATGTCGAGGCGGTGGAGCACGCGATGGACAAGTCGGGCGCCGCTATCGGCGTTCTGGGTTTCAATCCGACTGATCCAGCAATGTATGGGCGGCTGATCCGGAATGCGGATGGGTCGCTTGAGCGCATCGTTGAATTCAAGGATGCGACGGAAGAAGAACGCAAGGTCGGTTTCTGCAACTCGGGCGTCATGATTGTCGAGGGGCAGCATCTTTTCACGCTGCTGGACCAGGTCGGCAATTCGAATGCGCAAGGAGAATATTACCTGACCGAGATCGTTGCCATCGCGCGGCGTCAAGGCCTGACGGTGGCTGCGGCCGAGGCCGCGGCCGAGGAGGTGATGGGTGTCGACCACCGCGTGGCGTTGTCAAAGGCTGAGGCCGTCATGCAGCGGCGGTTGCGCGAGAAGGCCATGTTTGCCGGCGTGACGCTGACCGATCCTGACAGCGTGTTCCTTTCGATGGATACACAATTTGGCCGCGACGTGGTCGTTGGTCCAAATGTTGTGTTCGGGCCCAAGGTGAAGGTCGCCGACAATGTCCAGATCAAGCCGTTCTGCCACCTGGAAGATTGCACGATTGGCGAAGGCGCGCTGATTGGGCCCTATGCGCGGCTGCGGCCGGGTGCACAGATCGGGCGGGACGTTCATATCGGCAATTTCGTCGAGGTTAAAAAGGCGGTGATCGAGGATGGGGCCAAGGCCAACCACCTGGCGTATATCGGCGATGCCCGCGTGGGGGCGCGTTCGAATATCGGTGCCGGGACGATCACCTGCAATTATGACGGCTTCGACAAACACCTGACCGATATCGGTTCCGAGGTGTTCATCGGGTCCAACACAGCGCTTGTGGCACCGGTCAAGGTAGGTGACGGTGCCATGGTGGGTGCGGGCAGCGTGATCACGCGCAACGTCGATGCGAACGCGCTTGCGGTCGAGCGGGCCGACCAGCGGCAGGTCGATGGCTATGCCGGGAAATTCCGTGCGCGCAAGCGTGCGGCGAAAAAGAACAAGGCGAAGGAGTAGGTCCTCATGTGTGGCATTGTCGGCATTGTTGGTCGTGAGGACGTGGCCCATACGATCCTGGATTCGCTCAAGCGCCTTGAATATCGCGGCTATGACTCGGCCGGCATTGCCACACTCGTCGAGGGGCGCATCGAGCGGCGTCGTGCGCCGGGCAAGCTGTCGGGGCTCGACAAGGTGCTGCGAACGCAGCCACTGACGGGTACGACCGGCATCGGGCATACACGCTGGGCCACGCATGGCGTTCCCAACGAAACGAATGCGCATCCGCATGCGTCAGATCGCGTTGCTGTTGTACACAACGGCATCATCGAGAATTTCTCGGAGCTGCGTGAAGAGCTCGAGCGCAAGGGCCATGTGTTCCATACGGAGACAGACACCGAGGTCTCGGTCCACCTGATCACGGAGTTCCTCTCGCAGGGGCTTTCGCCGGAGCAGGCTGCCTCGGCCGCCATCAAGCGGCTCAGGGGTGCCTACGCGCTGGCCATGATCTTCACCGGCGAGGACGGGTTGATGATCGGCGCGCGACAGGGGCCACCGCTTGCCGTCGGCTATGGCGATGGCGAGATGTTCCTGGGGTCGGATGCGTTCGCGCTGGCGCCTCTTACCAACCGCGTTGCCTATCTGGAGGATGGTGACTGGGTCGTGATCCGCAAGGGGTCGGTGGCGATCCGTGACGGCAACGACAGGCCGGTCAATCGCGAGATCCAGACGACGACGGTGTCGGCGAGCCTTGTCGACAAGGGTTCGCACCGCCACTTCATGGCGAAGGAGATATTCGAGCAGCCCGAGGTCGTTGGCCATACGCTGAATACGATCATCAACCCGGTGAGCCAGGCCGTCACGCTGCCTGCGCTTCCGTTCGACTTCGCATCGCTGCCAAAAGCGACGATGATTGCCTGCGGGACGGCGTCCTATGCGACGCTGGTTGCCAAATACTGGTTCGAGACGCTGGCGCGCATGCCAGTCGAGATCGATGTGGCCTCCGAGTTCCGCTATCGCGAGGCGCCGCTGCCGCGTGGCGGTCTTGCCCTGTTCGTGTCGCAGTCCGGCGAGACAGCGGACACGCTTGCGGCGTTGCGTTACTGCAAGGACAACGGGCAGCATATCGCCTCGGTCGTGAACGTGGCCGGATCATCCATCGCGCGTGAGTCCGAGGTGGTGTTCCCGACGCATGCCGGCCCCGAGATCGGCGTTGCGTCGACCAAGGCCTTCACGTGCCAGCTGTCGGTACTGGCGGCCCTGTCGATCGCGGCGGGTCGTGCGCGTGGAACCGTGTCGGCCGAGGAGGAGGCGCGGCTGACTCGCGTGCTTCTTGAAGTGCCTCGTCACATGATGACGCTTTTGGCGCAGGATCCAATCTATCTTGGGCTGGCGCAGGAGTTGGCAAAGGCGCGGGATGTTCTTTATCTGGGGCGCGGTCTTTCCTATCCCATCGCGCTTGAAGGTGCTTTGAAGCTGAAGGAAATTTCCTACATCCACGCTGAAGGCTATGCCGCGGGCGAGATGAAGCATGGACCCATTGCGCTCATTGACGAGAGCGTGCCGGTCATCGTCATCGCGCCGCATGATAATCTGTTCGAGAAGACGGTCTCGAACATGCAGGAAGTCATGGCGCGCAAGGGCAAGGTGATCCTCATCTCGGACCGGCGCGGCATCGAGCAGGCCGGCAATAAGGCGTGGGCGCGCATCGAGGTGCCGGCGGTGGATCCGTTCATCACGCCTCTGCTTTATTCCGTCCCGATCCAACTGCTCGCCTATCATACGGCGGTCGTGAAGGGCACGGATGTCGACCAGCCGCGCAACCTGGCGAAGTCTGTGACGGTCGAGTAAGGGCCTCGCGCCTCACCGCCAGACCTCTGCGAAGACCCTGTCCCGATGCATCCTGACGCGCGGGTTTCCCTTGCGGGTTGCAAAATGCGCGCTGGCTGGCTCGTTTGCTTGCCGGATCGGGTTCGATCCATCACCTTTCTGCCATCGCAGGGGGGATCGGATGCGCAGAATATTGTTTGGGCTTGTCATGATTGGCGTTGCCGCGGGCGTCGTGGTGTTTCGCGACGTGCTTGTGGACCAGTTGCGTCTTCTGCATCCGCAGCTTGCTGGCGTGCTTACTCCGCATCAGCCGGGTTCATTCGCGGTCATGGTCAAGCGTGTATCGCCTTCTGTCGTCACGGTCCTTGTGACTGACGCCAAGACGTCGGGCGTCGGAAACGGTTCGGGCTTCATCATCGACGCTGAGGGTCACATCGTCACCAATGATCACGTCGTCGACGGCGCCAGCAAGATCGAGGTGCTTTTCGATGATGGAACACGCGCGCCGGCGGTTGTGATCGGCCGTGACCAGCCCACGGATCTTGCCCTGATCAAAGTCAGCGTCTCACGCCCGCTGCCGTTCGTGCGTTTTGGAGATGACAGGCTTTCAGATGTCGGCGACTGGGTGCTTGCAATCGGCAGCCCCGACATGAAGCCGGGGACTGTGACGGCGGGCATCATTTCAGCCAAGGGGCGTGATGGCGTGAAGGGTGGTTCGCAGTTCACGTCCTATCTTCAGATCGATGCGGCTCTCAATAGTGGAAATTCGGGTGGCCCGACCTTCAACCTGTCGGGTGAAGTTGTTGGCGTGAATGTGCTCTCAAGCTACAAGGCTTCAGATCAGAGAACGGGTGTTGGCGAACGCTATGACGGCGTGGCTTTTGCGATACCCGCATCGACGGCATCCGTCGTGGTTCAGGGACTGAGGAGTGGGCGCTTCAATCGTGGTCTGCTGGGTGTCGTCCTTGCTCCGCTCAGCGATGAAGATGCGATGGCCCTTGGCCTGCCGAACCGTCGCGGTGCGCTCGTCACCCGGGTCGTGCCGCGTAGCCCAGCGCAAGAGGCGGGATTGCGTGCCAATGATGTCGTGCTCAAGGTCGACGGCCAGCAGGTCACGAGCGAACTTGACGCCTTGCGCAAGATCTCGCTCCTGCAGCCTGGACAGACGGCGCTCTTCACCATCTGGCGCGACAAAAGCGAGATGGAGCTCAGCATCACCGTCGTGAGCCGTGATGCGCTGCGCAGTGCTGCGCGGGTGCCTCAGGCAGAACCAACGCCTGCACCCGTGTCGTTCGCCTCCATCGGGGTGAAACTCCAGGATGTGCCGGTCGCGGGCGTGCCAAGCCGGTCACGCGATGGTGTCTTTGTCGAGGGCATCATGGATGCGGCCAATCCCTTGCGCAGTGGCCTGCAGCGCGGGGACCGGATCACGGCTGTTGGAGCGGTGCCGGTGATGTCTCTTGAAGACGTGACCAATGCCCTGGCTGCAGCGGAGGCCCAGAATAACAAGGGCGTCATCGTCTATGTCGAGACGCCGCTGGGCGGTCAGCGGCATGTGGCGGTGCGCTTGAACCCGGCAGAGTGATTGAAAGGGCGCTTCTTGATCCGGCTGAGCGAGGCTATAGCGTCCCCAGTTCAATTTCTACGTCGCTGATGAACCGATAGCGCGGGACTTCAAGGTCGCGGGTCGTGCGGCCGGCGGTCCTGCGGCCCGCCAGGTCGAAGGTCGATGCGCAGCATGGGCAGCGCAGAAGGGCGCCGGTGTAGGTTTCGTTTCGGACAACAAGGCATGCGTCCTGCGGGCAGCGCGCGTTGACGACCATGATCGAGGGGCGCTGAGATCGATAGGGGGGCTCGGAGGTCCCTGGTGCCGTCGCTTTCGCGAGGGATTCGAGTTCCTGCGGCGTACGGCGGAAGATCAAAACAGGCGTGCCATCAAGGTTAATGAGCGCCTGCCCCGTTTCCGACAGGCGTGCGGTGTTGAAGATCTGCCGGCGTGCCCGGGTCTCCTGATCGGGTTGCATTGCAGAGATCACAGGCCAGAGCGCGGCCAGCAGGCCGGTCGCGGTCAGGGTGAGAGCGCTTGTTGTGAGCAAGTCGCGTCGGCGCGGTGGCGGGGTCTGAGGCGCGATTGTCATGCGGGTCAGCATACGGCGCGAGGCCGTGGGCGGCAAATCGGGCCGGCCTTAGGCCGCCGCGATGGCCACTTCGTTGAGGATAGCGGTGTAATGGCAGGCGGCTGCACCCAGAACCATCCAGTGCCAGATTGCATTTTGGTATGGCAGCCGGTCCCACAGGTGGAACAGCACGCCGAAGGAATAGAGCAACGCCCCTGCACCAATCAGGATCAGGTTATTGGTGGCCAGCGCCTGCAGCATCGGATCGATGGCGATGATGATCGACCAGCCGAGGCCAATGTAGAGGGCGATCGAAAGCATCTCCCAGCGGCGCGGGAACAAGATCTTCATCGTGGCGCCGACGATTGCTACTGTCCAGACAAAGGCGAGCATGCCTAGTCCCCAGTCTCCTCCAATGCGGTTCAGAAGCAGGGGCGTGTAGGTGCCACCGATCATCAGGAAGATGGCGGCATGGTCGAGGCGACGCAGGAATTCCTTGGTCGTGGATGGCGGACATAGATTGTATGCGGCCGAGAACGAGAACATGGCCATGAGGCCAAGCGCATAGAGGCTGGCGCCCAGGATAAGCAGGAAATGATCGTTGCGCGAGGCCGTGTCGATCAGGGCCAGTGTTGCGACGATGCCGAAGATCAGTCCGATCACATGCGCGGCCCCATCAGCCCACTGCTCGCCGCGGCTGTAAGCCGGGAAGGGACGTGTTGCCTGCTTGTGTTCAGTACCTTGCATGTTGACATCTTCCTGCAGGATGTCGGCAAAAAATTGACGCAGATCCAGCTTGCCCTTTCGGCGCCTGGGAGGTCGAGACTAACCGCGAATCCTTCAGGAAGGCTGAAAGTACATTCAAGAGACGGCACCCCACGCGCAGGTTATTAACCACGCCTGCTGCCTCACGCCGATTGTTCCGACTGTGAAGCTGCTTGACGAATATCAGATGGGGCGTTCCATCCAAACTGCGTTTTCATCGCACCCTTTGCGGTCTCCCCAAACTTCGTGCGTCGGGCGATGGAACATTTGCGTGGAGTTTACTATAGTGGTTTCATGACACAGCTCCACACGGTCGATGACCAGAAGAGAGCGGCTGCGGAAGCGGCGCTCGCGTATGTCAAGCCGGGCATGAAGCTCGGGCTTGGAACGGGATCAACAGCCGAGCATTTCGTGCGGCAATTGGCACCCCAGGTGGCTGGTGGACTGAAGCTGACGGTGGTGGCGACGTCCGAGCGGACTGCGGCGTTGGCGCGGGAACTCGGGATCGCGGTGTCAGACCTCGGCACGGTGCGTCACCTCGACCTGACGGTGGACGGTGCTGACGAAGTCGGTCCGGGATTGAACCTCATCAAAGGGGGCGGTGGAGCCCTGCTTCGGGAGAAGATTGTTGCGGCCGCTTCTGACCGCATGGTGGTGATTGCCGATGATGCGAAGGTGGTTGAGGGGCTTGGGCGCTTTCCGTTGCCCGTCGAGATCGTGCCATTTGCCTGGCAAGTGACCATGGAGAGGATTGCCGAGGCGGCAGCGAAATGCGGCTGTGCGCAGAACCTCATGCGTCTGCGTGGCGGAGAGGGGCATCCCTTCCGGACTGACAGTGGCAACCTTATCGCGGATTGTGCCGCGGACAGTATTCCGGACCCTGAGCGCCTGGCCCGGATGCTGGAGGCCATTCCGGGCGTCGTCGAACATGGTCTTTTCATCGGGATGGCGAGCGTGGCCCTGATCGGGTCAGCATCCGGGGTGCGGGTTCTTGAGATCGCGCGGCATTGAGGTCCTGCCTAAAAGCGGTGATTAACCGCTGTTGGGCGTGAAACTGGCAAATCGCTCGTCGGCGCTCTATCTAGGTATGGCGAGGACGACGATGATGACGTGGACACCAACCAGCTGGCGCAACAAGCCGATCGCGCAGGTTCCCTCCTATGAGGATGCGGAGGCCTTGTCGCGTGTCGAGGCTCGTCTGAAAGGCTATCCGCCTCTTGTGTTTGCGGGCGAAGCACGAAACTTGAAACGTGCGCTGGCCGACGTGGCGGAAGGGAGAGCCTTCCTGCTGCAGGGCGGCGATTGTGCAGAATCCTTTGCAGAATTCCATCCGGACAATATCCGCGATACGTTCCGCGTTCTGCTGCAGATGTCGGTGGTGCTGACCTTTGCTGGAGCCATGCCGGTGGTCAAGGTCGGGCGTATCGCCGGCCAATTCGCGAAACCACGCTCAAGCGACATGGAGTCCGTCGACGGTGTCGAGCTTCCGTCGTATCGCGGGGACATCATCAACGCCTCACCCTTCGAGAAGGTTGCGCGTGCGCCTGACCCTGATCGCATGGTTCAGGCCTACGCGCAGGCGGCTTCGACTTTGAACCTGCTGCGGGCGTTCGCACAGGGCGGTTATGCCGACTTGCACAATGTGCACAAGTGGAACCTGGGCTTCATTGCTGGCTCGCCGGCGGGTGAACGCTACAAGATGCTTGCCGACAGGATCTCCGAGACGCTCGAGTTCATGGAGGCTTGCGGCATCACGCCGGATTCGGCACCGCAACTGCGCACGACGGAGTTCTATACAAGTCACGAGGCACTGCTGCTGGGATACGAGCAGGCCATGACGCGGATCGATTCCACCACTGGTGACTGGTACGACACGTCGGCCCATATGCTCTGGATCGGCGACCGCACGCGGCAGTTGGACGGCGCGCATCTCGAGTTTGCGCGCGGCATCCGTAATCCGCTGGCGGTCAAGTGCGGGCCGAGCCTCAGCAATGACGAGCTCATCCGGATCTGCGATATCCTCAATCCAGCGAACGAGCCGGGGCGGCTGACGCTGATCACGCGCTATGGGTCGGACAAGATCGAGGATCACCTGCCGCGCATGATCCGCGCCGTGCAGCGCGAGGGGCGCAAGGTGGTCTGGTCGTGCGACCCGATGCATGGCAACACGGTGAAGTCGTCGTCGGGCTACAAGACGCGTCCGTTCGACCGGGTGCTCAAGGAGGTGCAGACCTTCTTTGCGATCCACCGTGCCGAGGGCACGCATGCGGGTGCCGTGCATCTGGAGTTGACGGGGCAGAACGTGACCGAGTGCACCGGCGGTGCGGCGGCAATCACGGATGCTGACCTTTCCAGCCGTTATCACACGCATTGCGATCCGCGCCTGAACGCCAACCAGTCGATCGAGCTGGCCTTCCTTGTTGCCGAAGGAATACGCGCCGAGCGTGTAAAGGCCCGGCAGCCGGCTGCGGCGCAGTAATCCCGTCGCTTTCCGGCGCCAGAGGCTTTAGCATGGAGCCTGCCATCGGCGGGGTGAGCAGGTGCGCTGGGGATTTTACGCGTGGATAGGATTTGGGGCGGCCCTGCTGGGGCTCAAGGCCCTGCTTGATGTTTCAGCGCAGCGCTTTCCGGATGTGGCGGTGCGCGCCGCATCCACCGTCTACCACCTGCCATCCGTGATCGTGTCCAACGGAGAGGGGTGGCGTTCCGATGTCATGCGGCTGGCGGGATGCTGGGATGCACGGCATGAGGGTTTTGTTGCGGGTCTTGCAGGTGTTGCCGGATGCGATGCGCCACGTGCGCTGATGCTGGATGTCTCGCGGCTTGCGGCGCCGCCGACGCAACTGGCTGCCCATGGCGTCGATGTTGTCTTCTGGACACGATACGACCCGCCAGACAGTCACCTGCAGGCGCTGTCGCTGCTGGTCGGGCGCGTCTCTGCGCGGTATTCGGCGGCGTGGCAACTCCATCGCATGGATGAACCGGGGACGCCTTGGGTCTATCTCATGACGCGTGAGCCCCTGACACTGGCAGATGCAGCCCATGCCTATGCCGGGCGGTGTTATCGGGCGGATGTGGGATCGGACATCGGCATGACCTGCACGCTCGTCGAGAGGCTTGAAGGCGGGGCGGCGCTGTCGTACTCGCTGGGGCCGGAGGGCGTTGCCATGATGCCCGCGATCCGGGACGAGGTTTCAACCCTTGTTCGGGGCTGGTCCGGCGCGCGCGGTGTGCCCGTCAAGTGACGTGGACAAGCCTGCGTCCAAGGCCGTCGCCCCTGAACAGACCGATGAAGGCCTCGGGTGCTTTCTCCAGACCCTCGATGATTTCCTCGCGCCAGGTCAGCTTTCCATCGCGCACCCAGGCGGCCATTTGGCGGCGGGCCTCGTCGAACTGGACGTGGTGATCGTAGACGACCAGGCCTTCCATTCGCAGGCGCTGGGTGATGAAGGGCAGGGTGTGGCGGATGCCTCGCGGTTGCGTGGTGTTGTACTCAGCGATCTGGCCGGAGATCACGAGGCGACCGTGGCGGCGCATGTTGAGGATGGCGGCGTCGAGCATCTCTCCGCCGACATTGTCGAAGTAGATGTCATAGCCCTTCGGAGCGGCGGCGCGGAACGCTGATGCGAGATCGCCGCAGGAGCGGTGGTTGATTGTTCCGTCGAAACCGATTTCCCTCAGATAGGCGCATTTGGCGTCCGACCCGGCGATGCCGATCACGTGGCAGCCGTGGATCTTTGCGATCTGGCCTGCTGTCGCGCCGACCGTGCCTGCGGCGGACGAGACGAGGACCGTGTTGCCCTGCCGAAGCTTGCCGATTTCGAGAAGGCCAAAGAAGGCTGTGAGGCCCGGTATGCCAAACAGGCCGATGGCGGCTGTCGGCGTGATGGGGCCCGTATAGAGGTTCGGGTCGAGCGCCTGCACGCCGCGGCCGTCGGTCAGCAGGTGGGTTTGCCAGCCGAACCCGCCCCAGACGCGGGTGCCTTCCTTGAGCCTGGCGGATCGCGATGCGATGACTTCGCCCACGCCTGCGCTTTCGATCGTGGCGCCGAGGTCGAGGGCGGGGGCGTAGGAGTCCCCTGACAAGCGCGAGCGCATGCCCGGATCGACCGAGATGTGATCGACCCGGATCAGGGCCTGTCCGTCCTGAAGTGCCGGCAGGGTCATGTCCTCCAGGCGAAAGTCATCCGTAGACGGAACACCGTCGGGTCGTCGTGCGAGAACCCAGCGCCTGCCTGCTGTCATGGATGACTTCCCCTGTCGTGTGCGCGCGGGCTTCAGACTGCCTTATCGGGTCCAATCCTGACCAGAGCCTTGCCGAAATTTTCGCCCTTGAAGAGACCGAGGAAGGCATTCGGTGCGTTCTGCAATCCGTCGGTCACGCTCTCCTGCCACTTCATCTTCCCCTCGGCGATGAGCTTGCCCATCTCCTGGTAGAATTTCGGCAGCAGGTCGTAGTGGTTCGATACGACGAAGCCTTCGATCCTCAGGCTCTTGGGGATCGTCATGATGATGTTCCACGGGCCGGGCGTGGGGGCCGTGTTGTTGTATTGCTCGATCATGCCGCACATCGCGATGCGTCCGAAAACGCGCATATGATTGAGCGCGGCCTCGAGGTGCTTGCCGCCGACATTCTCGAAATAGACATCGATGCCCTTCGGGAAGGCCGCGCCCACGGCCTTGTCGAGATCAGCTTCCTTCCGGTAGTTGATCGCGCGATCGATCTTGGCCTCTTTCAGCAGCCATTGGCATTTCTCGTCGGAGCCGGCCGAGCCTACCACGTAGGCGCCATGCGCCTTGGCGAGCTGGCAGACCACCGAGCCCACGGCGCCTGAGGCTGCCGACACAAAGACCGTGTCGGTGGGCTTGAAGGCGGCGACGCGGAAGAGGCCGGCATAGGCGGTCATGCCTGGCATGCCGAGCGCGCCGAGGAAGCTCTGGATGGGGGCGAGCTTGGGGTCGATCTTCTGGGGCATGGCCATCGGGCCTACGGCTGCGTATTCGCGCCAACCCAGCATGTGGCTGACGTAATCGCCGACCTGGAGTGTCGCGCCCTTGCCGGCGGCGATCACCTGGCCGATGGCCCCGCCCTGCAGGGCCTGACCGATCTGGAAGGGCGGCACGTAGCTTTCACGGTCAATCATGCGGCCGCGCATGTAGGGGTCGACCGACATCCAGATGTTGCGGACGAGAACCTCGCCCTCCTTGGGGTCCGCGACCGGGGCCTGGGCATATTCGAAGTTGTCGGGGGTCGGCATGCCGACGGGGCGGCTTTTGAGGCGAACTTCAAAT
The DNA here is from genome assembly GCA_964483585.1 of uncultured Flavobacteriaceae bacterium. Taxonomy (GTDB): domain Bacteria; phylum Pseudomonadota; class Alphaproteobacteria; order Micropepsales; family Micropepsaceae; genus SZUA-430. The sequence goes on from CAZABH010000014.1 coordinate 43,050, forward strand.
CCTGTCAAGTTTGACATGTCTGTCTCCGGGTGATGGATGCGGAATGGCGTCAACCATGTCTTTTCCGCGAAAAGGTCGCATTGGGCAAGCGCGGGTTTTTGCGTGACAAGGCTGCAATATTTCTTGAAGGGATGCGTCACTCGCCTGAGTGGTGTAGGAGGATCGAGCAAGTCATGATGCACCGCAAACTGGGGTTGCGGAGCGTGCTGTAATAGCGGGTGTGGGGCATGAGTTCGGACAACCGGCAAGAGGCCGGACAAGGACCAATTCGGGCAGGCGTGATCGGGGCGGGCGCTTTTGGCCGCCTGCATGCAAGCAAATATGCCGGGCTGCCGGGCGTAAAGCTGGTCGGAATTGCGGACGTGTCTGAGGTCAGGGCGCAGACGCTGGCGAATGATTTCGGCGTCACTGCCTTTGCCGGTTGGCGTGCCATGCTGCCGCATGTCGACATTGTGACAATTGCTGCGCCCGCGAAGTTTCATGGCGAGATTGGTGTCGGCTGCCTGAACCAAGGCAAGCATGTGTTCATCGAGAAACCGCTTGCCGCCAATATGCGCGAGGCCGATGCACTTGTTCGGGTCGCCGAGGCGCGCGGTGCCGTGCTTCACACGGGCCACCAGGAGCGCTTTGTCATGCGTTATCTTGGTCTGTTCGATGGCAATGTGACGCCTCTGCGCATCGAGACACATCGTGCTGCACCCTTCAATCCGCGGAACACGGATGTCAGTGTCGTGCTCGACCTGATGATCCATGACATTGACCTTTGCCACCTGCTCAATCCGGTCGATATCGCCACCATCAAGGCAAGCGAGCGTTCGCAGCCCTCGCGCTCTGACGAGGTGGCTGCCGATCTCACGCTTGCCGATGGCATGGAGATCAGCCTGTTTGCCAGCCGCATGGCCGAGGCGCGCAAGCGCTTCATGCGCGTGACCTATCCGGACGGTGAGATCTATATCGACTTCCTGACACGAGAGATGAGCAACACCACGCCTCGCAAGCTGAAGTCGCTCGACAGCAAAGGCGAGGCGGTGGACGGGGTGCCATGTCCTTCCGTCGATCCGCTGGGTCATGGGGTGGCGCAATTCGTTCGCTCGGTGCGGCAGAATCTGCCTGCTGCCATTCCCCCGCGCGAGGCGCGCCGTGCGCTGGAGACCGCCCTTCGGATCCTCGATGCGGCCAAGACGCCTCAAAGCCAGAAGAGACTTGTCAATGCCTGACCAAAAGTCGCCCGATGTCCGCACCGCTGCCGCGGATGCAGGGCCTATTCGTTTCTTTGATCTCGAGACCCCAAAGGCGATGCTGCGCGCCGATATCGAAAAGCGCTGGCAGAAGATCCTCGACCACGGCGCTTTCATCGGTGGTCCGGAGGTGGGCGAGCTCGAGGCGCAGCTTGCCGCATGGGCCGGTGCCAAGCATGCGCTGGCGGTTGCCAGTGGCACGGATGCGCTGGTGATTGCGCTGATGGGTGAAGAGGTCAAAGCGAACGATGCCATCTTCATCCCGGGCTTCACCTACAATGCAACGGCGAACGCGGTCCTGGTTGCAGGAGCGGTTCCCGTTTTCGTGGATGTCGATCCAAGCACTTGCAATATGGATCCTGTACACCTGGAGGCGCAGGTCGAAGCCGTTTTGCGCGAAGGCAGGCTCAGGCCACGCATGGTGATTGCGGTCGATCTCTACGGATTGCCGGCCGACTATCCGGCCATTCACAACATCGCCCGCAAGCACGGGATGCTGGTCATGGCTGATGCGGCGCAGAGCTTTGGCGGCGCACAAGACGGCGTGCGCATCGGTGCCCTGACCGACATGACGGCGACGAGCTTCTATCCATCCAAGACGTTGGGCTGCTATGGCGATGGCGGGGCCATGCTGACGGACGATCCGGCGCGGTTCGAGCGCTGGTCGTCAATCCGCTGGCACGGCACGGATGCCGTCAAAAAGGAGTCCATTCGTGTCGGCGTCAATGGTCGCCTGGATTCCGTGCAGTGCGCTGTGCTCTTGTCGAAGCTGACGATTTTTTCAGATGAGATGAAAGCGCGAGAGCGCATTGCGCAGCGGTATCGTCGGGGGCTCGGCAAAAGCGTCAAGATGCAGCACGTGCCCGAGGGTTACCAGAATGCCTGGGGCCTTTTCACGATCATGGTCGAAAACCGCGCGGAGATCATGAAACGCCTGCAAGAGAAAGGCATTCCATCCTCGATCTATTATTTCAAGTCCCTGCATCAGCATAAGGCCTTTGCGGCCCATGCGCCAAAGGGTGGTTTGCCAGTTTGCGAGAAGCTTGCTGATACGGTGCTCAGCCTGCCGATGCATCCCTATCTGTCCGACGTCCAGGTAGACCGGATCGTGGCCGAGGTGAAGGCCGTTGTGTGAGTTGGTGCATGTGTTTGCAGGCGATGGGTCGCTTGCCCTAGACTGACGTCATGACCAGATCGATCCGGATCGCGTTCGCCCAGCTCAACCCGGTGCTTGGCGACATTGCAGGCAATGCGGACAAGGTCCGTGCTGCCCGAGCTGCTGCTGCGCAGAAGGGCGCGGATGTTGTCCTCTTCAGCGAATTGTTCATCATCGGCTATCCGCCCGAAGATCTTGTGCTGAAGCCAGCACTTCAAGCCGATGCACGGGCGGCGATCGAGGCGTTGGCGCGCGAGACTGTTGCCGGTCCTGGGCTTCTGGTTGGTACCCCGTGGGTGGAAGCGGGGAGACTTTACAATGCGATGGCTTACCTGGATCGCGGTGCGGTCCAGGCCGTGCGCTTCAAGGTCGACCTTCCGAATTATGGTGTCTTCGACGAGAAGCGCGTCTTCAGCCCCGGGCCCATGCCGGGTCCGGTTGATGTGCGCGGGGTGCGGGTGGGTCTTCCGATCTGCGAGGATATATGGACGCCTGACATCGTCGAGTGCCTGTCTGAAACCGGCGCTGAAATCCTGCTTGTGCCAAACGGTTCACCGTTTGAAATCTCCAAGGAGGAGACGCGGCTGAATATTGCAGTTGCCCGCGTGGTCGAGAGTGGATTGCCGCTGGCCTACCTGAATCAGCTGGGTGGGCAGGATGAGCTCGTGTTCGATGGCGCATCGTTCGTGCTGAACGGCGATCGCTCGCTGGCGCTGCAGTTGCCGGCATGGGAAGAGGCTGTTTCAGTCACGCAGTGGACAGAACGGTCCGGCAGCTGGGTTTGTGCGCCTGAACTCAAGGCTGTGGTTCCAGCCGGGCTTGAGGCGGTCTATCGCGCCATGATGCTGGGCCTTGGGGATTACGTCCGCAAGAACAGGTTCCCCGGTGTCGTGATTGGGCTTTCAGGCGGAATCGATTCTGCGCTGACAGCGGCCGTTGCCGTTGACGTGCTGGGGCCCGAGTATGTGCGCTGCGTCATGATGCCATCAGTTTATACGTCCAGAGACAGCCTGGATGATGCGACTGCCGTTGCCCGGATGCTTGGTACACAACTCGATACTGTTGCGATCGAGGATGCTGTCGCGGCCTTCGGTTCCATCCTGTCGCCGGTCTTCGCGGGACGAACTGCCGATACGACGGAAGAAAATATTCAATCGCGTATCCGGGGCGTCATCCTGATGGCGATTTCCAACAAATTTGGCCCCATGGTGCTGACCACTGGAAACAAGTCCGAAATGTCGGTCGGCTATGCGACGCTCTACGGTGACATGTGTGGCGGCTACAATGTGCTGAAGGACCTCTACAAGATGCAGGTCTTTGCTCTTTCGCGCTGGCGCAATGCCAATAGGCCGGACGGGGCGCTTGGGCCGGAAGGTCCTGTGATGCCCGTGCGTGTGATTGAAAAGCCCCCTTCGGCCGAGCTGCGTGCAAACCAGAAGGATGAGGACTCGCTGCCACCCTATCCTGTTCTGGACGATATCCTCGAGTGTCTGGTCGAGGGTGAGATGCCGGTTGAGGACATCCTCGCGCGCGGGCATGACCTTGCGACGATCCGGCGGGTCGAGCACCTGCTCTCAATTGCCGAGTACAAGCGGCGCCAGGCGCCGCCGGGTGTCAAACTGACGCGACGGAATTTTGGCCGGGACCGCCGCTACCCGATCACCAATGCCTTCCGGGATGCGACCTGATCATGTCCTTGGTGTTCACTTGCGTTGAAACCTGGTCGCGTGTTGGCGTATGTGGTTCCGCATGACCAATGTCGTCCGCTTCGCGCCCAGCCCGACGGGCAAGCTTCATGTCGGCAACATCCGTGCAGCACTTACCAATTGGCTGTTTGCGCGCAAGACCGGTGGCCGGTTCCTGCTGCGCCTGGATGACACCGATGCTGAGCGGTCGACCCAGGCTTTCGCCGATGGAATCCTGCGTGACCTTGCGTGGCTTGGACTGAATCATGATCTGTTCGCCCGACAGTCAGATCGCGTCAAGTCGCATGACGCAGCCGCGGATCGGCTCAGAGCCTCTGGTCGGCTTTATCCATGCTATGAGACGGCCGAAGAGCTTGATCGCCGGCGCAAGCGACAACTCGCGCAGCACAAGCCTCCGGTCTATGATCGTGCCGCGTTGAAGCTAACGGATGAGCAGCGCGCAAGGCTTGAGGCCGAAGGGCGCAAGCCCCATTGGCGTTTCAAGCTTTCCGGGCAGACTGTTACCTTCCGTGATGTCATACGTGGCGAGGTGCACATCGAGACAGCGTCTGTGTCCGACCCCGTCCTGATCCGCGAGGATGGGCGTTATCTCTATACGCTGCCCAGCGTGGTTGATGACATCGAATTCTCGATCACTCACATCATTCGCGGCGAGGACCATGTCACCAATACCGGGGTGCAGATCGAGATCTTCGAGGCGCTGGGTGCGTCGGTGCCCGTCTTTGCGCATTTCTCGATGCTCGTCGGTGCGGGGGGCGAGGCCCTGTCCAAGCGGATCGGGTCGCTGTCGATAGAGGCATTTCGCGAAGAAGGTTATGAGCCTCAGGCCATCAATAGTCTGCTTGCCAAGCTTGGTACATCGGATCCGGTCGTTGCACGATTGGCGCTAGACAAGCTTGTCACTGATTTCGATCTCTCCCGCTTCTCGCGCGCGCCGGCCCATTTCGACCCGACGGAATTGAGGACCCTCAATCACAAGATCCTGCATGCGACGCCGTTTGAGGTTGTGTCCGACCGGCTGAAGGCGCTTGGGGTTGGTGGAGGGGCGGCTTTCTGGGAGGCTGTGCGCGACAATGTGCAGCTTATTGGTGATGCTGTCGCGTGGTGGCAGGTTGTGGCGGCCCCCCTGTCACCGGTGGTCGAGAATGCTGCGTTCCTGCGAGAGGCTGCAGATCTTTTGCCTGAAGGCGCATTTGACGAGACCACCTGGAGCACGTGGACTGGTGCGGTCACAGCCCAAACGGGGGCCAAGGGCAAGGCATTGTTCATGCCGCTGCGCCTTGCTCTTACAGGCATGGCCCATGGACCGGAAATGAAAAAGCTGCTACCGCTTATTGGTTCGGAGCGGGCGCGCAAGCGTCTGGCAGGACACGCGGCTTAGAGGGAATAGATCGTGGCCATTTCGGCTTCTGTCGCAGGTATATCTCTCGCACCACCTTCTGCGGTGATTGTGCGCCCGTCTATCTGTATTTGTGGCTAAGCTCACAGCGGCGGCTGCGTCCCCGATTCCCCTCTCGTTCGAGACATGAATCCTGGCACCGGTCTGCAGAGTTCGGATGGTGTAAGGATTTGTTGATGGCTCTCAAGATCTACAACACGTTGACGCGTGACAAGCAGACATTCACGCCGATCGATCCGAAGAATGTCCGGATGTATGTTTGTGGACCCACGGTTTACGATCATGCGCATATCGGTAACGCGCGCCCTGTCATCGTTTTCGATGTGCTGTTCCGGCTGCTGCGTCATCTCTATGGCGAGGCCCATGTCACCTACGTTCGCAACATCACGGATGTGGAAGACAAGATCATGGCGCGCGCGGCTGACCGTGGCATCTCCATTCGCGAGCTGACCGAAAGTACCGCCAGGATCTACCAGGAAGATGCCCTGGCTTTGGGCAGTCTCAGCCCGACGGTCGAGCCGCGCGTGACCGAGACCATGGACGTGATCATCGACATGATCGGGCGTCTCATCGCAGCGGGGCATGCCTATGCAGCGGATGGGCATGTGCTGTTCGATGTGCCTTCGGATCCTGATTACGGCCAGCTTTCACGCCGGGATCTTGATGACATGATTGCCGGCGCGCGCGTTGAGGTTGCGCCTTACAAGAAGAGCGAGATGGATTTCGTCTTGTGGAAGCCATCCGATGCCACGCAGCCGGGCTGGGACAGTCCGTGGGGGCGTGGTCGCCCCGGGTGGCATATCGAGTGTTCGGCGATGGGGGAGAAGCATTTGGGTGAAACCTTCGACATCCATGCCGGAGGGATCGATCTCATGTTCCCCCATCATGAGAACGAGATTGCACAGAGCCGCGGCGTCCATCACGGCAAGCCTCTTGCCAATTACTGGATGCACAATGGTTTCCTGCAGGTCGAGGGAGAGAAGATGTCGAAGTCGCTCGGCAATTTCTTCACGATCCGCGAGTTGCTGGCGGAAAAAACATTTGGTGGCATGTCATGGCATGGCCGGGTTCTTCGCCTGGCGATGCTGCAAACGCATTATCGCCAGCCCATTGACTGGACTGTTGATCGGTTGGTGACGGCGCGCGGGCAGTTGATGGCGTGGGCGAAGCTTGTCCATGATGTCCCCGAGGCCATCGATCTGCCAGATGAACTCGTTTCGGCCCTGTCGGATGATCTCAACACACCGGCAGCGATGGCTGTGCTTCATGAGCTTGCCGGGCTTGCTCGCAAGAGCGTCGATGGTCGAGCGGTCCTGCGACGAGCGTTGTCCTTCCTGGGCCTCTACGGTGGCGAGCGCTTTCAGGACTTTGCTGTCGGTGTGGATGTGACAGGTGTCGAGGCTTTGATTACAGCACGCAATGCTGCGCGCAAGGCGAAGGATTTTGCGGAAGCGGACCGGCTCAAGGTTCAGTTGAAGGAGCTGGGTGTGGAGATCGAAGATGGTCCGCAGGGCACGACCTGGAGGTTGTTGCCATGACACGTGCGCGCATACATCTTTTCGATACGACGCTTCGTGATGGAGCGCAGACGCAAGGCGTTGACTTCAGCGTCGAAGACAAGCGGCAGATCGCGCTGGCGCTCGACGCGTTCGGGGTGGACTATATCGAAGGCGGCTGGCCTGGGGCCAATCCCACAGATACGGCCTTTTTTGCTGAGGACATTCCGCTCAAGTCAGCGCGGCGGGTCGCCTTCGGGATGACAAAGCGGGCCGGACGCAGTGCTGGAAATGATCCTGGTCTTGCTGCAGTGCTGGATGCGCGGGCGCAGGCTTGTTGCCTTGTCGGCAAGGCCTGGGATTTCCATGTCGACAAGGTGCTGGAGGTTTCGCGCGAGGACAATCTCTCGGCGATCAGGGAGAGCATGCAGGAGGCGGTTCGCAGGTCGCGCGAGGCCATGTTCGATGCCGAGCACTTCTTCGACGGATACAAGGCCAATCCGGGCTATGCCATTTCCTGCCTGAAGGCCGCACTGGACGGTGGGGCGCGCTGGGTTGTGCTGTGCGATACAAATGGTGGAACATTGCCGCACGAAATCGAGCGCATCGTCGGCGAGACTGTGAAGCACGTGCCGGGCGAACGCCTTGGAATCCATGCGCATAACGAAACCGAGAATGCCGTCGCAAACTCGTTGGCAGCCATTCGTGCCGGTGTCAGGCAGGTGCAGGGTACCTTGAACGGGTTGGGGGAGAGATGCGGCAATGCCAATCTGGTGTCGCTGATCCCGACTCTGCTTCTGAAGCCGGATTATGCGGATTCCTTCGAAACAGGGATTGAGCCCTCTCGTCTCAAGCACATCACGCAGCTCTCCCGGACGCTCGAGGAGATCCTGAACCGGGCTCCCAACCGGCATGCGCCCTATGTTGGTTCTTCGGCATTTTCGCACAAGGGCGGACTGCATGCATCGGCCGTTCTCAAGGACCCTCGAACTTACGAGCACGTGTCGCCAGAGACGGTGGGCAACGAGCGACGCATTCCGGTATCGGATCAGGCCGGTCGCGGAAACCTGATCAATCGCCTTGATGAGCTGGGGGTTGCGATCAATGCCGATGATCCGCGGGTGCTTGGCTTGCTGGATCAGGTGAAGGAGAAGGAGTTTCTGGGCTATGCCTATGATGGCGCGGATGCTTCGCTGGAACTCCTTGCGCGCCGTGCACTGGGGCAGGTCGAGCCATTCTTCAAGGTGGAAGGCTTTCGCGTGTCAGTTGAACGTCGACATAACGCGCAGGGAGAAGAAATCTCCGTTTCGGAGGCTGTCGTGAAGGTGATTGTCGACGGTGAGCGCATCATGAATGTGGGCGAGGGTAATGGTCCCGTGAATGCGCTGGATAACGCCCTTCGCAAGGATCTTGGTCGATTCTCGCGATGGCTCGAGGATCTCAGGCTGGTGGACTACAAGGTCCGAATTCTCACGGGTGGAACCGAGGCGGTGACCCGGGTCATGATCGAGAGTGCCGATGGGCGCGGTCATCGATGGTCGACCGTCGGGGTTTCCGCCAATATCGTCGACGCATCTTTCGAAGCACTGATCGACTCCATCACCTACAAACTGCTTCGTGACCGTGTTCAAGTTTCTTCCGGGGGAGCCAGATGATGAAGATGCCGTCCAGGGGGACAGCCTTTGACGAGATCAAGCAGCGCCTTGATGCGTTCTCGGGTCGCGATCTTCCGTGGCGCGAGGGCAAGACACTGGCCTACATCTACGATCCTGGGCCAGAAATCGAGGAGATCGCCAAGTGGGCCTATATGCGGTTCCTGACCGAGAACGGGCTGGATCCGACGGTCTATCCCTCCATGATGCTGATCGAGAACGAGCTTGTGGCCATGGCGGCGTCGCATCTCGGGAACGTGCCTGGTGTTGTAGGCAGTTTCACAAGCGGTGGCACTGAAAGCTGCATGCTGGCAGTAAAGACTGCGCGTGACCATGCACGGGCGACGAGACCCGAGGTGCGAGAGCCAGAGGTCATCCTGCCAGTCACTGCGCATGCGGCGTTCCACAAGGCATGTCATTACCTGAATGTAAAAAAGGTATTGGTGCCCGTGGATGGAACATCATTCAGGGCGGATCCCGGCTTGATCGAACAGGCGATTACCCCGAACACGATCCAGATCGTCGCCTCCGCGGTCTCGTATGCGCATGGTGTGCTTGATCCCATCGAAGAGATCGGAGCGATCGCGCAGCGACACGGATTGCTGTTTCATGTTGATGGCTGCATCGGCGGCTTCCTGCTGCCGTTCTACAAGCGATTGGGCGCAAAGCTTGGAGCGTTCGACTTTACGGTGCCAGGCGTAACGTCCATGTCCATGGACTACCACAAATACGCCTATTGCCCGAAGGGTGCATCTGTCATCCTGCACCGCAACAAGGCGCTGCGTCGGCATCAGATTTTCGCGACCGCAGACTGGACCGGGTACACCATCATCAATCCCACCATCCAGTCCTCGAAGACGGGTGGACCGATGGCCGCGGCATGGGCTGTCCTGCATGCTTTGGGTGATGAAGGCTACATGGAGTTTGCCCGTCGTATCAAGCATGCAACGGACATCATCGTGGCTGGCATCAGAACCATTCCGGGCATTCGGCTTGTGGGCGAGCCGGACATCAATCAGGTAGCCTTCACGGCGGATGCTTTTTCCTGCTTTCACATCATTGACGAGATGAAGGCGCGCGGCTGGTACGTGCAACCTCAGTTTGGTTATCATGGTTCGGAGCCGAATGTGCATCTTTCGATAGGTCAGAACATGCATGCGCGCGCGCAGGATTTTGTTGAGGCCCTTGGCGCATCGGTCGAAGCTTCCATGCCAAAGGGCTTCAGCCAGACGGCGGCACGCGTGAAGGCCGAGCTTGCGCGCATGGATCCAGCCACATTCGAGCCTTCGATGCTGGCGGGGTTGATGCGTGCTGCAGGGGTGGAGGATGGTCAGCTGCCTCGTAGGTCAGCCGAGCTCAATCAGATCCTGAACGTCCTGCCTCCGGCCGTGACAGAATACGCACTGATCGAGTTCATGAACGAGCGCTATATCTATCGCGACAAGACATAGCGAAGCCAAAGCAAATCATGGCAGTTTCAAGTCCCGAGCGGACCGGCGTCATTCATGCCGCCAGTGCCTACATCATCTGGGGCATCATTCCGATTTACTGGAAGCAGATCACCGAGGCTGATGCCGCCGAGATCGTGGCGCATCGCATTGTCTGGACGCTTGCCTTCACACTGCTGCTTCTTCATTTCCGGGGGCGCATTGGGCAGTTGTTGGCGGCGTTGCGTGACCTGAGGTCCATGCTCGCGCTCACGCTGTCATCAGTCCTGATAGCGCTGAACTGGGGAATCTTCATCTGGGCTGTGATGTCGGATCGCATCATAGAGACGAGCCTCGGCTATTACATCAATCCGTTGGTCAGCTTTCTTCTTGGGGTGCTGGTCCTGAAGGAGCGGCTGACGATGCCGCAGAAGATCGCTGTCGGCCTTGCGGCGCTCGGGGTCGCCAACCAGACGTTGGCGCTTGGCTTCCTGCCGTGGGTGTCGCTGGTCCTGGCTGCGAGTTTTGGTGTCTATGGTCTCATACGCAAGACCGTTAATGTGGAGTCGATAGAGGGGCTGACGGTCGAGACCATCGTGCTTATGCCACTTTCGGGACTTTACCTGCTGTATCTGTTTTCCACCGAAACCCTGTCTTTCGGGCATCACGGCGGCATCAACGACCTGTTGCTTGTTCTTGCCGGTCCACTGACTGCGATACCGTTGCTTCTGTTTGCGTCAGGCGCGCGCCGCATTCCGCTGTTCATGATCGGGTTCCTGCAGTACCTGGCGCCGACGATCAGCCTGTCGCTTGCGGTGTTTGTCTATGGGGAGACGTTCACGTCGGCGCATGGTGTCACCTTTGCCTTGATCTGGGCAGCCTTGGCACTGGTGTCGTGGGAGGCGTTCCGGCGGGAGCGCTACTCCGCCCCCTGACGGCGGAAGTTTCTGATGGCGGCCATTGTTTCCTCGGGGTGGTCGACGACCGTATAGAGCTCTTTCAATCCGTAGCGTGCGAAGTCGTGCGTGTAGACCTTGTTAAAGGTCTCAAAGAGTGGATCCCAGAAGCCCTTGGTGTTGACAAAGATGATCGGCTTGCGGTGCAGGCCCAGTTGGGACCAGGTCATGGCCTCGAGTACTTCCTCCAATGTGCCGATGCCACCAGGCAGGATGACGAATGCATCGGCAAGTCCGTGCATACGCTCCTTGCGATCATGCATGTTGGGTGTGATGACGAGTTCCGTCAGGCTTGTCAGTTCAATTTCGCGGGCGCGCAGGAACTGCGGAATGATGCCAATCACTTCGCCGCCGGTCTCCAATGCCGCTTTGGCGACCTCGCCCATCAATCCTATTGATGCTCCGCCGTAGATGAGACGCGCGTTTGCCTCGGCGATGTGGCGGCCAAGTGCGCGCGCGGCCTCGGCATAGGCTGGGTCATTGCCTTCGGACGAGCCGCAGAATACGCAGATGCCAAGCAGTTTATGCATGGTCCGGCCCCGCTTTTCCCTTCAGTTCGACGTAGTCTACACGGCGCGCGTAAAGAATATCAGGCGTGTTTCCTGCGCGGGTGCGCCAGAAACATGATGTTTTTTGGGACTGTTGCCGAAATTTGGTGCTTGGCGGCCGCGGGCCAATGGGTAACGATGCGTAAAGGTTGGCATGCGGCGTTAGGGAGACCATCGTGATGAAGTTTCGTGCTGTGACGATTGCATTTGCAATCCTTGTGGTGGCCGGGCCTGCGTGGGTGGCTCTCGCCTCGCAGACGGTTGTCGACGACCGCATCGCGGGCATGAAGTCCCTCATCGGTGCGATGCGTGGGGCAACGGGTGCAAGCGATCCGGATGTGGCGCGAGAGAATCTCGGCAGGGCGATCACCTATGCGAAGTCAATTCCCGGACGGTTCCCCAAGGGAACCGGGCTTGGCGACGCCGGCATTACCAAGACACGGGCCAAGCAGGACATATGGACGAAGCCAGCCCTGTTCAAGGCTGAGGCGGATGGGTTTGTCGTTGCGCTTGAAGCTGCAAGCGCTGGGGCAGGTGATGCTGCGGCCTTCGATGCCGCCATGGCGACTGTGCGGAAGTCATGCAGCAGTTGCCATGATGCTTTCCGTGGCCCGGCTGTCGACTAGATGCCTGTCTGGCTTCGTTCTGCTGCTGCACCCGCGCTGGTGGGGTGTCTGGCTGTAGTCGCGTGGATTTTGTGGCCTGTCCGCACCGACGTGGTACTGCCGCCGGGTGTCTCGAGCACAAGCGCCGAGATGGCTGCGCGCGGGGCCTATATGGTGCGGGCGGCAGGATGTGTCGCTTGTCACACGGACAGTGCGGGCGGGGGGAAGCCCTTCGCAGGCGGTCGCGCCATCGAGACGCCTTTCGGGACTTTTTATTCACCCAACATCACGCGTGATGCCGAGACCGGCATCGGTCGGTGGAGTGATGAGGACTTCGTGCGGGCTGTCATGCTTGGCGAGGGTGTGAATGGTGAGCATCTCTATCCGGTTTTTCCGTACACGTCTTATGCCAGAATCCGCGTCGAGGACGTTGTAGCGATCAAGGCCTATCTCTTCACCCTCGAGCCTGTGCGGGCGACGGCTCCGCCCAACGATGTCGGATTTCCCTATGGGTGGCGCAGCCTGCTGAAAGTTTGGAAGCTGCTGTACCTTGATACAGCTCCTCTATCTGAAACGGTGGTATCGCGTAGTGCGGCGTGGGTGCGCGGGCGATATCTCGTTGCAGGCCCGGGGCATTGTGGCGAGTGTCACACGCCTAGGGGTTTTCTTGGTGCCAGCGATACCAAGCGAGATCTTGAAGGGCAGCGTCATGGGCCGGAAGGGTGGGCTGTACCTGCCCTTGTTGGGCCGCGTGCGGCCGAATTCGCGCAGTGGTCGCAAGCCGAGATCGAGACGTATCTGGAAACGGGAGATACGCCTGATTTCGATGCAGCTCAGGGCCCGATGAAAGAGGTCATCCAGGAGGGTACGCGCTTCCTGACGCGGGAAGACCGGCGGGCGATGGCGATATATCTCAAAGCGCTCAGCGAATAAGCTGTTGATAGAACTGCTGTTTGCATTGCGGGGCCGCGGGTCGCGCCTAAAGTGCGGACTGGAAACCTAGGAATATTAGCAGCCATGGCCCGCGTGATTGTGATCCTCACACTGTTGTTCCTGATTACGGCGGGAATCTTCCACCTCACGCGTCCTGCAGATGGGCCGCGTGCCGGTAGCGGGAAGACGACGGTTGCGCTGCCAGCCTCCGGGGTTGCCCAAGAGGGCGCTGCAGGGACGACGGTGGCCACGGCTCAGGATGTCGTGGGCGGGCCGGTGGCCGGCGCTGCGCCAGCGTTTGCGACCGTTGGTGTCGACCATCGTGGGCGTGCTTCGTTCACGGGAACTGCTGGCCCGGGTGACAAGCTCTCGATCCTGAGCGGTGACAAGGTTCTGGGGCGCGGGCGGGCAGACGAGGCGGGCAGCTGGAGTATCGCCTTCAAGATGCCTCGGATCACGGTGCGCGACGAGTTGCGCATTCGCAGTCTGAGGGCAGGTGGCGACAGCGTGGACGGGCCGCAGCGGGTCGAGGTGGCGCCTCCTGAGCGCCCGGGGGGACTGCCGGTGCTTCGCATCGTGTCGGCTGCGGCAATGCCTGAAGAGCCTTTCAGCGCGCCTGGGCCCGATGCCGATGGCGAGCCCAATGTTGGCATTATCATCGAGACCGTGGATACGGATGATGCTGGCAGGGTCAACCTGGCTGGGCGCGCTGATGCCGGGGCTACCATGCGGCTTGAAATGGGTGGCAAGACGGTTGGGACGGCGAAAGTGGGGCGCGATGGGCTCTGGGCTCTTGAGGCGCGCAATACCACGGGGCGCGAGGTGAAGATGGTCCGTGTCGTGCTTGTCAGCGCCAAGGGGAAGCAGATTGATGCCTCGACCTTGCCTCTGCGGTTGCCTGGGCCTTCGGCCGTTACCTCCGTTGCCGGGTCTCAGGTTGATCGAGGTCATGCCGCAGTGTCGGGCGGGGGACGCTGGGTCAAGGTTCGTCGCGGTGACAGCCTCTGGAAGCTGGCGCGGCGCCATTATGGAAACGGTGCCAAGTGGACCCGTATCCTGAAGGCCAATCGCAGGCGGATCTCGGACCCCGATGTGATCCTTCCGGGGTGGCGTTTGCGCCTGCCGTGAAACCACGGCTTTTTACTGGAAACGGGCCGGCTGATGGCGTAAGCCGAGGTCATGCCACCCATGCCCGGAAAAGCCACTGTTGCCGCCGGCGACGCCCATCAGGGGCGAAGCCGCCTTGTCACCGCGCAGACGATCCTGCCCTATCTCTGGCCTGAGGGTCGGCTGGACCTGAAGGCGCGGATTGTGATCGCCATGGTTGCCTTGGTGCTTGCCAAGGTTGCTACGCTTGCTTTCCCGCTTTTCTATGGTGCAGCCGTTGATGCGCTTGGCGGCAACGGGCAGGCCGTGCAGGCGGTTGGGGTGGCGATCTCGTTCATCCTCGCATTCGGTGTTGCGCGCATTCTCATGCAGGGGTTTGCTCAGTTGCGGGACGCTATCGCGTCGCGCGCTGTCTACAACGCCGTACGCGCCGTGGCAGGAAAGACGTTCCGGCATATCCATGCCCTGTCGCTGAGGTTTCACCTCGAGCGGAAGACCGGCGGTCTCACGCGTGTCATCGAGCGGGGCACAAAGGGTATCGACATCCTTCTCTTCTACGTTCTGTTCTCAATTGTGCCGACTGTCCTCGAGCTTGTGCTTGTCTGTGGCTATCTGTGGTGGGCGTATCATTGGGGTTATGTTGCCATCACGATTGTCACGGTGCTGATCTATGGCTGGTTCACGATCCGGGTGACTTCGTGGCGGACCGAGATCCGCCGGCGCATGAATGACAGCGACACGGAGGCCAACACCAAGGCCGTCGACAGTCTTCTGAATTACGAGACCGTCAAGTATTTCAACAATGAGGGGCATGAGGCCAGTCGCTATGATCATGCGATGGCGCAGTTTGCCGATGCCTCGGAAAAGTCGCAGATGTCGCTGTCATTCTTGAACGCGGGTCAGGCGGCGATCATCACGGTTGGCCTTGTCGGGGTCATGTGTCTGGCGGCGTATCACATTTCGACCGGCCAGATGACGATCGGTGGGCTTGTCGTCGTCAACGGTTTCCTGACCCAGCTCTATGTTCCGCTGAACCTGCTTGGTACGGTCTACAGGGAAATCAACCAGGCGCTCATCGACATGGAAAAGATGTTCGATGTGCTGAACGTTGCGCCAGAGGTAAAGGACAAGCCGGGCGCCCCGGACCTCCAGGTGCATGGAGGCGAAATCCGGTTTGAGGATGTCGTGTTCTCGTATGAACCCGAGCGTACCATCCTGAAGGGGGTCAGCTTTACCGTGCCAGCAGGCAAGACGGTTGCCATTGTCGGTCCATCAGGCGCGGGCAAGTCGACGATCTCCCGCATTCTCTACCGCTTCTACGAGATCGGTTCCGGGCGGGTCACCATCGATGGGCAGGACATTCGCGATGTTCGCCAGGATTCCGTGCGTGGTGTGATCGGCATCGTTCCTCAGGATACTGTGCTTTTCAACGATACCATCCGCTACAATATCCGTTATGGACGCATGTCGGCGAGTGATGCTGAGATCGAAGAGGCCGCCCGCCTGGCCCAGATCGAGCCGTTCATCCGGCGGCTGCCCGACGGGTTCCAGGCCATGGTGGGCGAACGTGGCCTGAAACTGTCTGGCGGCGAGAAGCAGCGTGTGGCGATCGCGCGCACGCTTCTGAAAAATCCACCCATCCTGCTGCTGGACGAAGCGACGTCTGCCCTCGACACCCACACCGAGCGTGAGATCCAGTCGGCCCTGCGCGAGGTGTCACGCAACCGGACCACGCTTGTCATCGCGCACCGCTTGTCGACCGTGATCGATGCGGACCAGATCCTTGTGCTGGATCAGGGGTGTATCGTTGAGCGGGGGCGACATGACGAGTTGCTGCTCATGAACGGCGCTTATGCCTCGATGTGGAACCGGCAGCGCGAGGCGGCCGAAGCGCGGGCGCGGCTCAGTGAGGCCGAGGCTGATCCAGCGGTCAACCCGGAGATCGCGCGGGCGCAGCCAATTGGTGTCGCCGGCGCGTAGCCAGGCGTTTGCGGTCTGTCAGTTCCCGACTTTGCGTGCTCGAGAGAGGGTCGAGACGAGTTCCTCGATTTTCTTGCGTTGTACCTTTGGATCGCCGGAATTGATCGCGTGTTCGACGCAATGCGAGAGGTGATCCTTCAGGATCTCGGCCTCGACCTTGCGTGCGGCAGCCATTACCGCCTGCAGCTGATCGATGATCTCAATGCAATAGCGGTCTTCCTCAACCATGCGTATGAGGCCGCGGACCTGGCCTTCGATGCGCTTGAGCCGCCGCGTGCAGATCTGTTTTGCGTCTGTTTGCATGCTTGCAGTATACCCCCTGGGGGTATAAATTGCAATCTGCAGGATTGGTTTACCCTACGGCGTTCCATGCCCCAAGAGCATAACACCAGCGCGTCGAACGATGCCGCAAAGACTGCGCGTGACCCAGTCTGCAACATGATGGTGGATCCGCTACGCACACCCCACAGGACGTTGCATGCCGACAAGCCTGTCTATTTCTGTGCAGCAAAGTGCCGGGAAAAATTCGAGGCTGATCCGCAGAAATATCTCGAAGGTGCTGTTGTTGCGCCCGGCCCTGCGGATGGCATCTATATCTGCCCGATGGATCCGGACGTTCGGCAGAAGGGACCCGGGTCCTGCCCGAAATGCGGCATGGCGCTGGAGCCCGAAGATCCGATGGCGGCACTGGATGGCGAAGACCAGGAGCTCTCGTCGATGTGGCGGCGGTTTCTGCTGGCGGCCGGCCTGACGCTGCCTATCCTGGTGCTGGCCATGGGCAGCGCCGAGATGGGTTGGGTCGTGCTGCACAGGCTCGACATGCGTGTATCGCAGTGGCTGCAATTCCTGCTGTGCCTCCCGGTTGTTGTCTGGTGCGGGCTTCCGTTCTTCGTGCGTGGCTGGCAATCGATCGTCAACCGCAGCCTGAACATGTTCACACTGATTGCGATGGGTACCGGTGCGGCCTTCGGCTTCAGTGTAGCGGCCATGATCTTCCCTTCGCTGTTTCCTTCCGCGTTGCAGTCGCACCACGGCGGGGTCGAGGTCTATTTCGAGTCAGCGGCGGTGATTGTCACGCTTGTGCTCCTTGGACAGGTCTTTGAGTTGCGAGCGCGGCGGCAGACAGCGGGCGCCATCCGTGCGTTGATGAATCTTGTGCCCGAGACGGCCTTGCGTGTCCTGGCTGATGGTACCCAAGAGACTGTTGGTGTCGCCGTCCTGAAGGCAGGGGACATGGTGCGCATCCGCCCCGGTGACCGTATCCCGGTTGACGGGCTAGTCAGCGAGGGCGAGGGCAGCGTCGATGAGGCCATGCTGACTGGTGAGCCTGTTCCCGTGCGCAAGGTGCCCGGTGATACCGCGATTGCCGGCACCATAAACCAGGCCGGGACCTTTGTCCTTGCTGCGCGTGCCGTTGGTGAGACCACCGTGCTTGCCAGGATCGTGGGCCTTGTGGCGCAGGCGCAGCGCAGCCGCGCGCCTATCCAGCAACTTGCGGATAGAGTCTCTGCGTGGTTCGTGCCTGCGGTTGGGCTGGTCGCCCTTCTGGCCTTCGTGGGATGGATGACCCTGGGGCCAGAGCCGCGCCTGTCCTTTGCCATTGTGGCGGCGGTTTCCGTTCTGGTGATTGCGTGTCCGTGCGCGCTTGGTCTGGCGACACCCATGTCGATCATGGTGGGCGTGGGGCGCGGTGCGCAGGCAGGTGTTCTGGTGAGGCAGGCTGAAAGCCTTGAGCGGCTAGAGAAGGTAACGGTTCTCGTCGTCGACAAGACCGGAACCCTGACCGAGGGGCGCCCGGCTGTCACGCATGTGGAGTTGATGGCAGGGCTATCAGAGAACGAGTTGATTGCGTTGGTGGCAAGCGTCGAGCAAGGCAGCGCTCACCCGCTTGCCGCTTCGCTGGTCAGGGAAGCCGCTGTGCGTGGCGAACGGCTGATGGTCGCGAACAGCTTTGTGTCGCATGCCGGCGAGGGTGTGGAGGCCACCGTCGGGGGGCGGAGGGTTGTTGCAGGAAACCTGAACCTGATGAAGCGACTTGGGTGCCTTGACGATCTCACCCGCGCCCGTGCCGCGGTAGTGCTTGAGCGCGGGCAATCAACTGTATTCGTCGCGGTCGAAGGCAAGATTGCAGGCGGTATCTGCCTGGCTGATCCTGTGAAGTCGACGGCACCGATGGCGATTGAGGGTCTTCAGGCGCGGGGCCTTCGCATTGTCATGTTGACGGGTGACAACGAAGCTTCGGCCCGCAGTGTGGCGCAGGCTGTCGGGATTTCTGAAGTGATCGCCGGAATTTCGCCCGAGGGCAAGCTCGCGCATGTCAGGGATTTGCAGCATCGCGGCCATGTGGTTGCGATGGCGGGTGATGGGATCAACGATGCGCCCGCTCTTGCTGCAGCCGATATCGGCATTGCCATGGGAACCGGCACGGATGTGGCCATGGAGAGCGCGGGGCTCACCCTGGTCAAGGGTGACTTGCGCGGCATTGTCCGAGCCCATGACCTTGCGCGCGCGGTGATGGGGAATATTCGCCAGAATTTGTTCCTGGCCTTTGTCTATAATGCGGTTGGTGTCCTTGTGGCGGCTGGCTTGGCTTGGCCGTTGTTTGGGGTCATGCTCAATCCGGGTCTCGCCGCTGGCGCGATGTCGCTGAGTTCCGTGAGCGTGATTGGAAATGCCCTGCGCCTGCGGGGGCTGCGCCTTTAGATCCGTGCCCCTGATTTTTAAAGCGGGATTGGTCGCGCGTATCCCCTCTTGCAGCTCTCTGAATATGTCGATATGTCTCGACATATGGATGAGCAAAAAGCGATTGCGGCGCTGCTTGCGCTGGCCCAGCCGACGCGGCTCAGGGTATTCAAGAATCTTGTCCGACAAGGAGCGGGCGGGCTGTCGGCCGGTGAGATCGCCGCTCAGGCGGGCGTACCTCACAACACCATGTCGACCCATCTTGGCGTCTTGCAGCGGGCAGGGCTCATTACGGCTACGCGGGAAAGTCGTTCCGTCATCTACGCGGTCGACCTCGGCGGTACGATGGCGCTACTGAGTTTCCTTGTTTCCGACTGCCTCTCTGAGCATCCCGAGGTTTGCGGTCACTTGCTGGAAATCTCGGAAATGCTTGGCGCCAATCCCATTGGCCTCAAGCCCTTGTCCGTGACGGATCCGCCCCTGCATGTCCTGTTCCTCTGTACGGCGAATTCGGCGCGATCGATCATGGCCGAGGTCATGCTGAACGATCTGGGTGGCGGGCGCTTTGTCGCCTATTCGGCTGGGTCGCATCCGGCGCGCAAGCCTGTTGTGGACGTCATGAACTTGCTGAACAGGCTGGGGCACGACACCTCGCATGCACGCAGCAAGTCGTGGGTCGAGTTTCTGGGGGCGGATGCGCCGCGTTTCGATATCGTGATAGCGCTTTGCGATGTGTTCCAGGGACAAACCTGCCCTGATTTCGGCAAGGTTGCATTGCATGTCGCGTGGCCGTTGCCGGACCCGCATCTCTTTTCGGGCGATGCCGAGGAGCGGGTGGCATTTCTGAACGAGCTCTATTCAAGCCTGCGGCGGCGGATCGAGATGCTGGTTGCCTTGCCTATTGGCAGTCTTAACCGACGGGCATTGCGCGCGCGGCTGCAACGGATCGGCAGGGGGCGGCTGGGCGCCCTTCAACACGCGGTGGCATCATGAGGCTTGGCATCAACGGAATGGGGCGTATCGGGCGGCTTGCGCTGCGGGCTGCGATGGGAGGCGCCTTGCGACCGCAGGATGACCCGCGCCGTGACAACAGGCTCGAGGTCGTTCACGTCAACGAAGTCAAGGGTGGTATTGCGCCGACTGCACATCTGCTGGAATTCGACAGCGTCCAGGGGCGATGGCGTCACCCGATCGCCGTCGAGGGTGGCGATATCGCGATAGGTGGAACGCGCATCTCGTTTTCCAGTCACGCGGATCCCGCAGCTGTCCCCTGGGGGGACCTCGGCGTCGATGTTGTCCTCGAGTGTACTGGCAAGTTCCTTACGCAAGAGACCCTGCGGGGACACTTGAACCGTGGTGCCAAACGCGTCATCGTTGCTGCGCCCGTCAAGGAATCCGAGGTCCTGAATGTTGTCGTTGGCGTGAACGAGCATCTTTATGATCCTGCGCGCCATCCGATCGTCACTGCGGCTTCCTGCACGACCAATTGCCTTGCTCCCGTCGTCAAGGTGGTTCATGAGGCGATCGGGATTCGCCATGGCCAGATCACGACGATCCACGATCCGACCAACACCAATGTCGTCACGGATGCGCCGCACAAGGATCTGAGACGTGCACGCTCGGCCATGCTGTCGCTTCAGCCGACGACGACGGGCAGCGCGACCGCGATTGCACTCATCTATCCCGAACTCAAGGGCAAGTTGAATGGTCATGCCGTCCGGGCGCCAGTGCTCAATGCTTCGTTGACCGATTGTGTTTTCGAGATGAGCCGCCCCGTGACGTCGGAGGAAGTCAATGCCCTGTTTGCTGCTGCGGCGGCAGGCCCTCTTGCAGGTATCCTGGGCTATGAGACGCGTCCGCTGGTATCGGCGGATTTTGCCGGTGATACGCGCTCGTCCGTCGTGGATGCGCTTTCGACGCTGGTCACTGATGGAACGATGCTCAAGATCTATGCCTGGTATGACAATGAGATCGCCTATGCCTGTCGCATGATCGATCTTGCCTGCCACATGCGTGGCGTGGGCGTCTGACCACATGGCAGGATTGAGAAACTACCTCATTGTGACTGCAGCCTATTGGGGCTTCACGCTGACCGATGGCGCGCTTCGGATGCTGGTGCTGTTTCATTTCTACCAGCTTGGCTTCTCGCCTTTCACACTGGCCTTCCTTTTCCTTCTCTATGAAGCAGCAGGCGTAGGAGCCAATTTCATTGGCGGATGGCTGGCCACGCGGTTCGGCATCACGCGGATGCTGACGATCGGGCTTTCGACCGAGATCGCAGGGTTTCTGCTGCTTTCGGCTGTGTCACCGGATTGGGGCGTGGCCCTGTCTGTTGCCTGGGTCGTCGTTGCGCAAGGTGTTTGCGGCGTCGCGAAGGACCTGACCAAGACGGCATCCAAATCTGCGATCAAGATCACGGAGACTGCTGCGGGTGGTGAAAGTGAGGGGCGCCTCTTCCGTTGGGTTGCCTGGTTCACCGGGTCGAAGAATGCGATGAAGGGTTTGGGCTTCTTCCTGGGTGGGATCCTTCTGCAGTTCCTTGGTTTTGCCGCCTCGCTCTGGCTCATGGCCGCCATGCTTGCTGCGATTCTCGGCGGCGTCCTGCTGTCGCTGCCGCCCATGATGGGTAAGGCAAAGGCCAGTCGGTCGGCGCGGGAACTTTTCGCCAAGTCGCCAGGCATCAACCAGCTGGCTCTTGCGCGGATCGGCCTGTTCGGGGCGCGTGATGTCTGGTTTGTCGTGGGCGTGCCTGTGTTCCTCTATGCGAGTGGCTGGACGTTCACCATGGTTGGTGGGTATCTGGCCGCTTGGACGATAGGCTATGGCCTGGTGCAAGCCGTTGCCCCTTCAATCATCGGCCGGAGTGTCGATGGCTTGTCGCGCGAGGTGCCCGCAGCGCAGTCCTGGTCGTTGGCGCTTGTCGTCGTCCCCGTCGTCATTGCGCTGCTGATTGCATTCACGGATTGGCGGCAGGATGTGGTTGTTGTCCTGGGCCTTGCCGTGTTCGGAATTGCCTTTGCCGTGAACTCGTCGGTGCACTCGTACCTGGTGCTTGCCTATGCAGGGTCAGAGAAGGCGGCGGAAGATGTCGGCTTCTACTACGCCGCCAATGCAGCTGGACGGTTCGGGGGAACGCTGCTGTCAGGCGTCGTATTTCAGGCAGGCGGTATTATCGCCTGCCTCGCTGTTTCGGCTTTTCTTCTGGCCATTTGCTGGGGTGCTACGCAGTTTCTTCCCCGGCAGGTTTAAGGCAGCGGGCGTTTACTGAACTGTAATCGTGCCTTCCATGCCAAGGTCGCTATGGCCCGGGTAGTTGCACGCGAACTGCAGACTGCCTGCCGTCGTGAACTGCCACACGAGCTCTTTCGTTTCGCCGGGGCCGACATGGACGGCGCCCGACGGCATGTCGTGATCCATGCCGTGGTGACCATGTGCTCCATGTGCAGCGTGCCCGCCATGGCCACCATGCCCCGCGTGGGCAGTGTCTGACATGTCCTGCATGGCCTTGCGGTGTGCAGCCTGTTCTTCTGCGGTGCCGATGGTCATTTCGTGCTTCAGCTTGCCCTTGTTCGACAGGATGAATTTCACGGTTTCACCTGCCTTGAACTCCAGCTTCTGCTGGCTGTAGCTGTATTCCGTCATTTCGATCTTGACGGTGCGCGTGACCTTTGCCTTGTCACCGGTGCGGCCTGCAGGTGACGGATCCGCGGCCATGGCGCTTGAGGGTGCGATGGCAAGCAGGAGAGCGGGCAGAAGGGCTGTCGTGGTCTTCATGTTCTTGAACTCCTTGATCAAAGGCGAAAGCGAATACCGGCACGCAACGTGGTGTTCTCGACATCGTCGCCAAGAGCCTGTCGAAGTGAGGAGGTTTCGCCGAGATCGCGTTCCCAAACGAGCTCGACGTAGGGCGCGAATTTGCGCGTTATCTCGTAGCGGAGCTGTAATCCCAGCTCGAGCTCGGCCAGGCCTTCGGCGACCTCAATCCGTGGGATTTCCTGTGCGAATGCTTCGAGCTTGATGTGTGGCTGCAGGAACAGGTCCTGCGTCAGCGCGAAGTCCATTTCATAGGCGAATTCCAGAGCGGCGTTGCCATCGCCATCGATGAAAACAAAGGCGTCGGTCTCGATAAACCAGGGCGCCAGTCCGTGCAAACCGAATGCTGCCCACGTCCTTCCACCCTCGTGCATGTCGAAGCGAATGCCCGCTTGGACGTCCCAGAATTCGTCAACCGGGAACGACAGCACGCTTTTCAGTGAGCTCTCTTCGATGTCGCCGTCATGGGCTTCGCCTTCGGCTTCAAGGCGCAGCTTCACGTTATCCGTTCCAATCCACGCAAATGTATCCCAGTGGACGACGGTGCCCGTGTCGGGGTCAGGCAACCAATCGAGAGATGTTGCGTCAATCTTTCCCCCTGCGGCCCAGAAGATCGAGGGGCCGTGCGCGGCGTGGAACTGGTCCGCTGACGCCTTGCCGGTCAATGCGGCCGCTACGGTGGCGATTGCTGCCGGGATGAGCCAGAGGTGCCTCATGGATGGTGCGCCGCTGGTTGTGTGGGCGATACGGGGCCGACGACGACTTTCGTCATCATGCCTGAGGCCATATGGTAGAGGAGATGGCAGTGGAAGGCCCACTCGCCTGCCTCGTTCGCCGTCAGCATCACCGAATAGGATTTTCCGGGCTCGACGTTGACGGTGTGCTTGTTGGGTAGGCGGTCCGCGGGCTGTCCGTTCAGGAGCTGCACGAACATGCCGTGCAGATGCATCGGGTGGGACATCATTGTTTCGTTGACGAAGGTTAGCTTGATGCGCTCGTTGAACTTGAGCGCAACAGGCTCGGCCTCCGGCATCGTCTTGCCATTCAATGTCCAGATGTACCTGTTCATCGAGCCACCGAGCCGGACGGTGATCTCGCGTTCCGGGGGGCGCGTGTCGGGTTGTGGTGTCAGGGACCTGAGGTCAGCGTAGCGCAGGGCGCGCTGGCCCGGCGGGGTTGACGCATCGGCCCAGCCTGAGGGTTTTCCTGGTCTCGTCGGGGTAGGGGCATGTCCGGCGTGGGCGCCGTGTCCTGCGTGAGCACCGTGGTCTCCATGCGCCATGCCCATGTCTTCCATGGTGAGGATGGTGCGCGGACGGCGTTCAGGCAGTTCGCCCCGCATTCCGTCGCGGGGGGCCAGCGTCGCGGCAGCGTACCCTGAGCGGTCAATCGGTTCGGCGAAGATCGTGTAGGCCTTGTCGTCCCGAGGTGTCACGATGACGTCGTAAGTCTCGGCGGGTGCAATGCGGAACTCGTCCACGACGACCGGTTCGACATTCTGTCCGTCGGCTTGCACGACGATCAGCTTTAGTCCGGGAATGCGCACATCCATGAACGACATGGCAGAGCCATTGATGATGCGCAGCCGCACGCGCTCGCCGGGTTTGAACAGGCCTGTCCAGTTACCCGCGGGAGACTTGCCGTTCACGAGGAAAGTATAGCCGGATACGTCCGCAAGGTCCGTTGGGTCCATGCGCATGTCCGCCCAGTCGGCGCGGTCCTTCATGGTCGTAGCAAGGCCGTTGTCCCTGATGTCGCGCAGAAAGTCGCCGGCGGTGCGCCGACCACGATTGTAGTATTCGTGATTGCCCTTCAGGTTGCGCAAGATCTCGCTGCTGTCCTCCGTCGTGAAATCGGACAGAAGCAAGACATAGTCACGCTGGGTCTCGACTGGCTCCGGTTCGCGAGGGTCGATAATCAGGGGCGCATAGAGCCCCGCTTGTTCCTGCGTGCCGGAATGAGCGTGGTACCAGTAGGTGCCCGACTGTCGTGCCCGAAAGCGGTAAGTGAACGTCTCTCCGGGTGAAATGCCCTTGAAGCCAGCCAGGCCGGGGACGCCATCCATGCCCGGAGGGACAAGCAGCCCGTGCCAGTGCAGTGCGCTCAAGTCCTTCATGCGGTTGGTAACGTGGATCGTGACGTCATCGCCCTCTCGAAAGCGCAGGAGGGGACCGGGCAGTGTACCGTTGATCGTCAGCGCATCGGCGGTTCTATCGTCGATGGTCACTTTCCGGGGCGCCAATTCGAGGCGAAACTCGACCGCGCCTGCGAGTGCTGGGCTTGCTGCGGCTGCAAAGGCCAGAATGAGGCCGACGCAGAACATGATGGATTTGGCCATGGTGCGCATGACCTCTCTATACCCCCCAGGGGTATAAGTTGGCAATGGCTCTATTCTGCTGGAGATGCCAGTGGGGCTCCGTCAATGCGCCCAAGACTACCCCAGTGCTTGCGATCCCTAGCGAAATAGCGTTGCTCGATCGCCAGCAGGGCTGGTGTCACAATCAACGTCAGCAATGTGGAGAACGCGAGGCCGTAGACGATGGCGGTCGCGAGCGGCACCCACCAGTCGGCGCTTGGCCCGCCGAAATGCACTTCGCGCGAGAAGAAGTCCACGTCGAATTGGTACATCAACGGAAGCAATCCGAAGATCGAGGTCCATGTGGTCAGCAAGACGGGGCGCATGCGCTGGACGCCGGTCCGGATGATTGCGTCCATCGGCTTGAAGCCCTCTCTCAGCAGGTGATGGAAGGTGTCGACCAGAACGATATTGTGGTTCACCATCACCCCGGTCAACGCCACGATCCCTGTTCCCGTCATGATGATCGAGAAGGGCTGGCCTTCGATCAGCATGCCAAGCAGAGCCCCGAAGACCGACAGAACAACGGCCGACAGGATCACGAACACGTGCCAGAAATTGTTGAACTGGATCAGCAGGATCCCGGCGATGACCAGCATGCCTATGCCGAAGGCAACCATCAGGAAGCTGCCTGATTTGTTCTGCTGTTCGTCGGCGCCGCGGAACTTGATGCGGAGCTGGCGGTCATAGCCGTTGTCCGAGATCCATTGGCGGATATTGGCTATGCGCTCGGTGATGTTGTAGCCGCCCTCGACATTAACGCCCGCGCGAATTGTCCAAACCCGCAGGCTGTCGACCCTCTGGAGCCTGTTGACCTGCTGCTGGCCCTTGCGTGTCACGAAGTTGGTGATGGGGACCGCGCCGCTGCGGGTGTTGACGCGCAACTGGTCCAAAGCGGCAATACCCCGATTCTCCTGCGGGTAGCGCACACGGATGTCGACTTCGTCCTCTGAATCGTCGGGGCGATACTCGCCCACCTTGATCCCGTTGGTAACCAACTGGACCGCAGCACCCACGGTTCCGACGTCGGCGCCGAAGCGACCAGCTTCTTCACGATCGATGGTCAAGGCCCATTCGATGCCGGGCAGGGAGCGGCTGTCCTCGATGTCTCGCAAGCCCTCGAGCCCATCCATGTATGCGCGTATCTTGCTGGTGACCTCGTCGAGCAGGGCGTAATTCTCCGATCCCACTTCGACTTGAATTGCCTTGCCGGTTGGTGGTCCGCCCTGGTTCTCGAACAGCTCGATATACATGCCTGGCATGTTCTGCAACCGCTTGCGGACCTCGGCCCAGACTGGTGCTGATGGCCCACGCTCTTCATAGGGAACCAATTCGACTGCAATACGGCCGATGGTGTCGACAGGTGGCTGGCCGCCGCCAAATCCACCGCCAGCTGAGCCCGCCACGGCATAGATGGCTTCAACGCCCTTGATCCCCTGAATGCGTTTCTCGGCTTCAAGCATCAGCTCGAGTTTCTCCTGCGCGCTGAGATTGCCACGCGCGCGTACGAAGATGTTCGCATCGTTGGAGTCAGTTTGGACGAAAAACTGCACACCGTTGTTGAAGTTGATCAATGCAATGACGATTGCAACAAGACTGAGTGCGACCAGGCCGAGCACGGTGAATGGGCGCAGTACGGCCCATGTCACAATCTTGACGTAACGCCCCATCCAACCGTCGATGTCACGCAAGTCACCGTTTTCCGACAGGTGAATGGCACGAAGCATCGTTGGATGCATTTCCTCCGGCTTGCCGAAGATCGTGCCGAGGGCCGGCAGGAAGATCAGGGCTACGACCATGGACGCCGTCATGATGAAGATCATCGTGAGCGGCAGGTAGCTCATGAACTTGCCCGATACATCAGGCCAGAAGAGCATGGGTGCGAAGGCTGCCAGGGTAACGATGGTCGATGCGACAACGGGCCAAAACATGCGGCGAGCTGCCAGGTTGAATGCCTCGACCTTCGAGAAGCCCTCGCTCATCTTGCGATCAGCGAATTCAACTACGATGATCCCGTTGTCGACCAGCAGGCCCACTGTGATGACCATGCCAAACATGATCATCATGTTGATCGTGTAGCCACCCATCCAGAGGCAGAGGATCCCGATCAGGAACGAGGCAGGGATGGCGAAGCCTACAATCAGGCCAGAGCGCAAGCCAAGCGCGCCGACAACGATGACCATGACAAGGGCGATCGCCAGGATGATGGCGTTCGTCAGGTGTGTGAGTTGGGAGTTGATCCAGCGCGACTGGTCGAAGGAATAGTCGATCTTGACACCTTGCGGGAACGATCCCCGGGCAGCAGCGACCGTCTTCTTCACGCGGGCAATCGTGTCTACAATGTTTTCACCGATGCGCTTCCTGACCTCGATTGCGATTGCGGGTTGGCCGTTGTAGCGCAAGTAGGTGGTCGCATCCTGGAAGGTGCGGCGCACGTCGGCGATGTCGCTCAAAGTCACCACACTGCTGCCGCTGACCTTCACGGGCAGACGAAGTACATCGTCGGGCGTCTCGACAAGCCCCGGCACTTTCACGGCGAAGCGGCCACGACCGGTATCGACGCTGCCTGCCGGGATCAACTGATTGTTTGCCGACACGACGCGGAACAAGTCCGACGCGGTGACGCCGTAGCCCTGCAGGCGCGAGGGGTCGATGATGACTTCGAGGACTTCCTCGCGTGCACCGCTGAGTTCGGCCGTGAGGACGCCCTGGACAGCTTCGACCTCACGCTTCAGGCGCTTGGCGGTCTGCAACAGAGTGCGTTCCGATACGCCACCCGAGAGCACTACCGAGATCACGGGGTTGAGTGCGATATTGAATTCGTTGATCTGGGGTTCCTCGGCATCCTGCGGGAACTTCGGTCGCGCAAGGTCGACCTTCGCCTGGATGCGCTGGCGCGCAAGTTCCTTGTCGAAATTGATATCAAACTCGAGCGTGACGCCGCCATAGTTCTGCGAAGCGGACGAAATCATCTGCTTCAAGCCTTCGACCGTCTTCAACTCGGTCTCAAGTGGACGAATAATCAGACGTTCGGCATCTTCAGGTGAAATGCCAGGCTGGAAGACCGTGACCGAAAAGAAGGGGATCTGGATGTCCGGGTCGGCTTCCTTCGGTATCGAAAGATAGGCGATGACACCCATCAACACGAGCGCTGAGAGAACGCTCAGGGTCAGTCGCAGGCGGTGCAGGAACCACTCGATCAGTGTGATCATGGTGTCGCCGCCTTGCTGCCGGCGTCGGTGGCGGCCTGGTCTTCGGTGACTTGGACCTCCTGGCCCTGGGTTACGTATTCCTGGCCCACTGTGATGACCGTGACCGTCTCGGGCAGGCCTGCAACCCAAACGCCCTGCGGTGTGTCGGAGACCATGGTGACGGTCACGAACTTCACGCGATTTCCAGCTTCCACGATCCGAATGCCGAGGCTGCCCTTGTCATCGAGTGCAAGAATTGCGGGCGAGACGCGATGGGCGGTTACTTCCTTGCCGGCAACATGCATCTCGGCGGTCACGCCGTCGCGGATCGTGCCTTTGGGGTTGGGGATCTCGAGCTCGACGCGGAAGGTTCGCGTGGCGGGGTCTGCGCTCTTGGATACGAAGCGTATCTTGCCTTCAACACGTTCACCCGTGACCAGCTTGGCCCAGCCGCTGTCGCCTTTGGAAATCGCGCCAACGTCGCGCTCGGACGCCTGGCCGATGACCAGGAACGGATCCTGGTCGATTACCATGGCGCAGGGCTGGCCCGGAGCCAGGTAGTCGCCGACATCGGCCATGCGCGCGTCGACCACGCCTTCGAAGGGCGCGCGGATCTTGGTGTCGTCCAGCTGTTTTTCCATGCGCTCGACCTGCGCGACGGCAGCCTCGTACTCCGCCTGATCGCCTGCGAGGGCGGTTTCCGAGCGGAAGCCTTTTTCGTTCAACTGTCGTGAGGCATCATATTCCAGCTTGCGCTGCTTCATGACCGCGCGGGCCTGCTTCAGCATGGCCTCGCGCTCATCGACAGCTATTTCACAGATCACGTCGCCTGCCTTTACGGGTGCTCCCCTGTCAGCGCGGATTGCCTGAACCTTGCCTGCGATTTCGGCGCGCACGATGACTTTGCGCAGGGCCTCGGTCTGGCCACGAATGATGTGGTCCTGTCGGCGCTTCTCAGGCTTGAGGGTGCGCACACGAACCATGGGCTTGGATGCCGCAGCTGCCTTTGCGGCCGCTTCGGCCTTGGCTGTTTCTGCCACGGATGGTTTTGTTCCCGGGTCGCTGCTGAAAACGCCCGACGCAACCCATGCTGCGAGGATCAGGAAAATGACGCCGGCCACAATGTAGGAGCGGCGGATGGGGTTGGGGGTCGTCTGTGGTCCCGGGAGGGTCATGGTGTTCTCTTGAAGGGGCAGGACAGGGATACGCAGTTTTTCGCAGAAGGGATTATCGCAGAATGGTCTTTCAGACCTTTTTCTGAGCGGACCGTATGGTGATCCTATTCGTTTTATCGCGGCCGCTCGCCAAGGTGGTGGATAGCCGCGGGGCGTGCGTCAGGCGTCTGCGTTAGAAAAAGTCCTATTTTTCAGCCATTTTGGACATGTCGAGGTTCAATGACCCGTGGATCTGGTGGCGCGGGTCGAGCGGGAGATCCTCTCTGGCCTGCCGAGGGTGGGGATGTCAGTCAGCACGCCTCTGTGCAGCAGGCCTCCGGGTGTAATGCCCAAGGACGTCTGGCGTATCGGAAGCAGATGGCATAGACGCCATTGCCCGGGATCTTTCGGCGCGTTTTCGGCTCGGGCCCTTGGGTTGACCGCATTGCCCATACGCCGCCAGGGCTGGTTAAGGAATGACCGATTTCTGCTGGTGCTACACAAAGGTTTCATCATTTTAGGGTTGCGGGCCCCGGGGGTTACCTTGGTATAAAATACGCTCCGTCGGGGAAATCCATTCGCGTCACCGTTGTATCTGGTCGGGAGCCCATTAATGGGATCGTTGGTTCTTTTTCTCTTGGGCGTGGCGGCACCTCTGGTGGTGGCCGTTACCTTGATGTGGCAGGAAGAGCGGCGACGGAACTACCTCAAGATGCGCTTCGAGCGCCTGGACCGGGATAACCGGGGGCTCAAGCTGGCCATGAGCGAGAAGCTGCAGCAAGGTAATGCGCCTGCAGCTCCACCACCTGTCCCCTTTCCTGCAGGATCGGAAGCCGAGCGCCAAGAGGTGCTTGAGTTGGCGACCAGGCTTGCGAATGCCGGCATGCTTGTCGACTGGCTCCGGCTTGGTACGCGTGCGCCCGAGGAGGCTGTGGGCCGGCTGCTGGGGCTCAATGCCGAGGAAGCCCAGCAGATGCAAGAGATCATCGCGACGTGGAGCGTGCCCGGTGTGGTGGCGGCGCTCGACCGTCTCAAGGATCGGCTTGCCACCATCAGCGAGATGGAGATGGTCTGGGCCGATCCGCACGAGACAGGAGAGCGTGATGCGGCCGTGATGGCCGAGCGTGCGCTTTGGGTCTTTGAACCCGAGTATGTCGTGGCCGATGGCGATTACGAGCTGGACGGACGGCTTGGTGCTGTTGCACGGCCCTCGGTCGGGGCGGCGCTCCAGAATGCCAACCAGAAAGAAGCCGATCCCACGTTGGTGCTAGCCTTCAAGGGTCCTCGCGTGACCGTGGGCGGTGAGCAGCAGATGCAGGCCTGGACCAATGTGCGTGACTTGATGCGCGCAGGTTCGATCCGCGAGCGGGATCCGGTGGATGTGTTTGTCATCGGTGGTTCGGTCGACGAATATGAGGGCAATCCACGCATCGAAGGTCGGCACCGTAACGTACGGATCACATCGTATGACTATGGCCAGCTGGTGGCGCGGGCGAAGCGGTTGACTTTCGGCCTGCATGACGAGTTGAAAGACGTTGCGCCCTTCCTCAGGCTCCAGCGTGAGCACATTGCCCACGTCCAGGCGGAGGCCGTGAACGAGGCTGCGGCGGAGGCGAGCGCCACTGCTGCCGATGACCCGGTTCGGGATGCCGACGATGGTGGAGACACTGTGCGTCCGGTCGAATATGCCGAGGATCACCGCGTTGAAGCGCCTGCATCGCAGGAAGATGAGGCGCAGCAGGTGCACGGTCAGACCTTCTCGCCCCGCGCGGCCGCATCCGTGGTGGGTTCTCCCGCTCTTCCCCATAAGGACGCTGCCCAGTAGCCGCGGACCGGAAACGGCCCAAATGCTGCAATAAAACCCCTGAACTGCGGGCGGAAGGCCCTTGAAGCCCGCGGGTCGAGGGTCTATGAAGGCGCCCTTCGTTGGGGGATCGTCTAACGGTAGGACCCTGGATTCTGATTCCAGTTGTCTAGGT
The DNA here is from genome assembly GCA_964483585.1 of uncultured Flavobacteriaceae bacterium. Lineage (GTDB taxonomy): Bacteria > Pseudomonadota > Alphaproteobacteria > Micropepsales > Micropepsaceae > SZUA-430. The sequence continues at coordinate 74,428 of CAZABH010000014.1, forward strand.
TCGAATCCTAGTCCCCCAGCCACCCAACACCTCCCGCCATGCTCCGAACCCTGATGCACGCCGAACGGCGCGGGGTTGTGCGCGGTTTTCTTGGGGTGGGGTGCCGGGGTTCGGGGACAGGGTGCATCGTTTCGGGGACATTTTGAGTGGCCTGCTCCGCGGCTTGCGATGGCGGGTCCAATTTCCGTGAGGTGGGCTCGGGAGCCGCTGCCGGTTTCAGGCGGTAAGGCCGAGCAGGTGGCGCTGTTTCGTCCACGAGAGCGGCGGTCCGAGGCGGATGATGCGCTCAAGTGTGAGGGCGGGCGGGTTGCGCCCTTCGA
>CAZABH010000015.1:0-379 GCA_964483585.1 uncultured Flavobacteriaceae bacterium
TCATGGACAAGCTGGTCGGCGAGGCCTTGAACATCTTCTACCAAATTCGCGATGTGCCGGGGCTGAAGAAGAAGCCGTCGACGTCGGAGCTGCTGGACTGGCTGAAACTGTTGATGGCCGACCACATCACGCCTGAGACGCTGCGCGAGCGCGATCCCTCGAAGCTCATCCCGCCGCTGCATGGCGCGCTTCTGAAGAACGAGCAGGATGTTCACCTGTTCGAGCGGCTGGCGTTCCTGGCGCGTCGCGAGAGGAACTAATCCCTGGGAGCGGGGGGGGGCAGGCCGCCCCACCACCGGAGGTTGGTTGGGGGGGGGGGGCCCTACCCCCCCCACACCACCAACCATCGGTTTATTTTCGCCATGTAGTATAGCCGTAG
>CAZABH010000015.1:389-30506 GCA_964483585.1 uncultured Flavobacteriaceae bacterium
GAGCGGAACTACTCCGTGGGAGCGGGGCCACCCCGCCCGCACCCCCTCGTTGGGTGCAGGCGGCCTGCATGCCCGCGCTCCCGGGAAATCTTCGTACGAGTGAGAGTGGTGTCATGTTCCTGAACTTCTTCGATGAACTGCGCCAGGCCAAAGTGCCTGTGACGCTGAAGGAGTACCTGGCCCTGCTCGAGGGGCTGGACAAGCACGTCATCGACATGAAGGTCGAGGAATTCTACTACCTGTCGCGCGCGATCCTGGTGAAAGACGAGCGGAACCTCGACAAGTTCGACCGCGTCTTCAGCCATGCCTTCAAGGGGCTGGAGACGCTGGATCCGTCCGAGATGGCGCAGATCCCCGAAGACTGGCTGAAGGCGCTGACCGAGAAGTTCCTGACCGAGGAAGAGAAGAAGCAGATCGAGGCCCTCGGCGGCTGGGACAAGATCATGGAGGAGCTGAAGAAGCGCCTCGAGGAACAGAAGAAGCGCCACGAAGGCGGGAACAAGATGATTGGCACGGGGGGCACCTCGCCCTTCGGCGCCTATGGCTACAATCCCGAAGGCGTGCGCATGGGCCAGGACAAGGGCCGGCACGGGAAGGCCGTCAAGGTCTGGGACAAGCGCGAGTACAAGAACCTCGACGACCAGGTCGAACTTGGTACGCGCAACATCAAGGTGGCGCTGCGGCGCCTTCGCAAGTGGGCGCGCGACGGGGCACCGACCGAGCTCGACCTGCCGGAGACCATCCGGAACACCGCCCACCAGGGGTGGCTGGACCTGGTGCTGCGACCGGAACGTCACAACAAGGTGAAGGTGCTGATCTTCTTCGACATCGGCGGTTCGATGGATTCGCACATCAAGCTGTGCGAGGAGCTGTTCTCGGCCGCGCGGACCGAGTTCAAGCACATGGATTTCTACTATTTCCACAACTGCCTCTATGAGAGCGTGTGGAAGGACAACCGGCGTCGTCACAACGAGAAGACGCCGACGTGGGAGGTTCTGCACAAGTACCCGCACGACTACAAGGTGGTGATCGTGGGCGATGCCACCATGTCCCCGTATGAGATCACCTATCCCGGCGGCAGCGTCGAACACTGGAACGAGGAGCCCGGCGCTGTCTGGCTCGAGCGGTTCACGCGCATCTATGAGCACGCCGTGTGGCTGAACCCGGTGCCCGAGCGTCACTGGGAGTACACGCCCTCGATCCAGATCCTGAAGCAGATCATGAGCGAGCGCATGTATCCTCTGACGCTCGAGGGGCTGGACAAGGCCATGCGGGAACTGAGCCGCTAACTCCCTACGCAAAATCATGCTCCAGAATGCCGCATGGCCGTTTTGGGCCTTGCGATTGCATTGGATGTTCTCTAAATGTTTTTCATGCTCCGGTCAGGGTTCCGATGGGCTTTGCAGAGGCCTCGTGGCTCAAGGGACCAACAGGATCGGGATGCGGGAAAGTTCGCCCCTCAGACGGGTGATGCCCGCAGACCGTCTGCAGGCTGGCCCGACGAGCTTGGTTCCACTTCTTACACAGACTCCCCATTTTCCAACCAGACTCAGGGTCAGCCTGTAGTCCTCTCAACCCTAGAAAAGCTCCACCCCGATGGCGTGGCGCACGAAGGAGGAAATATGACGCAGCCGAGGTGAGCGGCGCTGCAAAGATGCGCAGGCGCAGTGCATGTGACCAATTTGTTGCCAGATCGTTGCCGCAGATGAACGCATATTGCTGCTGGCCGTCATGGTGCGCACAAAACTGCGGCATAGACTGCCGTTCGCCCTGACAGGAATTTCACTTCCCAATCGAAGACAGTGGCATAGACTCGTATGTATTGCATTCGATGGATTGATTTCAGTCGATATGCGTCGCCGGATCGTGTGTCACAATCATGATGCATGATTGTCCGGTGCAGGACGCTTCGGTGCCTCGCGGTATTGAAACAATGACCCTGCACCACTACATCCGGGACACTTCCCGGTTGGGGAGAGTCAAAGATGCAAGATCTCGCCTTGAAACCCGCTTTTGTCGATCCTGGTCTTTCGCCTCTGCATGGCGCGGCCCACGCGCTGTTGACATGCGAGCGGACGTGGCAGCGTGCACTTGTGAGGGAAATCGATCCGCAGCCGCGCGATGTCATCCTCGATGCTGGATGCGGGAATGGAACGCTTGCCATCCTCCTGAAGCGGGCTTGCCCGTCGGCGTCGGTTCACGGGACGGATCCCGATCCGATCATGCTGACGCGGGCCGAGGCGCGGGCGCGCGATGCGGGGGCTATGGTACATTTCTCGCACGGTTTTCCCGAGGGCCTGGCCGCCTCGGCGGCGTCGATCAGGCCCAACAAGCTTGTGATCTGCATGGCATTGCATGGGCTTGCAGACGCCGACAAGGGCTCGGTGTTGCGCAGCGCCCATGCGGCACTTGAACCAAACGGAACGTTCTATGTCGCCGATTACGGCGAACAGAAATCGCCCCTCATGCGGATGGCCTTCAACCACTTGCAGACCGTGGATGGTGCGTCGCGTACGCGCGCGCACGCTGAAGGTCGGCTGCCGGCGCTGATTACAGCGGCGGGGTTCGGTCGGGTCAGGGAGCACATCGCCATCCCGACGCCGTCAGGCTCGATTTCGATCTATTCGGCCCGAAAGGCCTAGCGCCTCAGGGGCGCAGGGCTGGTGGAGCGTCGGCTGGCGCTTGCTGCAGGCTCTCGGCCTGGATCGTCTCGCGCGGGGCTTGCGTGCGCCCTGTCAGAAGCATGGGTGAGGCTCCGGAGGTCGCATAGACCTGGGTCACCTGCGGATCGGCGATGATCCATTGCGGGGGGATAACCTCGTGATTGCCGACCGTGTTCCAGCATTGGGCCTGGTCCAGGTAGCGGCGGGCGCAGGGCCTGCTCTGTCCCCATTTCGCGCCGAAGGCGGCTTCCACGCCCTTGTTGCCGCGTGCAAGTGTCCGCAGGCGGTCCGTGCGACCAAGACTTACGCCTGCCCTTGCAAAGGCCAGCCGCACGAGCTCACTGGAATAGAGCCGCTCCTGCGTGTCGTCGAGGAAGAAGTCGCCGGGGCGCCCCAGGAAGGCGCGGGCTGCGGCCAGAACCGTCGAGGCGCGAGATGCATCCAGTCCGTTGACCCGATAGACCGCAAAGTCGGTGGTGTTGCCGTTGGCAAGGAATTCCTTGAGCGGGGTCTCGACCACCGTGTCCAGCACCTGGATCACCACCGGGCCTTGCGGGCCCACCTTCACGATGCCGATATGTGCGGGCGCGTTTTCGGCGTCACCGAAGACGGGCAGGATCGGCACAAAGGATGATTGCTGCACGACGAGATCGCCGTCGCGCCAATCCTTCATGCTCGTGTCCAGCGAGATGCCGGAGAACATCCAGGCTGCACCGACGAGAATGACGGCTACCCCGATGATGATGTGATCGACCTTGCGCTTGCCTCTTTTCATGGGGCGGCAGCCTAGCGGCAAGGGGTAAACAGCAGCACAAGGCGCGTGCTTAACCGCGCGTGAAAGCGATTGTGATCAGCGTGCTGCGCCCCAGTAATTGTAGCCGGCAAAGCGCGGGGTCGATGGCAGGTACATGGTTTCCATCTTCTCGATCTCGAAGCCACCCTCGCGGATCAGGTCCGGGATCGGGCGGCCCACGTGACAGCCGCCGCCGATGATCTTCCAGAGCGGGGTGATGCGTTCCTGCCAGCGGCGGACGTCCTCGTCGGGGGCACGGCCGTGCTCGCAGAAGATCAGCCGGCCGCCTGGCTTCAGCACGCGGCGCATGCCTTTCAGGGCACGCGCCACATCTGGGATGGTGCACAACGTGTAGGTGACCAAAACGGTGTCGGCGCTTTTGTCGTCGAGAGGGATTTCCTCGGCCTTCAGGTCAAGGAAGTCGAGACTGATGCTGAGGCCTTCAGCACGCTTTCTTGCACGCTCGCGCATCTCGGCCGACGGCTCGAGGCCCCAGATATGGCTGACCTTCGCGGGGTCGTAAAAGGCGAGGTTCTGGCCGGCCCCCATGCCGATCTCGAGCACGCGGCCTTCAGCCAGCGGCACGACCTTGCGTCGCTGGTAGGTGATGGGCTTCGCGCTCATGGCCACATCGAGGAGCCAGGGCAGGATGCGGCGTTCATAGAAACTCATGGGCATATCGTGTCCGGCATTGTCTGCAGGACACCTAGCACATGTAGCGGCGGCGTGCCTCTGGCAATCTTTCAGACGGGCATGCGGACGGGTCTCATCCCTGTCTGGCCTGCAGGGTACGCAGGTTGGCGCCTGTGCGACGCGTCCTCACGGTTTCTATCGCGCGCTCGATGTCGGCACGCGAGAGTTCCGGGACCGTCTCGCAGTGCGTGGTACGTGCCGTGTTCGCGCCTTCATACGTGGAAGGTGCTTGGGCCTGTGTGCGCGGGGTTCGCACACTGCCTGAAACAACGCCCCGCGCCCAATGACCATCCCAGGCCAGCAACTCGGCGCTGGAAATTGGCTTCTGGATCCAGATGCCCTGCGCGGATGTGAAGCCAACATCGGCAAGACCCTCCATCGTCGCTTCGTCTTCCGCTCCGACGGCCACGATCTCGAGGCCGTAACGCTGCGCCTGGCGCAGGCGGGTGGCCAGCGCTCCCCGCCCTTGCGGCCCCAGCCGCTGGACCAGACGGATACTTGCTGGTCCGGCGACCTTGATGGCGGTGAAGGGCATCGGGTTGAATGCATCCAGGTCGACCGGAACGATACCACCACCGTCGAGCGCCATATGGACGCCCAATGTCCTGATGTCATTGAGCGCCGAGCAGATCTGATCGGGCTCCTGTGCCACAGCCCGCTCGGGGATCTCGATGGTCACCATTGCGGGATTAAACCTGTAGACATCGAGCAACGCGGCGAGCGCGCGCGGAAATGCCGGAGCTGTGGCTATGCCGGGTGCTACATTGATCGAAATGCTCCAGTCGCGGCCCTTCTTGTGCCATGCCGCAGCAGCTGCGAGTGCCTCCTTGAACACAAAATCGGTCAAGGTTTCGATGCGTCCTGCGGCCTCGATGAAGTCCAGGAACAAGCCTGGTGGAAGCAAGCCAAACTGTGGATGCTGCCATCGAATGAACGCCTCTGCGCCTGTCATCCGGCATGTGGCGAGGTCGATCTTTGGCTGGAAAACCAAGCGAAACTCGCCTTGGACAAAGGCCTGATCGATGTCGGTGACGGCCAGGCGAAACATCGTGTTGCTCATGGGCTTCGGACTACCTTGCTCAGCGGGGTGGATGGGTCTCCCGCAGTTTCAGTATCGCTTTGACCCTTTAACCGAGCGTCGTAAGCTGAGCGCCAATTTGAACATTTAAATTTTTAGGCATGCTTGCGAGATCACCATGGCTCATCCTGCTCATCCTTCGAAAACTCCGTCCGTCTCCCTGCCCTCTTCCACGCTTCTGCTGCTGCGCGATGGCGCTTCCGGCCTTGAAGTCTTCATGGTCAAACGTCACCACCAGATCGATTTCGCCTCAGGTGCGCTGGTGTTCCCCGGGGGGAAGGTTGATCCGCATGATCGAGATCCACGCGTGCGCACGCTGTGCGATGGCGTGAATGACATTGATGAAGACAGGCTCAGCCTTGCGGCGTGTGCCATCCGCGAGGGCTTCGAGGAATCCGGGATACTGCTCGCGCGCGGGACGAATGGGCTTGTCGACGGTGCACGCGCCACTGAACTTGCCCCCTGGCGTGAACCACTGAATGCAAGCCAGACGGGACTGGCCGATTTCCTCAGCACCGAGCATCTCCGACTTGCTGTCGATGCGCTGGTGCCGTTCGCGCACTGGATCACGCCGGCCTTCATGCCCAAGCGCTTCGATACGCATTTCTATCTTGCCGCAGCACCCGAGGGGCAGTTGGGCCGGCATGATGGGTCGGAATCGGTGGACTCGGTGTGGGTCAACCCCAATGAGGCGATCGGTGACACGCGCTGGACGATCATCTTTCCGACGAAGATGAACCTGATCAAGCTGGGGCAGTCGAAGACCGTGGCCGAGGCGCTGACGACCGCGCGCGCGACGCCTGTGGTTACCGTGGAACCGAAGGTCGAGATTATTGACGGGCAACAGATGCTGACAATCCCGGAGGACGCTGGCTATGGGCGGATCGCGGAGCCGCTGACGTCTATCAGGGGCTGACACTTTCGGTGACATGCCAATTTCGGTGACAGTGCACTTATCTCGCGCCTCGCGGTCAACTGAGAGCTCTTATCTTCACGAGATAAGTGCACTGTCACCGAAATTTTAGTGTCAGCCGGTGACGAATTGCTCGGCGAGGATGCGTTCTTCCAGGGATCGGTCGGGGTCGAAGAGGATGTTGACCGAGACCGACGTGTCTTCCGCGACCGAGACTTCGACAACTTCGCGCACTTCGGTGTGGTCGGCCACCGCGCTGACGGGTCGCTTGTCGGCCTCGTTCATGCTGAAGACGACCTTCGCGGTGCGCGGGAGCAACGCGCCACGCCAGCGGCGAGGACGGAAAGCGCTGATCGGGGTGAGCGCCAGCAGCGCCGCGTCGATCGGCAGGATGGGGCCGTTGACCGAGAGATTGTAAGCGGTTGAGCCAGCGGGCGTGCACAACAGAATGCCGTCGCAGATCAGTTCCTCGAGGCGTACGCGGCCGTCGACCTTGACTTCGATCTTCGCAGCCTGGCGGGTTTCGCGCAGCATCGAGACTTCGTTGAAGGCGAGTGCGGTCTGGGTCCTGCCACTTGCCGTCCTGGCCTTCATGCGCAGGGGATGGATCTCCTGGGCCTTGGCAGCCTCGAGGCGCAATGGCAACGCATCGTCCGCGTAGTCATTCATCAGGAAGCCGACGGAGCCGCAATTCATGCCGAAGATTGGTATGCCGCGCCGATAGGCCTTGTGGATCGTCTGCAGCATAAAGCCGTCACCGCCAAGAGCCACGATCACGTCGGCATCGGCCCTGGCGTTGCCATAGGCACGGGTCAGGTGGCGCAAGGCCTCCTGCGCCTCGGTGGCACTTGAAGCCAAGAACTGGATCTTCCTGAAGCGCATCAGCCCCCCGTGACAGACATGTGGCGTGCGATTGCCGGCGCAGGTTGCCGGCGATCGATGATGAAATCATGCCCCTTCGGTTTGCGGGCGATTGCGTCGTCGATGGCCTGCGCGAGTGCATGGTCATCCTGGGTCGTGCGCAGGACGGGGCGCAGCTCGGCGCTGTCGTCCTGGCCGAGGCACATGAACAGCGTGCCGGTGCAGGTCAGGCGCACGCGATTGCAGCTTTCGCAGAAATTGTGCGTGAGCGGCGTGATGAAGCCAAGTCTTCCACCCGTCTCGGCGACGTCGACGTAGCGCGACGGTCCACCTGTCACGTAGGCGCTGTCGCTGAGCGTGAAACGTCGGGCGAGGCTTGCGCGCACGATGGAGAGTGGGAGGTAATGCGAAATGCGGTCACCATCGATCTCGCCCAAGGGCATTGTCTCGATGAGCGAGATGTCCATGCCCTGCCCGTGTGCCCAGGCGACCATGTCACCGATTTCGTCTTCGTTCACGCCACGCAGGGCGACCGTATTGATCTTGATCTTGAGGCCTGCAGACAAGGCGGCGTCGATGCCCTCGCGCACCTGCCCCAGCCGACCCCAGCGCGTGATGGCGGCAAATTTCGTTTCGTCGAGGGTGTCGAGAGAAACATTGACGCGCTTGACGCCTGCCTGCCGGAGGTCGGCGGCGAAACGGGCAAGCTGGCTGCCATTGGTGGTGAGCGTCAGCTCGTCGAGGGCGCCGGTCTCGAGGTGGCGACCGAGGCCCCTGAACAGCGACATCACGTTGCGTCGCACCAGAGGCTCACCACCGGTAATGCGCAGGCGTCGGACCCCCTTGGCCACGAAGGCGGAACAGAGGCGGTCGAGTTCCTCGAGGGTCAGCAATTCCTGCTTGGGCAGGAAGGTCATGTCCTCGGCCATGCAATAGGTGCAGCGGAAATCGCAGCGGTCCGTCACGGAGACGCGCAAGTACGAGATTTTCCGGCCATAGGGATCGATCATGGGCGGAACCTTAGCAGGCGCATGCCTGCCGTCCAGAGGAAGTGAGTCGCACGGATGCAGAAAATCCGTCTAGACTTGGGCTCGTGAATCGACCCGCTTTGGCAGGAGCCGACATGCCGTCCATGGACAAGGCCATCTTAAGCATAGACCAGGGTACGACCTCGAGCCGCGCGATCGTCTTTCGGGCCGATGGTGCGATCCTGGGCACGTGCCAGAAAGAGCATCGCCAGATCTATCCGCAGGATGGCTGGGTTGAGCATGATCCGGAAGAGATCTGGCAGGCCACGCTGCAGGTGATCAAGGGCGCGCTCGATGGCCGGGCGATGGCGTCATTGAGCGCGATCGGGATCACGAACCAGCGTGAAACCACTGTGGTCTGGGACCGACGGTCTGGCAAGGCGATCTACAATGCCATCGTGTGGCAGGATCGGCGGACGGCCAACCTGTGCGCGCGGCTGAAGGATCAGGGGCTCGAGCCCATGTTTTCGGCGCGCACGGGATTGCTGCTGGACCCCTATTTCTCGGGAACCAAGGTCGCCTGGATTCTCGATCATGTGCCCGGCGCGCGCAAGCGTGCGCAGGACGGCGAGCTTGCCTTCGGCACGATCGACAGCTGGCTTGTCTACCGGTTGACGGGCGGCAAGGTTCACGCGACGGATACAACGAATGCCTCGCGCACCCTGCTCTACAACATCGCAAAACGCGCATGGGACAGCGAGCTTCTGTCGGCGCTGAACGTGCCGTCGCAGCTGCTGCCAGATGTGCGGGACTCGGTCGCTGATTATGGTGTCACCGATGACGTTCTGTTCGGTGCGCGCGTTGCCATCTGCGGCATTGCCGGTGACCAACAGGCAGCAACGGTTGGCCAGGCCTGCCTCAGAGAGGGGTTGATGAAGTCGACCTATGGCACGGGCTGCTTTGCGCTGGTGAATACGGGCAACCGCATGGCCACATCGCACAACAGGCTCTTGTCCACCATTGCCTATTCGGTGAAGGGTGCCACGCACTATGCGCTCGAGGGCTCGATCTTCATGGCGGGGGCGACGATCCAGTGGCTGCGCGACGGGCTGAAGCTGTTCCCGAAGGCGTCGGATGTATCCGCCCTGGCGTTGCAGGCCAATCCGTCTTCGCGCGTCTACCTTGTGCCAGCTTTCGTCGGGCTTGGCGCGCCCTACTGGGATGCGGAGGCGCGCGGGGCAATCATCGGGATGACGCGCGATAGCGGGCAGGCAGAGATCGCGCGCGCGGGGCTTGAGAGCGTTTGCTTCCAGACGCGTGACCTGCTCGAGGCGATGGCGAGCGACATGGCACGCGCGGGGCTCGGGCGCCCCGCGGCGCTGCGTGTCGATGGCGGCATGGTGGTGAATGACCTGTTCTGCCAGTGGCTGGCCAACCTGACAGGTTGCCCCATCGAGCGACCACAGGTGATCGAGACGACGGCACTGGGTGCCGCCTACCTTGCGGGCATGGGGGCCGGTGCCTATACGTCGCTGGATGAGATTGCAGCCGCCTGGCGCTGCGAGCGACGCTTCGAGCCTGCGATCAGCCAGGACGAGCGCGACCTGCGGTACGCTGGCTGGAAGGCTGCGGTGCAACGGGTGCTCAGCACGGGCTGATTTGACAGCTGTCAGGCGTCGGGGGCACTCTGGCACCAACGTCACAGGAGCCAAGAACATGTCTGCCGTTCCCATTCATGCCATCCCGTCGGTCCGAGACAAGGTCTCGGCAGAAGAATGGCAACTCCGCACCGACCTGGCGGCTACCTACCGGCTTGTTGCCCACCATGGATGGGCGGACATGATCTTCACGCACATCACGGTGCGCGTTCCCGGTCCGGAGCATCATTTCCTGATCAATCCCTATGGCATGCTGTTCGACGAGATCACGGCCTCAAGCCTGGTGAAGATCGACAGCGACGGGGCCAAGGTGATGGACAGCCCCTATCCGGTGAACCCGGCGGGGTTCACAATTCACTCGGCGATCCACGGTGCGCGCGACGACGCCCATGCGGTCATTCATCTGCACACGGCAGACGGCGTTGCGGTGTCGTGCCAGGCGCACGGATTGCTGCCGATCAGCCAGCATGCGATGCTGGTGCATGAGGATGTCGCGTATCATGAGTATGAGGGCGTCGCGCTGGACCATGACGAGCGGCCGCGGCTGATCCGGGACATGGGGCAGAAGAACCTCATGATCCTGCGCAACCATGGCACGCTGACGGTCGGGCATACATGCGCCGATGCGTTCATGCGCATCTATTACCTGGAGCGTGCCTGCACCATCCAGGTGCGCGCCTTGGCCGGTGGGTCCAAGCTGAACCCGACCATGGATGGCGTTGCCGAGAAGACGGCGGGCCAGGGACGCGGCGGGTTTGGAGGGTCGATGGGCAGCCTCGCCTGGCCGGGACTGCTGCGCCTGCTTGATCGCAAGGACCCGTCGTATCGCAACTGACGCCTGACGAATCCAAGGAACACACGCGCATGAAATTCGGTGCAGGCCAGTCCGTTCGGCGGCTGGAGGATGATCGCCTTGTTCGAGGACGGGGACAGTTTGCTGATGACCTGATGCCTGCAGACTGCCTGCACGCGGCTCTTGTGCGCTCGCCACACGCCCATGCGCGCATACGCAGCGTGGACATCGAAGCCGCCCGAACGATGCCCGGCGTCGTTGCCGTCTATACGCACGCAGATACCCAGGCAGCTGGCCTCAAGCCCCTGCCCTGCACTGCCACGCTGCCCCATCGCGACGGGCGGGCCATGGTGGTTCCAGCGCGCCACGCTCTTGCCCGCGACAAGGTCAGCCATGCAGGCGAGCCTGTGGCAATGGTTGTTGCCACATCGGCGTTGCTGGCGCGTGATGCAGCCGAGCAGGTCAATGTCGACTATGAGGCCTTGCCCGTTGCCGTGGATACAGCCAGCGCCATCGGCGGCCCCGCCGTGCATGCGGAGTGCCCCGACAATGTTGCGCTGGACCATGAACTGGGCGACGCCGCGGCAACAGATGCGGCGTTCGCGCGGGCGGCGCATGTGGTCTCGATCCGGCTTGTCAGCCAGCGCGTGGTCGTCAACGCGATGGAACCGCGGGCCTGTGTCGGCGCGTACGATGGTGCGTCGGGACGCTATACCCTGCACACCGGATCCCAGGGCGTGCAGGGCATGCGCAATGCCATGGCCAAGCATGTGCTGGATGTTCCGCAGGACAAGCTGCGGGTCGTGACGGGTGACGTGGGGGGGGGCTTCGGCATGAAGTCGTTCATCTATCACGAGTATCCGCTGGTGCTGTTTGCAGCGAAGCAGCTGGGTCGGCCTGTGAAGTGGACATCGGACCGCTCGGAGGCGTTCCTGTCCGACACGCAGGGTCGTGACAATGTCACGCAGTCCTCGATCGCGTTCGACAGTGACCTGAAAGCGCTGGCCATACGAACGCACACCATTGCCGCGATGGGCGGACATTTGTCGATGTTCGCGCCTTATGTCCCCACGCTGGCGGCGCCCGGCATGCAGGTGGGCGTCTATGCCATCCCCTGCTTCCACACGCACACCCAATGCGTCTACACGAATACCGTTCCAGTCGATGCCTATCGCGGGGCGGGTCGGCCGGAGGCGGCCTATGTGATCGAGCGGCTGATCGACAAGGCCGCACTGGAGCTTGGCGTTGACCCGGTGGAGCTGAGGCGCCGGAATTTCATCACGCCTGCGCAGATGCCCTATGTCTTTCCGGCCAAGGGCACGATCGACAGTGGTGACTTCGCGCGGAACATGGATGATGCGCTGGAGATGGCGGCGTGGGCTTCGTTTCCGCAACGCGCCGAGGCGGCTCGCAAGCGCGGCCGGCTGGCGGGTATCGGCATGGCCTATTATGTCGAGAAGACTGCAGGCGGGTTCGAGATGGCACATGTCGAGGTGCGCGCGGATGGCGAAGTCCATGTCATTGCGGGGACACAATCGAACGGCCAAGGGCACGAGACGGCCTATGCGCAGGTTGTTGCGGCCGAACTTGGTGTGGATATCGGGCGCGTGAAGGTGTCCTTTGGCGATTCCGATCGGCTTGCGCATGGTGGCGGCACAGGTGGATCCCGATCATTGACGATGGCGGGCGGCGCCTCGCTCGTGGCGATCAAGGATGTGGTGTCGCGCGGTGCGGCGATTGCCGCCGCCACGCTGGGCGTTGCGGTGGACCGGGTCGTGTATCGCGACGGGATGTTCCATGCTGATGGTGCGGACCAGGCTGTCGATCTTTTCGAGGTGGCGCGTATTGCCAAGGCGCAAGCGAACGAGGCGGGCATCGAGGGGCTTGCTGCAACGGGCGAGTACAAGAACCCAAGCAACACCTGGCCCAATGGCTGTCATGTCTGCGAGGTCGAGATCGACCCGGAAACCGGTGTGACCGAGATCGTGCGCTATACGGTCGTCGACGATTTCGGCACCGTGATCAATCCAATGCTGGTTGCCGGCCAGGTGCATGGCGGCGTTGTGCAAGGGCTTGGGCAAGCCATGGGCGAGGAGGCCGTCTATGACAGTGAAACGGGCCAGCTGCTGACGGGGTCGTTCATGGACTACTGGATGCCACGGGCGGACAACATGCCGTTGATCCAGTTCAAGATGAACGAGATCCCCTGCGCGACCAATCCGATGGGCGTGAAGGGGTGCGGTGAGGCCGGGACGGTCGGCGCCATGCCGGCTTACGTGAACGCCGTCGTCAATGCGCTTGCCTCGCGCGGGGTCCGGCACCTCGACATGCCGCTGACGCCGATGAAGGTTTGGGAAGCTGCGCGTGGCTGAGTTAATTTCGGTGACAGTGCACTTATCTCGGCCAACATTTGAGTGCGGCATTGATGATTAAGCACGAGATAAGTGCACTGTCACCGAAATTAACTCACACTGTCACCGAAATTAACTAGAGGCTTTCGGGGGCCAGCGTCAGCTCCAGGCCGTCGAGGTCGTCGGTGAGGCGGATCTGGCAGGCGAGGCGCGAGTTGTCCTGGACGGCAACACCGAAGTCGAGCATGTCGACTTCCTGCTGCTGGGCCTGTGGCAGGCGGGATTCCCAGGCTTCGGCCACGTAGACGTGGCAGGTTGCACAGGCGCATGCGCCACCGCATTCGGCTGCCATGGGCAAGTTCGCATCGCGGATGACTTCCATGGCGGACCAGTCGTCTCGGCCGGTCAGCTCGTGGACGGTGCCGTTGCGGTCGGTGACGATCAGTTTCATGCCACACCCAATTTCTTCTGAAGGCTTGAGGAGGAGGTCGTGTACTGGAAGCGAAGTTTCTCGTCCGGGCGACAATAACGGAAGGCCTGCTGTGCCATCAGAGCGCCTTCGTGGAAGCCCGAGAGGATCAGCTTCAGCTTGCCTGGATAGGTGTTGATGTCGCCGATGGCGAAGATGCCGGGCACGCTGCTCTCGAAGGTGGCCGTGTCGACCGGGATCAGGTTTTCATTCAGGTTGAGGCCGAAATTTGCCACGGGGCCCAGCTTCATCGTCAGGCCGAAGAACGGCAGCAGCGTATCGCAGGGCAGCGAGAAGTCTCCGCGCTCCTTGTTGTTGAGGGTGATCGCGCTCAGCGCACCTTCAGCCCCCTGAAGCGCCTTCATGTTGGCGACGATGAATTCCATCTTTCCCTCGGCCACGAGCGCGCGCATCTTGTTGACACTGTCGGGGGCGGCGCGGAAGCCATCGCGGTGGTGGACGAGGGTCAGCTTGCGCACGATCGGCTGGAGGTTCAGCGTCCAGTCGAGCGCGGAGTCGCCGCCGCCTGCGATCACGAGTGTGCGATCGCGGAACGTGTCCATCTTTCGCACAGCGTAGAAGACCGACTTGCCTTCATAGGCCTCGATGCCGGCGATGGGCGGACGCTTGGGCGTGAAGCTGCCACCGCCGGCAGCGACCACCACGCAGCGCGCCGTGATGCGCGTGCCGGCGTCGGTCGTCACGGTCCAGCCGTCGCCCGCCTTCTCGAGACGCTCGGCCATCTGTCCCAAGTGGTAGGTCGCGTTGAAAGGCTTGATCTGGTCGAGCAGTCGATCGGTCAGCCCTTGCCCGGTCACCTCGACAAGGCCGGGAATGTCGTAGATGGGCTTTTCCGGATAGAGTTCGGTGCACTGGCCACCGGGGCGATCGAGGATATCGATCAGGTGGGTCTTGAGGTCGAGAAGACCCAACTCGAACACCGCAAAGAGGCCTGTGGGACCGGCGCCGATGATGACGACATCCGTCGTGTGCTCGGCTCCGGGCGGGGCAACCGCAATCGACATATCACATCTCTCTTCTGTTATTCATATCATTATGTGTATTTTACATGTGAATTGGATCAAGCGCCATAGGCCTTGAAAGCACGCCCCCATTGTGGTGCGCGTCCGCGTGACGCGTTGCCGCCCATGGGCTGACCCGCCATATCCGCAATTGGTCGGCGAAAGACAAGAGGGATGACTGCGATGAAAACGCACGAGGCTGACCGCGACGGCGTGGCGGCGAAAGACTGCGCGGGCATGGCCGATGTCCGGCGCGAGATCGACCGTATCGATCGTGCGCTGGTGCGTTTGCTTGCCGAACGTCTGACCTATATCGAGCGTGCCGGGCACATCAAGCCAACGCGCAGTTCGGTGCGTGACGAGGACCGCATTCGCGACGTGCTGGCGAAGGTGAAGGCGACCTGCGAGATCGAGGGCTTTCCCTATGCCATCGCCGAGCCCGTGTGGCGGCAGCTGATGGAAGGCTGCATCGCGCATGAGTTCGTGGTCTTCGATGGCCGCGACACGGGTCGCGCGAAGACCGCCAGCGCCTGAGGGGGCGTTCCATGCATCGCAACGTGCTGTTCATCACGGCGGACCAGTGGCGCGGTGACTGCCTGTCGGCGCTTGGGCACCGGGTGGTGCGCACGCCGCATCTGGACCGGCTGGCGCGCGAGGGCGTGCTGTTTGCCAACCATGTCTGCAATACAGCGCCGTGCTCGCCGGCGCGCGCGACGCTGCATACGGGGCTCTACCAGCACAATCACCGCGTGGCGATGAATGGCACGCCGCTGGACCGTCGGCATACGAACTGGGCGCTGGAGGCGCGCGCGGCAGGACACGACCCTGCCCTGATCGGCTACACCGACCAGACCCCGGATCCGCGCGATGTTGCACATGACGATCCGCGCCTGACGACCTACGAGAACGTGCTGCCCGGGCTGAACCCGATTGCACATGTGGGGATGGACAGCCCTGGTCCGTGGGCGGACTATTTGCGGGCGCGGGGCTATCAGCTGCCCGATCCCGAACGCTTCGTCATCTGGATGCGCGAGAGCGGGCCTGACTATGAGGACGGCGCGGAGGTGCCGAAGCCCTGGCTGATCCGCGCCGAGGACAACGACACGACGTGGCATATCGACCGGGCGATCGACTTCATCAGTGCCAGGCGCGCCCAGGGTTTCATGCTGCACCTGTCTTTGCTCAGGCCCCATCCGCCATGGATTGCTTCGGAGCCCTGGAACAGGATGTATGACCCGCAAAGCGTGCCGATGCCCCTGCGAGCCGTGAGCCGCGAGGCCGAGGGTCGGCAACATCCCTGGCTGGCGCATCATCTTTCCCACCCGCTGCACACCGCGCCCGATGACCTGCGCCAGTTGCAGCGCATGCGGGCGGTCTATTACGGGCTGATAAGCGAGGTCGATGCAGGGCTGGGGCGTCTGTTCGACCATCTGCGGAAAGAAGGCCTGTGGGACACGACGCTGATCATCTTCACCAGTGACCATGGCGAGCAGCTGGGCGACCACTGGATGCTGGGAAAGGCTGGCTATTTCGATGAGTCGTTCCATGTGCCGTTGATCATCCGCGATCCGGCGGCAGCGGCAGACGGCACGCGCGGGCGGATGGTCGAGGCCTTCACCGAACACGTCGACATCATGCCGACGCTGCTCGCACACATGGATATTCCGGTGCCGCCGCAATGCGACGGGGCGGCGTTGCAGCCCTTCCTTCGAGCAACGGGACCCGAATGCTGGCGGACGCACGCGCATTGGACCTATGATTTCCGCGACGCGAGCTTCGATGGGCCAGAGCAGGCGCTGGGGCTGACGCTGCACCAGTGCAACCTGGCTGTGATCCGCGACCGGCGCTTCAAGTATGTGCACTTTGCAGGGCTTGAGCCGCTGCTCTTCGACCTGGCAAGCGATCCCGGTGCGTTCGTCAACCTGGCGCCACGTGACGCTTACCAGACGATCGCCCTTCAGTATGCGCAGGCGCTGATTTCGTGGCGGCTGCGCCATGAAGATCAGACGCTGACGCACATGATGGCAAGCCCGCAAGGACTGGTCAGCCGGCCGGCCCCACGGGCTTGATCAGATCAGATTGACGCGCATGTTGTCGCGCGTGACGAGGCAACCGTTCCACGCGGCGAGGGCGTGGGCTTCGAGTTCTTCCATGAAGTGATCCTCGTGGTCGGGATCGTGATGGAAGATCGCCAGTCTCCGTGCGCCTGCGGCCTGGGCAAGGCGCATGCCTTCCTGCCACGTCGAGTGGCCCCAGCCGCGGCGGGACGGGAACTCGGCGTCGGTGTAGGTGCAATCATAGATGAAGAGATCCGTCCCCTCGATGAGGGCGAGGATGTTCTGGTCGGGCTGGCCGGGCGTGTGCTCGGTATCCGTGACGTAGCATACCGACTTGCCCTTGTAGTCGATGCGGTAGCCCGTGGCTCCGTCGGGATGGTTGAGGCGTGTCGTGCGCACGTGGATGTCGGGGGCGATGTTGAACGTGTCGCCCGCGCGGAAGTCCACAAACTCGATCTGCGCCTTCATGATGTCGATGGGAACCGGGAAGAAGGGATGCGTCATCTGGCCCGCGAGGACATTCTGGATGCTGAGGCCGGCGTCGAGATGGCCGGCCATGATGCGAAAATGGTGCCCCTCGGTGAAGGCTGGCTGAAAGAACGGAAAGCCGTGGATATGGTCCCAGTGCGTGTGGGACATGAGGATCGTTGCCTCGCGGAGCTGCTTGCGCAGGAACCACTTTCCGAGATTGCGCACGCCAGTTCCAAGGTCGAAGATCACGCGACGGCCGCCCATGGCGACCTCGACGCAGCTTGTGTTGCCGCCATAGGTCAGGTGATGAGAACCCGGACAGGCGACTGTCCCGCGCGTACCCCAGAATTTGACCTTGAAACCCATGCCGATATCCTGACTGAAGAGCGTGCCAGTCTAGCGTCCACACATCGTCCGTGCGCGAACGAATTGAGCCCGCGTGATACCTGTCACAGCGGATGCTCGCTGACGTAAAGGCGAACGGCGTCGAAGGCGACGCGGATCGGCGCAAGGGCAGCCTTGTCAAGAATGGCGGGCTCGGCGCGCGCGGCAGCATCCGCGATGGCAAAGGCGCCGACGCCTCGGGCTGAACCCTTGAGCGTGTGGGTCAGCTCTTTCCAGGCCTTGGGATCGCGTGCGGCCTCGAGTGCGGCGAGGATCTGCTCGGTCTGGAGCAGGAACAGCTCCATGACCTCGCGCATCACGTCCTGGTCTTCGGCGGCCTGGATGCGCAGATGCGCGTAGTCCACGGCGGCGGCGCCTGATGCCGTCATATGAAAGCCTCCGATCGATCGTATCGGAGACTAGCGGCAAGGACCCACCAAGGCGTTAATGCGCGTGGCTAGAAAGGAACCCAGCTGCCCGGGAAGGGCGACACGCCAAAGACGACGTGATGCGTGAACATCACGGCAAGGAAAACGACAACCGCCACAAGCTGGCGCCAGCCCAGAAGCTCGGACATCACCAGGCGCGTGCGGCCCAAAAGGATGGCAGCGAAGGGAATATTGGAGCTTGCGGCCGCAAAGCCCTTCCACTGGTCGGGATCACGCCGCCGCCGTTTCGAGTCGATCGAGAAGGTGCCAAGTACGGCAAGCACGAGGAACGTGCCAAAAAAGATGGCGGAGGCCGTGTCGCCGTTGGCTGCGAGGTGGAAACCGGCCCAGATCGCGACGCCCCAGAGGAAGGGATGGCGCGTGATCCGCAGCATGCCGGTCACGATGTCAGGGCGTGCAGCAAGTGCTGATTGACCAACAGCGGTGGGATTGGGCGCCAGCAGCCCGGGCACAACAAAGAGAAACGCTATGAGCATCACGAGGCTTCCAGAATGGCGCAGACCCTCGCCCAAGTCCCAGAGCAGCGGATTGTCTCCAAGTAGAGCGGCGTTGTATGCGGCGGCCATCCAGACGATGCCGCCAACGCTGGCGAGAGAGAAGAGACCCATGTACGGGCCCTCGCCGATCGACGCCGTGATCCCGTCACGCCAGCGCGTGCCCGACACGAGCAGGTGAATTGCCAGGAAGAAGACGCTTGAGACGATCAGTTGTTCCATGTGTTCGACTCTCTTTTCGCGCGTGGCATCCTAGCGCAGGCCTTCGAACGAATCAGTTGGCAATCCTTGCGGGTGTGAATGAGCGCCGAACTTATTCGGATCGCGCCGCTCATTAATCCGATGTTCCCTCAACGTACTGAGGTTGCAGGGGGCTCGATCCACAAAGTCTTGCGCCATGACGAATCTTGGACCGTGCGCCTTGGCCGGGAAAATGGTAAGTTTTTGGTTAATGAGAGCTCCGCCCACGGGAGTTCACTTGCGACCAGAGGGTCCTGCATGCAGCGCGTTCAGCCGGCGGATGTCCGCCCCTATGCCGACATCCCACTCAGAGCCCCCACCGTCAGCGCGCCGGACGTGAAGGAGCTGAGGCCTGACATGGAGGTGCGCACGGATGCTGCGCCCCAGATTGCCGGTGACAAGCCGACGCGTCCGACGCAACGGGCTGCGACCACACTGTCCCCGTTTCAGGCCGTTGCCCTGTTCAGCGCGTTGTGGCTGGCGGCCATCGGCGCCTATGGCGTGGGGGTCATGGGCTCAGATGCGGCTGGCAATCTGTCCCCAGAATGGCTGTTCGGCGTAGCAGCCATCGCGGTGATCCCGGTTGCACTGGCGCTGTTTGCGGCTGTGGTGATGAACGAGGCCAGCAATTTGCGTCAGCAGGCGCTTGCGCTGTCTGCATCGACGCACAACCTGCTGAAGCCTGACGAGCATGCTGCGCGCAATGTCCAGAGGCTGAGCCAGGTGATCCGGCGCGAGCTTGACCAGTTGACGAATGCCATCGATACGGCCTCGAAACGCATGGCTGCCGTCGAGACCTCGGCGAACGAACGCATGGCATTGATCGAGCGGACTGCCCTTGCTGCGCAGGAACGCGTGGAGACGGCGACGGGCAGGCTCGGCGCCGAGCGCGAAAAGCTGGCCCAGTTCACGCAAGCGCTGGATTCGGTTGTGCTCGCAGCGTCAGAGACACTGACGACGCGCCTGCAGGACGCAAGGGCCGCCGTTCGGACAGCCAGTGAAAGCCTGCAGGCTGAGCATGGCGCCATTGCGGGGCTGGTCTCGACACTGCAGTCCGCGTCGCAGACGCTATCGAGCAAGGCTCTGGAAACCAGTCAGGAGCTTGAACGCCAGACGCAGCGGCTGGATTCGGCAGCCGAGGCGGCGGCGGCACGCTCGGAACAGGTGATCCTGCGCCATGAGCGCCAGCGGGCGGCCCTCGCCGAGACGATCGACCGGCTCAAGCAGGAAAACGACCACATGGCGCGCGCGATCGAGTTCCAGCGCGATGGCATGGGCAAGCTTGTACAGGCGATGGCCGAGGAAACCCGCAAGATCAGCGCGTTCACGAACGAGGGGGCGCGTCGCCTCGACGAGACGGCCTCGGGAATGGCGATGCGGATCGTCGAGACCACGAAGCTGTTTGCCCGTGAAGCGGACAAGCTGCGTACGTCCACAGAGTTGACGATGTCGGGCCTCGAACAGGCCGTGCAAAGCATCAAGGTTGCGGGCGACAGCTCCTTCGACGCAGCTGGTCGGCTTGGGTCGGTTCTTGTGGGCCTGCGCGACACGGCGGCCGGGGCCTCGCAGCAGATCGAGGCCAATGTCAGCCGCTTGTCCAAGATGCTGGGTGAGATGCCCTCCGAGGCTGCACACCATGTCAAGCTTCTAGGTCAGATGATCGACGAGCAGTCGCGCACGATGAACGAGCTCAACGCGCGTGTCGCATCGGCCTTCGACCGATTGCAGGGGATCGAGCTTGCGCGCCCCGGCGCGGGTTCGTTGGGCGAAGCGCAGCAGCAGTCGGTGCTGTCCCTGTCGGCCCCAGAGCCCGCACCGAGGACGCGATCTGCGCAGCATGTCAAACCACGTCGCGAGGACGCGGCTGATCGGACTTCGGCCTCGTCGCTGCCCTCCGCGCGCAGCAAGGCGACCGAGGTGGACTTCGAGCCGCACGGTCCCGAGGCACAGCTTCCCGTAGCCGGCTATTCGCAGAACAGGAGCCCTGCCCCGTCACCGCAGGAGCGGCCGGTGCACAGCCATGATCCACAAGAGGGTCGAGGCTGGTTCAACATAGCGCGGCGCTTCGTCCGATCCTCGCCGGAGGAAGGCGAACCGGCAGCGGACGATCGGGGCAACTGGGACATGAAATCACTGCTTGCGGCCGTGGAGACAAAAGACAACACCGAGCAGCGTGTTGCGCCTGCTCAACCACAGATGAGCGGGCCACAGTTCAGGGCGGACCCGCGCGAGATCAGGCAGATCCAGCAAGGGCCGACGCCAGAGCCCGGACGCGGCGCGCAGAGGACGGCGGACCTGCCGCCGCAGTCACAGCGTGTCGAGCCGACTGCGACGCGCTCGACGCCCGCACCGTCGCGTGCCGCGGCACCGCAAGCGGCGACACCAGCCCAAGCGCCCCCGGCTGCGAACCAGAACTCGGCGCGGCACATGATCGAGACCTTGCAGGCGATCGCCATCGACCTGTGCCGTTTCCTCGAGGATGACCCACCGCATGATTTGCTGAAGCGGTATCGCAACGGCGAACGCAATGTGTTCGCGCGCAGGCTTGCCGGATCGCTCGGGTCCGAGCATCTTCAGATGATCGCACATAAGCACAGGACTGACCGCGAATTCAGGGACACGGTCGATCGCTACGTCCAGCAGTTCGAGGCCCTGCTCGAGCATACGGCCCGCAATGACAGGGACAATGTTCTGGTCGAGACATATCTCGCGTCCCAGACGGGCAAGGTCTACATGACGCTGGCGACCGCGACGGGCCGGTTGTCCTGAGGGTAAAGTGCCAACACATGAGAAAAGGGCTGGAACCCATCGGTTCCAGCCCTTTTGCGTTGCCTGCTGACCTGGTGGGTCAGGCTGCCGTCTAGACTGCCGCCTTTGCCGAGGCGCGGACGATCTCGCGCTTGAGTTTGCGCGCCCTTTCAGAGAGCGTGTCGTCACCCAGCTTGACGATGAAGGCGTCAAGGCCGCCATTGTGGTCGATCGACCGAAGGGCGTGCTTGGAGATGCGAAGGCGAACGCTGCGCTCGAGCTTGTCGGACATCAGCGACACTTCGGACAGGTTCGGACGGAACTTGCGCTTCGTCTTGTTGTTGGCGTGGCTGACATAGTTCCCGCTCAAAACCGCCTTGCCCGTGAGTTCACAACGCCGTGCCATCGAAGTCGTCCTGCCGTTCAGATCGTTAATACACGCAGCCAGACTGCGCATGAAGCGCGGACCTATAGTTTAGGCGGCGGGGTATCGTCAAGGTTCGGGGAAGGCTTTCGACAGGATCCTGCCTGCGGCAGATGCGGGTGTCTCGAGGCCGGCGGTCACGGATATCTCCAGTTCGCGGATTTCGGCGGCTATGGGCGCCCGCTCGCGAAGCTGGGACACCAGGCCTTCCTTGAGCTCGGTCCAGAACCAGGCCAGACCCTGCCGGCGCCGGTGTTCGTCCCACTGGCCGGAGGCCTGCAAAGTGGCGCAAAACCGTTCGACATGGCTCCAGTATTCGACGATTCCCTTGCCAGTCGGGCTTGAGACGAGGGCCACTTCCGGTTGCCAGCCTTTGAATTTGGGACGCATGAAATGGAGGGCTCCGGCATATTCGGCGGCTGTGCGGTTTGCGGCGTCAAGCAGGTCGCCGTCGGCCTTGGTTACCAGGGCTATGTCGGCCAGCTCCATTATGCCGCGCTTCATGCCCTGCAGTTCGTCGCCGCCCGAGGGCGAAATCAGAAGGGTGAACACGTCGACCATGTCTGCGACCGCCGTCTCGGACTGGCCGACGCCCACGGTCTCGACGATGACCACGTCGAAGCCGGCCGCCTCGGCCAGGATAATGGACTCGCGGGTGCGCCTTGCCACGCCGCCCAATGTCGTGCCTGCGGGTGATGGCCGAATGAAGGCTCCGGGGCTTTGCGCGAGGGCAGGCATGCGGGTCTTGTCGCCGAGAATCGAACCCCCGGTGCGCTGGGATGACGGGTCGACCGCGAGCACGGCAACCTTGTGGCCCCGGCCGATCAACCATGTTCCCAAGGCTTCGATCAAGGTTGACTTGCCCACGCCGGGGGCGCCCGAAAGGCCGATGCGGATTGCGCGACCGGCGTGAGGGAGTGCTGAATTGGTGAGGCGCCGCGCCAATTCACGGTCGTCCTTGCGCACGGACTCGACCAGGGTGATCGACTTGGCCAGCGCCCGCCGGTCGCCTGTAACCAGGCTTTCCAGCAATCCCGCGATCCCGCTGTCCGATGATGAGCGCAAGTTCATCTTTTCCGTGACGATTGCCGCTTGATGATTACGCTCAAGTTCCGCCACAATTCAACCAAGGTGACGGGCCAGAAGGAAACTGGCTGCGGGGCCGGGCATTATCGCCTTTGTCATTCCAGACTGAAGAGGTTTTCCTGCCAATGCTCACACGCCTCCTGATCGCTTCCAGCCTCGCCCTGCTGCCTTCCGTGTCGATGGCCCAGGGCATCGATGTCCCGCCTCCTGCGGACGATCCGCAGAAAGGACCTGCGAGCACGGTCCAGCTTGTATGGCAGGTTTATCTCGGCGGCTTCAACCTGGGAAATATCGGCCTGAAGACCAGCTTCAGCGGCAACGGATATTCGGCCGTGTCGCGACTGAAGACCGCAGGCGTCGTGAACTCGTTCTACGAGGCGGTGATCGACGCGACATCGGTCGGCGTGGTTGCGGGCCAGACCTTGCAGCCGACGAAATACAACTCGAACACGGTCAACGAGAGGATGTCACAGAAAGTCGACCTGTCCTATTCGGCCGCGGGGATCGACCTGTTCGCAGAGCCGGCCTACAACACCGAGCGCTATCCGGTCAGCCCGGAGCAGAAGCGTGGGACGCTGGACCCGCTGTCGGGCATCGTGCATGCCCTGTCGGGGATCACGCGCTCGGCTGCAAAGCCCTGTGGAGATACCGTGCGCGTGTTCGATGGGCGTCGGCGCTATGACATCGAACTGAAATTCCAGGGTCAGGACAAGCTGAAGTCTGACGAGGGCTATTCGGGCCCAGCCATGCGCTGCACCATCAGCTACAAGCAGCTCGCAGGGTTCAAGCCCAACATCAACAAGGGCCGTGCGCTGCCAACGATTTCGGTTTGGTTTGCAAATCTGGAAAGCTCAACAGGCGGACCAGTCCAGGCGTTTCATGTTCCCGTCAAGATCATGACAGAGACGCCTTACGGTGTCGCGCTGGCGCATGCGCGCAAGATCACGGTCGACGGCGTGCAGAAGTCGAACTGAGCCCGCGCTCGACGGGACATACCGGCAGTTACTGTCCTGCAACAAATCCGGCCATTCCACGACGTCCAGCGGCTGCAACCGCTGCTGGTCGTCGTTTTGCTTTGCCCATTGCCGTAGGTGACAGACAATCCCCTTGTGATTCGTCCGTGGACCATCGACGCACTCGGTTTTATGTCATTCTCGAGGACCCTCAAGCGCACCGACCAGTTGCTTCGCCGCTGGGCTGAAGAGCCCATCGGGGTTGCGGTGCCCTTTCTGGCGTTCCTCGCGGTCTGGCTGCCGCCGCAGATGCCAGACATGTTTGCCGGCATGGAGGTGACGTGGGGCTGGGCCTATCTCTGGCGTCCCTTCCTGTTTGCATTCGCAGCCATGCTTCTGGGGCTGAGTGCGTGGTTCTGGACGCGCGCGGCACTGACGGCGCAACGCGAACATGGCGAAACAGACACGGTGCGCCTGGCGCGGGGCCGGGGAAATGGCCCTGCTGCCGACGAGCAGGCAACCCGTCTTGCGCGGCGGCATCGCGATACAGCCGAGGATCACGAGGCCTGGAGCCACGAATGGGCGCCGCGCATCGCTTTGCTGGCCGCGGGCGGCATCACGCTGCTGCCCATCCTGTTCCTGTTCGACGGCGGGCGCCTGTTCACGCTTGAGCAAAACCGCACCACGCTTGGCCTGATCGGAATGGAGCTGATGAGTTTTGGCCTGGTCGGTCTCTTGTTCGTCTTCGTCGTCCACCGCACAAGGTTTCGCTGGATGCGTGCCTTCCGTGCACCCGGGTGGATGATGCAGTTTCGTTCCACGCGTATCCTCGCCTGCGCACCCTTCGGCTGGCCGTTTGCGGTTCTGTCGCTGGCCTGCAGCCTTGCTGCCCTGAGCTGCCTTGTGTTCAGGCCGGAGTGGCTTATCGGCCTTGATGCGCCCACAACCGCGATTGCGTCGCTGGCTTTTGCCGTTGGTCCTCTTGTCATTGCCCTGGCGCTGTTCCGCGGGGCGATCACACAGGTGTTCCACGTCATGCACTGGGTCGGGCATCGCGGGCGCAGGCAGGCAATGATCCCGGGTGAACGGCACCGCGTGAAGCGCATGAGCAATGCCCTGGGAGCAATGGCCATGCTTGCATGGTTCCTGTCTCCGCCCTGGGTGATGGAAAAGCATCCTGTCCCGCTTTCGTCCGTGCGCGTGATTGAACCCGTCGGTGCAGGCGAGTGTCCATTGCCGGCCAGCGATCAGACTGCGCGTGGCAGCTGCAGGCCCAGCCTGAAGGCGGCGTTGCGGGAATGGGCCGCATCGCGACGCCATGGTGCCATGAGC
Source organism: uncultured Flavobacteriaceae bacterium (assembly GCA_964483585.1). GTDB lineage: Bacteria > Pseudomonadota > Alphaproteobacteria > Micropepsales > Micropepsaceae > SZUA-430. Next base: position 25,290 of record CAZABH010000015.1, read on the forward strand.
GACCAAAGGCTGCCTGTCATCATCGTCGCCGCCGAGGGCGGCGCCAGCCGGGCCGCGGCGTGGCTGCTGTCGTCGCTGCGCATGCTTGACCACCAGACGCATGGCGATGCGGGACGCTATCTGTTTGCGATCAGCGGTGTCTCGGGTGGCAGCCTTGGTGCCGCCAGCTACCTGCGACTTGCCAGTGCCCATGGGGATGCGCAGGCCCGGATCAACTGGAACCACGACGAGGTACGCGAAGCCCTGAGAGCGCTGTCGACCAGCGATCTCCTGTCGGCGACCATCTCGACCTATTTCCTCAGCGACATGTTCGGTAGCCTTATTGGACCTGCGTGGACTGCCAGTGGTGTCCCGGACCGCAACGCTGCACTTGAACTTGCTTTCGAACATGTGTGGCGCAATGGCGGTTTCAGGCTGCCCGAGGGCGTACCCTCTACCCTGGTCGGTCTGCACGATGCGATGGCGCAACGTCGCGTGGGGCAGGCCTCGCTTGCTCACCTGATGCTGAACGGCACGGACGTGACGACTGGACGGCGGATCGTGACGTCGTCCATTCGCACCACTGCCGATCTCGATCACTTCCCAGACCTCGGCGATTTCATCAAGCTAACCAACAGGGACGTCTCGCTTGCGACGGCTGTCACGAATTCCGCACGGTTTCCCTTCGTATCGCCTGCCGGGCGCTTTGCCAGCGTGACGGAAGCCCGTGATTACCAGATCATCGATGGTGGCTATTTCGAGAACTATGGTGCGCGGACGGCTTGGGAACTCGCGCGAGCGATCGAGGATCTGAACGCTGCAGATCCGACGCTTAACGTGGTGCCCGTCATCGTCATTGTCTCGAACGACCTTGAAGCCGACCAGCCGCCGCGCCTTTTGGACGGGCAATGCCGCACGCAGCTGGGTGATATCCGGGCAGACGGGTCGCAGGTCACCGTGCGCTGTGACGAGCCACCTGTCGACCAGAATTGCACCGAGACGTCAGTTGCGGCTTCAGGCATCCGCGCGAGTGCCCACAGTCCGTCGCTCGTGCCGCAATCGGTTGCGCCCTTTCTCGGGCTTGCGTCCACACGTTCATCGCACGGGCGTGATGCGCTGAACATCGTCAAGCGGGATTTCTGCCGTGCACCGCCCGGGGCCAGCGATGTTCCGCGCACGCGCATGATCCACATCGCGCTGCCGAAGCCTGATCGCAGCCGCGGGGAATCCGCACCGATGAACTGGGTGCTCAATCCGGATTCCTGCCGATATATGATGAACACGGCGCCGTGGCTGGCCTTCAACCTGACCCAGGCGCGCAAGCTGGACGCGACGCTGGCTGCGATTTCGCGTCGAGCACCAGCACCGGCGGCGGTGGCTCCGGTGCCCATCAATTGCGACCAGTAAGTCCCTGTACATGGTGCGGCAGGCTCAGGGAGGCGGGATTGCTTCGTCGCCGTCGGGGGCGCCTGACACCGAGATCTGCGCAAGGGCGGGGGATGTGTCAGCCTCGAGGGCCACGCCCGTGTCCAGGATCTCGACGTCCTTGAGACGACGCTCGACAGCACGTGTGCGAACGCCGACTTCCTGGATCGAGTTCTGTGCAGTCTGGAGCTGCTTCGATACACGGTCCCAGGCGTCTGCGTATTTCCTGAACTCGGACTTCGCCTCACCCAGGACGCGCCAGACCTCGCTGGATCGCTTCTGTATGGCCAGCGTCCGGAAGCCCAGCTGCAGACTGTTCAGCAGTGCATTCAAGGTCGAAGGCCCTGCAATCGTCACCCGATAATTGGCCTGCAGCCGATCCGCAAGGCCGGGCGCACGCATGGCTTCCGCGAAGAGGCCCTCGGTCGGCACATACATGACGGCGAAATTGGTGGTCTGGGGCGGCCTGATGTATTTCGACGAGATGCGCTTGGCCTCGGTCTCGAAAACGACAGCCAAGGCATCGACGGCTTGCCTGACCTTGGCGGCGTCGCCCTGTTCCCATGCCTCGACGAGGCGTTCGTAGTCTTCCTTCGGGAACTTGGCATCGATCGGCAGAAAGACATCGGCCCCGTCGGCCAGCCCGGGCATTCGGATGGCGAATTCGACCACTTCGGCCGACGCGGGGTCGAGCCTTGCATTCTCCTGGTATTGGCTACGGGGCAGGACGTCGGCCAGAAGCGCGCCGAGTTGCATTTCGGCCCAGCCGCCGCGATCCTTCACGTTCGACATCAGCCGCTTGAGGTCACCTACACCGGTCGCCAGCGCCTGCATTTCGCCCAGACCCTTGTGCACCAATTCCAGGCGATCGGATACCTGTGAAAAGCTCTCTCCGAGACGTCGTTCGAGCGTGCCCTGAAGCTTTTCCTCGACCGTCGCACGCATCGCCTCGAGCTTGGACTCGTTGTCGGCGCGCAGCCGGTCGAGACTTTCGGTGACCGAGCGGCGCAGGGCTTCCTGGGTCTGCGTGGTGGCGTCCGCGAGCCCCTTCACGTCGGCCTTCAGCATGTCCGCAAGGACGCCCATAGTCTTGCGAACCTCGTCGCGCAGACCGTTGGAGAATTCACCAGAGGTTCTCGAAAATTCCTCGAATTTCTTGTCCACCCCTGCCCGGTTCTCGGAGAGCGTGCTCTGGACGGTCTTGCCAAAATCCAGAATGGTCTGGCTGACCTCGCGGCGCAACTCTCGACTGCTGTCCTCGGCATCGCGGCGTGCGCGCTGCTCACTGTCCCTGACCGAGGCCTCGGTGCGCTCGGCCAGTGTTGCCAAGCGCTCAAAGCTGGGGAGCAGATCCCGCGCAAGATCATCGGCACCTGCACGCGCAAGCCTGATCCAGAGCAGCACGACGGTCACCAGTGCCAGCAGCGACAGGGCGATGTTGATGTACAGAAGCAGTTCCATTCCAGGTCATCCTTCCGTCGACGTGGCAGCGTACGTGGCCTGGCGCCGGGCCTGGCACCTTGCAGGGCGCAACGCGCGTGGCCTGGTTTCAGACCACTCGCTTCGATTGTGCGCGGATGAGTTTCAGGACCTCTGACGCGGCCACAGGAATATTGGTTCCGGGACCGAAGATGGCAGCGGCGCCCGCGGCCTTCAATGCCTCGTAATCCTGCGCGGGGATCACGCCGCCGACAACGATGAGAATGTCCGAGGCTCCCTGCTTCTTCAATTCATCGCTCAGTGCCGGGACAAGGGTCTTGTGGCCAGCGGCCTGACTTGAAACGCCGATCACATGCACGTCGTTGTCAATGGCATCGCGTGCGACTTCGGCCGGTGTCTGGAACAGGGGCCCTACATCCACGTCGAAGCCGAGGTCGGCGAAGGCGGTCGCGATCACCTTTGCCCCGCGGTCATGGCCATCCTGTCCCATTTTTGCGACCAGCATGCGCGGCCTGCGGCCTTCGTCCCGGGTGAAAGCCTCGATCTCGCTGCGAATGGCCTCGAAGCCCGCGTCCCCTTCGTAAGCTGCACCGTAGACGCCGCTGATGGAACGGGTTTCGGCCCTATGGCGTCCAAAAACAGCCTCCAATGCGTCGGAGATTTCGCCAACCGTCGCGCGCGCGCGCGCCGCCTCGACCGCGAGTGCGAGAAGGTTTGCCGAACCACGTGCGCCGTCGGTCAGTGCCTTCAGGGCCTGCTCGACACGGGTGTGGTCGCGCGTGCCCTTGATCTTCTGCAGGCGCGCGACCTGCTGGGCGCGCACGCGATCGTTGTCGATGTCGCGGACCTCGACATCGGGCTCGTTCTCCAAACGATACTTGTTCACGCCAACAATGACTTCCTCGGCACGGTCAACGGCCGCCTGACGCCGCGCGGCCGCCTCCTCAATGCGAAGCTTCGGCCAACCAGAGGCGACAGCCTTCGTCATGCCTCCCATGGCCTCAACTTCGTCAATCAGCTTCTGGGCGTGCACATCGAGCGCGTGGGTCAAGGCTTCCACATAGTAGGAACCTCCGAGCGGATCGACCACGTGGGTCACCTTGGTTTCGGCCTGGAGGATGAGCTGGGTGTTGCGTGCGATGCGGGCCGAGGTCTCGGTCGGAAGGGCGATCGCCTCGTCGAACGAGTTGGTGTGCAGGGACTGCGTGCCGCCGAGGACGGCCGCCATGGCCTCGTAGGCGGTGCGCACGATGTTGTTGAAGGGATCCTGTTCGGTCAGCGACACGCCGGAGGTCTGGCAATGCGTGCGCAGCATCAGCGATTCCGGCTTTTTCGCGCCAAGGTCCTTCATGATGCGCGCCCACATCTGACGTGCTGCCCTCAGCTTTGCGATCTCCATGAAGAAGTTCATGCCGATGGCAAAGAAGAAGGACAGGCGTGGGGCGAACTCGTCAATGTCGAGGCCCTTGGCCTGGGCTGCCTTCACGTAGGCAATGCCGTCGGCGAGCGTGAAGGCGAGCTCCTGAACTGCGGTCGCCCCAGCCTCGTGCATGTGGTAGCCTGAGATCGAGATCGAGTTGAACTTCGGCATCTTCTCGGCCGTATAGGCGATGATGTCCGCGATGATCCGCATCGAGGGTTCAGGCGGATAGATGTAGGTGTTGCGGACCATGAACTCCTTGAGGATGTCGTTCTGGATCGTGCCTGACAGGAGGGCGGGCTTCACGCCCTGTTCTTCGGCTGCAACGATGTAGTTGGCCATGATCGGGATGACGGCGCCGTTCATGGTCATTGAGACCGACATGCGGTCGAGTGGGATGCCGTCGAAGAGGATCTTCATGTCCTCGACGCTGTCGATGGCCACACCTGCCTTGCCGACGTCTCCCAGCACGCGCGGGTGGTCGCTGTCGTATCCACGGTGGGTGGCCAGGTCGAAGGCGACCGACAGACCCATCTGGCCTGCGGCGAGGTTCTGGCGGTAGAACGCATTCGACTCTTCAGCGGTCGAGAAGCCTGCGTATTGGCGTATGGTCCAGGGACGGCCTGCGTACATCGTGGCGCGCACGCCGCGCGTGAATGGGGCGATCCCCGGCAGTGTGGACTGGCCCTGCAGGTTGTCGAGGTCGGCGGCCGTGTACAGCGGCTTTACGGGGATCCCCTCAGGTGTTGTCCACGTCAGCGTTTCTGCGGATTTTCCCTTGAGTTCGGACGCGGCGAGTTTCTGCCAGTCAGCCAATTTGGCCTCGCGGGATACAGTCATGGGTTGTGTGCCTTGTTGCGGTCGGCGGGGCGGAAAAAGGGCGCTTAGTATTCGACCAAAAGCGCTCGCGGTCAAATCTCGGGATGGAAATCCCGTTGGGGTTGTCGCACCCC
>CAZABH010000015.1:30606-44755 GCA_964483585.1 uncultured Flavobacteriaceae bacterium
GTCATTTGTAGATTGCGATTCAACTGCCTGATTTTTCTACATATCGTGCGTGAACAAAGGTGGAGTTTCGTGCCGTAGGCGATTCGCACCCGATTCGTTCCTGTATCGATCCAAATCATCCCTTTTTTCTCCACAGGGGGCGGTGGAAAGCTGGTCCGACCGCTTGCAATGCAACGCCTGAGCGGGGCAAGAGGACCAACCGAAGCTGGACACCCCGACATGACAATTCCCTATGGCCGCGTAACGGCCGTTCTTGGCCCGACCAATACAGGCAAGACCCACTACGCCATCGAGCGCATGCTTGCGCACCAAAGCGGCATGATCGGCCTGCCGCTGCGGCTGCTCGCACGCGAGGTTTATGAGCGTGTCGCCGCCGCCAAGGGCCATCATTGCGTGGCGCTGATCACGGGCGAGGAAAAGATTGTCCCGAAGGCGCCGACACACTGGGTGGCCACTGTTGAATCCATGCCGCTCGATGTCGGGGCCGAGTTCGTTGCGGTCGACGAAATCCAGCTCGCGCAGGATCCTGATCGCGGGCATGTATTCACGGACCGCTTGCTGAACGCACGCGGACGCTCGGAGACAATCTTCCTGGGATCGGACACGATGCGCCCGCTGCTGCAGAAGCTGCTGCCGGGCATCCAGTTCATCTCGCGCCCCCGGTTCTCGGACCTCGCCTACACGGGTGCACGGAAGCTCACGCGGCTGCCACGGCGCACAGCCATTGTCGGGTTCTCGGCGGACGCGGTCTATTCGATTGCAGAGTTGGTCCGTCGCCAGCGAGGGGGTGCTGCGGTGGTCATGGGTGCCCTTTCACCCCGAACCCGCAATGCCCAGGTTGCGCTGTACCAATCGGGCGATGTGGATTTCCTGGTTGCGACGGATGCGATCGGCATGGGGCTGAACATGGACATCGACCATGTCGCCTTTGCGGCAACCGAGAAATTCGATGGCTCGGTGCGCCGCCCGCTGAGGGCCAACGAATTGGCGCAGATCGCAGGACGTGCTGGCCGGCACATGAATGACGGCACCTTCGGTGTGACCGCGGAAGCAGAACCACTCGACGCCGATTTGGTCGAGGCCATCGAGAACCACCGGTTCGATCCGGTCAAGGTGATCCAGTGGCGAAACACGCGCCTTGATTTCTCGTCCATCGCAGCGCTTGACCACAGCCTTGACGCCTTGCCGCCCACACGCGGCCTCAGCCGCGCGCGCGCGCAGGACGATCAGCTGGTGCTGCGGATCCTTGCGGGAGATGCGCGCGTCAAGGAACAGGCCGCAGGTCCTGCCAATGTAAGGCAGCTCTGGCAGGTGTGCCAGATTCCCGATTTCCGGAAGATTGCCGTCGAGGAACACGCACAGCTGCTTGGAAACATCTTCGAGCATCTCATGAGCCATGAGGGTGTGCTTCCAGACCCCTGGCTCGAAGGGCATGTGGCTCGCCTCGACAATATCGAAGGCGAGATCGATGCCATCGCCCAGCGCATCGCACATATCAGGACTTGGACCTACGTCGCCAACCGTGCGCAATGGGTTGCCGATGCGGCGCATTGGCAGGAACGGACCCGCGCGGTCGAAGACCGGCTCTCGGACGCTTTGCACGAGAAGCTGACCCAACGCTTCGTGGACCGTCGCACCAGCGTGTTGATGAAGCGGCTTCGCGAGGATGAAGAGTTCGCGGCAACCATCGACGATGATGGTGATGTCCTGGTCGAGGGCGAGTTTGTCGGCAAGCTGCAAGGCTTCTCGTTCGTCGCTGATCCGCGGGCGATCGGCATTCACGGGAAAGCACTTAGGTCTGCGGCGCTCAAGGGCCTTGCAGGAGAGATTGCCGCGCGTGCGCAGGCACTTGCCAATGCTCCGGACTCTGCGATCAGCGTCTCGGAGCATGGACGGCTCTGGTGGAACGGCAGCATTGTGGCGCGCTTGCGCAAGGGGCACGAACCCCTGAAGCCGCGCATCGAGCTGCTCGCCGATGACCTGCTGTCTTCGGCTGCGCGCGAGAGAGCTATAGACCGCCTCGAGGAATGGCTTGCCCACCACATCACCAAGGTCCTCTCGCCGCTGGTGACGCTGCAGGGTGAATTGAACAAGGAGATGCCCTCCCAGAAGGAGCCGGCTGCCTTGCCGGCAGTTCCCGACGCCACAGCGAAGGCCGTGCCAGATGCTGCACCGATCGAGGGTGCCGAGACCGAGGCTGAGACCGAGACAGACGATGAGGCCGTGGACGCGCCTGATGCGGGTGCGGTCGTTGCCACACCTGCGCCTGCCGAGGTTCTGTTTGCGTCCCCACTTCAGGGCGTGGCGCGCGGACTTGCTTTCCAGCTCTACGAGAATCTCGGGTCTGCGGCGCGCCTTTCGGTCTCGCGAGAACTCAAGGCGATCGCGCAGGAAGATCGGGCGCCATTGCGTCGCCTGGGTGTCAGGTTCGGCGCGTTTTCTGTCTATCTTCCAGTCCTGGTCAAGCCCGCAGCGGCAAAGCTGAAAGCCCTGTTGTGGGCCGTGCATCAGGACATGACAGACATTCCCCCCGCGCCGTCCGCCGGGCTGACATCGATTCTTGCCGATGGGTCAGTGCCTGCGGGCTTCTATGAGGCGGCCGGCTATCGGCTGTGCGGCCCGCGCGCGGTGCGCATCGACATGCTTGAACGTGTTGGCGAGATCATTCGCAGCAAGGGCCAAGGCGGGAAGATGCCCGAAAGCTTTGGTATCACGCCTGACCTCATGTCGGTGCTGGGGTGCGGCGAGGATGACCTTGCGCAGATCCTGCGGGCACTCGGTTTTCGCGACACGCGCTCGAAGACCGAGGCTGGCGAAGAGGTGGTGGTCTGGCAGCAGCGTTTGCGTCGCGACGAACGTCGCGGGCGCGCGAAGCCCGGGCGCGAGGCGCGCGTTGGCGACAGGCGGGATGATCGCAAGGCGCGCGAGGATCAGCCCGCGGCAGATGCGAAGAAGGGCAAGGGTCGCAAAGGTGGCGGCTCGGCAGATGAGCGTTCACGCAGGGATCCCCATCGCGAAAACCCACCGCCGCGGCGAAAGGAAAAACCCTTTGTGCTGGATCCGGATTCGCCTTTTGCGGCCCTGGCTCAACTCAAGTTCAAGAAGTGATCCTTGTCGCGCATCGACAAATATCTCTGGCATGCGCGCTTCTTCAAAAGCCGCACACTGGCCGCGGATGCCGTGTCGACGGGGCGCGTCCGCATCAATGGCGCGCATTGCACGAAACCTGCCTCGGGCATCAAGCCGGGCGATGTACTGACCATTGCTGTGGGAAGCGTTGTACGCGTTGTCAAAGTCGTCGCCTTCGGCGAGCGACGCGGGCCTGCGAGCGAGGCGCGACTGCTTTACGACGACTTGACGCCGCCCGCGCCACCACGTGCAACTGCCGAGGATGATCAGGCCCCCAATCCCATGAGGAAGCCAACGCGCCGGGAACGACGTGCCATTACCCTCTTGAAGGCAAAGCATTTTGATGCGTGAGGCGTGCGCTGCAGCAAACTGAGGGTTGTTGACGGGATTGCGAAGTGATAGGCGTTTCGTCCTACAAGCCGTCTGAACCCAGCCACTGCGGGCTAGTCTCATGTCTTATGTCGTCACCGACTCATGCATCAAATGCAAGTTCATGGATTGCGTCGAAGTCTGCCCTGTCGACTGCTTCTACGAGGGCGAGAACATGCTCGTGATCCATCCGGACGAGTGCATCGACTGCGGGGTCTGCGAACCGGAGTGCCCGGTTGACGCGATCAAACCCGACACGGAGCCTGGGCTCGAGAAGTGGCTGACGCTCAACAAGGATTATGCTGCCCAGTGGCCTAACATCACGGTCAAGGGAGAACCGCCTGTGGACGCCAAAGAGTTCGAGAATGTGACCGGGAAGTTCGAGAAGTTCTTCAGCCCAAAACCTGGTCAAGGAAGCTAGGGGGGCTTAGCCGAGGCCGTTAACCCGATCAGTGGCGAAAAACCGTACTTTTCCCCATTTCGTGGTTTTTTGTTTCTTATTTTCATGTGACGCGCACATTACGACTTTGTGAGAAATTTGCGGATTTCGGCCAAAAATTTCCTTGCTTAATGCTGGGGCATTTTCGGTTAACCATTTGCTGCGCCTTTATTTTTCCCCCTTTTCGTGTTACATTTTCATCACTTGGTAACGCACGAAAGACAGTTGCAAGTCGATACGACGACGTGGGGATTTGAAGGTCCATCATCGCAGGCACGTTTGGTCTGAGCCTTCTCCAGTCTAATGCGGAGTGGCGCTGACGGTGCCTTGTGTTGCCTGCCGCAAGGTGGACTAACCTGCCTTCGTTTCGATCCGCAGCCCTCTTCGCGACGCTACCGGGATGAGCGAGGAAGACACATCTACATGAGCACGAAAAAGCAGGCTGTCAAAACGCAGGCGAAAGCCGCGAAGGCTGCGGTGAAAGTTGCCGCGAAGCCGTCAGCCGCGAAGCCGGACACGAAGTCGACCGCCAAGAAGCCCGACCTGAAGGCTGTTCCCAAGACAGACGCCAAGGTGGTGCCCAAGGCCGACCCGAAGCCGGCTGCCAAGGTCGAGTTGAAGGCTGTTCCGACTGGCACTGCGGCCAAGGCCGCACCGGTCGCGCCGAAGACGCCTGCACCGGCTGTTGCTGCGGTGAAGTCACCTGTCGCGATCGTTCCCAAGCCCGAGAAGAAGAAGCCGGAATTCCGGACGAATGACTGGGTCGTCTATCCCGCTCATGGCGTCGGGCGCATTGTTTCGGTGGTCGAGCAGGAGGTTGCCGGCATCAAGCTGGAACTGTTCGTGATCAATTTCGACAAGGACAAGATGACCTTGCGCGTTCCTGTGGCCAAGGCCTCAGCAATCGGCATGCGCCGCCTGTCGTCGCCGGATGTCGTGGCCTCGGCCCTGCAGACGCTGAAAGGCCGGGCGCGTATCAAGCGCACGATGTGGAGCCGCCGCGCGCAGGAATACGAAGCCAAGATCAACTCGGGCGACCTGATCTCGATCGCGGAAGTCGTGCGCGACCTGCACCGCACCAGCGGGCAGCCAGAGCAGTCTTACTCGGAACGCCAATTGTACGAGGCTGCACTCGCACGTATGGCGCGCGAGGTTGCGGCGGTCGAGCGCATCGACGAGGACGCAGCTGTGAAGCGGCTTGAAGTGGCGCTGCAGCGGGCAGCCTGAAGACGGCCAGCCTTGCTATCGAACAAAGCCCGGGTTCCGCGAGCCCGGGCTTTTTCCTTTGTGCGTCCACAGGATGCGGCTTGACCTGCAAGTGCAATCGACAAATGATGCGCCCCGCGATGACCCCGTAGCTCAGCAGGATAGAGCGGCAGATTCCTAATCTGTAGGTCGGACGTTCGAATCGTCTCGGGGTCACCATTTCCCGCCTCCTCAACAGGTGCCCATGCGTGTCGGCCTCACCTACGACCTCAGGTCGGACTATCTCCGGCTGGGCTATTCCCTCGAAGCAACAGCGGAATTCGACAAGGAAGATACGATCGACGGGCTAGCACGTGCGATCAGCGCGCACGGCCATATTGTCGATCGCATCGGCAATGTCCGCGCGCTTGTCGACCGTTTGTCCAAGGGCGATCGTTGGGACCTTGTGTTCAATATCGCCGAGGGCATGCATGGTATCGCGCGTGAGGCGCAGGTCCCTGCCCTCCTCGAGGCCTATGGCATTGCCTGCACCTTTGCGGATGCGGGGGTGTTGTCCTTGTGCCTGCACAAGGGACATACCAAGGCCGTGCTGCAGGCCGCGGGCGTGCGCACGGCCCCTTTCGCTGTGCTCGAGCGCGAGGAGGATTTGGCGAAAATCGACATGCCCTACCCGCTTTTCGTGAAGCCAGTGGCGGAGGGTACCGGAAAGGGCGTCACCCCACGCTCGATTGTGCGGGAGGCCGCGGCGCTGGCACCTGCGTTTCGCGAATTGCTGGCGCAGCATCGACAACCCGTCCTGGTCGAACCCTACCTCAATGGTCGAGAGTTCACGGTGGGCCTGCTTGGATACGGACCTTCGGCGAGGACAGTTGGTGCGATGGAGGTTCATCTGGGCGCAGACGCCGAGCAGGGTCTGTATTCGTATTCGAACAAAGAGAACTGGGAGGGGCGCGTCTCCTATTCGATCGCTACAGACGCGATGGCGCGCGAGGCCGAAGCGGTTGCCCTGGCAGCCTGGCGCGCGCTGGGCTGCCGGGACGCAGGACGTGCAGACCTGCGCGCAGGATCCGATGGACGGGTCTACTTCCTCGAGGTCAACCCGCTGGCCGGCATCAATGAGGAGATCTCGGACCTGCCGATCATGTGGCGCATGCTGGGGCGGACGTACGAAGACCTTATCGGCATCATCCTTGATGAAGCGATCAGCCGCGTGACGCGCTGAGATCGGTGCGCCGCCGGAGCGGCAGCACCAGCGGCGAACCCTGGTGTTCGCTGATGAAGGCATCAACGCCGAACACGGAACGCAGGATGTCGCTCGAGAGGACATCGCGCGGCAGGCCTTCAGCTGCCAGCGTGCCTTCGGACATCACCGCCACGCGGTCGCAGTACCGCGCTGCAAGGGCCAGGTCATGAAGGACAACCAGGACCGTGGCGCCGCTTGCGGCCTCGGCCTTCAGTACTTCCATGGCATGGATCTGGTGCTGAGGATCGAGTTGGGCAAAAGGCTCGTCGGCGAGGATCACGCGGGCGTCCGTGGCCAGGGCGCGCGCCAGCAGCACACGCGCTCGCTCGCCGCCGGACAGGCTGCTGACGGGCCTCTGTGCGAGGTGCACGACGTCGCAACGCTCCATCGCATCGGCTATGGCTGCATCATCGAGGGCGCGTGCAGCACCGAAGGCGACATGAGGCAGGCGACCCAGTGCCACCACGGCCCGAACCTTCAGCGGCCAGTGCACGTCCCCGTTCTGCGGCAGATAGGAGAGGTGGCGGGCGAGCTCCGGGCGGGTCCAGCCCGGGAGGCCCCTGCCCTCGACCTTCACCGTCCCCGCATCCGGGCTGAGCAGGCCTGCCATCACTTTCATGGCTGTCGACTTTCCCGAGCCGTTCGGCCCGACAATGCCGATGCAGCGTCCTGCTTGCGCCTCGAGAGAGACCGACTTCAGGATTGGCTGCCCGCGCAGCGCGACCGAGACTCCCTGCATTTCAAGGGACATCATGAAATCTCCTGCCTCAGCCTGAAGACAAGCCAGAGGAAAAACGGAACTCCGATCAAGGATGTGAAGACGCCCAGCATGAGCTCGGGGCCCGAGGGGACCAAACGTACCGCGATATCGGCAATGCTCACGAGCAGGGCTCCGCCCAATGCACTTGGCCATAGCAGCCGCGAGGGCTCGTGGCCCACGAGGCTTCTGCAGAGGTGGGGCACGATGAGGCCGACGAAGGCGATGGCCCCGGTGACAGCAACCGACGCACCGACCGTGAGGGCGACGCCCAGGGTGACAAGCTGGCCCGTGCGCGTCACGTCGATGGCCATGGAGCGCGCGACGTCCTCCCCCAGCGCCAGCGCATCGAGCGCCCTGCCGGTCAGGTGCAGGATGATCATGCCTGCACCGACGAATGGCAGCGCCAGCATGACATCCTGGAGGCTGCGGTCCTTCAGGGATCCGAGGAGCCAGAAGACGATCTCGCTGACCGCATAGGGGTTCGGCGCCAGATTGAGCGCGAGGGCCATGAGCGCTGCCGCGAGGTTCGCGAGGGCGACGCCTGCGAGCACCAGCGTGTACAGCGAATTCTGCCGTGCGGAGAGCAGCGTGAGCAGAGCCGCCGCAAGCAGGGCTCCGCCCATGGCCGCGACGGGAAGCGAGAAGGCGAAGATTGTGGATAGTCCGAAGTAGATCGCAATGACGGCGCCCAGCGACGCGAAGGCCGAGATGCCCATGACGCCGGGCTCTGCGAGCGGATTGCGCAGGAGGCCCTGCAAGGCAGCACCGCTCATGCCCAAGGCCGCGCCCGCAAGCATGCCCAGCAGCACGCGCGGCAGCCGAATGTCCTGCATGATGATGCCCTCCACACCGACGCCGAACACGAGGCCGCGCCATGCGTCGTTCAGGGGAAGGGCCGCGTAGCCGATAAACAGCGACACGAGGGCGGACAGGGACAAAGCAAGGGCTAGGCTTGCCACGAGGCCTGCCTGCGACCACTCCCTGGGGCTCGGTGACTGCACCGGATACACGCTCCCGTCGGACACAACACAATTTCGTCGCGACGGAGGATCCGCTTCACTGGCACACCCCGGCCAGGGAATAGACGACGAGTGCCTGGCAGGTTTCCTGGCTCACGGCTTCAGCGCTGCCTGCCTGGCCTTCCCGGGATCGTTGCGATCCCAGTGGCACCCTGTTGGCAAGAAGCTCACCGTTCACAGTTGCGGGGGCAGCTGCGGCCTTGGGCAAGCTGCCCGCACCGCATTCCCTTTTCCTTTGACAGTGTCTTGACCTGCCAAAGCACCATGCACTGGTGAAGGGGTATCGCGAAACTCAGGGCCTGGCAAGCGAAGGCGCCAGCGCGTCGCGCTGCGCGGCCAAATCTGCGACTGCGTCTGCGACCCATGGGCCAGGACACAGCAGCAGGCGCGACTTCTGGCGGTAAATGGCGGTCCTTGCCGCAAGCGCCCTGAAGGCCGGGTGCTGCAGAAGAGCCTGGGCGCGGCTGGACGTCGAGGCATAGGATTCGTCGAGCACGAGCAAACGAGGTGCGCGCGAGACCACGAGCTCCAATGGCACGGCGCCGTAGGCGCCTGCTGTCAGGTCGCCAGCGATGTTGCGCAGGCCCGCATGATCGAGCACATCGTTGCTGAGCGTACCGGCGCCTGTCGTCAGGCCGTTGGGCTCGTACACGAGGGCGGTGATCGTTGCCTGCCGACGTGGTCCCATCCGCTTGCGCATGTCCTCTATAACCTTGCTGGCACGCTGGGGGTGCCCCAGGATCTCCCCTAGATCGCGTATGATGTCTTCGACCTGCGCGATCGAGGACGGCCATCCGATCAGGTGGACAGGTACGCCGATGGATCGTGCCAGGCTGTTTGCGTGACGCCCTGTCTGGACGTCGCCCACGACCAGATCGGGTGCAAGGCGGATGATCTCTTCGGCGCGCGCATGGTTGACATGATGGCGGCGCGCCTGCGATGCGAGGTTGGAGACCTCCGGGTCGCTGGCGAGACTGGAGACGGACACAATATCCGTCGGATCTGCCAGCAGCATCACGAGCTGGTCGGCGCACACATTGGTCGACACGATGCGCTGAGGACGGGCGAAAGCCCCTGTCGCGTTCATCATGAGGCACAGCCCCATGACAGTCGCTGTCAGGTGTTTGCGGATGGCGAGCCACGTCATTCCCGTTCTATATTGCCCGAAACGCCGTCAACGCAAGCGAGTGGAGCGCCATGAGCTACCAGACATTGCTGATCCGCAAGGAGGGACCCGTCGACTGGGTCACGATGAACCGGCCCGACAGCCTGAATGCCCTGAACCGCCAGCTGATCGACGACCTGCTCGACTACACGCAGAGCCTCTACTGGGACAAGAGCGTTCGGGTTGTGGTGCTGCGCGGGGCGGGACGCGCGTTCTGTGCAGGGCTTGACCTGAAGGAGCGGGACAATTCCCCACGCAGCCCGTCGACGGGCCTCACGTCGCAACGGCGCATCAGCGAGATCGTCATGCGCATGCGGCGTGCGCCGCAGCCCTTCATCTCGCTCGTGCACGGCGCGGCGTGCGGTGGCGGCTTCGCCTTTGCGCTGGCCAGCGACATTCGCATTGCAGGGACAAGTGCGCGCATGAATGCGGCCTTCATTCGCATCGGGCTTTCGGCCTGCGATATCGGCGTCAGCTATTTCCTGCCGCGGCTGGTGGGTGTTTCAGTTGCGTCGGAGCTGATGCTCACCGGTCGTTTCATCCATGCCGAGCGGGCGCTCAGCGTGGGGCTGGTCAGCGAGGTTGTGCCCGATGACCAGCTTGAAGGGGCGGCGCGGCCCTATGTGGACGAGATGATCACAACCTCGCCGCTGGGCCTTCGCATGACGAAGGAGTGCCTGAACATGAGCGTGGATGCCGGCAGCCTCGAGGCTGCCATCGCGATGGAGGACCGCAACCAGATCCTGTGCGCGCAGACGCAGGATTTCCCCGAAGGCATGCGCGCGTTCCTCGAGAAGCGCAAGCCGCAGTATCAGGATCGCTAGCGGTGGCGGGACGTTTCCATTATCTGCGCGGCGGCGGGGCGTCACTGCTCGTCGACCTGCAGCCGGCCGATGGCCTGTTGCCCCGCATCGTGCATTTCGGTGCTGACCTTGGGTCCCTGCCCCATCCGGAGGCGATCGTCGAGATGGCGCCGCATGTGATGTGGGGCGCACGGCTTGATACACCGCGTCCGCCCTGCGTGCTGCCGGGTGCGGAGGCTGGGCATTTCGGGGTACCCTCGATCGCGCTGCCGCAGCCTCGCCTGCTGCGGTTGATGGATGCGCGTGGGACCGCGCAAGACTTGGTCATCAGGCTTGCGGTCGATGAGGATACGCAGACGCAGCTTGTCCTTGAATACAGGCTCTCGACGCATGGCGTCCTGTCGGTGCGCAGCTCGGCACAGGGGCTTGAGGTGATGCACCTTGCGGCGATGGCGCTGCCTTTGCCGACGGGCATGGACGAGGTGCTGACCTTCGGTGGTGACTGGGCGCGTGAGTTTGCACTCAACCGGCAGGTGCTGGGCCCGGCTGATGTCGTGCTGGAAAGCCGGCGCGGACGTCCGGGACATGACCGCTTCCCTGGCCTTTTCCTGGGCGAACGTGGCTTCGGCAATGATCATGGCGAGGTTGTCGGCGTCACGCTGGCGTGGAGCGGAAGCCATCGCATGTCGGTCGAGACCCTGCGCGAGGGCACGGTCATGGTGCAGGCGGGCGAACTTGCCGATGACGGGCACGCATTGCCAGAGGATTACCAGAGCCCGTGGTGCCACGTCGCCTATTCGCGTGCCGGACTGAATGGCGCGATGCAGGCGCTGCACGCGTTCGTGCGCGCGGAGATCCTTCCGGCGAAGGTCGCTGCGCGCCCTCGACCCGTGCACTACAACACTTGGGAGGCGATCTATTTCAAGCATGACATGGCGACGCTGCGCGACCTTGTCGATCGTGCGGCGCAGGTGGGCGCCGAGCGCTTCGTGCTTGATGACGGCTGGTTCAAGGGACGCAATGACGATCGGGCGGCGCTGGGAGACTGGACGGTTGACGCAGCCAAGTATCCAGATGGACTGAAGCCACTGATCGATCACGTCCATGCGCGGGGGCTCGAATTCGGCCTCTGGGTCGAGCCCGAGATGGCCAATCCCGACAGCGACCTTGCGCGCGCGCATCCTGACTGGCTGCGCCGTGATCCGGGCGAGCAGGTGATGATGCGCCACCAATGCGTGCTGGATCTTGCCCGGGCGGACGTGCTGGCGCACCTGTTCGAGGCGCTGGACCGGCTGCTGTCGGCGTACGCAATCGCCTATCTCAAGTGGGACATGAACCGCGACCTGACAGGGCCCGGTCATCATGCGCACGTCCGCGGCGTGCATACACTGATTGATCGCCTGAGGGCGGCGCATCCATCCGTGGAGATCGAGACGTGCGCCAGCGGTGGCGGGCGGTGCGACTATGGCATGCTGGCGCGGGCCGAGCGGGTCTGGGTGTCGGATTCCAATGATGCGCTTGACCGGTTCGACATCCAGCGCAACGCGAACCTGTTCCTGCCGCCAGAGGTGGCGGGCGTGCATGTCGGGCCTGCAACCTGCCACATCACGGGTCGCAAACTGTCCCTTGATCTGCGTGCGCATGTGGCACTGTTCGGCCACATGGGGCTTGAGCTCGACCTCAGAACGCTCGATGCCGAGGGTCTTGCGCGCCTGTCCGGACATATCCAGACCTACAAGACGTTCCGTCCGCTGCTGCATGGGGGGCGCTGGTGGCGCATCGACATGCCGGAGGCGGACCACCATGCTGTCGCGGTAACATCGGCCGATGGCAGCGAGGCGCTCTGCCTGGTGGTGCGAGCAGGATCGCAGGCGCTTGGGCGCGGCACTTGGCTGCGGGTGCCGGGGCTCGATGCACACATCCTTTACCGTCTTGCGGTGGCAGGTCCACATCCGGGCCACATTGAACAGTCTCTCGCGCCCGCCTTGCGTAGCGGCAACCTGAAACTGAGCGGGCAGGTCGCGGCAGAACGGGGCATCCCGCTCTACCTTCCACGGCCGGGGTCGTCGGTGTTGCTCCACCTCAAGGCGAGCTGAGCCATGTTGCCATAACGAAAGCTGCGCGCCATATTCCCGTCGCTCGCTTTTCCCAAACCGGATCAACAACATGCCCAGCTACAAAGCCCCTGTTGACGATTATGATTTCCTGCTGTTCGACGTGCTCGAAATCGAGAAACACAAGGATCTTCCGGGCTATGCGGAACTCGACCGCGCGACGGTGCGCGACGTGCTCGAGGGCGCGGGCAAGTTCGTGTCCGAGGTGCTGCAGCCGCTGAACCAGATCGGTGACGAGGAGGGTTGTCATTTCGAGAATGGCGTGGTCCGCACGCCCAAGGGTTTCAAGGAAGCTTATCAGGCTTTCTGTGACTCGGGCTGGAACCGGCTTGCGGTGCCCGAGCAGTTTGGTGGCGCGGGCCTGCCGATCCTCATGACCTTCGCGGTATCGGAGATGGGCTCGTCGGCGAACCAGGCGTTTGCGATGTACCCGGGCCTCACGAGTGCGGCCTACTCGGCCCTGCTGGCGACCGGCGCGCCATGGATGCGCGAGCATGTCGCGCCGAAGATGATCTCGGGCGAATGGACGGGCACAATGTGCCTGACCGAGCCGCATTGCGGCACGGACCTGCGCCTGATGAAGACGAAGGCGGTGGAGCAGCCGGACGGCACTTATCGCATCCACGGCACGAAGATCTACATCTCGGGTGGCGACCATGACCTGACGGACAACATCGTCCACATGGTCATTGCGAAGATCCCGGATGAGAACGGCAAGATCCACGACGACCTGTCGACGGTGAACTTCTTCATGGTGCCGAAGTTCGTCGTCAGCGAGGACGGCAAGATTGGCGCGCGCAATGCCGTGAATACCGGCTCCATCGAGAAGAAGATGGGCATCAAGGGCAGCGCGACCTGCGTGCTGAACTTCGATGGTGCAGTCGCCTGGCGGCTTGGCCCCAAGCCCCAGGCGAAGGGCACGGGTGACAAGAAGTCTTCGTCGGAAGGCATGAAGGGCATGTTCGGCATGATGAACGCAGCCCGCATCGGCGTCGGCGTGCAGGGCGTCGCGGTTGCTGAAGTCGCCTACCAGAACGCGGTTGCGTATACGCGCGAGCGGCTTGTCGGCCGCTCGCTGACGGGTGCGAAGAACCCGGAACTGCCGGCTGATCCGCTGCTGGTGCATCCGGATGTGCGGCGCATGCTCTTGTTCGCGCGCACTGCTGCGGAAGGCGGGCGTTCGCTTGCGGGTCTGATCACGTTCCTCATGGGCGTTGCGCAGAGCAATCGACCGGATGCCGAGCGCCAGGAAGCTGCCGACATCGCCGACCTGCTGACGCCGGTGATCAAGGCATTCTGCACGGACATGGGCTTTGACGCGGCAAATGCTGCGATGCAGTGCTTTGGCGGGCATGGCTATATTCGTTCATACGGGATGGAGCAGTTCGTGCGCGACTCGCGCATCAACCAGACCTATGAGGGTGCGAATGGCGTGCAGGCGCTGGACCTCGTGGGGCGCAAGCTCTCGCGCAATGGCGGGCGGGCGCCGTTCGCCCTCTTCCGCGTGATCAGCGAATTCCTGAATGCGCATGATGGCGAGGACATGAAGCCCTATGTCGAACCCGTGAAGGCCGGGCTTGCCCGGTTGCAGGATTCCACCATGTGGCTTGCTCAGAACGGCATGAAGAACCCGGACAATGCAGGTGCGGCCTCGGTCGACTATCTGCGCATGTTCGGCATCGTTGTCGTCGGCTATCTCTGGGCGCGGCAGGCGGCTGTGGCCAAGGCGAAGCTGGCGGGCGGACAAGGGAACAAGGCCTTCTACGAGGCCAAGCTTGTCTCGGCGCGCTACTGGATGGAGCGGCTGATGCCCGACACGCTGTCGCTCAACGAGCGCATCAAGGCGGGCGCAGAGGGGCTCATGATGCTGGATGCGGCGAACTTCTGAGAATAGTTTCGGTG
>CAZABH010000015.1:44855-63995 GCA_964483585.1 uncultured Flavobacteriaceae bacterium
GCGCTGGAATTAAGTGCACTGTCACCGTAATTAATCTTTGCACAAAGGCTGTGCAATTCACGCCGGGGGATGTTTAATCCTTTGGGTCGTGGCGGCGCATGAAGTCGATCATGGGGCCGGCGATGGCGTCGACGGCGCGGATGGGCATGTTGTGGCCCCAGCCCGGAACGATCACGAGCTCTGCGCCCTTGATGCACGCGGCCGTGTGGCGGCCGGCTTCGGGCCGGATCAGGAGGTCGTCGGCGCCGTGGATCACGAGCGTTGGGCAGTCGAGGCCCTTCAGCATTTCGGTGCGCGGGGGTGAGGTCATGATGGCGGCCCACTGGCGCAGCGCGCCTTCGGGATAGTAGCTGCGGTCGTAATTCATCGCGATGCGGGCGCGCAGCTCGTCCTGGTCTTCCGGATAGCCAGGGCTTGCGTTGACGGCTCGCATCTTGAGCGTGTGATCGATCACCGTCTCGCGATCCTCGTCGGCCGGCTTGCTCATCAGCGCGGCCTGCGCCTTTGGATCGGAGCGCGGCAGGGACGGATCGCTGGTCGTCGACATGAGCGAGATGAGGCTGCGGGTCTTCTGCGGATGACGCAGTGCCATGAGCTGGGCGATCATGCCGCCCATGGAGGCACCCGAGACATGGACCGATGTGAAGCCCAGCGCCTGCACGAGGGCGGCGGCATCATCGGCCATGTCGTCGAGCGTGTAGGGCACGTCAGGCTTGCGCCCCTCGGCCATGGCCTTTGCGTTGGCCGCGTTGTCGGGGATGATGCCGTGGAACTTCTGGCTGAGGCCCACGTCGCGGTTGTCGAAGCGGATGACGCGAAAGCCGCTGTCGGCGAACTTGCGGTGATAGGCATCAGGCCACGAGGTCATCTGCGTCCCGAAGCCCTGGATGATGAGCAGGGGGATGCCCCCCGCCGGGCCCGACACCTCGCAGCAGATGTCGATGCCGTTCGCGCGGATCATGCTTGCCATGGGCTTTGCTTCCTTGCTCAAGCGCGGCCGTCGACTTCGGCCACGAAGCCGCCGATCTCGTGCAGGTAGACCGGGACCAGCTTCGAGGTGAAATCGTGGCCCATGCCCTCGATGATCTTCAGGCGTGCGCCGGGTATTGAGGCGGCCGTGTCCTTGCCACCGGCCACGTTGACCAACGGGTCGCCGGCGCCGTGGATGACGAGCGCGGGCAGCTTCACGCCAGCCAGCATCTCGTGGCGTGGTGGCGAGGCGAGGATGCCCACAAGCTGTCGCGCGATGCCAGGCGGATGGTACGGCGCGCGGTCAACGATGCTGACGGCGATGCGGCGCAGCTCGTCATCATCCGCTGCGTAGGGCTCCTGGCTGCCGATGATGCGCCAGACCTTCATCGTGTGGGCGATGCGGGCATCGCGCTCGACGGGCGCGGGTTGGGTGAGGACTGCCATCGCCTCGGGGCTGGAGGGCGGGAGGTCGCGGCGACCTGTCGTGGACATGATCGAGGTCAGGCTCAGCGCCCTTTCGGGATGGCGAATGGCGACGAGCTGCGCGATCATTCCGCCCATGGAGGCGCCAACGATGTGTGCCCTGCCGATGTCCAGCGCGTCGAGAACACCGACCGAATCGGTTGCGAAGTCGTTGAGCGTGTAGGGCGCTGGGACCGGCTGGCCGGAGGCCGCCTTCATGAAAGCCTCCATGACGTTGACCTCGCCCAGATGGTCGAGCTTGTCGGACAGGCCGATGTCACGATTGTCGAAGCGGATGACCTGATAGCCGCGATCGGCCAGGCCGGTGCAGAGAGCCTCAGGCCACATCGTCATCTGGGCGGAAAAGCCCATGATCAGCAGGATTGCCGGGTCATTCCGGCTGCCAAAGGTCTCGTATTCGAGGCTCAGTCCGTTTGCCTTGAGGCGGGGCATGATGGGAGGTCCGTTAATTGCGATGGCATTAATTGCGATGGCCGGGACCCTAGCAGGGTACAAATGGAAGGCAAGCACCCTGCCCCTGCAGCGCAGTCCTGTCGCGGCAACTGCGACGTTGACTTTGGCGCTGTCAGGGGGAAGTTAGTCACTCAAACCCCGGCACCCACAAGCGATGCAACGCAAGTTCAGGAATCTCGGCGCGGACCTCTTCGATATCGCCATCATTGGCGGTGGCATAACGGGTGCCTGCATCGCGCGGGATGCCGCCCGGCGTGGCCTCAGTGTTGCCCTGGTCGAGAAGGGCGACTTCAGTTGCGGCACGAGTGCAGGTTCGACCAAGTTGGTGCACGGGGGACTGCGCTACCTCAAGTCACTTGAACTGTGGCTCATCCGCGAGTCGCTTCGTGAGCGGCGGGTGTGGGAGCGCATTGCCCCGCACATGGTGTACCCCATGCCGTTCCTGCTACCCCTCAAGGTTCCCGCGGACAGGTGGGTGATAGGCGCGGGTCTCACGCTGTATGATCTTCTTTCCTTCGACAGGAACTGGCTGGACGATCCTGACCAACGCATGCCGGCGCATCGCGCACTCACCGCTGCCGAGGCGCGCAGGCTGGAACCGACGCTGGAGGCAGCCTCCTTCGACAGTGCGATGCTGTACTATGACTGTCAGATGTACTCGCCAGAGCGGCTTGGTCTTGAATGCCTCATGGATGCTGCAAAGAACGGTGCGGTGATCGCCAATCATGCCCAGGCCGTTGCCTTTGAGCGGCAGGGCAATACGATCCATGGCATTCGGGTTCGGGACAGGCTGGATGGTTCCGAAACAACAATACGCTGCAAGCTCGCAGTGAATGCCGCGGGCCCTTGGGCGGACCGCTTGCTGGAGTTGCTTGGTGGAAGCAGTGGCGGCGCGCACAAGCTCATTCGCTCCAAAGGCATCCATGTCATTACAAAGGCCCTGACACAGCGCCACGCTCTGGCGGTCAGCCAGAAGGGTGGCCACTTCTTCATCGTGCCGTGGCGAGATCATTCGATCGTCGGCACGACAGATACGGTCTACACGGACGAGCCGGACATGCTGCGTGTGACGGCTCAGGAGGTTGACGACTTCCTGTCTTTCGTCAACGAGGGGCTGCCTGGTCTGTCGCTGACGCGGGACGATGCCTGCCATGCCTATGCGGGCTTGCGACCGCTTGTCGATGATGGATCGAAGAGCAGCTACAATGCGAGCCGAAAGGCAGAGATTGTCGATCACGGTGCCGAGGGCGGGCCTGCAAATCTGGTGTCTGCGATCGGGGGCAAGTGGACCACCTCACGGCAAATCGCAGAGAATTGCGTGAACCTTATTGCCCGGAAACTGCAGGCGGACGTGAAACGTTGCGATACTGCAGAAGCCTCATTGCCCGGCGCTGCCGGCAACCATCGGGCAATGGTGGCAAAGCTATCGGCGGAGCGGCACGACATTTCCGCATCCACGGCTGAGACGCTTGCGCGGAACTATGGCGCCATGGCGGGCGATGTCCTGGCGCATGCAAGATCGGATGCGGCCTTGCTCAGGACGGTTTCGCAACGCCTGCCCGACATTGCAGCGCAGATCGTTCACGCGGTTCGCGCGGAGATGGCGCTCACGCTTGAAGATGTCGTTTTTCGTCGTACCGGATTGGGAACGCTGGGCCCACTTGAGCCTTCCGCGCTGTCTGAGGTTGCATCGCTGATGGCACGGGAGCTGGGCTGGTCTGCACAGGAAACACAGCGCCAGATCGACTCCATCGCGTGGCGTCATGCGCCCTTTTCACCCCAAGGTGGCGCATGAAGACCCTGGCCGTGATCAATCCCCGCTCGGCCGGAGGGCGTACTGGGCGCGAGGCCCAGACCATCGCGCGCCGGCTTGCCGACGTGTCGGGGCCTTTGACGGTCGCGCTGACGGAGAAGCCGCTGGATGCATCCCGGATCACGAGCCGCGCCCTGCTTGATGGCTTCGAGCGGATTGTCGCCGTGGGCGGCGACGGGACGATCAACGAGGTGGTCAATGGGTTCTTTCACGATGGCGACGTGATCAATCCGGAAGCAGAATTCTCCTTGCTCAACATGGGCACGGGCGGTGATTTCAGGAAGACCTTCGAGATTGGTACCGGGCTCGAGGCTTCGCTCCAGCGCATTGCCGAAGGTCCCGTTCGGCGCATCGATGCGGGCTGCCTGACCTTTGTTGCGCCAGATGGACGAACGGGCACGCGCTACTTTGCGAATATCGCCAGCTTCGGCCTGAGCGGCGATGTCGTCGACCGAGTCAATTCTGCCCGCGTGCTGAAGCGCATGACGGGTCAGTTCGCCTATACGTGGGGAAGCCTCTCGGCACTCGTTCGTTTCAGACCAAGACCTGTCCGGCTGAAGATCGATGATGTCTTCGACGACGTTGTCACGATCTCGACCTGTGCGGTCTGCAACGGCCAGTATTTTGGTGGTGGCATGAAGGTCGCACCTGATGCCTGCCCGGATGATGGCCTTTTCGATGTTGTCGTCATGGGTGCTGCACCCCTGAGGCAGACACTCTCGTCAATGAACGACATCTTCACGGGTGAGCATGTCAACAATCCGAATGTGCGGGTGTTTCGCGGACGCCGGGTAATCGCAACACCGGTCGAGGCGACCGCTGGCGCGCCTGTTCACATCGAGGCGGACGGCGAAAGCCCGGGCCGTTTGCCCGCCATGTTCGAGGTCCGGGCACGCGCCATCAAGTTCCGCGGCTGAGGTAGGTCAATGCCAATCAAGAGAGAAGAGACGCGCTGGAACGGTTGGGGCTGGATCAAGGCTCATGATCCGCTGGCGGGCCGCGATGCTGCGTGGCCGTGGATTGCGGAGGCGTTGCAGGTTACGGAGCTTCCGCACACGCCAGCCGCCGCCCTTGAGACCTGCGCGCTTCCTGACTGCCGGCTGTCCGGCGCGGCACGGACCGATCTGGTAGCCGGGCTTGGTCCCGACAGCGTGCGTGACAGCCTGCACGAAAGGGCTTCGCATGCACGTGGCAAGAGCTATCTTGATCTCCTGAAGCTGCGGAGCGGCGACCTTGGAACGGCTCCTGATGCGATCGCCTATCCGCGCACGGCCGACGAGGTCGTTCTTCTCCTGAGGTGGGCTGCCCAGCACGGCGTTGCCCTTGTGCCGTTCGGCGGTGGGTCAAGCGTTGTTGGCGGTGTCACGGGCGTCCCCGGCTCCCATCATGCCGCCGTGGCGGTCGACCTCACGCAGATGAACCGCCTTCTTGAGGTTGACGAGGTATCGCTTACTGCCAGTGCCGAGGCCGGGATCTATGGTGTTGACCTCGAGGCAGGGCTTAACGCGCGTGGCTTCAAACATGGCCACCACCCGCAGTCCTTCGAGTTCTCCACGCTTGGGGGCTGGATCGCAGCGCGCGGCGCGGGACAGCAATCGAACGGCTATGGCCGTGCCGAGGACTGGTTCGCCGGGGGCGACGTCGCCACCGCGCAGGGTCTGTGGACGTTGCCGGCCCTGCCCGCTTCGGCTGCTGGTCCCGACTTGCGGGCGCTCATCGCCGGCAGTGAAGGCGCATTCGGAATCCTCACGCGCGCGAACATCCGGATCCACCGGCTGCCCGAGGACAGTTTCTACGCTGCGTTCCTGTTTCCCGATTTCGAGAGTGGTGCTCTTGCGATCCGGCGCATCCAGCAGGCGGGCCTGCCCGTCTCGACCCTGCGGCTTTCCGATGCTGACGAGACCCACTTCTATCAGGCCTTCGCAAAGGCTGGGGTCGAGCCCTCTCTCAAGGATCACCTGCAGGCGCAGGTCCTGCGGCTGATGGGCGTGAGCGAGCGGCCCTGCGCGATGATCTTCGGCGTCGAGGGCGAGCGGAATATCGTTCGCTTTGCCGTTCCGGCCCTGAAACGGGTCATGCGCTCGTGCGGGGGACTGTCGGTTGGAACGGGACCGGCGAAGCGCTGGTTGGCCTCGCGCTTCCATGGACCCTATCTGCGCGATCCCTTGATGGATCGCGGACTTGGCGTCGACACGCTGGAGACGGCGACCACGTGGTCGAATGTCGAACGCCTTCACGCCGATATCCGTCTGGCGCTGGAGGCGGCGATGAAGGCGCACGCGCCCGTGCACGGAGGACGGGGCATCGTGCTCGCGCATATCAGCCACGCCTATGCCGACGGGGCGAGCCTTTATTTCACCTATATATTCCCTCGAGATCTTGAGGATCCCGTCGGGCAGTGGCGCCGGATCAAGGGGGCGGCTTCGGACGCGATCGTGCGCGGCGGTGGAACCATCACGCATCACCACGGCGTCGGCGAGGATCACCTGCCGTGGCTTGATGCCGAGAAAGGTGCGCAGGGGATCCGGCTGCTGCGCGCGATCAAGCGCGAGCTTGATCCGGCGGGCGTATTGAACCCGGGCAAGCTTGTCAGCTGACCCGATCGTGCCGGCTTCCATGAGGGGCACGTGGCAGACTGCAGCCTCAGCCTGACGCGACCTTTCGTTGGGGAGTCAGGCGCCATGTGGGCGGCATCAGGGGCTGCTCGCGCAGGATTGTCTCGCCTTTCAGCTTCCATATGCGCTGGTAGGCGTAGAACGGCGCGCTTGGATAAAGATGGTGAAGCAAGTGATAGTTGTGGTTCGCCATGATCGGCGACCAGAACCAGTCTGCACCGAGGCGCAGGGCCGATGCCTTGTATTCGTTTTCCCGCGCCAGCGTTTCGAAGGGCTGGTGCGTCAGGTAACTGAAGACAAATACAAAGAGGAACGAGCTGATCCTGGTGGGTACGATCCACAGCATGACCAGCTCTGCTCCGTAGCCCAGATATACGATGGCGCTGGCGCCGGCGAGAATGGTCGTCACGTATAACGCCAACGGCAGGTATTTGCGGCGCGCGAAGTCGCCGCCCTTCATGAAGAACCACTTGGTGTAGTACCAGTCGAAATTCGACCATCGCAGGGGAAACAACCAATCCAGCTTGTGGCTGTAAGCATCCGGGTCACGTTCGGGATCATTGGCATGCCGGTGGTGGGCCATGTGAATGAAGCGGGCGACGTCCATTGGTGCGAGCGGCGCAAAATAGACGAGACCGATGCGTCCCAGGGCCTCGTTCACCAGCTTTATGCGGCTGACCGCATTGTGCGAACTGTCGTGAACCACCGAGAAGAGGAAATAGGACGTGACGCCGTTGATGATCGCGCCCATCCAGAGCGGCAGGTGATCATTGATGCCGAGATACCAGACGCTGCCAATGATTCCGGTACAGACCAAGAAGAGCAGCACCGTCGGCCAGGCAATTATCGGGCAGGTGCGCAGGGACTGAAACTCGGCATCGCCGTCCGTCATGGTCATTTGTCGCCTCGCTTGCTAGCCGGGGGCTGCTTCGCCCGCCACGCTGACCAATATAGGCTCTTTTGCGTTATACTTATACGCGTTCTTGTGATACGCATTTTTTGCGTATGCATCCTTGGAGCGTTGCCATGCCCCGTCGTCGCCAGCCTGCCGGCCCTCAGCCGCGTCCTGACGGACCTCTGAAAATGCGAGATCTGGAGCGACTGACAGGTGTGCACCGCGAGACAATCCGCGTCTATTTTCGTGCAGGACTGCTGCCTGCGCCCCAGCGGCCGAAGCCCAATGTGGCGCATTATGCCGATGCCCATGTTCAGGCGATCCTTGCCGTGCGCAACCTGCACCGGAGCCGGCGGATTGGGCTTGCACAGATACGCCGCGCGATGGAGGGTGATGCCTCGGCCTTGCCCGGCGATGCTGCCGCCTTCACGCATCTGGAGTCGCTGGTTGCCACGCGGATCGATACCGGGGAGACGCTCGTTCCCCTGTCACAGGTCGAGACGCAGATCCCAGGCGCTGCGCGGGATGCCAGGGCCTTCGCCCGGGTTGGCGCGATCACCCTGCGCCGGCGCGAGGGACAGGTTCATCTCAGCCGAACCGACATGCAGTTGCTGGCGCTCTGGAGCCAGATGCGGGCGGTCGGGTTCAGCGAGCGCAACGGCTTCAATCCGGAGGTCGTGGACATGTACGTGCAGTCGGCGAACGCGCTTGCCCATGTCGAGGTTCGGCGCTTCCTGTCAATCATCCAGGGTCGCATGGACGAGCCGCAGGCGGCGGAACTCGCGCGCACGGCAATCCGGGTCATGATCGAATTCCTTGGGCTGCTGCGCATGAAGGCCGTGCTGCGCGAGATCAAGCTGCAGACTGGCGCCGCCCGCAAGCCAGACAGCGCCTGAGCATGTCAGGTCGTTCCGGCATGCCGCATCGTCGTGACAGGCGCAGGCCCCATCGGACGAACACCGCGCCGGGGTGCAGAGCGTCGGGACGGCGTGTTTGGGGTCAGCTGACGCGAACCATGCGCTTGCCGATGTTGTCGCCAGCGAGGAGACCGATCAGGGCGTTTGGCGTGTTCTCGAGGCCGTCCATGATGTCTTCGGGCACTTTCACCTGACCGGACGTGACCCAGGACTGCAGGTCGGAAAGGGCCTTGTCGCGCTCGGTATCGAAGTCCATGACGATGAAGCCCTGCATGGTCAGGCGCTTGGTCACGAGCAGGCCAGGGATGCCGCGCGGACCGTGAGCGGGCGCTGCGCCGTCGTACTGGGATACGGCGCCGCAACAGGCCACCCGGCCATGCATGTTCATGCGGAAGAGGCAGGCCTCGAGGATGTCGCCGCCAACATTGTCGAAGTAGACGTCGATGCCCTTGGGCGCGGCCTTTTTGAGGGCGCCGCCGACGGCTTCGGCCTTGTAGTCGATCACGGCATCAAAGCCGAGCTCGTCCTTCAGCCAGGCACATTTCTTCGCGCCGCCAGCGATGCCGACGACATGGCAGCCTTTGAGTTTGGCGATCTGGCCGACAAAGACCCCGACCGAACCGGCGGCGGCCGATACGACGACCGTCTCGCCCGCCTTGGGCTTGCCGACATTGAGAAGCCCGAAATAGGCGGTCAAGCCGGCGACGCCGTAGACGCTGAGGAGATGCGACATCGGCTCGATGCGTGGCTGTTTCTGACAATGCCTTGCCGGGAGGGCTGCGTAATCCTGCCAGCCCGTGTCGGCGAAGACGAGATCGCCTTTGACAAACCCCGGGGCCTTGGTCTCGACGACTTCGGCGACCGCGCCGCCGGCCATGACCTGCCCCGCTTCGATGGCCGCGCGGTAGGTGGCACCCTGCATCCAGGCCCGGTTGGCTGCATCGAGCGAAATGAGACGCGTCCGCAGCAGGAGCTCTCCGTCCTTTGGTTGCGGCATGGGTCCGTCCGCGAGGCGGAAGTGCTCTGGTCCCAGCTTTCCCTTGGGCAGCTCGACGATATGGATCTGGCGATTGGTCATCTCTATGGGTCCGGTTCCTAGTTTCCAAAGGCCGAGCGCAACGCCTTCGCGGCGTCGGCGATTGCCGTCTTAGCGATGGGCACGACCCCGGACATGTTGAAGAAGCCGTGGACCATGCCGGGGTAGTCGACATAGGTCGCGGCCACGCCTGCACGGTTGAGCTTGTCGGCGTAGGCCCTGCCTTCGTCACGCAGGGGATCAAAGCCAGCGGTCACGACGTAGGCGCGCGGCAAGCCGGAGAGGTCGGAGGCTGCAAGGGGTGACAGTCGCCAGTCATTCGGATCGGCGCCGGCGGCGTATTGGTCGAAAAACCAGTGCATGGCCTTCTTCTCCAGGAAGAACCCTTCAGCGAACGCGTTCATCGAGCCCGTCTCGGCTTTCCATTGTGTCACCGGATATATCAGCAACTGGAAGACGATGCGGGGTCCGCCCTTCTGCCTCGCCATGAGACATGTGACTGCCGAGAGGTTTCCCCCGGCAGAGTCGCCCGCCACGGCAATGCGGTTGGCGTCAATGCCGAGTCGCCCGGCGTTTTGTTCAACCCATCTCACCGCCGCGTAGCAATCGTCGGCGGCAGCGGGGAACTTGTGCTCGGGTGCCAAGCGATAGTCGACCGCGACAACCCTGGCGCCGGCCTCGTTTGCGAGATGCCGGCAGAGGGCATCGTGCGTGTCAAGATCGCCTATGACCCAACCGCCCCCGTGAAAGAACACAATCGCGGGAAGTGGGGCGCCGCCATCCGCGACCGGCGTGTATATTCTCAGGTTCAAGGAGCCTTCTGGCCCTGGCATGGTCGTGTTCTCGACCTTGCCAATCGGGACAGCAGGCGGCTCGAGAGCGGACGCCATCATCCGATACATCTCGCGCCCCTGGACTGCTGGCACCTCCCACAGCTTGGGCATTGGATTTGCAGCCATCTGGTCCATGAGCCCCTTGATGATCGCATCGAGCGCCATGTTTTCCTTCCCTTGTTCGCAGTCGGACGCATCAAACAGCCGGCCCGTCGCGTGTGCAAGCGATTCCCTCTCAACCCGAGAGGTACTCAACAACCGGGACGAACGCGCCGCCGGCATGTGCCGCCTGACTGACTGCTACAGAGGATGCGTTGCCGTAGCGCCGCCTCGGGGCAGTCGGGGAATGAGTGGTAGCTGCACCAGAACATCAAACAGATCCAACCATTCCGGATTCGAGGTATCGATGAGGTTCAGTTTCCAGCGCCTGCGGCAGTGCCTGATCAGGTCTCGGCGGAGGGAGGCCTGTGTCAGATCGATGTGAGGCTCGTACCAGACCAGGCGCGTTACCTGATGACGCCGCGTGAAATGCGACGCAATTCCATGCCGGTGCATGGCCACGCGCCGCAAGAGGTCAGGGGTTGCTCCCGCGAACAGGATGCCGTCCCGCTCGCTTGCAAGAATATATGTCCAAGCCCTGTCGTTCTGCATGGTGTCCTCCTTGCTCGAGAGGAACGCCGCAGGTTGTTGACATTAGGGCAGGCACGACAAGCTATTACAATTTCGGGTGCCAGCCGGACTGCTGCTCGCTGGAACCCGCAGCCGATGGCTATTGACTAGACGACAATAACATCCGGCGGAGGGCTTTTCGCATACAGGGCGTCGACCAATGATGCACGGCGCTCGAGGGTGGCCCGCTGGTTGACGTATCCCTTGTCGGTAATCTCGTGCCCATCGATCGATGGTGGCTCGGTCATCAGCATGACCCTTGCCACCCTGCCAGATGAACCGCCTGCTTGCCTGTTGTGCTTTTCGATACGGTCCCGGACGAATCTGACGATCGCCTGAGACCGCAAGATCTCGTCGGGCGTGGAGAGCGAAGGATCGTCGCATAGCTCGCGGGCGACCTGCATGTTCGGCCACGCGAGCACACCGATGTACTCCTTGTCGAGACCTGCGACCACGCAGTCCTGAAAGAGGGGCGACACCGCCGCGATCACTTCGGCGCGGAGCGTTCCCACCGACACCCAGGTGCCAGATGATAGCTTGAAATCTTCCGTTACGCGCCCATCGAAGATGAGGCCCTTTGCAGGCTCGTATGGGTCGACGAACCTGGCGGCGTCACCCAGCTTGTAGAAGCCTTCCTCGTCGAAGGCGGCCTCGGTCAGGTCGGGCCGGTTGAGGTAGCCGGGGGTGACTGTCGGCCCTTTCACACGCACCTCGAGCTTCTGGCCATTGGGGACCAGTTTCAGCGTGACACCCGGCAGCGGGAGCCCAATCAGTCCGACACGCTCGGTGATCCAGTGGACGACGGTTATGCCCTGGGTTTCGGTCGCGCCATACATGGTGGTCAGTGCGATGCGCTGGCCGGTCGCCTTGATGGCGAGCGCCTGCATGCGCCGGGAGACATCGTCAGACAAGGTCGCGCCGCCGTATCCCATATAGCGCAGCTTGGCGAAGAACCTGTCGCGCAGGGTGTCGTCGCGCTCCATCGCGTCGGCCAGCATGGAGAAGGCTATGGGTGCAGATCCGAACACGAGGGGCGAGACTTCGCGCAGATTGGCAATGGTTTTCTCGAACAAGCCGGGCACTGGCTTGCCTTCATCGAGATAGATGGTCCCGCCTGCATTCAGGTTGCCGTTAAACCCGATATTACCGGCCGAGATGTGGTTCCATGGCATCCACTCGAGGCTCTCGGGTATCTCATCCGGATCGGGCTCTTCGGCGCGCAGGGCCTCCTGCCCGGCTATCACGGCACACATCATGCCGTGGGTCTGGATCACGCCCTTAGGCATCCCGGTGGAACCCGAGGTAAAGAGATACTTGGCGACTGTCGCCTGGTCGATCCTGTCCATGGATACGCGAACCGCCGGACCCGCATTGGTCTTGCAGAGATCGTCAAACGATGTCGAAGGTACATCAGGTGCGGGCGTAACCGTCACAACTTCCATGTCGGTGAGATCAAGCGCCTGCAGCGCGCGGGCGAATACGGGCCCGTTGTCGACGAAGACCATCCGTGGTTTGGTCAGTGTTGTCACGTGGCGCAGCTTGCCGTGGTCCTGGCTGAAGAGCGAGTAGGCGACCGAGACCGGCGCGACAGGCACGCGCGCCTTCATGGCGCCGAGCATCATCGATGCATGCTCGATCGCGTTTCCCGAGAGGATGAGGAGCGGCGTGTCCTGGCCCATGCCCCGATCGAGCAGCGCCTGCGCAATCGCGTCTGCGCGCTGGTTCATCTCGCCATAGGTAATGAAGCGCCAGGGGCCCTGCGGGGTGCGCTGAGCGAGCAGGTTTCGTGCGGGATGAAGGGCTGCGCGCTCTTCCAGCAGATGGGCAATCGAGCGATGCATCGGGCCAAGCTCGTAGAGCGACCGGATGATGTATGAGCCATCAACTCGACGCTGGGAGTAGATCTTTGGCGGCTTCTGCGGCAGAGGCTTGAAAGGTGGCAGGTTCGTGGAGGGTGTGCTCATCTGGCTGTTTCCATTCCCGCGATCATGAATTAGCTGTTGTCGGTCAATGCGATATCGGCTGACTGCTGTCAAATACGGCGTCGGGCGCGCCCTTTCCTCGAGGACAAAGTCATGGCTGGCGTCGAAGACATCTACCGCAGCGAGTTTCGAACACGCGTACTTGCGGGGCGCCCCCGCAGCCTGCTTGAGGTCGGGTGCGGGAGTGGCCTGTTCCTGCGCTCGGTTCGTGATGATGTCATCCGGTTGGCCGGTATCGACCCGGATATCGAGGCGATCGACGCGCTGCATGCGGAAGGATTTGAAGCGGAAGTTGGCAACGCCGAGGCCCTGCCCTTCCGGGATGGCGCCTTCGACGTGGTGGTCTTCTCGTTTGTTCCCCATCACTGCAGGGATTGGGCGGCGGCCCTGAGGGAGGCGATGCGGGTAGCCCGCCACTCGGTCGAGATCCTGGACATCTGGTTCGATGACAGCGTGCCTGACCAGCGTGTTGCGAAAGCGTTCGACCACTGGTGCCGTCACATCGACAGGCTTGGGGGCATGGTTCACAACGCGCCCATGTCGCCGGGCGAGCTGCTGCAGTCACTCGATCACGGCCGCGCTCTTTCGTACGACTATGCGTGTCGACGGGTCAGTGCCGCATGGGATGTCGAAGACAGGGACATGCGAATCGCGGAGCGGATGGCGCGCGCCTCAGGTCATCCCGGCCTTGGCGAAGATCTTGAGCGGATCCTCGCCGAGGCACGGGTGCATGGCATGAGCGACATCGGCTGTGTGCAGATGACCGTGGAGATTGGCGGGTAAGACCGCCCTCAGTTCACGCGGCGCGTCTTGCCGGCCCAATAGGGTTCACGCAGCTCGCGGCGCAGGATCTTGCCGGACGGGTTGCGCGGCAGGGCCTCGATGAAGTCGACAGACTTCGGCAGCTTGTAGCCGGCGATGCGCGCGCGGGTCCAGGCGATGATCTCTTCGGCGGTGGCCGAGGTGCCGGGTTTGAGGACCACGATGGCCTTCACCGCTTCTCCCCATTTCTCGTCCGGCACGCCGATGACGGCGACGTCGGCAACGGAGGCG
The DNA here is from genome assembly GCA_964483585.1 of uncultured Flavobacteriaceae bacterium. Classification (GTDB taxonomy): domain Bacteria; phylum Pseudomonadota; class Alphaproteobacteria; order Micropepsales; family Micropepsaceae; genus SZUA-430. The sequence goes on from CAZABH010000015.1 coordinate 58,577, forward strand.
TGACCGAAGACGGCGTTCTCCACCTCGGCGGGGTAGATGTTCTCGCCGCCTGAGACGATCATGTCCTTGACCCGGTCGTGGATGAAGAGGAAGCCGTCCGCGTCGAAATAGCCGGCGTCGCCGGTATAGAACCAACCGTCCTTGATCGACTTGGCCGTGGCGTCCGCCTTGTTCCAATAGCCCTTCATGACCACGCCGCCGCGAATGAGGATTTCGCCAACCTCGCCCTGCTTGACCTCCTTGCCATCCTCGGAAACGACCTTGATGTCGAGCCCGGGATAGGGCTTGCCGCACGAGCGCAGCAAATTGCCGCGATGGTCTGCCGGCTGCAGTGCGGTGCCACCGCCTACGGTTTCGGTCAGTCCGTAGAGCTGGAAGAAACCGCAGTCCTTGAAGATCGCCTGGGCGGTCTTGAGCAGTTCTTCCGTGATGGGGGAGGCGCCGTAGAACATCCGCTTCACGCAGGAGATGTCAGTCGTCTTGATGCGCGGGTGCTGGACCAGCATCAGGATCACGGCGGGCACGAGGAACATGTTCTGTATACGGAACTTCTCTATCATATCGAAGACCGCATCAGGCGTTACCGTCTTGATGACGACCCCGAGGCACCCTTGGGCCAGCGTGGTCAGCCCCATGTTGACGCCCGCTACGTGAAAGTTGGGCATGGCGACAAGGTTGGGATCGCCGACAGAGAAGTCGGCCCAATTGGCGTCCTGGCTTGCCTTGAAGAAAGACATGTAGTTGCCGTGCGTCAGCTGAACGCCCTTGGGATGCCCGGTGGTGCCGGAGGTGTAGAGCTGGATCGCATCGTCATCGGCCTTGATGGGAACCATGGGGTCCCGGTCAGGCTGGCTGTCGCGCCAGGCGTCATAGGCAGGCCAGGATGCGTGGCCGCCGTCGATGGCGATCACGTGCTTCAGGCGCGGGCACTCGGCCTTGATCTTCTCGATCATGGGCACGAACTCGGCGCCTACGAACATCACCTCGCAACCGGCGTCATTCAGGACGTAGACGACCTCGGGGCCGGCGAGGCGCCAGTTCACGCCGACGAGGACGGTGTTGGCCTTGCATGATCCCAACTGCACCTCGAAGTAGCGATCGGAGTTCATGCCCATGTAGCCGATGCGCGCACCGGGCTTCTGGCCCAGGGCGATCAATCCGTTGGCGACCTTGCTTACGCAGCGGTCGAATTCGGCGAAGGTGGTCTCGCGGCCCTCGAAGAAGAAGGCGGTAGAGTTGCCGCGCTTGGCGGCCTGCTGGCGCGAGATGTCGGCAAGCGAATTCAGACCATTGAAATCGTACATGAGGACCTCCCATTCATTTTCCGGTTTGGCGCCAATCTAGCGCGGTTGAGGCTTCAGGCAATGCCGGATTGTACCCGTGTGCCCTGCCACGGTAGTTTCAAAAACCACTTTGTTGACATGGAGAATCGTCGATGGCGCGCGTGCCCTACCCTGACCCCTCATCCCTGGGCGCTGAAGACCGGGAGGCGCTGGGGAAACTTGCCCCACTCAACATCTTCCGGATGATGGCTGGTGGCGAGGGACTGCTGCCCGCATTCCTCAAGCTGGGCAACCATCTCTTGTTCCGCACGAAGCTTGATCCGGTGCTGCGCGAGATTGCGATCATCCGGGTTGGCGTGCTGTCGCGGGCCTCCTACGAGGTGCATCAGCACGAGAGGATCGGCAGGGACATCGGCATGAGCGACGCCCTCATCCGGGCGACACATGCGGGACCGGATGACCCTCGATTTGATTCCCTCCAGCGGCTCGTGATGCGCTACACGGACGATGTGGTGCTGAACGTGAGAGCCAGCGACGCGACCTTCCAACCGCTCGTGGCGGAGATGTCGATGCAGGAGGTCCAGGAGCTGACCGTCACCATTGGCTTCTACATGATGGTGTGTCGCTACCTGGAGACCTTCGGGATCGATATCGAACCGGCAGGGACGGCCAGCGTGGCGATGCCGGACGCGCAGAAGCCGCCCCGATAAGGTCGAGGGCTTGCCCTTCCCTTGTGGCCGCGCGGCAGCATAGAGTGGCTGCATCTGCACGGGAGAAACCGGACATGACGCTTGCCGACATCTGGCTCAAGGGCTCGCAGGATCTCCTGCCTGAAACGGTCACGCTGCGCCGCAAGATCCATGAGTACCCGGAACTGGGCCTCCAGCTGCCCAGGACCGTGTCGGCGGTGCGCGAGGCACTCAAGGGGCTCGATGTGACCATCGAGGAAGGCCCGTCGTCCTCGGGCTTGATCGTGACGCTGGCGGGTCCGACCCAGGGGCGCACCGTGCTGCTGCGCGGGGACATGGATGCCCTGCCCATGCCTGAGGATACCGATCTGCCGTTCAAGTCGAAGGAGCCCGGCCGCATGCATGCCTGCGGGCATGATGCGCATACCGCCATGCTGGCAGGTGCCGTGAAGCTGTTGCACAGGAACCGTGCGAAGCTTGCCGGCACAGTGAAGTTCATGTTCCAGCCAGGCGAGGAGGGCTATTTCGGCGCGCTGCGCATGATCGAGGATGGCTTGATCGATCGCCACCCGAAGCCGGACGGCGCCTTTGCGATACACATTACTCCAAACCTGCCTTCCGGCATGTTCACGTCGCGGGCCGGGGCTTTCATGGCCTCGACAGATGTCATCGACGCGAAGATCACAGGTCGGGGTGGCCATGCCTCGATGCCCCACATGGCGCTCGATCCGATGCCGATCGCCTGCGAGATCGTGATGGCCCTCCAGGCCATGGTCACGCGGCGGATCAGTGCTTTCGACCCCGTGGTGCTGACCATTGCCCGCATCGCGGGCGGCACCACCAACAATGTGATCCCGGAGTCGGTCGACCTCGAGGGTACGCTGCGCTCGGTCTCGGAGCATTCGCGCAATACCGCCAAGGCCGGCGTCGCGCAGGTAGTGCAAAAGATAGCCGAGGCGCATGGCGCAACCGCCTGTGTCAGTTTCCGCGAGGGTTATCCTGTCACCATCAATGATGGGCGCATGGTGCAGCTGGCGCGTGAGACCGTCACCTCGCTACTGGGCGAGCGTGGCTATATGCCGGCCCCTGCGCCTGTGATGGGCGCAGAGGACTGGTCCTATGTGCTGCAGCGCATTCCCGGATGCATGGTGTTTCTGGGCGTGGCCCCGGAGGGATGCGACCATCACCACGCTGCGCCGTGCCATTCGAACCGCATGTTGCTGGATGAGAAAGCCATGGCGAACGGGGTTGCGCTTTACGCCGCCATTGCCGAGCGCTTCCTGGAGCGGGGCTTGCCGACCCAGTAACCATTGAAGAGCGCCAGCGTGCGATTCGGGGCGGAACAGAGCCATTCCGCCCCGGATTTATACTGTCCCCTTTTCTTTTGGCGCCGCAGCCCTTGTACAAATTTGCAAAGCCCCCTATATCAGCGGGGTGACGGCTGCACATTTGTGAAGTGCGGACCATTTTTCGCTGAGGTAGCCCCTCGCGCGCAGACCGGTTCCAGATCCACGACATCAAAGCTTCTCACGTCGTTCGGGCGTTTTGCCCGGGCGGAACCCTTTTGCATTGCAAGGAACATACACATGGCTACCCATACGGGCGTCGTAAAATTCTTCAACACCACCAAAGGCTTTGGCTTCATCACGCCCAATGGCGGTGGCAAGGACGTGTTCGTCCATGCCGTTGCCGTCGAGCAGGCTGGCCTGCGCTCGCTCTCGGAAGGCCAGACGATCACGTTTGACACCGAGCAGGACGCGCGCGGACCGAAGGCTGTCAATCTCCGCCAGGGCTGAGGGGATCGCCGAGGGGCGGCATGACCACCCCGAGGCACCTGTCTTCCACTTGATATCCGGCGTCATGGCTCATCAGGCCATGGCGCCGTTTTCATGCGTACGCAACGAGGCTTTGAAACACGGCCTGATTTCGTAATACCCTGCCACGTCGATACTTTTGGAGGGACTGGCACATGTCACTCGCCAAGCCAGGGTATGCCTATCAACGTGGCCTGACAGACCTCGGGCGCGGAACATTCGCGTATCTGCAGCCCGACGGCTCGTGGGGATGGTCGAATGCGGGCCTTATCACCGATGGCGACCAGTCGCTGCTGGTAGACACGCTGTTCGACCTCAAGCTCACGCGGCAGATGCTGGACACGATGCGTGATGCCGCACCGAAGGCTGCGGGGCGCATCGGGACACTGGTCAACACGCACCACAATGGCGACCATTGCTATGGCAATGAATGCGTCCATGGCGCCGAAATCATTGCCTCGGTGCATGCCACGGAGGAAATGAAGCGCGAGCAGCCGGCCATGCTGGCCGGGTTCATCAAGGCGGCCCCGGGCCTCGGCCTCATGGGGGACTATTTCCTGCACTGTTTCCGCGCGTTCGACTTCGAGGGCATCACGCCGACACTGCCCACCACGACCTTCAGCGGGCACCTGACGCGGAAGGTGGGTGACAAGACGGTGGAACTGATCGAGGTGGGTCCTGCGCACACGGGCGGCGACGTGCTTGTGCACGTGCCGGCCGAGCGAACGGTGTTCACCGGCGACATCCTGTTCATCGAGGGCACGCCCATCATGTGGGCCGGACCCGTCGGCAACTGGATTGCGGCCTGCGACCAGATCCTGGCGCTGGACTGCGAGACCGTCGTGCCCGGCCACGGGCCCGTGACCGACAAGCGCGGTGTCAAGGCGGTCCAGGGCTATCTTGCCTATATCCGCGACGAGGCCCGCAAGCGCTTCGACGCGGGCCTGAGCGCGCGCGACGCGGCCCACGACATCGCGCTCGGGGATTATGATTCATGGGGTGATGCCGAGCGCATCGCGGTCAATGTCGCCACGCTCTACAAGGAGTTCGCGCATGACCACACGCCCAACAATCCGGCCGAACTGTTCGGGCTGATGGCCGAGATCTGGCAGAAGCGCCGACGCTAGCAGGGAAAAGACATGTCCAGCCTTGTCCTCTATGAACATCCGCTCTCGCCCTATGCGCAGAAGTGCAAGATCGCGCTCTACGAGAAAGGCGTCGATTTCACCGTGAAGATTCCGACAGCGATCGGTACGGGCCAGGTGGATACGGCGTTCCTTGCAGCCAGTCCGCGCGGCGAAGTGCCCGCACTGGTCGACGGTGACTTTTCCGTTTTCGATTCAACGGTGATCCTTGAGTACATCGAGGATCGTTTCCCTGCACCGCCCCTGCTGCCGCGCGATGCGCGGCTGCGGGCCAAAGCGCGCATGATCGAGGACGCGATGGACACGCTCTACGAGCCCATCAACTGGGGACTTGGAGAGCTGCGCTGGTTCAAGCGCGCCGAGGGCGAGCGCGCGCGCGTGATCGAGGCGCGGGCTGCCGGACAGGCGCGTGACTTCTATGCGTGGCTCGAGCGGCAGCTTGGCGACGGGCCGTGGTTCTGCGGCGACAGCTTTGGCTGGGCGGACCT
>CAZABH010000015.1:64095-66194 GCA_964483585.1 uncultured Flavobacteriaceae bacterium
GGCTATCGCAAGACGCCCGTGATGCAGATCGGGGCCGACATCTATTGCGACACGCAGCTCATCATCCGCGAGCTTGAGCGGCGCCATCCTGAGATCCCGCTCGTGCGCGACGGGGGGCTTTCGTACGGGCTCGGGTTCTGGACCGACCGGCCGTTCTTCCAGGCGACCGTGCCGATCATCTTCGGCGAGATCGGGCCGATGGTGCCGGAAGCCTTCAAGAAAGACCGGGAGAAGATGTTCCCGGACCGGCCCTTCGACTATACGCAGATGAAGGCGGCAAGCCCGATGTTCCGCGACCAATGGCGCGCTCACATCGCGATGATCGACGAGACGCTGGCCCACGGGAAGCCCTATCTGGGTGGCGACACGCCGTCGGTTGCCGATGCGCACTGCTTCATGAATGTGTGGTTCCTGCGCAATCCGCTGGGTGCGGTCGCGGCCGGGTTCCTGCAGGAGTTCCCGGCCGTCGATGCCTGGTTCGGGCGTGTGCAGGCGATCGGACACGGGGCTTACACGGCGATGGATTCGAAGGAAGCGCTTTCAATCGCGAAGGCGGCCACGCCCTCGCCTGCGCGCGCGGCCGATCCGTTTGATCCCAACGGACGCAAGCCGGGCGACCGGGTCAGCGTGATGCCCGACGACTATGGGCGCGATCCGGTCACGGGTGAAATCGTGTTCTCGAACGCGCACGAGATTGCCATTCGTCGACATGATCCGGCCGTTGGCGATGTTGTCGTGCACTTCCCGCGCGCGGGCTTCATGGTGATGCCGACCTGAGGGATCAGGCCCGCGCAGGCGCGCCGAGGTCCTCGTCAGCCTCGCTGAAAATGTCCTCGATGTGCGTGCCGAAGAGGCGCGCCATCTTGAAGGCGAGTGGCAGCGAGGGATCGTATTTCTCGACCTCGATGGCATTGATCGTCTGGCGTGAAACGCCAAGGGCCTCGGCGAGTTCCGCCTGGCTCCAGTTGCGTTCGGCGCGCAGGACGCGGAGGCGGTTCTTCACGTCGATGCCCCGGCCGCGCGCCACGGTTCAGTACTGGCGTTCATGGCGCGCATCCCATCCAAGATAATCTGCCGGGTGCCACTTCTCGGTGCGCAGGAAAAAGACGAATGACGACAGGATCGTGAAGAAGACCTGGCTTGCGATGTAGACAAGCCAGGGCGCGGCGATGCCTGGAAGGTCAAACTGCCTTTCGCAGAGGGTCCAGACCGTGAGAAGCGAGATCATCGCAACGCCCGTCAGGGCTGCAGCTTCGCTCAGGATCCCACGCTCCATCTCGTCCATTCGACGCACGGCCTTCATGAGCATGACGACGCCCACCATGCAGAGGACTGACAGTGGCGCGCCCAGGCTGTTGTCGGCCTCGTAGAAACCCGGCAGATAGGGCGACATCAAGGCCCAGAGAATGACGCCAAGGATTATCACAACGCCCGCCATCAGGCGTGCGATCGTGCGTGCGCGGGCGAAGCGTGCGTGACGCTCCGGATCGCGGCCTGGTCTGAACGTCATGACGATGATCGAGCTTCCTGCGAGCACCATGGACAGCAGCTGCAAGAAGACCCAGCTTTGAATTACCTGGTACAGGTGGGACCAAGACCACGTGTCACTGAGCAGGACATGGAGGCAACCAACCAGGATAACGAAGAGTGCACCCGAGAGAACGCCTCCACTGACAAGGCTCGTGCACGTGCTGGCAGCCAAGAGGATGACCGGCGACATGCGGGGCCAGGGGCCTGCGGACCATCCCCGCGGGATGACGCGCACCGGCTGAGGCTTTGGATCGTGGTCGGGCTTCATGTTGCGTTGTCCTGTTTGCATGGCCGTGGCCACGTCACTTTTCGGTACCCTGCATGGGCGGAACGGATTGAAGGGCCCTGTCGGCGAGGTCCGATGGCCGCGGCGCCTTCAGGTCGGCAAAGACGATGGCACCCGAGAGGCCAACAAGGGCAATGGCGGCAATCACTGCCAGGCCCGAGAGCGCGACGTATTGCAGCCAGCGGCGCATCGGCCGGCCTCGGTTGAGAACATGCGTTGCTGTTCGGCTATGCCTTTTGTCGACGTTCATTGGCGTCCCAACCCACCCAAGTTGACAAGGGAC
>CAZABH010000015.1:66294-70258 GCA_964483585.1 uncultured Flavobacteriaceae bacterium
TTGGGCTGGCCGTGCAGGGTGCAAAGGTGCCCGCGCACGATTAAGGTCCGCGACGCCTTCCCCAAACGGAGCTTCCCATGAATTCGACCGAGGCCATTCCCGTGATCGTCGAGACCGCGTGCGGCAAGCTTGAGGGGTTGCGCAAGGGTGCGACGAGCGTTTTCAAGGGCATCCCCTTTGCCACCGCGCGGCGCTTCCGGGCACCGGAACCCTGCTCTGCGTGGAGCGGCGTGCGTCCCGCACGGACTTTTGGAGACATGGCGCCGCAGAACCCGACGCCCCTGCAGGGTTTGATCGGGCAGAACGGTGGCGGGCAGTCCGAGGATTGCCTGTCTCTCAATGTCTGGACGCCGGGCTGCGACGGCGCGAAGCGACCGGTGATGGTCTGGATCCATGGCGGTGCGTTCACGACGGGTGCCGGCAGTCTTGGGCTCTATGGCGGGCAGGCGCTCAGCGAAGCGGGTGACTGTGTGATCGTGACGATCAACTACAGGCTTGGCGCGCTGGGCTTCCTGCGGCTTGCCGAACTGACCGGCGGGCGCATCCCGTCAAGTGGTGCCGAGGGCCTGATGGACCAGATCGCAGCCCTGTCGTGGGTGCGCGACAACATCGCGGCCTTCGGTGGCGATCCATCGAATGTCACCATCTTCGGTGAGAGCGCGGGCGGCATGTCCGTCGTTGCGCTGATGGCCAGCCCGAAGGCCCGCGGCCTCTTCCACAAGGCGATCTGCCAGAGCGGTGGCGGGCACTTCATGAATACGCCCGCCCATGGTGACAGGATTGCCGAGGTCTTCATCGGCCATGCCGGCATTGATGCGCTGGCGCTCGAGACTGCGCCGGTTGAGGTGCTGTTGAAAGCGCAGGCGGCCGTGATCGCCGAGATCGATGGGCAGGGCGACCCGCACAAGCTGGGTACCATGCCCTTCCAGCCCATCATCGACGGCACGGTCGTGCCAGTGCGCCCGATCGAGGCGATCCGCCAGGGTTCGGCGGCAGGCATCGCGCTGATCGCCGGTGCGACCGAGGAGGAATGGAAGCTCTGGACGGCACTTGATCCCAAGATCCAGGCGATGGACGAGGCACGGCTTGCGCGCTGGGCCGAGCGCATGTTCGGCGAACACGGGACGCAGTTGATTGCCTCGACGCCAGCGCCCTCGACCTATGAGCGCTATGTCGCGATGCAGACACTGCGCGCCTTCCGCGAACCGACGGCACGGCTGCTGGATGCGCAATCGCGGTTTGCGCCCGTGTTCCATTATCGCTTCGACTGGCGCTCGCCGGCGGCAGGCGGCGCCTTCGGTTCGTGCCATGCGATCGAACTGGGCTTCGTCTTCGGTTCGCACAAGCTGAAGGGGCCCGACAATTTCTTTGGCACGGGCGAGACTGCTGATGCCATCAACCGCGCGATGATGACGGCCTGGTCGTCCTTTGCGCGCTCGGGTCAGCCCGACGGAGGCGACACGCCATGGCCCGCCCGCGCCCGCAGCGGGGACAGGCTCATGGTCTTTGGCGGTGCGAACAGAATGGCTACCATGGAGCCATGCGACCGGAACCCCGCGTGGGCGGCGCTGCCAGACACGCGCGTGGGTGCGTGAGCCCAGGGGCCTAGGCGTTTTCGAGCATCACCTTGCACTGCGTCACCGGCTTCCTCAGCGCCTCGAAGGCCTCGGGCAAGGCGTCGAGTCTCACCACGTCGGTGATCATGTGGTCAACGTCGATCCGATCCTTGGCGATCATGTCGATCACGTAGTCGAAGTCCGCGGGCCGGTAGCCAAGAACAAACTGCAGGCAGAGCTCCTTCACGACACCGATGAGAGGCAGGATCATGTCCATCTGCTGGCACACGCCTGCAATGATGATCTTGCAGTTGCGTGGAGCCATCATCATGACCTCGTTGATGAGGCCGGGTGCGCCAACACACTCGAAGATGAACTCAGGCGCCTGGCCTGCAATCGCCTCGACCTGCGGGATCAGGGGCTTCGCTGGATCAACGGCGTCGGTCGCACCGAAGCGTGCAGCCATCTTTGCGCGCAAGGGTGCACGATCGCTGACGATGACGTGACGTGCGCCGAGGAACTTTGCCCAGAGCATGACCGCGAGACCCACGGGGCCCGCGCCGATCACAAGCACCGTCGCGCCGCGCGGCATCTGCGCCTTGTCGACTGCGTGCAGCCCGACGGCGAGCGGCTCGACCATCGCACCCTCGCGGAAGCTGACCACGTCCGGCAGGCGGTGGGCGCCGCTCGCACCGATGCGGACATATTCTGCATAAGCACCGTGGCTCTGGCCGAGGCCCACGGGCACACCCTTCTCGCAAACGCTGAAGGCGTCGCCACCGCTGCGGCAGGCCTTGCATTCGCCGCAACGAATATAGGGAAAGCCCGCGACGCGGTCGCCTTCCTTCCATACCCCCCTGACGGCTGATCCGACTTCAACGACCTCGCCTGCGAATTCGTGCCCCATGACGGAACCAGCGGGCAGAGGCTGTATCGAGGTGGCCTCGGTCATATGCAGGTCGGAACCGCAGATGCCGCAATTGCAGACCTTGAGGATGAGATCCGAGGGACCGCACTTCGGAGAATCCACGTGCTCGATCACGAGCGGTTGACCTACTTCCCTGAATACGGCTGCGCGCATGGTTTCCACTTCGGTTGTCAATAAGCCTGCGGACTGACAATATGTCAGGCATTCGTTATTGCCAATCGCACAAAGGAAAACACCGCCATGGCCATCAAGCTGCGCAACGGCATCTTCCTAGCGCCCTTCCATCCGCTGGACGAAGATCCGACGCTGTGCATCCATCGGGACCTCGAGCTGGTCGAGCATCTCGATCGCCTGGGCTATGAAGAGGCCTGGATCGGCGAGCATCACTCGGCGGGATACGAGATCATCGCCTCACCCGAGCTGTTCATTGCAGCGGCGGCCGAGCGTACGAAGCGCATCCGGCTGGGAACGGGCGTTGTCTCGCTGCCCTATCACAATCCGCTGACTGTCGCGAACCGCATGATCCAGCTCGACCACCAGACGCGCGGGCGCGTGATGTTCGGCGTCGGCCCAGGACTTCTGCCCTCCGATGCGTTCCAGCTTGGCATCGATCCGTCGACGCAGCGTGATCGGATGGTCGAGGCGGTCGAGGTGATCCTGAAGCTCTTCAAGGGTGAGCGTGTGACGCTGAAGACAGACTGGTTCAACCTGTCGAATGCGATCTGCCAGCTCAGGCCCTATACGTGGCCACATCCGGAGATCTGCGTGGCCTCGAGTGTCACGCCGTCGGGCGGCAAGCTTGCGGGGCGGCACGGCTTCGGCATGCTTTGCGTGGCCGCGACACAGACGGGTGGCTATGACGCGCTGGGCATCAACTGGAAGATCGCCAACGAAGTAGCGGCCGAGCATGGGCGCAAGATGGACGCAGAGAAGCTGCGCCTTGTCGGTCCGGTCCATATCGCCGAGACGAAAGAACAGGCGATGCAGAACGTGCGTTATGGCTATTACAAGTGGGCGGACTATTTCCAGAAGATCAGTCCGGCCAGCGCCACGCAGGCCAAGGGAACCGATCCGCTCGAGCAGGGGATCAAGGACGGCGTCATCGTGGTCGGCACGCCGGACGATGCCATCGCCCAAATCCGACGCCTGCAGGCCAAGCAGGGTGAGTTCGGGGCCTTCCTGCAGCTCGCTCACAACTGGGCGAATTTCGAGAACACGAAGAAGTCCTACGAACTGTGGCAGCGCCATGTGCAACCGGTGATCAACAACGTGAACGTCAACCGGGTAGACAGCTTCAACGACGCGACGGTGAATGCCGAGCGGTACATTGGCGCGGCGATGGGCGCGGCGATGGCGACGATCCAGAAGCATGCCCTGGAGCAGGCCGCGAAGAGCCAGAAGCCTGCGGCGGAGTAAAGGCGCCGCAACTCCCTCCCCCACGCGTGCCGCGCGGGTACTCCCTCACTTCGTGAGGGAGAGA
>CAZABH010000016.1:0-68130 GCA_964483585.1 uncultured Flavobacteriaceae bacterium
CAGCTGCGACGGGAACTCGACGAAGTCGCGTTTCACGTTGGTACCCGATAGCGTGGGGTAGGACACGTTCGAGAGCAGGCCGTGCAGGGCGTGCCCGAACTCGTGGAACAGCGTGGATGCATCGTCCCAGGAAATGAGGACGGGTTCGCCGGGCTTGGCCTTGATGTAGTTGCAGTTGTTGGAGACGATCGGGCGCTGCTCGCCGCGGAAGCGTTCCTGTGCCCTGTAGTCCGTCATCCAGGCGCCGGAGTTCTTGCCGGCACGCGCAAACGGGTCGAAGTAGAACAGCCCGACCTGCTTGCCGTTGCGCCGCACATCATAGACCGACATGTCGGGGTGGAAGACCGGGATGCCCGAGAGCTTGACGAAGTCGAGGTCGAAGACCTGCTTGGTGGCCCAGAGCATGCCTTCGAAGATCTTGTCGAGCTGCAGGTATTCCTTCACCTCGTTGCGGTCGATGTTGTACTTGGCCTTGCGGACCTTCTCGGCATAGTAGCGATAGTCCCACGGTTCGATCTTGATCTTTGCGCCTTCAGCGTCGGCGATGGCTTGCATGTCGGCGACTTCTTCCTTCACCCGGCCGACGGCTGCCTTCCAGACCTTGGTCATCAGGTTCATGGCGTTTTCCGGTGTCTTCGCCATGTTGTTGTCGACCATCCAGTGCGCGTGGGTCGGGAAACCCAGCATTTTTGCGCGTTCGGCGCGCAGCTTCAGGATCTCGGAGATGATCTTCCTGTTGTTGTGCTCGCCGGGGTTGTCGCCTCGGTTGACCCACATGCGCCAGCCCTTCTCGCGAAGCTCTCGGCGGTCGGCGTAGGTGAGGAAGGGTTCCATCGATGAGCGGGTGTTGGTGAAGACCCACTTGCCGGGCATCTTGCGTTCGGCTGCGGCCTGGGCTGCGGCGTCACGCATGGGCTGAGGCAGGCCAGCGAGGTCGGCCTCGGCGTCGATGACGAGGGTGTAGGTTTCCTCGTCATGGAGCTGGTTCTGGCCGAACTTCGTATAGAGCGAGGCGAGCTTGCCGTTGATCTCCTTCAGACGCGCCTTGTCTTCGGCACCGAGGGCAGCGCCGCGGCGAGCGAAGCGGTCATAGTGCACCTCGACGAGGCGCAGCTGCTCGGGTGTCAGGCCCTCGGTCGCGCGGTTGTCGTAGACCGTCTTGATTCGCTGGAAGAGAGCATCGTTCTGGATGATCTCGTCGCTGAAGGCCGAGAGGATGGGCGCCATGTCCTCCTCGATCTTCTGCATCTCTTTGTCGTTCAGGTTCGAGGTGTAGACGTAGAAGAAGTTGCTGGCGCGTCCCAGGGGGCGACCGACGTCCTCGAAGGCTTCGATGGTGTTGGCGAATGTGCCCATCGAGCGCTGTGCGGTGATGCGCTTGATTTCTTCCCTTGCGAGGTCCATGCCCTTCAGAAGGGCGGGCTTGAAGTCTTCCTTGCGGACAAGGTCAAACCTGGGAAGCCCACCGTGCGGACCTTTCCATGTGTCGAGGAGGGGGCCCAGCGATGTCGTCTTTGCGTCTGCGTCCATTGTCATGCCCGTGGTGGAGATCGAGAGTGCGGCCGTGGCGGCTGCGCCCTTCAGGAAGGTGCGTCGTTCCATGCGTTGGAGTTCCCCTGTCAGTGCCCGCAGGACGCAGGCCGTTGCCGCATATTAGCGAAATCGGGGGGGAGGCTGCCAAGGGGATTGTCAGTGGTGTGTGAATTGTCGGTTTTTTGCCCTTGATCGCCTCCGCGCGATGCGTAGTTTGCGCTGAAACTCAATGATCGAAGAGAGGCTGCGTGCGAACCTATCCGTCCGTCGAGGTGCGTGTCATGCCCGGCCGGGGGCGCTGCGTGTTTGCGACGCGGGACATTGCGCAGGGCGAATTGCTGATCGCCGATCCCATCATCGTCGTTCCCGGTGACCAGTCAGACTTTACCGATCAGACCACGGTCGGGCGCTATGTGTTCCAGTGGAACGAGGACGATGATCTGTGCGTCGTTCTGGGCTACGGCAGCCTTCTCAACCACGGTTTGCCCGAGAACGTGTCGCTCGTGTCCAACTACAAGGACCAGACGATGGAGTTCTATGCCCTGAACGACATCAAGGCCGGTGAGGAGTTGGTCTATGATTATGGGCACGAGGTCGATGAGCTCGTGTCCTATTATGGCATTCCCAGAGAGGCCGCCGAGGCCGGCCGGTAGGCTTTTTCTCCCGCTCAGGCCACAGGGTGGTTGCGCCGGGGCTCGGCCGCCATAGTATCATGCCCGAGAAGGGCGTGCCTGCAACGGGGAGGGGTTTTTCATGGATCCGCGCAGCGTCAGGACTGCAGCAGATGCGCGTGCCATTGTCGAGCAGCGCGGCCTTTCGCATGTCAAGGTTGGTGTCTTTGACGTCGATGGCATCCTGCGCGGCAAGTATATGGGGCGCGAGAAGTTCTTTTCAGCGCTGGAAAAGGGCTTCGGGTTTTGCGATGTGGTTCTGGGGTGGGATTCAAACGACCAGCTTTATGACAACGTCAAGCTGACGGGCTGGCATACGGCCTATCCGGACGCAAATGTGCGGGTGCTGCCTGAGACCTGCAGGGCTGTGCCGCTCGAGGGGAACATGCTCATGTTCCTCGGCGAGTTCGAAGGTGCGGCTGAGGCCTGTTGCCCGCGTGGCTTGCTGCGGCGTGTGCTGCAGCGGGCAGCGTCAATGGGCTTTTCGGTTTCCGCGGCTGCGGAGTTCGAATTCTTCCTGTTCGAGGAGACGCCGCATTCCGTCCGCGAGAAAGGCTATCGCAACCTTCGCAACATCACGCCGGGGTTTTTCGGCTATTCGACGTTGCGTTCGTCGGTGCATGCGGAGTTCTATCACGATCTTCTGAGCCTGTGCGCGGGGATGGATTTCCCGCTTGAGGGGCTGCATACGGAGACGGGGCCCGGTGTGCTGGAGGCGGCGATCGTGCACTGCGATGCGCTCGAGGCGGCTGACCGTGCGGCCCTGTTCAAGACCTATTGCAAGGTGCTGGCGCAGCGACGTGGCTGGATGGCGACCTTCATGGCCAAGTGGTCGCGGGACTGGCCGGGGCAGTCGGGGCACTTGCACATGTCGCTCAAGGACCGGGATGGGCAGAGCGCCTTCTTCGATCCAAGCCAGCCTCACGGCATGTCGCAGGCCATGCGCTGGTTCGTGGGCGGTCAACAGAAGCTGATGCCGGAACTGCTGTCCATGATCGCGTGTACGGTCAATTCCTACACGCGGCTGATCCCCGGGTTCTGGGCGCCGACCGATGCAACGTGGGGTGTGGAAAACCGGACCTGTGCCCTGCGGGTGATCAAGGGCTCGGCCAAGAGCCAGCGGGTCGAGTACCGGATCGCCGCTGCCGACATCAATCCCTACATCGCTCTGGCCTGCGCGATCGGATCGGGGCTGTGGGGGATCGAAAACAGGATCGAGCCGGACGCCCCGATCACAGGCAATGCCTACGAGCGAAGTTTCCCGGCGGATCGCGCATTGCCTGTAACGCTTGCAGAAGCGGCGGGGCGCCTGGAGGCGTCGCAGGCGGCGCGTGCGCTTTTCGGCGATGCGTTCGTCGAGCACTATGCTGCGACGCGCACATGGGAAGAGCGGGAGTTCCGCAAGGCCATCACCGATTGGGAGATGGCACGTTATTTCGAAATCATCTGAGGGGCATCATGTCCGACATTGTCTGCATTTCACCGATCGACGGGCGGGAGGTTGCGAGACGGCCCATTGCCAGTGATGCGCATATTGCCGCCACGCTCAAGGCGTCGCGCGAGGCGCAGAGCGCGTGGGCCCAGGTTCCCCTGAATGAGCGGTGTGCTGCGGTGCTGCGCTTCCTCGATGCCATGCTTTCCCTGAACCAGGAGATCGTGCCCGAGCTTGCGCAGCAGATGGGCCGGCCTGTGAGGTTCGGTGGCGAGTTCCGCGGGTTCGAGGAGCGCGTGCGCTACATGGTGGCGATCGCGGAGGACTCGCTCAAGCCTGTCATGCCTGCGGATCCGAAGCCCGGGTTCAGGCGCATGATCAAGAGGACGCCGGTCGGCATCGTGCTTGTCATTGCGCCGTGGAACTATCCCTATCTGACGGCCGTCAACACGATCGCGCCGGCGCTGATTGCTGGGAACTCGGTCATTCTGAAGCATGCCTCGCAGACGATCCTGGTGGGCGAACGGTTCGAGCAGGCAATGAAAGCGGCGGGCCTGCCCAAGGGGCTCTTTGCCAACATTGTGCTGGGTCATGAGCAAACGACGAAGCTGCTGGCTTCGGGTTGCGTCAATCACGTGAATTTCACGGGGTCGGTGGCGGGCGGCAAGGCGATCGAGCGTGCGGCGGCCGGGACGTTCACGACCATGGGGCTCGAGCTTGGAGGCAAGGATCCGGCCTATGTGCGGGCGGATGTGAACCTCGAGCATGCGATCGAGAACCTGGTCGATGGGGCGTTCTACAATTCGGGGCAGTGCTGCTGCGGGATCGAGCGCATCTATGTGGATGCTTCGGTCTATGACCGCTTTGTCGACGGGTTTGCGAGCCTCACGCGGAAGTATGTGCTTGGCAATCCCATGGATGAGGCCACGACACTGGGCCCGATGGCGCATACGCGTTTTGCCGACCTGGTGCGCCATCAAACGGCCGAGGCGCTGGCCAAGGGTGCGCGCGGGTTGATCGATGCGAAGGGGTTTGCAGCGAACCGGGAGGGGACGCCGTATCTTGCGCCGCAGGTGCTGACGCAGGTCGACCACTCGATGTCGGTCATGATGGAGGAAAGTTTTGGCCCGGTCGTCGGCATCATGAAGGTGCAATCGGACGAGGAGGCGATCCGGCTGATGAATGACTCGCCCTATGGCCTGACGGCTGGCATCTGGACGAGCGATGTCGAGGCGGCCGAGCGCATCGGGGACCGGATCGAGACGGGGACCGTGTTCATGAACCGCTGCGATTATCTGGATCCAGCGCTCGCGTGGACGGGCGTGAAGGATACGGGGCGCGGGGCGTCGCTGTCGCCGATCGGCTATGAGATGCTGACGCGGCCGAAATCGTATCACCTGCGTCACCAGATCTAACGCTGCGAAAGTGCCATGAACCAGACATCGAACTGGAATTACCCGACCAGCGTGCGCTTCGGCGCGGGGCGCATCGCCGAGCTTGCGGATGCCTGCAAAGCCAACGGCATCACGCGGCCGCTGTTTGTCACCGATCCCGGACTGGCAGCCTTGCCGATGACGCAGATGGCGTTGGGGGCACTGAAGGCGGCGGGACTGGGGTCTGCCTTGTTTTCAGAGATCCGGTCGAACCCGGTCGACAGCAATGTCGAGGCCGGTGTGCGCGCGATGCGGGCCGGGCTTCACGATGGCGTTGTGGCTTTTGGCGGCGGGTCGGCGCTCGATGTCGGCAAGGTCATTGCGTTCATGTCGGGCCAGACGCGTCCCATGTGGGATTTCGAGGATGTCGGCGACTGGTGGACGCGGGCTGATCCGAAGGGAATAGCGCCGGTCATTGCGGTGCCGACAACATCGGGAACAGGCTCCGAGGTCGGGCGGGCTGGCGTCATCACGCATGAGGCGTCTCATACCAAGAAAGTCATCTTCCATCCAAAGATGATGCCTGTCGTGACGATCTGCGATCCGGTGCTGACGGTGGGGCTACCGCCTTCGATCACGGCGGCGACGGGCCTTGATGCCTTTGCGCATTGCCTTGAGGCCTATTGTGCGCCCGGGTTCCATCCGTTGGCGGATGGGATTGCCGTCGAGGGCATGCGTCTGGTCAATGCCAATCTCGAGCGTGCGGTTTGGCGCGGGGATGATCTCGAGGCGCGTGGCAACATGATGGCGGCAGCGGCCATGGGCGCGACAGCGTTCCAGAAGGGGTTGGGTGCCATCCATGCGTTGTCGCACCCCGTTGGCGCCGTGCATGACACACATCATGGGCTTACCAATGCGGTGTTCATGCCCTATGTGCTGGTTTTCAACCGCAAGGCCATCGAGGGGCGGATCGAGCGCCTGGCGGCCTATATCGGCTTGACGGCTTCTTTCGATGCGTTTCTCTCGCGCGTGCTTGAGTTGCGGCAAGCGGTCGGTATTCCGCACACGCTTGCGGGATTGCAGGTGGGGCGTGCGAAGGCGGATCTGATCGCCGAGATGGCCGTAGTCGATCCGACAGCCGGGGGCAATCCCGTGCCGCTGGACATTGCTGGTGCGCGAACGATTTTCGATATGGCGCTTGAGGGCCGTTTGTGATGCGCTGTGCGCGGGATTGTGCTGTACACTGACGAGTGATTCCGCCGTGGGCGGTTGTCTGATCCATGCGGGAACTATTCCATGAGCGCGCTGCGCCTGCTTGTTGTCGAGGGAAATACGGCCGAGGGTCGCGAACGCCATCTTGCGGTCGGCGGGCGGGTTGCCAGTGAGCGTTACGCCGATGTGCTGCGCGGCCTTGCGCCGGGAGCACGGGTGGATGTGTGCTTTCCCGCCGATGCTGGCGCGAACCTGCCGGAGCGCGCCGGGATCGAGGGTTATGACGGTGTAGCGATCACGGGATCGTCGCTGAACATCTACGATCTTGGCCCCTCGATCATGCGGCAGATTGAATTGGCGCGGGCGGTATTCGAAACCGATACGCCGTTCTTCGGTTCGTGCTGGGGGTTGCAGGTGGCAACGGTTGCGGCCGGCGGGACTGTGCGGCGCAATCCGAAGGGACGCGAGATCGGGTTCGCACGTGGCATCTGCCTGACAGAGGCGGGCGAGGAGCACGATCTCTTCTGGGACAAGCCCACGGTGTTCGATGCAATCACGGTGCATCTTGACGAGGTCGAAGACACGGCGCGTGGAACCACGATCCTGGCGACCAACGGCTGGAGCGCGGTGCAGGCGGCCGAGATCAAGACGCGGCGCTGCACGTTCTGGGGCGTGCAGTATCACCCGGAATATTCTTTCACGGACATTGCTGCCGTGTTGCGGCGGATGAAGGCGCCCTGCGTCGAACAGGGGTTGTTCAAGGGCGACGGCGATCATGCTGCCTATGTCGAGGGGCTTGAAGGCCTTGAGCGGAACCCTGCCGACCTGGCGCTTGGCTGGCAGCATGGGCTGAGTGCGTCTGTCACCGAGGAGGCGCACCGTTCGCGCGAGCTGAAAAACTGGATCGAGCGCTTGGTGCTGCCGACGCGTGCGAAGCGCGGGCGGGGGTAGGGGCTGCGGGTGCCGGACAGCACGCGCGTTACCCAGCCGCGTTGCGGCTGGACGCGCTTGGCTTCCTGGATGACGGTGAAGGGTGCATGGGGTCAATGGAAGTTGCGGCCCTTCGGCAGGACGCTGCGGACGTCGCGGGGGTGTTTCCAGAGCGTTGCCGGCGGGTCCTGTCTTGTCGATGGCAGGGGACGGGTGACTTCGTCGGCGCGGCTTGCGGGACGGAAGGGTGTGGTGTCGCCTGCGAGTTCGTCGAGAAAGGGTGTCAGGTCTGAAATCCGGTTGGCGATGACGTGGATGACGCCGCTTTCGGCCTGTATTTCGCCGCGGACAAGAACGAGGCGGGCGCCGAGGACTGTGGGGCGGAACTGTTCGAACGTTCTGGGCCAGACCACGATGTTGGTGACGCCGGTCTCGTCTTCCAGTGTCATGAAGATCACGCCTGATGCGGTGCCTGGGCGCTGGCGGACTAGGACGAGGCCTGCGACTTCGACATTGCGGCCGGATTGAATCGAGGGCAGTTGCCCTGACTGGGTGACCTTTCGTTTGTCCAGGCGGTCGCGCAGGAAGGATACGGGGTGGGCTTTGAGTGACAGATGCAGGTGGCGGTAGTCTTCGACTACGTGCTCGCCCAGCGGCATTGGGGGGACGGCGAAGTCCGGCTCGTGCGTGCGGGAACTGGCCGCGGCGAATAACGGCAGGTCATCCTTGTCGCCACTGCGACGCAGGCCGCGGATGATCCAGAGCGCCTCGCGTCGGTCGAGGCCAAGTGAGCGGAAGGCGTCAGCATCGGCGAGACGCTCGAGGGTGGATGGCTCAAGGCCTGTGCGCAACCAGAGATCACGGATGGAATCGAATGGATGTGTGCGGGTGGTTTCGATCGTTCGCGCGTCATCTTCCCGAAGGCCCGAGACCTGGCGCAAGCCCAGGCGCAAAGCGTGGGTTGTGCGGATCTCGGGTGCCATGGAGGCGTGGCGGGGGTGGAGGGTCGGGAGCGTTTGCGTATCTGTTGTTGCGTCGGTGCTGGGTGGCCGGGACGGGCCCGGCCATGACGACTTTTGGTCGTGTGGTTCGAGGGTGTTGTCCCAGTGCGAGGCGTTGATGTCGACGGGGCGGACTTCGACGCCGTGCTCGCGGGCGTCGCGTACGATCTGGGCAGGGGCGTAGAACCCCATGGGCTGGGAATTCAGTAGGGCGGCTGCGAAGGCGTCGGGGTAGTGGCACTTGACCCATGAGGAGTAATAGACAAGGAGGGCGAAGCTTGCGGCGTGGCTTTCCGGGAAGCCGTATTCGCCGAAGCCCTGGATCTGCTTGAAGCAGCGATCTGCGAAGTCCTCATCGTAGCCGCGCGCGATCATGCCGTGGACGAATTTTTCCTCGAAGGTCGAGATCGTGCCGCTGCGACGGAAGGCGGCCATGGAACGGCGCAGGCGATCGGCTTCGGCAGGGGTGAAGCCGGCTGCAACGATGGCAATCCGCATGGCCTGTTCCTGGAACAGGGGGACGCCAAGTGTCTTGCCGAGGACGGTTTCCAGTTCGGCCTTCGGGTAGACGATGGGCTCGTGTCCCTGGCGGCGGCTCAGATAAGGGTGCACCATGCCGCCCTGGATGGGGCCTGGGCGCACGATGGCGACCTCGATCACGAGATCGTAGAACTGCCTTGGCCTCAGGCGCGGCAGCATCGTCATCTGGGCACGGCTTTCGACCTGGAAGACGCCCACGGAATCGGCGCGGCAGAGCATGTCGTAGACGGCGGGCTCTTCCTTCGGGATCGCGGCAAGGGTGGGCGTGACACCGTAATGGGCCTGCAGCAGCCCCAAGGCCCTGCGCATGCAGGAGAGCATGCCGAGTGCGAGGACATCGACCTTCAGGATGCCCAGCGCGTTGAGGTCATCCTTGTCCCACTCAACGACCGTGCGGCCTTCCATGGCTGCGTTCGATACCGGGATGAGTTCGTCGAGGCGCCCACGCGTCATCACGAAGCCGCCGACGTGCTGGGAGAGGTGGCGGGGGAAGTCTGCGAGTTCGCCGGCAAGAGCCAATGCCAGTGAGAGGCGGCGATCCGCAGGATCGAGGCCGAGGCGCCGGACCTCGTCTTCGACCGGTGCGCTACTTGTCCAGCCTGACAGGGTTCCGGCGAGGGCCGTGATCGTATCTTCCGAGAGACCGAAAACCTTGCCGACATCGCGGATGGCGCTGCGTCCGCGATAGCAGATCACGGTTGCGGCAAGGCCTGCGCGGTGGCGGCCGTAGCGATTGTAGATGTACTGGATCACTTCCTCGCGCCGCTCGTGCTCGAAGTCGACGTCGATGTCGGGTGGCTCGCGTCGCTCGGCCGAGAGGAATCGCTCGAACAGGAGGTCGATCTGGTTGGGGTCGACCTCGGTCACGTGCAGGCAGTAGCAGACGGCTGAATTGGCGGCCGAGCCGCGACCCTGGCAGAGGATGCCTTTGCTGCGTGCGAAGCGTACGATGTCGTAGACGGTGAGGAAGTAGGGCGCGTAATCGAGTTCGCCAATCAGCTTGTATTCATGGTCGAGCGCCTGGCGGACCTTGGGCGGGATGCCGGTGGGATAGCGCTGCCTTGCGCCCTCTTCGGTAAGGGAGACGAGGGCCTCCTGGGGTGTGGCGAATCCTTCGCAGGTTTCCTCGGGGTATTCGTAGCGCAGATCGTTGAGCGAGAAGTGGAGGGTCTGGGCAAAGCGGAGGGTCTCGGCGATGGCTTGCGGATGGCGCCGGAAGAGGCGTGCCATCTCGGGAGGCGGCTTCAGGTGGCGTTCGGCGTTGGCCTCGAGGTGGAAGCCGGCGCGGTCGAGGGTCGCGTGCTCGCGGATGCAGGTGAGCACGTCCTGGAGTTGCCTGCGTGCTGGCGTGTGGTAGAGCGCGTCTCCCACGGCGATCATGGGGACCCGGTGCTTCGATGCGAAGGCCTCGAGGCGGCGCAGGTGGCGCTGGTCGTCGCCGCGGTGGTGTATCGTTGCGCCGAGCCATAGTTGTGCCCTGGGCAGCTGCAGGAGGGTCGTCTCTGTGCTTTCGATGTCGGGGCGTGGGGGCATCAGGATGAGCTGGAGGCCTTCGGCGTGCTCGATGAGGTCTGCGATGTGGAGAATGCAGTCGCCTTTTTCGGCGCGGCGGTTGCCGAGGGTCAGCAGGCGACAGAGGCGCCCCCAGGCGACGCGGTCGCGCGGATAGGCCAGGATGTCGGGGGTGCCGTCGCTGAAGACGAGGCGGGTTCCCACAAGAAGGCGCAGGCCGCGTTCCCTGGCCTCGATGTGGGCGCGCACGACGCCTGCGACCGAATTGCGGTCTGTGATGCCGATTGCCGAGAGGCCGAGAGCCTGCGCCTGTTCCACGCATTCGTGCGGGTGCGAGGCACCGCGCAGGAAGCTGTAGTTCGTCGTCACGGCGAGTTCGGCGTAAGCCGTTGCCGTGTTCACGAAAATATTCCGTGGACGTACCATTGAGGACGACTTGTCTCGCTGCCGAACAGACCCTCGCGGTAGAGCCAGAAGCGGCGTCCTTCACGGTCCTCGATGCGGAAATAGTCGCGTGTGAGGCTGCGGCCTGTTTCGTCGCGCCACCATTCCATGGCTATGCGTTCGGGGCCTTCGGCGTGAGCGACCTCGTGGGGTACGCGGCGCCAACGGAAGCGTATCGGTGGGCCATCGGGGACTTCGGCGATCGCGTCGATGGGCTCTGGTCGTTCGAAAAGGCGCAGGGGGCGGGCGGGGGCTGCGGTATCGAGGACGGGTGCATTTGCGCGATGGTGGGCTGCAGGGGCTGGCGCCAGGTGGGGGACCTGCGTAGCAGCGTATTCGGGGATGTGGCTTTCGGCAAAGGCGAGGCGCTGCACGCGGCGAGGGCCGAAGCGAACGCCGAGGCGATCAATCAGATCGGCGAGGTCGTCTTGGCCGGTCGCGCTGTCGACCAGGTTTGACTGGGGTATCTGTGCTTTCTCTGCTGTTGTCACGGCCAGCCGGATGACGTCGAAGCCGCAACCCGGATCGATGTCTTCCGCCAGTGATGAAAAACGCTCGCGGAACAGGCGGTGCATGGCGGTGGCATCGCGCTGGGGGCGGCTGGTTGCAACCGACAGGCGGCGTACGGCGCCATCGACGCGAAAGAGGGTCACTTGCAGGGCGCGTGCGCCTTCGCCGCGTTCCTCCATCCGTCGTGACAGGTCAGTTGCCAGGTGACCGATGGTTTCGAGGATGAACGTCTCGTGGGTTGCGGGCTCCGTCAGGTTGCGTTCGGCAATGTAGGGGGCTACGGGCAGACGTGGCGTGATGGGTTCGTCTGCTTTCCCAAGCGCGAAATCTAGGCGCTGCAACAGGATGGCGCCGAAGCGTGCGGCGAGGGGCGCGCGTGGGCGATCCACGATGTCGCTGATCTTCTTCAGACCCACGCGCGCCATTGCCTCGATGATGCCGGCGGGCAGCTGGAGGGCTGCCAGTGGCAACGGGTTGAGTGTTTCCTGCAATTCGTCATCGGCGATGTTGCGCCGTTCGCCGTAGCGGGCCAGCGCCCAGGCTGCGCCGGGGGTGCCGGCAATCGCTGTGCGTGCCGTGATGCCCTGTTCGTGGAGGCGACGCACGGCATCGCGACGCATGGTGTCCTCGCCACCAAAGAGATGGGCACATCCGGTGATGTCGAGCATCACGCCATCGGGTGGCGTGAGGCCGACCAGCGGCGTGTAGCGGGACAGCCAGTCGCCTATTGCTTCAAGCAGGCGTGCGTCTGCGGCGTCGTCGGCAGGCTCGACCGCGATCGAAGGATACATTGCACGTGCGTCTGCCAGGGGCATCATGTGGCGCAAGCCCAGGCGCATGGCCTCTGCATTCATGGCGCACAGGCGCTGGGCGCCCCGCATGTCGCGGGTGACGATGCGTGGTTCAGGCGACCGCTGCGCGCGGGTGCGCTCGAGCCTGTCTGTGGGCAGGTGGCTGAACCAGATTGCCAGGTAGCGCCGCGGGAGCGTTGACGGTTTCAAACTTGCGTTCATGGGCATGCCACTCAACGTTCCATTGGCCAGATGAGCCGAAGCGGTTCTTCACGAGATCCAGATGCATGTGCGGGGCGCCCAGGCCGCCGAAGGGATTGCTGCGGGAGGGGCTTGCGCTTACCAGCCAGCGCGTCGTGGCGGCGTTCGGTTCAATTGCAGTTGCGTGGCGCAGGATGAGGCCGAAGCCGAGGCCTTCCTGCGCGGCCAGAGCCAGGCGGCGCGTGCAGGTGAGATCGAGCACCCGCGTGTGGGCGGGGAATTCGGCGATGACGGCAGAGAAGCCCCTGCACTTGAGGGCCTCGTTCATGGCCCAGAGCACGTCTTCAGCGCGCGGGACGTGGAGGTAGATGAGGGCAGAGGTGTCGAAGCCCGAAAGCTTCAGGCCGGGCAGGTATGGGCGTCCGGTTTCGGCGCTTGAGAAGTCATGCTGGATGTAGAGGACGTGGGCGCTTTTCTCTTGGGCACGGGTGGCCAGGCCGAAGGCGAAACCGGCGGCCGCGCCCAGGTCCTGGACCGTGCGTGGCAGGATTTCGTGGACGGTGCCGCGAGAAAGTCCGCCGCCCAGAGCCTGGTCCATGAGGGGGATGCCGGTTTCCACATGGACGCGGGCGCTGCGCGTCTTTCCTGGGAGGCAGGCGGCCTGGATTGCGGCTATGGTCTGCTTGAGGGATGCGGCCTGTTCAGGGGGCAGTCGCCCCTCCGCCGCCATGGGTCGTGGCACGGGTCAGTCTCCGTTTTCTGCTGCTTCTTGATCTTAGTTCACCTTTTGTTCTTACCCTGATAGCGGGGTGGGAGTCAATGGGGCTTATCGCTTTTTCAGGCGTGGGGCCTTGTGGTCAGTATTTGACTGATTGGTCATTTTTGACTATTTAGTCATTTATGAGCGCTGCTGCAGCCGCCCCTCGACAGTCCAGGAAACGGGCAAGAACCCGTGGCGAGCTTGTTGCCGCGGCAGAGCGGCTTGTGGCACTGCGCGGCCTTGATGCCCTGTCGATCGACGAGATCACTGAAGAGGCGGATGTCGCGAAGGGTACGTTCTATACGCACTTCCAGGACAAGGACGACCTGGCCAACGCCATCTCGCGCCAGATCCGTGCAGATCTTGAAGAGGCCATTGAAGCGCTGAACCTCGGGGTCCGGGATCCGACCGTCCGCATGGCCAATGGTCTTTCCACCATCCTGCATTTTGCGATCACCCAGCCTGTCCGGGCGCGTGCGCTGCTGCGGCTCCTGCCGGGCGCTGTCAACCCGGATACGCCGATCAATGACGGCATTCGCGGCGACATCCTTGCCGGAATCGAGGCAGGTACCTTTCATGTGGTATCGGTCAGTGCCTCTGTCGTCGCGACGATCGGGATCGTCATGTCTGCGGGCATGCGCCTGTCCGACGCGGGGCAACCGGTCGGGCAGCCACACCGGTTTGCCCGTGACATCATCACGACGGCCCTCGTTGCCCTCGGCGTGAAGCCTGTTGCCGCCGAGCGTTTGTCCTCTGCGGCCATCGAGGCGCGTCGCGTCGACGTGAGCCTGGCACCATGATCCTTGCCGATGCACAAGTGACCACCAGCGAGGTGAAGTCCTGGAAGGGCTTGCATCTCCTGCACTTTGCAGGGTCATCGTGCTCGCAGAAGGTGCGTATCCTGCTTGGTGAAAAGAACCTGCCCTGGGTTTCGCATCACGTGGACCTCGGACGCAACGCACACGTCACGCCATGGTTCCTCGGGATCAATCCACGCGGGGTCGTTCCGGTTCTTGTCCATGACGGGCAGGTTCACATCCAGAGCAATGATATTCTTGCATATCTGGATGCGCTGCCGTCGCCGTCGCCGTCCTTGATGCCGCAAAGCGAAGCCGAGGTTCAGGCCGTAATCGTGTCGCTCGCGCTTGAGGACAGGCTGCATGTCGATCTGCGCAACCTTACAATGGGCTTCATCTTTCCGCGCCGCCTGACGCAGAAGAGCGAGGCGACATTGCAGCGCTACGAGCGGGAAGGTGCTTGCGACCCCAGCAGGATGAAAGAGGTCGCGTGGTGGCGGGATTTCGCCCGGCAGGGGGTCACGCCTGATGCTGCGCGCGCCTCGTATTCAGCATTTTCTCAAGCCTTCGATACGCTGAATACGCGTTTGCGCGATCATGAATGGCTCATTGGAGAGCGCATCTCGATCCTTGATATCGCCTGGTTCATCTCGGTGCATCGTTTGCAGCTTGCGGGTTACCCGTTACGCTGTCATCCGAACCTTCACGGCTGGTATCTGAGACTGAGGTCGCGCCCGGCATTTGCTCGCGAAATTGCGGTGCCCCTGCCGGTGGCTGCGGTGATGACCGGTTACAGGGTCTACCGCCAGCTGTCGCGCACGACGCTTGGCAACATCGTTTCGTTTGAAACACCCTCCAACATGGGAGCTACGCCCTGACATGATCAAAGCCGATGACATTGCCTATGTACGCTTCAGTGCGCCTGACCTCGACACGATGGAAGCGTTTCTCTCCGATTTCGGGATGGCCAGGGCGGCGCGTGATGACAATACGCTTTACATGCGCGGTGAAGGCGGTGATCCGTTCCTGCATGTCACGCACAAGGGCGAACCCGGATTTGCCGGCATTGCCTTCAAGGCGGCTTGCGTCGGTGATCTTGAACTGCTTGCTTCGAAGGCGGGCTCCAAGATCGAGGCTCTTGACGGGCCGGGTGGTGGCCAGGTCGTCAAACTTCGCGACCCGGACGGGTTTCTGGTCGAGACCGTGGCCGGCCGTGGCACGCTTGCTCCCGATGCAACCCCGCCCGAGCAGGCGCTCAACGACTGGCGCAAGCGTGTGCGCCACAATGCGCCAAAGCGCGTCGGGCGAGGGGCCTCGCATATCAAGCGTCTCGGGCATTGCGTGCTGAATGTATCGAACTTCCGCGCCAGCGAGGCCTGGTACAAGCAGCATTTCGGGTTCATCACTTCGGACGAGATCAAGCTGTCGCCTGAATTTGCGCTGGGTGCCTTCATGCGCTGCGACCGCGGAGAGAAACCTGCCGATCATCACACGCTGTTCCTCATGGGGACCGGAACGCCGAAGTTCAATCATGCGGCTTTTGAAGTGACCGATTTTGACGATTTGATGAGTGGGCATGACCTGCTGAAGGACAAGTCCTACCAGCATCAGTGGGGAGTGGGGCGGCACGTGCTTGGCAGCCAGATCTTCGACTATTGGCGGGATCCGTGGGGCCATACGCTGGAGCACTGGACGGATGGTGATCTTTTGACAGCGAGCTGGGGGTCACGCGACGCGACGATTCAAGACGTGATGGACGTGCAGTGGGGCATGAAGATGCCTGCGGACATGGCAAGTTGAGGCGGGAGAGCTGAAATGAAACTGGTAACTTTCACCGAGGGTGGTTCGACGCGTGTTGGGCTTGTGGTCGATGGCGGGGTGGTCGACTTGTCCAAGGCTGATGCGAGCTTGCCGCGTGACATGATCGGGCTGATCGATGGCTGGGACAAGGTGCGCTCGTCCGTCGAGCGCGCTGCATCGCGCAAGCCGGATTTCGACTTGAAAGCCGTTGGGCTTGAGGCGCCGGTGCCGCGGCCGTCGAAGGCCATGGCCATCGGGCTCAATTATGCGGATCATATTGCCGAGAGTAACCAGAAGACGCCGGAGGAACAGGTCTGGTTCTGCAAGCAGGTGAACTCCATTCATCCACCGTTTGCAGATGTGCAGCTGCCGAAGGTTTCACAGCTGGTGGATTATGAGGCCGAGCTTGTCGTTGTCATTGGCAAGCGGTGCAAGCATGTGCCCAAGGAGAAGGCCCAAGAGGTGATCTTCGGTTATTGCGTTGGCAATGACGTGACGGCGCGTGACTGGCAGTTCAAGACGCCGCAATGGGTACTTGGAAAGAGCTTCGACACGCATGGACCGATCGGTCCGTGGATCGTGACAAGTGATGAGCTTGGCGACCCGCACACATTGGGAATTCGTGCTTTCGTGAATGGAGAGACGCGGCAGGACTCCAATACAAAGAATCTTGTCTTCAACGTCTTTGAGCAGATTGCGCATCTGAGCCAAGCCATGACGCTGGAGCCTGGCGACATAATCTTTACCGGAACGCCGGGCGGTGTCGGTATGGCCATGCGACCGCCCCGATTGCTCAAGGATGGTGACGTGGTGCGCATCGAAATCGACCGCATCGGTGCCATCGAAGCGACGTTGAGGCCTGAGGTCGTTGCGTGAGAGTGGGGGCTCGGCCCCGCTACGCCGGGTATCTTCACGGGCGTGATGCGCTGATCGACTCGTCTAGGTATTTTCGAGCTATCCGTGACGCTGGGCCCGCCGTCTGGCTTTCCCGGTACAGGATGTGGGCCGTGGGTCGGTATGAGGATGCTAAGGCCGTGCTTCGCGCGGCGGACCAGCTTGTCAGTGGAAAAGGCATTGCTGCCAACAAGCTGGTCAACTCGATGGAGAACGAGATCACCCTCACGGCTGATGGTGCGGATCATGTCCGTCGACGGCTGGTGTTGATCAAGCCCCTGGGACCGGGAGCGCTTGCGCCGCTGCGGCAGCGCATGCAGCAGGAGGCTGAAGCGCTCGTGTTGCGGTTAAAGGGTGGTGACACATTCGATGCGATGGCGGAGTTTGCGGCCTATTTGCCTGTATCGATCGTGGCTGAGCTTGTTGGGCTGAGGCCCGAGGGTCGCGAGAGCATGCTGCGCTGGGCGGCTGCGACCTTTGACGCGATTGGTCCGATGAACTGGCGCATGGTGCGGGCTCTTCCAGCACTTCTCGATCTGGCCCGCTACTCGGCACGGCTCGACAGGTCTGCGGTCATGCCGGGTAGCTGGGCAGACAGGCTCTTTGCGGCAGCCGATGAGGGTAGGCTTTCCCGTCGCGAGGCCAAGGCCATGATCATTGATTATGTGGCCCCGAGCCTCGACACTACGATCCTTGCCATCGGGCAGATGGTCCGGCATCTGGCGCTGTACCCGCATGTCCTGCAGGCGGTCCGACAGGATGAAGGCGTTGCTGGTGATGTGGTGCATGAGTCGGTTCGATTGTCTTCGCCCATAAGAGGTTTTACCCGCTTTGCGGTGCAGGACTTTCCGGTAGACGATGTCATGGTTCCCGCGGGTGATCGCGTGCTGGTGCTCTATGCGTCGGCGAACCGTGACGAGCGCAAGTATGACGATCCGGATCGGTTTGACATCTCGCGCAATGCCCGGGACCACTTGGGGTGGGGACATGGTGCGCATGCGTGCGCCGGCATGCATCTGGCGCGGCTCGAGATGGAGTGCCTGCTTGTTGCTCTGGCGCGCCACCTCACGCGCATAGAGGTGGATGCGCCTGAACCTTTCTTCAATAACGTGCTGCAGGGGTTCAAGTCCCTTCCGGCCCGCTTTCACTGAGGTCATGACATGATTGAAACCGATGTGCTGATTTCCGGTCTGGGACCAGTTGGTGCGACGCTTGCCAATTTGCTGGGGCAGCAAGGTGTGCGGGTGCTGGCTGTCGAGCGAGAGACGGCAGTCTACCCTCTGCCCCGGGCGGCGCATTTCGATGCCGAGATCATGCGCGTCTGGCAGGGGCTTGGCTTGCTCGAGCAGGTGAAGGCGATTTCGCGTGTTGCGCCTGCCTATGAGTTTCGGACGGCGAAGGGAGAAGTGCTGTTGCGCTTTGACCTTGGTGCAGTAACCCTTGCACCGGGTTTCGAGCCCAGCTGGATGTTCAACCAGCCGGACCTTGAACAGGCGCTGCGGGGCAAGCTCGCTGATTATCCGTCCGTCGAGATCCGGCTTGGCACCAGCCTCGAGCCCTTCGATGCATCCTTGAATGAAGGGGTGCGGGCGACCATCGTTGATGGCTCGGGGACGGCTACGGAGGTGCGCGCACGCTATCTCGTTGGATGTGACGGCGCCTCGAGCGCCGTCCGCAAGACCCTGAAAATCGGCCATTTCGATTACGGGTTCGACGAGCCTTGGCTGGTTGTCGATGCACAAGTCCGCCGACCAGAGAAGATGCCCAGTCTTAACCTGCAGATCTGCGATCCTGAGCGTCCCACGACATGCGTCTTGATGGGGCCTGGCCGGCATCGTTGGGAGTTCATGATCCGTCCGGGCGAGGATCCCCAGTCCTTTCTGGATGACCGCCGAATTTCTTCACTGTTGAGCGCGTGGGTGAGCGAGGAGGATGTCATCATTGATCGCAAGGCGGTCTACCGGTTTCATGGGCTGGTCGCAGAAGAGTGGAGGCGCGGGCGTGTCATCCTTGCGGGCGACGCCGCTCACCAGACACCGCCTTTTGCCGGGCAGGGCATGTGCTCCGGCATCCGCGATGCCGTGAACCTCTCCTGGAAGCTAGGGCACGTCATCCGTGGCGAAGCGAGCGACAAGATCCTCGACAGTTATCAGACTGAGCGCGAACCGCATGTGCGTGCGCTTACTGAAGCTGCCATCGCCATGGGGCGTGTCGTGTGCATGGCTGATCCCGAGGCTGCTGCGCAGCGGGATGCGGCTTTGATAGCTCAACGCGCTCAGGGACTGCAGCCTGTTCCACCTCCTGATCCGAAGCCGGGGCCAGGGATGTTTGTCGGCTCACCTGCTGTTTCGGGCTCGATCTTTCCGCAGTACATCGTCGGTGGCCTGATGCTCGATGATGTGATGGGCGTTGGGGCATGGTTCATTGCGCGCAGGTCTGAGGATGTTCAACACCTGAGGACGTCTGCATTGTTTCGGGTGGGGGCGCTTGATAGTGGCCCGTTGATGCCATTCGCTGATAAAATCAGCGCTTGGCTGGATGAGGCGGGTGCCGCTGCGGTTCTTGTGCGGGCAGACAGATATGTGTTTGGTGCCGGGGATGTGACCGTGCTTATCGAGTCATGGAGCGTCGCCTTGCGGGGACAAGGGGTTGCTGCATGAGCCTGTCTTTATCGATCCTTGCGCTCGCGTTTGCTGGTCTCTTGGGTTGGTTTCTCTTTGAGCGCTCCAGGCGCCGGACGCACGCTGTTGAAGGTGGGTTTCACCCGGA
Source organism: uncultured Flavobacteriaceae bacterium (assembly GCA_964483585.1). Lineage (GTDB taxonomy): Bacteria > Pseudomonadota > Alphaproteobacteria > Micropepsales > Micropepsaceae > SZUA-430. Next base: position 19,171 of record CAZABH010000016.1, read on the forward strand.
AATCTCACTGCCGCATGAAGCGCCATTCGAGCTCTACGGCAATGCGTTTTCGCACTGCTCGCGCAAGACGCGACTTGTGATGGCCGAGCTTGGCATTCCCTTTGTGCACAAGCCGATCGACCTGATTGAGACAGGTAGCTATCAGACGCTGTCGCCAGCCTATCTGAAGGTTAATCCATCGGGTCTCATACCGACGCTGGTCCACAATGGGCACCCGGTCTATGAGTCCGATGACATCATGGCCTATGCGGTGTCTCAGGCGCCTCCGGGTGCGCCGTTGCTTGTTCCGACGGATGTCGTGTTGCGCGAGCGCATGGAGGAGTGGATTGCTTTCGGAAACCTGTCGAGCAACGCGCCAACAGCGGATATGGAGCGGCGGATTGGTGCCTGCGTGCCGTCGCTGACCCTGCCTCTCTTCATCACGGCGATCCGCTACATACCGCTGCACCGCATCCTGTTCGGTTTCCTGTTCCACCCGGATAGGGCGCGCCCGATGTTCTTTTCCCTCGCAAGGTTGCTCGGGCTGAGACGAATGCTTTCCATTAAACCGATCCGGCTTATGGTGCGAAATGGCCGTCGCTATATGCGAACCCACCTTGGCAAGATTGATGATGCGCTTGGCCAGACGGGAGGCCCGTGGATCCTTGGCTCACAGTTCTCGCTGGCTGACATCACGCTGGGCTGTGTTTTGCTGCGCCTTGAAGAGACAGGGTTCCTTGCGTCGTATCTGGAGAAGGGCGGGCTCGAACGGCTTGTAGCTTATTACCAAGGCATGCAATCGAGACCGAGCTGGAAGACCGCCATCGTTGACGTTGCGCATCCCATCATCACGCAGGGTGCAGAAGACCTTCGCGTGGCCCGCGTGCATGATCGGGAGATTGCCCGAATGCTGGGCGACTGACGCAGCTTCCCTCCGAGTTGTTGTGCGGCGCACAATGGTCGGCGGAATATTGCCTCAGCCTGCAGCTGTTTGAACGAAACGTGCGGTTCAGCGAGCGCAGGCCGCAATCTTCTAAGTGGCTACGGCGCATTGACCGTCGCTTGAGAATTGACGTTGACGCTCATGGAGTGCACGCCTATTCCCTCGCGCCAATTTGACGCGTGCACACAGCCGGGAGTTCCCATGAGCAAGACGGCGCCGGATCGCAAGAACCGCGTATCCCTGTCCCTTCGCATTCCTGAACCCAAGCATCGACCCGGGGACCAGCCTGATTTCTCGAATATCAAGGTCCCAAAGGCAGGCGAGGTTCGCCGTCCGGACATCGATGCAACGGCCAAGGATGTTGCCGACCTTGCCTATACTCTGATCCGCGTGCTCGACAATGACCACAAGGCCGTGGGGCCTTGGGATCCCAAGCTCGATGCCGACACGATGAAGCGTGGTCTGAAACACATGGTCATGACGCGCGTATTCGATGATCGCATGTACAAGGCGCAGCGTCAGGGCAAGACATCGTTCTACATGAAGTGCACGGGTGAGGAGGCTGTGGCGGTAGCGCAGGCGTCGGCACTTGATACTGACGACATGTGCTTTCCCTCCTACCGACAGCAGGGTTTGCTGATCTCGCGCGGCTATCCGCTGGTCGACATGATGAATCAGATCTATTCGAACGAAAAGGATCCGATCAAGGGGCGGCAGTTGCCGATCATGTATTCGTCGAAGCAGTTCGGTTTTTTCTCGATTTCGGGGAACCTGGGGACACAGTTCAGCCAGGCCGTGGGCTGGGCGATGGCGTCGGCCTACAAGGGGGATGACCGGATCGCGGCGACTTGGATCGGCGAGGGTTCGACAGCCGAGGGCGACTTCCACCATGGCCTTACCTTCGCGACGGTCTACCAGGCGCCCGTCGTGCTGAATGTTGTCAACAATCAGTGGGCCATTTCGTCATACCAGGGTATTGCGGGTGGCGAGGACTCAACCTTCGCCGCACGCGGCATCGGCTATGGAATGCCGGGGCTGAGGGTTGATGGAAACGACTTCCTTGCCGTCTACGCTGTCACGAAGTGGGCGGCGGATCGCGCGCGCTCGAATCTCGGGCCGACGCTGATCGAGCACTTCACCTATCGCGTGGAAGGGCACTCGACGAGCGACGACCCGACCCGCTACCGGCCTGCTGGCGAGGCCAAGGCGTGGCCGCTGGGTGATCCGATCCTGCGGTTGAAGAACCATCTCATCACGCTGGGCAAGTGGTCGGAGGCCGACCATGTCGCGCTCGAGAAAGAGTGCGAGGAGCATGTCCGCAAGATGCAGAAGGAGGCCGAGGCGAATGGCGTCCTTGGCAGCGGCAAGATTCCGAGCGTCAAGACAATGTTCGAGGATGTCTACAAGGACATGCCGTGGCACCTGCGTAAGCAGCGCCAGGAAATGGGGGTCTGACGCGCCATGCCAACCATGAACATGATCCAGGCCCTGAATTCCGCCATGGATGTGATGCTGACCCGAGATCCCAACGTGCTGATTTTCGGCGAGGACGTCGGCTATTTCGGTGGTGTCTTCAGGGCCACTGATGGCCTGCAGAAGAAGCATGGCGTGCAACGCTGCTTCGACACGCCGATTGGCGAGAGCGGCATCGTTGCGACGGCGATCGGGATGGGGGCCTATGGCCTCAGGCCAGTCGTGGAGATCCAGTTCGCCGATTACATTTATCCGGCCTATGACCAGATCGTGTCGGAGGCGGCGCGCCTGCGTTACCGATCGGCGGCGGACTTCACCTCGCCGATCACGCTGCGCTCGCCCTATGGCGGTGGCATCTTCGGGGGGCAGACTCACAGCCAGAGCCCGGAGGCGCTGTTCACGCATGTCTGCGGCCTCAAGACGGTCATTCCGTCCAATCCCTATGACGCGAAAGGCCTTCTGATCGCGGCGATCGAGGACGATGACCCGGTCATGTTCTTCGAGCCGAAGCGCATCTACAATGGCCCCTTCGATGGCCACCATGACAGGCCCGTTCAGGCGTGGAACAAGCACCCCGCGAGCGACGTGCCCGATGGCTATTATACTGTGCCGCTGGGCAAGGCGCGGATTGCACGTTCGGGTGAGGCGGTGACGGTGCTGGCCTATGGCACGATGGTTCATGTGTCGATTGCGGCGGCTGAAGAGCAGGGCATCGATGCCGAGGTCATTGACCTGAGGACCATCTGGCCTGTCGACATCGAGACCATCATTGAATCGGTCGAGAAGACCGGACGCTGCGTGATCGTGCATGAGGCGACACGGACCAGCGGATTTGGTGCCGAGCTGTCGGCGCTTGTGCAGGAGAACTGCTTCCATCACCTTGAGGCTCCCATCGAGCGCGTGACGGGATGGGATACGCCCTATCCGCATGCCTTCGAATGGCAGTATTTTCCTGGACCGAAGCGCATCGGCGATGCCATGCGCCGCGCACTGGAGGACTGAGGGCCATGGGCAAGTATGTTTTCAAGCTGCCTGACGTTGGCGAAGGAACGGCTGAAGCCGAGATCGTGGCGTGGCATGTGAAGGTCGGCGACCTGGTCGAAGAAGACCAGCACCTTGTCGATGTCATGACCGACAAGGCGACGGTCGAGATGACGTCTCCTGTCAAAGGCCGCGTCCTGTCGTTGCACGGCGAACCCGGCGCGATGGCCATTGTGGGCGCGGCGATCGTCGAGTTCGAGGTGGAAGGGGTTGGCAACGAGGCGCAAGTCAAGGCCCCTGCTGCAGCGGCCAAGGCTACAACGGTGACTGCCGCGCCTGTAGCGAAGGTCGAGGTGGCACAGCCCGCGCAGCGACCTGTCAAGCCGTTGGAAGAATTGCCGGCGGCTGTTGAGCCTGTTCCGCGGGTTCCTGGTGACAAGCCGTTGGCGTCTCCGGCGGTACGGCAGCGTGCGCTGGAGCTCGGGATCAAGCTGCAGTTTGTCGATGGCTCCGGTCCTGGCGGTCGGATCACGCATGCCGATCTCGACGGGTTCCTCGCGCGGGGCGGCTCGCAGCGGATGTCCGGTGGCGGGCTCGCGCGTCGCGAGGGTGTCGATGAGATCAAGGTCATTGGCCTGCGGCGCAAGATTGCCGAGAAGATGCAGGATACCAAGCGGCGTATCCCGCATTTTGCGTATGTCGAGGAAGTCGACATGACCGAGATCGAGGCTCTGCGTGCGCACATGAATGCCACGCGCCGCAAGGACCAACCGAAGCTGACGTTGCTTCCGTTCCTCATTCGCGCGCTGGTGCGGGTGCTGCCTGAATTCCCGCAAATCAATGCGCGTTATGATGACGTTGCGGGTGTCGTGAACAGGTTCCGGCCCGTCCATATCGGGATTGCGACGCAGACGGCGAACGGGCTCATGGTGCCAGTGGTCAAGCATGCCGAGGCGCTGGACCTGTGGCAGGCAGCGAACGAGGTCGCACGGGTATCAGCGGCGGCACGCGAGAACAAGGCGTCGCGCGACGAGCTCTCCGGTTCGACGATCACGATCACCAGCCTTGGTCCCATTGGCGGGGTTGTCACCACACCGGTCATCAATTATCCGGAAGTTGCAATCATCGGGCCCAATGCGATCATTGAACGGCCCGTGGTGCGCGATGGTGCGATCGTGGTGCGCAAGATGATGAACCTGTCGTCGTCGTTCGATCATCGCGTTGTCGACGGCTTTGATGCGGCTCAGTTCATCCAGCGCGTGAAGGCACTGCTTCAGCATCCCGCGCTGATGTTCATGGATGAGGGTGCTGCCCGTGGCTGAGATTATCCAGACGAAGGTGCTGGTGATTGGCGGCGGGCCGGGGGGCTATGTGGCCGCGATCAGGGCTGGGCAGCTTGGCCTCGATACGACGCTGGTTGAGGGTGACCGCCTCGGTGGGACGTGCCTCATCCGTGGATGCATTCCGTCGAAGGCCATCATCCATGCTGCCGGCGCGTTCGAAGCCATGCGTCATGCGGCGGAGAAACCCGTCCACGGGATAAAGCTCGCCGCGTCGCCGACGCTGGATTTCCGCGAGACGGTGAAGTGGAAGGAAGGGATCGTCTCGAAGCTCAATACGGGGGTCGGCGGCCTTCTCAAGCGCGCGAAGGTGCGTGTGATCAACGGCTTTGCGGTGTTCTCGGATGCGAAGACCTGCCGGGTTGGCGAGACCACGATCCGTGCAGAGCATGTGATCCTTGCCAATGGATCGGTTCCATCGGAATTGCCATTCCTCAAGTTTGGTGGTGATGTCATCTCGTCGACAGAGGCGCTGTCGCTTGATGCCTTGCCAGCGCGCCTTGCGGTTGTCGGCGCTGGGTATATCGGGCTCGAACTCGGGATCGCGTTTGCGAAGCTGGGTTCGAAGGTGACCATCGTTGAAGCCGAGACCCAGGTCCTGCCGCTCTATGACGGCGAGCTGGTTGCACCGGTCAAGCGCTGGCTGGATCGCAATGGCGTTACCCTGCACCTGGGCGCAAAGGCCAAAGGAGCCGAGACTGGAAAGGGTGGAGCGTCCCTTGCCATCGAAACGGCCGAGGGCAAGGCGCTGGCCATCCCTGCCGACAAGATCCTCGTCACCGTCGGGCGCAAGCCATACACGCAGGGCTGGGGGCTCGAGGCCATGGCCGTCGACATGGCTGGTCGCTTCATCAAGGTCGATGACCAGTGCCGCACGTCGATGCGTGATGTCTGGGCCATTGGCGACCTGGTCGGTGAGCCCATGCTTGCGCACAAGGCGTCAGCGCAGGGTGAGATGGTTGCGGAGATCATTGCGGGTCACAAGCGCCGCTTCAATCCGGCCACGATTGCGGCAGTCTGCTTTACCGAGCCTGAGATCGTCAGCGCAGGGCTCTCGCCGGTTGATGCAGCGCGGCAGGGGCTTGACGTAGTGGTCGGGCAGTTCCCGTTCTCGGCCAATGGACGCGCGCTCTCGATGGATGGTGCTGACAGCGGCGGGTTCGTGCGTGTTGTCGCGCGCAAGAGTGACCATCGCGTGCTTGGCATCCAGGCTGTCGGCCAGCATGTCTCGGAACTTTCGGCGCAGTTTGCACTGGCACTGGAGATGGGGGCGTTGCTGGAAGATATCGCGGGTACTATCCACGTGCACCCGACACTGAGCGAGGCATTTCACGAGAGTGCGCTGAAGGCGCTGGGGCACGCGATTCATATCTGAAGGTGTGCGCGATGTGAGCGGCGTCACAGCGTGGCCCCATTTTTGCCGTGATGGGTTGGCAAGATTGCGCCGGTTCAAGGAGACATCCACCATGCCCCTGCGCTTTCTCGTGCTTGTGTGTCTGCTTGCTACCTTGGCCGCCGTTTCGGTGGCGGAGGCCCGCGGCGTTGACCGGCGCCTGATCAGCAACAAGGCCGACGGGATCGTCTATGCGCTGCCAAAGCAAAGCCCCTTCAAGGTGGAGAAGGCGTCTGTCGAGGGGCTCACCTTAAAGGGGCGGGCCGTGATCTCCGGCACCTATGTGTTCGGGCGAAATGCGCCAGCCGAGGAAGAGATGAACGGCAGCGAGGAGCCCGACCTCTACTTCGTTCCTGACGCCGCGTCTGCGGCGCTTCTGCCACGCTGGAAAGAGGACGGAGCGATTGACGGTGTCTACATCTCGAACCGGGATGACTTCTTGAAGGCAGTGATCGCGCCCGGCATGGTGCAAAAGGTGAAGGCGGGTAAGGTTCGCTCGCTCACGGGTCCCCTGACCATCGAGGTCGAGGGCTACTTTGCCACCGTGATCTGCGGCACGGCGGCCTATGGAACCCGGTTTGTCAGGGTGGCAGCGCCGCCGCAAGTGATTGCTGCCAACCGGCACGCTGAAACGGTCAGCTGCAAGGGGTAGGTCCCGCAGAACACTGCGAATATTTTGGCGATTGCCCTTGCAGACGACGCTACTATCCCCCACATGATCCCCCACGTTTATGAGGGGAGAATCTGTCCATGTCCGATGTCGTCATCCGAACGCCTATGCAGTACCTGGACCGGGCGCTTACCACGTTGCGGGATCTGGGTATCGTTCCAGCAAAGGGCGAGGATGCCCCCATCAATGCATTGCTGCAGCAGATCTCTGACCTCGACAATGAAAAGATCACGGTCATTGCCCGCACATTGAACCAGGCCTCGAGCTTCAACGAGGTCGTGCGCGAGAATGTATCGGCGATGTCGATCGGGGATCGCTACCGGCAGATCACGGAAGGGTTCAATTCGATTCGGGATGATGCCAAGGCGATGGTCGACCAGATTTCGGATGGCAAGGTCAGCGTCTGGGAGCGTGCCACCAATTCCTGGATGAAGCTCACGCGGGGCGACATTGCCGATCGCTTCGACAAGATCCGCGGGATCTATATAGCGGTTACCAAAGAGACGAAGAACCAGATCGAGCGAGAGCATGCGATCCTGCAGGCCTATCGGGACTTTCGCGGTGCGCTCAAACAGTCAGAGGTGCTTGCCCTCGAGGTTCTGAAGAAAGCGGAATGGAGACTGGAGGAAGCCAAGAAGAAGTTGAGCGAGGCTTCTGCGGCCGTTGCCAATTTTTCGGGCTCAGAGCCAGCCGAGCGCGCGAAGCTCGAGCTGATCCGCGACGAGGTCCTGCGGCAGACGCAAGATGAGGACAAGCGCTACCAGATCGCGAAGGACCTCTCCGACAACCTTACGGTCGGTTACAACACGTCCGAAGTCATCATGGCGCGTCTCATGCAGACCACGAGCGCGAAGGAACGGATCTATGCGCAGTCTGTCAGCTTCTTCTCGACTAATGATACGGTGCTGACGGCGCTCAAGGCTTCGTTCACGGGCATGTTCGGTCTTCACGAATCGACCGAGACCGTGAACGCCATGAAGGAGGGCATGTCGAAGTCGATCGAGGTGCTGGCCGAGATTGGTGACAAGGTGCAGGAGGCGGCGATCCGCGCCGGCTATGGGCCGACGATCCGTGCGGATGCCGTCAAGAAGCTCGTCGATTCGGTTGTGAACTTCCAGGAGAAGTCGCGCACCATTATCGAGGAAATGCGCAAGCTCTCGACCCAAAACTCCGCTGAGATCCGGGATGCGGTCGAGGATGGCAAGAGACGTCTCGCTGACCTCGTTGCGCAAGGCAAGGCCTTTCACCTCTGATGCCTGAGGCGATGGGCGCGAGCAAGCCCCAAACGCTTGACGAGCTGATGTTTGCGATGGATGTGGTCGATACGCTCCGCCATCGCGAACTCGTTGTTGCGCGAGAGCTTGCACAGGGTGACCGGGACGAAGCGCTGAAGGCGCGGTTGCGCGAGATCTATCGCGGGCAGGGGCTTGAGGTGTCGGATGCAGCCATCGAGCAGGGCATCAGGGCACTCAAGGAAAGCCGTTTCGTCTATACACCACCAGCTCCGGGTCTGAGGCGCAGCCTCGCTATGGCGTGGGTCAGACGCCGGAGCATCGGGCGTTGGGTGGGCGGAATCGCCGCCGTATGTATTGCGCTGTGGGCCATCGGCTATTTCGGCTTTGAGTTGCCGCGGCAGCAGGCCCTGGCCGAGACCCGCATAGCCCTGACACAGGATCTGCCTCGCGAGCTGCTTGCGGCGGCCGGGGCTGTGCGTGTGGAGACAAAAGATGCTGCCGTCCTCGCGCAGGTTGACGTGCTGGAACGCGATGGCAATGCCGCGCTGGCGCGTAGTGATGTTGCAGCCGCGCGCGCGAGCATTGCGGCTCTCGAGGCGCTGCGCGCTCGGCTGGTTGCGACCTATGTGCTGAATGTCGTGAGCGGCGAAAACGACACATCGGGCGTGTGGCGCGTGTCGGCAGTCAATCCCGCTGCCCGAAACTATTACCTGATCGTCGAGGCGGTTCAGGCTGATGGGCAGCGCCTGCCGGTTACGGTTGTCAACGAGGAGAATGGCAAGAGCGCCACTGTCACCCGGTGGGGTGTGCGCGTGCCGGAAGCTTTCTTCAACGAGATACGCCGCGACAAGCAGGACAACGGCATCATCGAACAGAATCCAATCGGTCAGAAGCTTCGGGGCGAGATTGACCCCCGCTACAATTTCCCGAAAGAGGGCGGCGCCATCACGTCGTGGGGTGAGTGATGCGGATCAACGGACGCGACGCGCTAAGTTCGGTTGAGAGCGCGATCTTGGGCGTGCGCACGAATGAGTCACGTCTGACCGAGGTGCTGAGTTCGGCTGCTGCCGAGGCCGAGCGCTTGCGTTTTGACCTGGCTGAAAGCTTCAAGGCGCTGGCACTGGTGCGGCTTGATGCCCTTGTGCGCAATCAGGTGGTTGGCGGGCTTGATGCTGCAGAAAGGCGAGCGCTGGAGCTGATGCGCTCGCACAAGGCCAAGCTTGACCAGATCCTGGTGCGCTTTGGTGGGGCGCAGAGCGCGCTCGTTGCTGCGGAAGAAGAGCACCGACAGCGGATGGTGTCTGTTGCAGACGCGCGGGAACCGATTGCTGCCTTGCAGGCGCGTGTCGAAGCCGAGATGTCTTCGGATCCTGCCTGGCTGGCGCAGAAGGCTGTCGTCGACAAGGCCATAGAGATTGCCAATGCTGCCGAGGAGAAGGCGAAGGTCAGCGAGGCCGACCGAGACGAGAAGCGCAGGCCTTATGAAGCTGATCCGCTGTTCATGTATCTGTGGGACAAGAGATTTGGCACATCGGCCTATGGTGCGTCGAACATCGTGCGCTATTTCGACCGCAAGGTGGCCAACCTCGTCGGTTATGACGCCGCGCGGCCGAACTACACGTTGCTGAACGAGATCCCGGAACGACTGCGTGAGCATGCCATTGCGGCGCTGGCCAAGGCCCGCGCCGAGGATGAGACGCTCGAGCAGATCGAGCGAGCAGCGCTGGTTCGGGCCGGCATTCAGCCGCTGGAGGCTGTTCTGTCCGAGAGGCTTGCGGCACTCAAGGAGGCCAGCGATCGTCTCAGCGCGACCCAGAAAGCGATGACCACACTTGACGAGGAGCGGGCCCGCCTGCAGTCCGATGGGGATCGTCGGGCGCATGAAGAAGCTCTCGCGGTTCTGACACAAGCCCTGTCGCAAGAGAGCCTGCAGACCATGTATCAGGAGGCTCGCCAGACGGCGACGCCGGAGGACGACCGGCTTGTCCAGAAGATCGAGTTGACCCAGACAGCGATCGCGCGTGCTGAAGCCGATGTCGCGAAGATCCGCAATGAGGCGCGGGAGGTTGCGCGGCGCCGTGGTGAACTGGAGAGCGTCCGTGACCGCATGCGGTCACGCCGCTATGATCGCCATAATAGCCAGTTCGAGCTGGACGGTGGCGACGTGCTGGGCGGGCTGATTGGGGGTATCCTCGGTGGTGTCCTTCAGAGCCGCGACTTGTGGGAGGCGCTTGAGAAGGCGCATCGGAAGCGTCGCGACTGGGATTATGACTGGGATTATGGCGACGACGATCGCGATGACGACGATGATGACGACGATGACAAGCGCGGCCGGCCCTGGGGCAGCAAGCGGCATCATCCCAAGTTTCGGTTTCCATCCTCCTCGGTGCCGCGCATGCCAAAGGGTTTCGGCGGCGGCGGGTTCAAGACCGGTGGCGGTTTCAAGGGCGGCGGCTTCAAGACAGGCGGGCGCTTCTAGCGTGGCTTTGTCTGTTTTTTCGCCAGAGCCTTGTGAAGTTTCAAGCGCTCGCTCACAGTCAGGGGGCGTTTGGGCTTCTTCTCGAGAAACCCTGCGACCGTGAGATCGTCCTGGTTCGTGCGCGATCCAGCCCTGGCCTGAACGCTGCCATTGACGGTCCAGTTGCGTACTGGACCTGAGTCCAGATGGATAAATCCAGACTGCGGATACCAGCCTACGCCGCCGCGGGACATTGTCTTCGCCAGTCCCGCCGTCTTCTCCAAGCGTCGGTCAAGGGTGATGTCGATTGCGCGGCCGGCAAGATGTTGGCTCTTCTCAGCAACTCCAAAGTACTTCGTCGCAAGCTTTGAATTGGTCTGCGGCGTGCGATACGCCGAGAGTACCGTGGCTCTGTTTACACCACTCTCGGTCATGACATCCGCCAGAAAGTCCAGCGTCTCCACGAACATGGGACCACGTAGGTTCTCACGGTGATCGCGAAGGAAATGCGAGAGGTCGATCATGGCGTCGGGCAGGGGGCCGACTTGGTCCCGATACAGGCCCGTGAATGTTTCGCCGGTGTGCGCGTGCCGCAAAGACAGGCGTCGTGGTTTTGACGGCGCGCGCAGAGCGTCGGGATCGCCTTCCAAAAGGATGCGAGCCGAGGTGTTGGTGCCGAACACCAACGTCAGTCCAGCGGCCAGCAGAAGGTCACGTCGCTTCAGGTTCATCATCTGACGCAAGGAGTTTGAAAGACCAGAATTTTATCCTAGCAAACATCAAGAACCCGTTGCAGAGACGCATTGTCTCTGGTTAAGGCCATGGAGGCGCTGAGAGCTTTTTGCCGCATGTCCTGCTAGGTGCCAGAGGACCCGGTGCGTACCCACTCTGCAACTATCGTTTCGAGCACGGGCAGGGGAACGGCCCCATTCTCGAGGACCACGTCATGGAATTTGCGCAGGTCGAATTTGTCGCCGAGCGATTTTCTGGCACTTTCCCTCAGTTCAAGCATCCGGTTCCGACCGATCTGATAGGCGCAAGCCTGGCCCGGGTAGACGAAGTAACGATCAATCTCCCGGAGGATGTTGTCCCGGGTAAGGGCGGTATTTGCGAGGAAGTACTTCACGCTCTTCTCGCGGCTCCAGCCATAGGCATGAATGCCGGTATCGACCACCAGCCTGCACGCGCGCCACAGTTCCATTGTGATGCGTCCAACCTCGTCCAGGTCGTTCTCGTAAAGGCCCATTTCACCAGCAAGATATTCGGTATAGAGCGCCCATCCTTCGACGTAGGCTGTAAAGCCCGTGTATTTCCGGAATTCCGGGATCGTTCCTGTCTCCTGGGCAATTGCGATCTGCAGATGATGTCCGGGGAGACCCTCGTGAAATGCCAGTGCTGCCATCTGCCATTTGGGCAAGGTCGCCATGGATGCGAGGTTGTAGAAGACGTAGCCCGGGCGCCCGCCGTCCGGTGAAGAAGGGTTGTAGAAGGCGATGGTCTGGCCGCCCTCAAGGAACGGCTCCATGCGTCTAACTTCGACCGGTGCCTTTGGCAATGTTCCGAATGCGATGGGAAGGGCTGCTTCCGCTTTTTTCTGAAGATGAAGAGCCCGCTCCAGATACGCAGCTCGTCCCGCATTGGTGGATGGATACAGATACTTTGGGTTCGTCCTCAGGTCCTGATAGAATTGTCGAAGGTCGCCTTGGAAGCCAAGGCGCCTCTTGACCACTTCCATATCGGCCGAAAGACGCGCGACTTCCGAAAGGCCCAAGGCGTGGATGTCTGCGGCTGGCAGTTTCAGCGTGGTATGGGCGGCGATGCGCTCGTCGTAGAATGCCTGGCCGTCTGGAAGGGTGCCGACGCCGTGATCTGATGTTGCCTTGCGGCCTATTTCGGTCGCTGTCGCGATGAACCGGTCATAGGCGGGCTTCATGCTGGACTTCATGGCTTTGGCGGCATCGTCCATTAGTCGCGCTCGATGAGCTTGCGGGATGGAAGTTTTTTCAAGCTTCTTCCGGAATGCCGCGAGGATTTCGTTCTCGCCGCCACCTGAGAAAGGTATGCCTTTCAGAACCTTGTCTGCGTCCGCGATCATCAGTCGGTAGGAGAACCTGGGCAAGTTAATGCCCCGAGCGGCTGATGCCTGCATGAAGTCTCCGACCTGCTGCATCATAAGGGGGGTGGCGTTGATGCGCGCGATAAAGGCCTCGGCGTCGGACACGTCGTCGATTCGATGCTGGTTGATCAGGAGGTTCGGGATGGACTGATGAGGGCCGCCGAAGTGCGAGGCCTCGTAATTGTGATACCGGAAGGGATAGTTGGCCAGCCGCATCTCGTTACGGAAGAGAAAAATGTCGTAGGATACACGCATTTGCGGGCTGAGGCGGGACCTGTCAATGCGATCCCGCATGAAGGCTGTATCGGTGACCGTTGCCTTGTGCGACTTATCCATGAAGGCTTCTGAATAGTCGCTCCATTCACCGTAGCGCTTCTTCATGCCCAGCGCTGTCATGAACTCGGGCGAGTCCTCGAGTTCGCGGGTAAAGCTGCGAGAGAAAAAATCGAGCAATCGATTGTCTTCCGACGCAGGTCCCTGCTGTCCCGGGCTTGTGCTGTCGAAGTCGCCCACACATGCCGTGAGGGGCAGGGCGACTGTTGCGGCCGACAGCTTCAAGAAACTGCGGCGGTTCAAGGGTTGTCCCTGCATCATGATCTCCCGATTTCGTGTCACCAGAGTAGATTGTTCGCTGGCGTTCTTCCAGTGCGTGCTATGCACGTCTATGCGAGATGGAACCGCTGCGGCATGAGACCTTCAAGGTACCCCTATCTTGAGAATGACGGCGTGATTGCCTTCGCGCACAGGGGAGGTGCGCTTGAGGCTCCTGAAAACACGTTGACGGCATTTGATTACGCCGTGTCGCTTGGATACCGATACCTTGAGACAGATGCCTATGCCACGACCGATGGTGTTCTGGTCTCTTTTCACGATCACCGGCTTGACCGTGTCACGGATACCACGGGGCGGGTCGATGCCCTGTCGTATGCGCAGTTGAGGCGCGCGCGCATCAGTGGTGTGGAACCCATTCCATTGCTGGAGGACCTGCTCATGCGGTGGCCGCATGTGCGCTTCAACATTGATCCCAAGCATGATGCTGCGGTTGGGCCATTGATAGCCTTGATCAGGCGCATTGGCGCAGAAGATCGTGTCTGTGTCGGGTCCTTTTCAGGAAAGCGCATTCGTCAAGTGCAGGATGCGTTCGAGGGTCGTGTGTGCACGTCGCTTGGTCCTGCGGGCGTTCTCCGATTGAAGTCCGCGTCGTTTGGCTGGCCTGGCGGGCGCTGGACTGAAGGTTGTGCGCAAGTACCGGTTTCCAGGTTGGGTGTTACCATCGTGACGCCACGCTTCGTGGATATGGCGCGGCGTTTCGGACTGCAGGTGCATGTCTGGACGATTGATGATGAGGCCGAGATGAATCGGCTCATTGATGTTGGCGTGGACGGAATCATGACGGACCGCCCATCTCTTCTGAGGCGCGTATTGCAGGCCCGTGGTCTCTGGTGCTGATTGGCAGACGCATGCGGTGCGCTTTTGTATTGGCGAATCGTGCTTGAGCGATGCGCGACTGCGTTGACCGGATGGCGGGGTTCTGTCGCAGCGCATTCACTCGCCGTTTGCGCGCATGGTGCTGCTATTGGGCATGGTATGGTCCTTGTCTCGACCTGCGTCATGCCCCCGAAATTCGCGGGTCAGGCGAGTCCGGTCCTGACACCGCGTGGTTTTTTAAGTTAAGTCCGCATGGCTGCGACTGCAGATTGCACAACCTGATCTGGCGACTCAACCTTGGGTGCCTTGCGTGTCGATGCCATGCCAGTTCTGCGTGCGCGCGCTGAGGTTGGTCCGCTTCATGCGCGGTGTACGCAAACAGGCGTAAAGCCTAGACTTTATCTCGCTTTTCGCCTCTCTAGCGCTTGACTCATGTTTGCTGTCTGGCACTCAATGAAAGCAGTCGCGGAAGATCGCGGGCGGTCTTGTGTCCAGATATCGAGCCAGCCTGTAGTTCAATTGCCGCCAATGCGTGAGAGGACAAATGCACATATCGCGTCGCCCAATGGATAGCGTGTTCCGTCATGTCCGCGCATGGATAGGCACATCTATGTGCCATCCTCTGCTGGCCATGGTGCTGGTGGCCGTGTCCTTGGTCGCGCTGCCAGCTCGGGCGGATGTGGCTGACTGCGAACGTGCGTACCAGCTCGGGCGCAAGGATGAAGCCATCAAGCTTTGCCGTCGTGCGGCATGGCAGGAGAATGACTTCTTCGCGCAGGTAAAGCTTGGCGATATCTATTCGGCGAAGCGCGAGGATGACAAAGGCTATTACGATCCTGTCGAGGCGTATGTCTGGTATTTCATGGCGGCCCATAATTCGGCGATCTTCGATCACTTCCATCTCGATGCCGCTGCCGACTTTGTCGTGACGAAGCTTGCCACTGCCGAGAACGAGGCGGAGGCGATCTATCGAAACTTGCTGCAGGACGAGCGCATCGATGCACGTAACCGCATCATGTACATTGCCGCCTGTCGTGGCGGGCATGGGTTTATCCTGCTGGGTCAGTTGCAGGATCCTTACATCAACCAGCGTCATTCGGCTTCAACCGGGCCCCTGTCGGGCGTGATTGCGGATCCCTGGGTGCACGTGCCTCGTCCCGGCGGTGTCTTCAGCCGGAAGATCGACAGCTATAGCTCGTCAACGAGCAGTACCGGGTACCCGGCCTCAACTGGATCCTATCGCACGTCCTTTGACTTCTGGGTCAACAAGCTTTGCAGCAACAGCGATTGGTTTGGGTGGCTGATGCCGCAAAGTTGTTCGCGCTATACAGGCGCGCTTGAAGGATCAAAGTCGGCGTTCCAGACAAGTACAATCGAGGCCATGGTGTTCTATCTGCTTGCCGAGCGCGCGGGTCATCCTGTTGCCAAGCAGTACATCGACGAGCTCAAGCGGCTGAGTGGCGGGGTGGGAACTGATCCGAAGTCGGCTGGCAACGAATTGCACGCCCGGGCGAAGGCCAAGGCTCAGACCTGGCTGGCACCTTTCGAATTTTATGCTGCCGAAACGCGCTATCGCGGTGAGACCCCGTCCGGCCTTGTTCACGGCGACGAGTGTCCGATCAACTTGCAGCGGGAGCGGGCCCTGGCGAAGGCTGATCGACTTCTGCCTCTCGGGGCTGACATGCTGCGTGCCATCGGATTTTATCGTGGTGCCAGTTCCCAAGAGTTGGCGCGCGCGGTCTCCAAGTACCAGGATATGCTGGGTGACCCGCAAACAGGCACGTTCTCGCCGGTGCAGTTGACGCGGCTTATCCAGATCATGGCCGTTCGCGGCAACGCCAAGGCGCAGCGGGTGCTGGGTATCATGTACGTCAAGGGTGTTGGCGTCCCCGTGAACTTCGTACGTGCCGAGAAGTGGCTTCTGGTCGCTGCCGAACAGGGTGATGGTGAAGCGATGCATGCGCTCGCTGAGCTCTACACGCAGGGAGCAGACGGTGTCGAAAAGTCGGAGGACCGTGCGGTTCGGTATCGACAAGGTGCCGCGGTGGCCGGGTTCGAGCCAACGCGTTCGGAGCTGATGCGTTTGCTGGACACTGCGCCGGCAGCATCGAAGGACGAATGTCGTACGCGGCGATGTCGGCGCGAGCGCGATCAGCAGGCTGTGGCGGTTACGCCGCCTCCGCCCCCGGTCGTGCGGCCTGCAACGAACTAGGCGTATTCAATAATGGCGATCCATCCGCTTTCCGGAGAAGCATCATGAAGCGAACGGAACATGGTCTCGGGTTCGGGGCAGTTTTTCTGGCCGCGGCGGTGAGCCTTGCGGCTGCGCTCGGGCTGCAGGCTGAGCCTGCTCAGGCTCGAGGGTATCAGGGAGCGCAGGCGGAAGCCCAGCTTGACGGGCAACGCGACCCGTATTCATTCCCCAACATCCAGCTGTGTTGCGAGAGCAAGCCGTCCTCGCACCGTCCAGGGCGGCCAGGTTGGTGGCGGCCTGATGGCAAGCCGCCAGGCGCGCCGTTGAACCTTGTCGTGAATTGCGCAGCTCCTACCTCGCGGGGATCGTTTGGTACCGTTGGAGAAGCGCTTGCCTATATGCGTGGAGCTGCGGGGCAGATCAGCGTGGTGCCGGGTGCTGCCTGTGACATATCAGGCCTGACCTTCGGCAGTGGTGTCGTGTTGACCACTGCAAATTATACCTATGGTGTACGTGCCAGGGTTGGTGGATCGGCTTGCGCTCGTGTTGCGGCTGCTGGGACGCATGGGCCGGCGGTCTTCGCTGGGATCGACATGGATGTATGTATCCAGGTGCGCGCTGGAGAGGTCAGTCTCCAGGAGGTCAATCTGGCCTGGCGTGGCCGGGACTCCGCAATCCTGGTCACGAGTGGTGGGGTCACCATGCGCCGGTCGACCATTCGTGCGCGGGACGCAGCGCTTCATGCTGTCGGCGCAGGGCGCGTGTGGGTGCAGGAAAGTCGGCTCGCGACGACCCAGGATGGTCCGTTTGTCTTTCGCGCCAATGCTGCAAACATCGACCTGAGTGGTGTCCTTGTGAAGGGCGCGAAGGCTGGGGTGGTTATCGACGGCGTCCGGGATGCGCTCCAAATTGTTGGCGTGAATGTGGTTCGTTCGGAGCCAGAGGATCCGTACCCTGCGACTTCTGCCGGTGATTTCGGAATTCTCATCGGCGGTGGACAGGCGATGAATGATTTGCCTTGGTTGTCTGGCATGGAGGCAAGGCGTGTGGTCGTCAGAGGCTCGACTGTCAGCGGCTACAATGTCGGTGTGTCACTTGGGGCTGGTGCCAGCGTACTGGTCGAGGACACGACCGTGCATCGTCCGACCCATGGGATCAAGGTGATGCCCGGCGCATATGTGAGCCTGCGCAACAACAAGATCCATGGGTCAACATCCGTGGCCATTGACCTGGATGCGGGCGCGCGTGGAGAGGCTGACAGCAACAAGCTGGTGTGTCGAAGTGGTTCATGCGTGTGCTATGCTGGTGACTGCACGTCCCGATCTGACCGTGTGTTCGCTCAGGGTCTGTTCAGGATGCGGGAAACCGATTGCGACCGGTAATAGCCGGAGGGAGCAGCCGCACAGGTCATGTCGAATCAAGAACACAAGCTGATGAGCACGCCGGTCTCGGTCAATGAGGGGCTTAGACGGGGCGATTCCAGGACTTGGCGGCTTCTGGGTCTTACCGCCGTTGCAGCTCTTGTCATCGTGGTCGCGATCAACCTGTTCCTGCCCAAGCCCAAGGTCAAGTGGCCGGAGTCGCCGCGGTCAGTTCCTGCTACCGCTGCGCCTGAGCAGCCAAGGACCTATGATGTCGTGCCAAGGCGCCAGCCGAAGCCGAGTGAATGATCGAACTGCGTGTTGGAGATGGTGAGCTGAATGTCGAGGAAACTGATCGAGTACTCGCTGGTGGTGCTGGTGGCGATCATCTTTTCGCTCCTTCTCATCTGGGCGATCGCCAATAACGGTGCACCTGAGGAATGCAAAGGGTGCACTGTCACGGCGTTGCCATTGCAGCGTCAAGAGTGCGAGAAGCAGTTTACCGGTGGTGTCGGATCGCCGCGCGTGCTGCAGCCGGGCAATATCGATGAGTACCTCATCGGGTTCTACGACCCCACCATGGGGACGGGGGGCGGCTATGGCAGCGCACCACCAACGGGTTATTCTTCTCCGTCTGGCACAGGGACCGGGCAGGTCGCAGGGTTTGTCATTGCGCGGGCGAGGCCGCAGACCACGTACGATGCAAATTCCGGCAGTTTCTCAACGAGCCAGTTCAATCCGGCTACGGTGCCGGCTGGGCAGGGTTGGGAAGATGTCCGGATGGCGGTTGTGTCTTTCGTTTCGCCGCTCCGCAACGAAAACGTCTGCGCCGAACGGGCGGTCAAGTTCTTCGAGGACAAGTTCGAGGCCTATTGCGACCTGCCTACGCGTTTTGTCCGCGGGGATGCGCCCAAGCAGTCGTATCGCGTGTTCATGCTCAACGACAGTGCCACACCAGTTGAGTACTGCCTCGTGAGCAATTGTGACGAGTCACACGGACGTGTTTGCCAGATCGAACTGCAAAATCCGAATCCCTGACATCCTGGGTCCCGGAGGTTGCCTGCGTCGTGGCGCACCCAGCACGATTCGAACGTGCGACCTCTGCCTTCGGAGGGCAGCGCTCTATCCACTGAGCTATGGGTGCCAGAACGCGTGCGGACACTAGCCAAAGCAGCGGTGCAACGCAATTGGCGTCGTCCGAGACATTTGGCGCTTTGCCAGCGCTTGCAGTGTGACTCCGGGTCGGTATGATCCCGCCAAATCCCAGTATACAGGCAAACAGCCATGACGACCCCGCCAGCCGAAGTCATAACCGTTGACACTCACCGCATTGCCTGTGACGGCGGTGGAGGTGCCCTTGGTCATCCTCGTGTCTTTCTCGAGATGGGGGCAGGGCATTCGGTCGAGTGTCCGTACTGCGACCGAAAGTTCGTACTGTCCCGCCAGGCGTCCGAGGCTGGACACCATTGACGAAGGGCGAGGCCAGCCGCTCGTCCGGCCGCAACATCGGCAAGGGTGACCATCTCTACCTTATCGATGGCTCGGGCTATATCTTCCGCGCCTTTCATGCCCTTCCGCCCCTGACGCGGAAAAGTGATGGCCTGCCGGTGGGGGCGGTGTCCGGCTTCTGCAACATGCTGTTCAAGCTGCTGCAAGACACGAAGGCTGGCGAACGTCCAACACATCTGGCCGTCATCTTCGATACTGCCCGGACCAGTTTTCGCAATGCCATCTATCCGGAATACAAGGCCCATCGCCCTCCGCCGCCTGAGGATCTGGTTCCCCAATTTTCCCTGATCCGCGATGCCACCAGGGCCTTCGGCGTTGCCTCTGTCGAGCTGGAGGGTTTTGAGGCCGACGATCTGATTGCGACGTATGCGTCGCAGGCCGCTGCGGCCGGGGCGTTTGTCACGGTTGTGTCTTCGGACAAGGACCTCATGCAGCTTGTTGTTGACGGCCAGGTCGAGCTGCAGGATCCGGTCAAGTCGCGCTCGATCCGCAGTGCCGATGTCGTCGAGAAGTTTGGTGTGCCGCCAGAGAAAGTGGTTGATGTCCAGGCGCTGGCTGGCGACAGCACGGATAACGTGCCCGGCGTGCCCGGTATCGGCATCAAAACTGCAGCCGAGCTGATCAACACTTATGGCGATCTTGAAGCGCTGCTTGCGCGTGCGGCCGAGATCAAGCAACCCAAACGTCGGGAATCCCTACTTGAGAACGCCGAGAAGGCAAGGGTTTCCAAGCGGCTCGTGCAGCTTGATGCCAAGGCGCCGGTGCCTGTCCCCTTGCAAGAGCTTTCTGTTGTGGAGCCCGATCCTCGAGAGTTGGCCGGGTTCCTGAAGGCCATGGAGCTCAATACGCTGTTCCGTCGCGTGGCATCCGAGTGGGACCTCAGCGACGCAGGTTCAATCCCGGCGAGTGCGGTCGGCGTGACCAGGTTGACATCATCAACTGATGCAAAGGCGTCAGTTCCTCCCAGCTCTGAGGCCTGTGCTGTGGGGGCGGTCCTTTCGCGCGAGTCGATCCTTTCGCCGATCAATCGTGGAGCATATCAAACTGTCACCGACCTTGCGGTTCTTCAGGAATGGATCGCCGAGGCGTCAGGGGTGGGTGTTGTCTGCGTCGACACGGAAACCACCTCGCTCAACGAGATGGAGGCCTCTCTCGTTGGTGTGGCTCTAGCGATTGCTCCCGGGCGTGCTTGCTACATTCCTGTTGGTCACGGAACAGGTGGTGGTCTCGATTTTTCGGGCGCCCAACCCAAGCAGCTCCCGCTCGACGTGGTTGTCGGCCGGCTCAAGCCACTGCTCGAGGATCCTGCGGTTCTGAAGGTCGGGCAGAACATTAAGTACGACATCCATATTCTGGCGCATCACGGCATCCGCATGCATCCCATCGATGACACGATGCTGATGTCCTATGTGCTTGACGAGGGGCTGCACAGGCACGGCATGGATGAGCTCTCGGTCCTCTTCCTGCAGCATAAACCCATTGCCTTTACCGACGTCGCCGGCAAGGGCAAGTCGCAAGTTTCGTTCGATCAGGTGCCAGTGCCTGAGGCCACCGCTTATTCGGCCGAGGATGCCGACGTTACCCTGCGCCTGCATGGATTGCTGAAGCCTAGGCTTGCTGCGGAACGCATGACAAGCGTCTACGAAACGCTCGAGCGACCCCTCATCCAAGTGCTTGCCGACATGGAACAGGCTGGTGTTCTTGTCGACAGGGAGGTTCTTGCGCGGCTGTCGCACCGTTTCGCCCAGCGCATGACGGCACTGGAGGAAGAGATCCACAAGCTTGCGGGTGAGCGGTTCAACCTGGGTTCACCCAAGCAGCTTGGAGAGATTCTGTTCGGCAAATTCAATCTTCCTGGCGGCAAAAAAACCAAGACCGGGCAGTGGTCGACGGATGCAGACGCGCTCGAGGAGCTGGCGGCGCAGGGCCATGAGTTGCCGCGCCGCATCATCGACTGGCGGCAGGTTTCCAAGCTGAAGAGTACCTATACCGATGCTCTGCCCACATTCATCAATCCACGGACGGGGCGCATCCACACTTCCTATTCCATGGCCGCGACCTCGACGGGGCGCCTGTCATCGAATGAACCCAACCTGCAAAACATTCCTATCCGGACGGAAGAGGGGCGGGAGATACGTACAGCGTTCGTCGCTCCAAGGGGCATGAAGCTGCTCAGTGCTGACTATAGCCAGGTCGAATTGCGCTTGCTGGCGCACATTGCCGATATTCCGGCCCTCAAGCAGGCCTTTGCTGATGGGGTCGACATTCATGCCATGACGGCTTCGGAAATGTTCAATGTGCCCATCAAGGGCATGCCTGCATCCGTCCGCAGCCGTGCGAAGGCGATCAATTTTGGTATCATCTATGGAATTTCCGGTTTCGGCCTTGCCAATCAGCTCGGTATTCCGCGAGAGGAAGCCAACGCCTATATCAAGACCTATTTCGAGCGTTTTCCTGGAATACGAGCCTACATGGACAAAACCAAGCAGGCTGCGCACGAAAGGAAGTTCGTAAGCACCATCTTCGGGCGCAAGATCAATCTGCCGGACATCGGCTCTTCGAATCCGTCGATGCGTGCCTTTGTCGAGCGTGCGGCGATCAACGCGCCCATCCAAGGGTCGGCAGCCGATATCATCCGGCGAGCCATGATCCGGATGCCTGGGGCGTTTGCTGATGCAGGGCTTTCAGGGCGTATGCTGTTGCAGGTTCATGACGAACTGGTTTTCGAGGTGCCCGACGACGAGGTCGAGGCTACCCGCGATGTCGTGCGCAGTGTCATGGAGGGCGCGGCTGAGCCGGTTCTCAAGCTCAGCGTTCCTCTCGTGGTCGATGCCAAGGCAGGGCTTAACTGGGACGAGGCTCACTGAATGCAAAAGGGCCGCACCGTGTAATCGTGCAGCCCTGTATGATTTAGTCGTCGCTCTCGAGTTATCCGGTGGGCCTACTCAGCCGCTTCGGCAAGATGCGGAGCTGCCGCCTTCACGTCGGCGCCCACGTGTGCTTCGAACTTGCGGAAATTGTCGCGGAACATCTTCACCAGCTTGATGGCTTGGGCATCATAGGCAGCCTTGTCCTTCCACGTTTCGCGTGGGTTCAGGATGGCGCTGTCTACGCCGGGTACCTCGACCGGGACCTCGAACCCGAAGTGAGGGTCCTTGCGCATCTGGACGGTCTTCAACGTGCCGTCGAGGGCGGCGGAGAGCAGCGCGCGGGTCACCTTAATGGGCATGCGCGACCCTGTTCCGAATGCGCCGCCGGTCCAGCCTGTGTTCACGAGCCAGCAGTCGACCTGGTGCTTGGCAATCAGGTCGCGCAGAAGGTTGCCATATTCGGTTGGGTGGCGCGGCATGAAGGGTGCGCCGAAACAGGTCGAGAAGGTGGGCTGTGGCTCCTTGCCTAGCCCCTTCTCTGTACCTGCCACTTTTGCGGTGAAGCCAGACAGGAAGTGATACATAGCCTGGCTGGGTGTGAGCTTGGCAATGGGCGGCAACACCCCAAATGCGTCCGCCGTCAGCATCACGATGTTGGATGGCTGGCCGGCAACGCCTGTCGTGCTTGCGTTCGGAATGTAGCTGATCGGGTAGGCGCCGCGCGAATTCTCAGCCAGCGAGGCGTCGTTCAGATCCAGTTCTCGCGTAGCTTCGTCGATGACAACGTTCTCGAGCACCGTCCCGAAGCGCTTGGTGGTTGCATAGATCTCGGGTTCAGCCTCGGCTGAAAGCCGGATCATCTTCGCGTAGCATCCGCCCTCGAAGTTGAAGACCCCGTGCTCTGACCAGCCGTGTTCGTCATCGCCAATCAGCGTGCGGTTGGGATCTGCAGAAAGGGTCGTCTTTCCCGTGCCGGAGAGGCCGAAGAAGATGGCGCTTTCCTTTGATTTTCCGACGTTGACCGAGCAATGCATCGGCATGACGTTCTTGGGCGGAAGAAGATAGTTCAGGATCGTAAAGACCGACTTCTTCATTTCGCCGGCGTAGGACGTACCACCGATCAGTACGAGCTTCTTCTCGAACGACACCGCAATGACCGTGCCGGACACCGAGCCGTGAATTGCCGGGTCAGCCTGGAACCCCGGGAAGTCGATAATGGTGAACTGAGGGTCGAAATTCAAACGTTCGCCGGCCTCGGGCTCGATCAGCAGGTGCTGAATGAACAGCGAGTGCCAAGCCATTTCCGTCACCACGCGCACTGGCAAGCGATGAACCCTGTCTGCACCGCCAAAAAGATCCTGCACGAACAATTCGCGGCCTTGGGCGTAGGCCCGGAAGGATGCCAACAGCGCGTCGAAATGGGCTGGCGTCATGGACTTGTTGTTGTCCCACCAGATGTGCTTCTCGACCGACGGTTCGCGCACCACGAACTTGTCTCCCGCCGATCGGCCCGTGTGAATGCCGGTCTTGACGACAAGAGGACCATCCTTCGCCAGCACGCCCTCGCGGCGCTCCACGGCTTCCTGGACGAGACTTGCCATCGGGAGGTTCCAGTGAACCTTGCGAAGATTGTTGAGCCCAACGCTGTCGATGGAGGTCAAGGGGTGAGCGGTCGCGTGCATTCTTTCAGGTCTCCGGGTCGCCATCAGTTGGCGAAATGGCAGAAATGCTAGGTTTTGGGTTCGGGAAGCTAACATAGGGGCCGACCCGTCCAGACGCAATATCGAGGGGACTAGCGGGTGCGGACGAGCCACCAAAAAGCCTAAATATCCAAATAAAAGGGGCTGGTTATCGTCAACGTATCGTCCCTGAAACAGGGGTGCCCGCTACGGAAGCATGGCTTGCCGGGGCTGGTGTCGCGTCCCGGGCGATGGTGAAGCTGGCCAGCTATGCCTATACTCCCGGCGCTTGAGAATCTGTCCGAAGCAGAGGGTGGGGCTGACATGACCACGATCGCACTCGTCGATGATGACCGAAACATTCTGTCGTCGCTGTCCATGGCGTTGGAACAGGAAGGGTTCCATGTACGAACCTATTCGGATGGTGTTACCGCGCTTACGGCGCTTCAGGCCACGCCTCCGTCGCTTGCCATACTCGACATCAAGATGCCCCGGATGGATGGGCATGAGGTTCTCAAACGGCTGCGTCAGTCGAGCGACTTGCCTGTCATCTTCTTGACGTCCAAGGATGACGAGATCGATGAGGTTGTTGGGCTCAGCCTTGGTGCCGACGATTACATCACCAAGCCGTTCTCGCAGCGCACATTGCTGCAGCGCGTGCGTGCCGTGCTGCGTCGTGCGGAGGCGCGAAGTGCGCCGCCGGGAGCGCCCGGTTCGAGAGAGATCATGGTGCGCGGGAAACTGATGCTGGATCAGCAGCGCCATTCCTGCACCTGGGATGGCAAGGATGTGCAGCTTACAGTGACGGAGTTTCTGATCCTGCAATCGCTTGCGCAGCGACCGGGCATCGTCAAGAGCCGAGACAACTTGATGGATACCGCATACGACGATCAGGTTTACGTTGACGATCGCACCATTGACAGTCACATCAAGCGGTTGCGGAAAAAGTTCAAGCAGGTCGACGAAGCCTTCGATTCCATCCAGACGCTTTACGGCGTCGGTTACAAGTATGTTGAAGTTTGAGCAGCGAAGGGTTCAGGCTGTCCGCTGATCCTGCCGGTGCCGGCCTTGGGGGGCGCTTGTTCGGGCTGATCTCCTGGCTGCGCAGGGGGCGGATACCGCGCAGGGCACGGCCGAAGGGTCTGGCTTATCGCCCACAACCGCGACGCGTCTCGCTTCTCACTCTCAAGGTCATTGCGTTCAACATCCTGGCGCTGGTCGTCTTTGGTGCAGGGATATTCTGGTTGCAGGAGATTCGCGTATCGCTGGTCGATGAGCGAATTCGTGCACTTCGCATCCAAGCTGATGTCGTTGCTGCAGCCATCGCGCGATACGGTGTGGATGGAGAGGTCGACAACGATACGATCACAGCGCTTGACTACAACAGGACGGACAGCACGCTTGGCTGGTTGTTGAGGCCGACAGGGATGCGCGCCCGGGTCTTTGGCCCTGATGGCATGCCCACGCATGACACGCGGTATCTTCTCCTGCGGAATCAGGTTCAGTCACGCGAACTGCCGGCGCCGGGCCAGGTCGATCTGACCGAGCAGATCGAGACAGCGGTGCGGCAGGGTATCCTTCGGCTTAGACCGGGCAAAGCGCTTCCTGCGCGCAATCTTGAAGACTTGATGATCCCAGGTGAAAGTTTTCCCGAGGTTCGGAAGGTCCTGAACGCGGCCGATTTTGCGAGCGCTGAGAGGATCAATGGTGATGGCAAGCTTATCCTGTCTGTCGCCGTTCCCATTCGACGGCTTCGGTTCGTCATGGGTGTGCTCTTGCTGTCCACCGAAGCAGGTGACATCGATCAGGCACTTGCCAGCGAGGCTGCACAGCTTGCAGCGGGTGTTGTCGTTGGTTTCGGGGTCATTCTTGCAGCATCCTTCCTGATGCTCTGGCATGTCACAGGGCCTATCCGGCGGTTGTCGCATGGTGCCGAGGTGGTGCGAAGCGGCGGGCGTGCGCTGGATGCGATCCCGAACCTGGCCCTTCGGCGAGACGAGATAGGTGATCTCTCGGTTTCGCTGCGGGCAATGACGACGGCGCTTCATGCCCGCATGGATGCCATCGAGCAGTTCGCTGCCGATGTTGCGCATGAGATCAAGAATCCCCTGACGTCGGTTTCAAGTGCCATTGAGACGCTCAGGCGCACGACTGATGACGAGAAGCGCCAAAAGCTGATGGGGGTGATCCGTGATGATGTCAGCCGGCTCAATCGACTGATCAGCGATATTTCTGATGCATCGCGCCTCGATGCCGAATTGTCCCGCGCCAAGGCTCAGATCGTTGATCTCGGTGCGCTTGTGCGTGCGGTGGTCGACATGTTCGATGATCCCGACGTGCAGGGTGCGCCGCGTATTTTCCTGGACATACCTGCGCCGTCGCCACGGGTGCGCGGTCTCGATGGCCCCCTTGCTCAGGTTTTCCGGAACGTCATCGAGAACGCGCTGTCGTTCAGTTCCGCTGGCAGCGAAGTTCATGTGTCCATGCGGGCGCAGGACGGCTTTGCTGTTGTTACCATCGATGATCAGGGGCCAGGGATTCCTGAGGAGAACCTTGAGGTCATCTTCCGGCGCTTCTACACATCCCGACCTCTGGCTCATGGGTTTGGCAAGAACTCCGGTCTTGGATTGTCGATCTCACGTCAGATCATCGATGTGCATGGAGGTCGGATTCATGCGGCGAATGTCATGGCCGGGGATGGACAGGTGACCGGCGCAAGGTTCACCGTCGAGCTTCCTTTGGTTGCCCAGGGTAGCAATTGACGTGCTGATCCATGCAACTTGCGTCGATATCTCAGGTGTAGGCCTGCTCATTGTCGGCGCTTCCGGCGCGGGCAAGAGTGACTTGGCCCTGCGCCTCATCGCGGACGGAGCTTTCCTTGTTTCCGACGACCAGACAATTCTGCATACGGATGGCGTGCATTGGGAAGCCCGTGCGCCGGGCGTGCTATCGGGACTGGTCGAGGTCAGGGGATGCGGCATCCTGGCGGCGCCGCGCAAGGTGGCTAGCGTGCTGAGGCTTGTCGTGCGGCTTGCTAATTCTGCCCCTGAGCGGCTTCCTGAGCCTTGCTGGTGGTCGCCCGAAGGAGCGCTGGTGCCGCGTCTGCCGGAGCTGGTCTTTGATGGTCGGGAGCCATCCGCACCTGCAAAAGTGCGGATAACGCTAAGTAGCCTGTTCCGTCGCGGCGCCGGTCTGCTTGGGGAAGCACCTTCGGTCGTTGAGCGAGACGGCGAAGCAGACTATTAAGGTGCCCTGCCGAAAGGGCAGGCAGCGGGTCCCGCCGATGCAGCTGCTGGAGCGTCGTATTGTTCATGATTGGCGTTGTGCTCGTTACCCATGGCCGTCTTGCTGACGAGTTGAAGGCTGCGACAGAACATGTCGTTGGTCCTCAGGCGGCCTTTGTTACCGTCTGCATTGGTCCGCAGGACGACATGGAGCTGCGTCGCGAAGAAATCCTTTCGGCAATTCGCGCTGTCGACACCGGAGACGGCGTTGTGGTGCTTACGGACATGTTCGGTGGAACACCATCCAACCTCGCCATTTCCACAATGGAGAGCGGACGGATCGAGGTGATTGCCGGGGTAAACCTGCCGATGCTCATCAAGCTTGCTTCGGTCCGGTCCAGCGCCAAGCTGATGGAGGCCGTGGACAAGGCACAGGATGCAGGTCGCAAGTATATCAGGGTCGCATCCAAGGAGCTGGCTGGTGGCTAGCGGAATGGCTCAGCCAATGCGTGTCGTGCGCATCGTGAATACAAAGGGTCTGCATGCCCGCGCGTCTGCCAAATTCGTCCAGACGGCAGGGCGCTTCAATGCTGTTGTCACTGTTCATAAGGATGGGCACCATGTTTCCGGGACCTCGATCATGGGCCTTATGATGCTGGGCGCGGGTATTGGTTCGGAGCTTGGCCTTTCGGCCGAGGGCGCCGAGGCGAATCAGGCGCTGGATGCGCTGCAGGCTCTTGTGGAGATGAAGTTCGGCGAGGACAGCTGAGCGTCTCCGGTCGGTCGTGACGACCTTCATTTTTTACCCGCGGCATTTCATTGGAGTTAGAGGGGGTCGTGGCCGTGTCGCTTCCTATGGTTGCTGTTCTGGTGGGGATGCTTCTTGCCATCTGGCTTGTCATTGCTGGCCTCGTCATGCTGTTGGCGCCGCGCGTTGCCCTTCGCGCTGTTGCCGGGTTCGGGAGCACTGCGCTTGTCCACTTCGGCGAGCTTGGCTTTCGCTTCGCTGCTGGGGTGGCGCTGGTTGTTGCTGATCCTTCATCCAGCGCCTCCGGTATCGTGGCCCCGATCGGGTGGTTCCTGATAGTCTCGTCTGTTGTGCTCATGCTCCTTCCGCGGTCATGGCATGCAGCCTATGCGATTTGGTGGGCGAGACGGCTTCCGCCCGTGTTTTTGCGCTTGGTTGCGCCAATTGCCATTGCTGGCGGGCTGGTCCTCATGAACGTACTTGTTTCGGGTCCCAGCGGACCTGTCGCTTTGTCATGTGCGGCGCCAACCAACCCCTGGGTATCTGCAGGGTGCTCGTTGATTGATCTCGTTGGGGGCGCACCAAGGTCTGATGGCAGACTTGAACAGGGACCGGATACAGAGGCGCGCGTTCTCGAGTTGTCGATTGCTACTGGGCGCTATGGGGTGATGCTCACGCAGGTGCGTGAGATTCTCAGGCTTCCCGAGCCCAACGAGCCGGCCGTCACGCCGTCCTCTGAAAGTTTGCCGCAAGCGGTTCGGCATATTGCTGAACAGCAGGCAGTTATCGCTCGCGAACTTGTGTCGGATGCCAGGCTTGCCTGCGTGCGTGATGATTTGGCCTCGGCCGTGCGGCAGCTTGCCTGCGAAACAGCGGGCACACTGCCGCCGATTTTCCAAGTGCCGGTGAGCCCCGCGCTTGTGGAGGTTGCTGCGCGCGATGAAGCATTGGGTGCCTTTGTCACGCGTTGGTGGGGCAGCGTGTGCGCCAGTGCGCCCCCGTCCTCCGAGGGCGAGATGCGGGCTTGTCCGATTGAATAGAGCCAAAAGACATCTGGATTTGCGCTGAAAAACATATAAAGACTTCTTTATATGCTTCTTGAGGCGCTTAGTTGCGGGTGCTATAGAGGCGCACTTTCACAGGCGCTCCCAAGGCAGCGCCCCGAACCTATTGAGGAATTTTCATGGCCAACGATTACGTCGTCGCCGACATCAAGCTTGCCGATTATGGGCGTCGTGAAATTGCGATTGCTGAAACCGAAATGCCCGGGCTCATGGCGACGCGTGAGGAATATGGCTCTTCCAAGCCTCTCAAGGGCGCCCGTATTGCCGGTTGCCTTCACATGACCATCCAGACAGCCGTGTTGATCGAAACGCTGAAGGTACTTGGGGCAGATGTGCGCTGGGCCTCGTGCAATATTTTCTCGACGCAAGACCATGCTGCTGCAGCTATTGCGGCTGCCGGCATTCCCGTCTTTGCCAAGAAGGGCGAGACGTTGATCGAGTATTGGGAGTATGTCCACCGCATATTCGAGTGGGCTGATGGTGGCGCTCCGAACATGATCCTCGATGACGGGGGTGATGCGACGTTGTTGTGCGTGCTGGGCCCGAAGGCAGAGAAGGATCTCTCCGTCATCTCCACGCCGGCGAATGAGGAAGAGGAGGCGCTCTTTGCCGTCATGCGGAAGGTGATCGAGCAAAAGCCAGGCTGGTATTCAAAGATGGCTGCAGCGATCAAGGGGGTGACCGAGGAGACGACCACGGGTGTGCATCGGCTCTACCAGATGGCCGAACGCAAGGAGCTTCCGTTCCCGGCGATCAATGTGAACGACAGCGTCACGAAGTCCAAGTTCGATAATCTCTATGGGTGTCGCGAGAGCCTCGTCGATGGTATCCGTCGAGGTACCGACGTCATGATGGCGGGAAAGATCGCGATGGTGGCGGGCTTCGGTGACGTCGGCAAGGGATCGGCGGCAAGCCTGCGCAATGCAGGGTGCCGTGTTATCGTATCCGAGATCGATCCGATCTGTGCCCTGCAGGCGGCGATGGAAGGCTATGAGGTGACCACGATGGACGATGCGGCGCCGCGTGCCGACATCTTCGTCACGGCCACCGGAAATGTTGACGTCATTACCGTCGACCACATGCGTCGCATGAAGGACCGCGCGATTGTCTGCAACATTGGTCATTTTGACTCTGAAATACAGGTCGCGGCCCTCAAGAACTTCAAGTGGCACAACGTGAAGCCGCAGGTTGATGAGGTCGAGTTCTCCGACGGAAAGCGGATCATCCTGCTTTCGGAGGGCCGTCTTGTGAACCTCGGTAATGCCACGGGACATCCGAGTTTTGTCATGAGCTCTTCGTTCACCAACCAGACCCTCGCGCAGGTCGAGCTCTGGCAAAATGGGGCGCGCTACGAGAACAAGGTTTATACCTTGCCAAAGAAGCTCGACGAGAAGGTGGCTCGCCTGCACTTGGCGAAACTGGGCGCGAAGTTGACAGAGCTGTCGTCGAAGCAGGCTGACTATCTTGGGATCGGGCAGGAGGGTCCGTTCAAGTCAGACCACTATCGTTACTAGGGCTTTGGGGTATAGAGCATGATCAGGGTGACTCTTGCCGGCAGCCTTGCAGTCCTTGCTACTTGGCTCACTGCCGTGCTCTCGGCGTCACCGGCGCTGGCTGCTGGCTGTGACGTCTCGGCTGGTACGGCGTGGGCTCCGGCACGCCAACGGCCGTTCAGGGCCGAAGCGTTCGCGCATGGTCCTAGTTGCGGCAAGGCCGTGGTGCTGGTTGTCGTGCGTGGTGCTGATGGGACACCTCTCTGGACTGACAGCCGGGTGGGAGCGTTTGTCATGCTCTTTGCCGGCGTCAAGACGAGCCGCGAGATGCAGTCTGCCCTTACTGAGTGGATCCGACAGGATCATCAGTTCAAGTCTGCGGCAAGCCTTCCGTCCTGGCCGCCCGGGGCTGAGCAACCCGTGAGCGGAGAGTTTCCGTTTCTTCCCGACGAAGCCGTCGATCGCGACTTCTATGAGGCGGCGCGGCGGGCGCAGTTGCCGCTTTTCTGCTACGTGCAGGGCATGGAAAGCATGGCTTGCGTGGTCCTGAAAGATGGCGGAATGACCAAGATTGGCGTCCAACTCTTCCCTGGTTGATGCCCAGGTTGCGTCTCAAGGGCGGTCCGACTGTTCGGACCGCCCTTTTTGCATCCTTTTGTCTGGTGGTGGGCTGCCTCGCGCCTCATGCCCTTGCGTCGTGAAAGTGTTATCTGAACGTAAACATTCCGTACCCGGCCGTTCTGAATGACGGGGGCATTTCTGTTTCACGCGCAGCTATCGCATTTCGGCAACACCTGTGATCGAGGGTCTCTGGCGATCTTTTCCTGCCGGGGAGCTTGAGAATTTTTTTTCATCCCACTGATTCACAAGCACTTTCGTTTTTGTCTTCAGCCAGGGTCGTGCGTGAACCGGGGGGGCTGAAACCGGTCCTCGCCGGGTCGTTGTGCGGTGACCCAAAACGGACAATCGGGCGGTGTGTTCCTATCATCGTTTCACGAAGTGATTCTCGCATCTGGGGTTGCGGGCGTGAACTGATGTGGAGGGGGCTCACCGGCAGAGATTGAGGTCAACAGGCAGCAGCTGCTGCCCGCGCTGAGTCACTCTCCGTCTGTCCGGGTTGCCGAACTCCTTTCTTGTGTATGCCGCCTGAACCTCCTGAAGCAGCATGGGGCTGGTCTTGGATCTGACGAACGACATTGGGGTTTGGTTGCCGTTCGGCGTGACACTCGGTGCGATTGCGCTTGCGGGTTCGCTGGCGCTGGTTTTGATCGCGATGCGGGCGAGGTCGGATGCTTTGCTGCGCCGTACGGCTGCGCGCGGTGCCCGGGCGGAGGCCCGCTTCCAGAAAGAAGCCGCGATCGTGTCTGCGGAGCCTGGCGCTTTGTTCGTCTGGCGCAACATTGGCGGCGAGCCCTTTGCCAGGACCGGATCAGACAGCGTGCTGTCCGGCGTACTGGATGCTGATGAGAGCGGGCAGCTCAGGGATGCGCTCGAGACGCTGGGTGCCAGTGGATCGATGTTTTCGCTGACTGTTCCCGGAGCCGATGGTCGCGTGTTCCAGGCCTACGGCAAGCCGGCTGCCGGGCAGGCCGCGCTCTGGCTCAGGGATGTCACACCAGATGCAGAGGCAAGCTACAATCTTTCCGTGCGGCTGGACGCAAGTGAAGAAGAGCGTTCAAGGCTTGGCGATCTGCTCGATGCAGCTCCCATGCCAGTCTGGCGACGCGACACATCACTGAACCTGGTCTGGGCCAATCGCGCCTATGTGGATGCGGTGGATCCTTCGGCGGGAGAAGACGTGATCTCCGACCAGATCGAGCTGGATCGCGATAGCCGCGTGCTTGCCGAGCGTGCCCTGGAGACGAAACAGGCTCAGACCGAGACGCGCTACGTCGTGGTGAAGGGGCAGCGGCGTGCCTTCGATATCTCTGCCGTGCCGATGGATACCGGCGTTGCGTCCTATGCCATCGATGTCACCGATATCGATGAGACCAAGCGCCTGCTGCAGCAACATATCGATACGCATGAAGAGACGCTGCACCGCTTGCCAGTGGCTGTTGCCATCTTCGGACCAGACCAGCGGCTGAAGTTCTCGAACAAGGCGTATGGCCGGCTCTGGGACCTTGATGACCGCTGGCTTGCGACGCATCCGTCCGATGGCGAGATCCTCGAGCGCCTGCGTGAGTTGCGCAAGCTTCCAGAGCAGAGAGACTTTTCCTCGTGGAAGCGCGAGAGACTTGCACTTTACACCAATGTCATTGAGGAGCGTGAGGAGCATTGGCATATGCCGCGCAATGTCACGCTGCGTGTCACCTGCCAACCCCATCCTCATGGTGGTCTCATCTTCATTTATGCCGACGTCTCGAACCAGATGGAGCTTGAGCGTCGCTTCAATCAGTTGTCGAGCGTTCAGCGGACGACTATCGATCACCTGAGCGAGGCGCTGGCCGTGTTTGGCACGGATGGCAGGCTCAAACTTTTCAACAAGGCTTTCGCAGAGATTTGGGCCATCGATCCAGCGAAGCTTGGGGGGCAACCTCGCTTTGCGGATGTCTTCACCCTCTGCCGCGGCAAGCTTGCCGACGAAGGGCACTGGAGCCAGATGACGGCCCTGATCACCGGTGCCACGCAGGAGCGGCGCGTGCACGTCGAAAGGCTGAATTGTGCCAACGAGACCGTACTGAGCTGCAGTGCAGCCCCATTGCCCGACGGGTCGCTGTTGCTTTCCTATCGCGATGTCACCGATACGATCATGCGCGAGAGGGCGCTCGAAGAGCGTAATCAGGCGTTGCTTGCGGCTGACAAACTGAAGTCAGACTTCATTTCGAATGTCTCGTATCAGCTGCGTACGCCACTGACTTCGATCTCTGGCTTCGCACAGATGCTGCAGGAGGGGGTTGCTGGCGGGCTGAGCGACAGGCAGGGCGCCTATGTCGCCGATATCCTCAACGCCTCTCGAACACTTGAGACTTTGATCGACGACATTCTTGATCTTGCCCTCATTGAAGCTGGTACCATCGAGCTCGACCGCAGAGTGGTGGATGTCGCCGATGTGCTTTCGGGGGTGATGCCGCTGGTGCAGGAGCGAGCCCGCAAAGCGGCCGTCGAGATCGTGAACGAAACGCCGCGGCGACTTTGCGAGCTGCATGCCGACCAGAAACGCCTGCTTCAGATTGTCTATAATCTGGTCATCAACGCCATTGAGCATACGCCTGCCAACGGTCGTATTGCCTATGGGGCCGAGCTTTCGGCTAATGAGGTCAGGGTCTATGTCAGTGACTCGGGCGTTGGTATCCCGGCCGCTTACCAACCAGTTGCCTTCGAGCGTTTCCAGTCCCAGACCCGCACAAAAGATGCAAGACGTGCGGGGCTGGGTCTTGCTCTTGTGCGCAGCTTCGTCGAGCTGCATGGCGGTTGGGTCGAGATGGATTCGGTGGTTGGGCGCGGCACGCGCGTAACCTGCCACTTCCCTCGTCGGCAGGTGGCGTCGGGCGATCTTGCCTCCGAGGGCGGTACGCCGGAAGCGAGGGCGCAGTAGCCCCGACGGCAATCCCTTCAGATCGCCGCCCCTTGAACGGAAGTGCGTGGGGTCAGTGCTGGCTCTTCGGCATGCGGACGGTCAGACCGTCCAATGCGTCGGTGATCCGGATCTGGCAGGAGAGGCGGCTGGTTGGTTCAACGCCTTCGGCGAAGTCCAACATGGTCTTTTCCATTTCCTGCATCGGATCGATCTTTCCAAGCCACGCGTTGTCCACGTAGACATGGCAGGTCGCGCAGGCGCAGGCACCGCCACAATCGGCATCGATTCCTGGTATCAGGTTCTTAACGGCGCCTTCCATCACGGTCATGCCAGTCTGGACGTCGACGACGTGTTCCTTGCCGTTGTGCTCGATGTACTTGATTTTTGCCATGGGACTACCCGGTTCTGTTCGTTCAGAGCATGTCTTTCATAGGAATGGCCTTGTCTGCAAGCCGTTCCGGCGCGACCCGTGCGCGCGCTGCAATGAGACGCCTACCCATCATGTATTCGGGAGCGGCGTTTACCGCTTCCACGGCCGTGATGGTGCCATTGCGCAGGTGAAATGCTGCAAAACTGCGGCTCGTCCGGTCTCCCCTGAGGACGATTTCGTCCTGGGAAGTGGAGAGGCCTGCGATCTGCAGTTTCAGGTCATATTGGTCTGACCAGAACCAGGGCACTTCGTCGTAGGGCTTTGGGCGTCCGAGGATCGACAGGGCGGCGTGCTTGGCTTGGTCGATCGCGTTCTGAACCGACTCCAGGCGGACGCGGCCTTGCTCGGCGAATGAATTGGGCAAGTTGGCACAGTCGCCAATCGCGTAGATATCCGGGTCGTCCGTCTGGCCAAAGGCGTTGACCCGGATGCCGTTGTCGACGTCGAGGCCTGCGTCGCCGGCGAGTTCAGTGTTGGGCAGGATGCCGATGCCTATCAGCATGAGATCGGCTGGTACCACACCTGATGACGTGCCGATGGCCAGGGTTTCCCCCGTCCGTTCGATGGACTCGGTGCGCACATAACAACGAAGATCGACGCCTGCGCGGCGATGTTCATCTTCAAAAAATTCAGAAATCTGAGTAGAGGCTGCCCGTGCCAAAACCCGCGGGGCGGCTTCAATGACGCAGACTTTCAAGCCTCGCTTGACGGCGACGGCCGCCACTTCGAGGCCGATATAGCCCGCACCGATAATCGCCAACCGCTTTCCCGGGATCAAGGCGGGGCGCAGGCGATCGACATCATCGATGCCGCGCAGGTAATGGCATGCAGGATCCTCAGCCCCCGGCAGGGGCAGCTTCCTGACCCGTGACCCCGTCGCAAGGACGAGTTTGGTCCATGAGAGGTCTCGTCCATCCGACAGTCTGACGGTGCGTGCTGGCCGGTCGATTGCTGACACCCGTGTGTCCAGCACAAGGGTACAGGTGTTTTCTTCGTAGAAGCCGGACGGCTTGATGAACAGTCGGTCGGTGGTGATTTCGCCCTTCAGGAAGGCCTTTGAGAGAGGCGGGCGCTGATAGGGCAGGTGAGGTTCGTCACCGATGATGGTGATGGCACCCGCATAGCCTTCGGCGCGAAGGGACGCTGCCATTTGCGATGCGGCCTGGCCGGCGCCGACGATAATGACCGAATCGCCCATGTTCTGCTTTCTGGAAGGTGACAAGCCGGGGTGCGTTAGCATGGACCCTGCTCGGCGATCAACCTTGCCAAAGCCCTGTTTTCGCAGGTTTCCTTACGCATTGAACAGGGTGGGGGCGTGAGGGTAGTAAGTGTCGCCCAACGGACAGGTGAGTGATGGCCTGCGACAGCTACCTGCTGCAAATGAACCTGAATGGCATTCAGGCAACCGATCGTATTGCGGCGACCCTGGCACGCAACCTGAGGGTCGGGGATTTCATCGCGCTTGCCGGTGCGCTTGGCGCAGGCAAGACCACGTTCGCGCGAAGCCTGGTCCAGACCCTGGTTCCGGGCGAGGAAGTTCCAAGCCCCACCTTCACGCTGGTGCAGTCCTATGACGCGCCGGGATGCCGGGTCGTCCATGCCGACCTCTATCGGGTCAAGTCGGAGCGGGAGGTCGTGGAACTTGGCTTCGACGAGGCGCTTGAGGCAGGCGCGCTCATTGTCGAGTGGCCCGACCGCATGGGCCGCCTGATGCCGTCCGACAGGCTCGACATCATCCTCGAGGTTGATGACGGCACAGAGGAGCGGCGCGCCAAGCTGATCGGGCGGGGCTCGTGGGCGCAGCGTTTACGGGTTTTCGTCCGCAGTGGGGTGCTGTCGTGAGCGGGGCTGCCGACCTTCGTGGTGATCAGGTTCGTGAGTTCATCGGGCGCGCGGGGTGGGGTGGAGCCATCGTCGAGCCCTTGGCGGGCGATGCGTCAAGCCGCCGTTACATGCGGCTGCGGCGAGGTGAGGCCTCCGCCATGCTCATGGACCAGCCGCGAGGAGCCGAGACGGCATCCTGTCCCCCAGATGCAAGCGAGGCCGAGCGCCTTTCGCTGGGATACAATGCCATGGCGCGGCTTGCAGGACCTGATTGCAGACCGTTTGCTGCCGTCAGCGCATTTCTAAGGTCTGCAGGCCTCAGCGGTCCGGACATTCTTGCCCATGACTATGGTGCCGGGTTCCTGCTGATCGAGGATTTCGGCGAAGGGCGCATGGCTGATCTCATCCTGGGTGGTGCTGCCGAGGTTCCCTTTTATGAAACGGCTGTCGACGCGCTTGCCACGCTGCATCGGCGGGGGGCGCCAGCAGTGCTTCAGGTGCCAGGCGGCGGGACGTTGCGCTTTCAGGCGTATGACACGATGGCGATGCTCGCGGAGGTGAAGCTGCTATCGGCCTGGTTTTATCCTGCGGTCGTTGGTCAGGTTTTGCCGGCATCCGCGGAGGAGGAGTTCGATGCGCTCTGGCGTGCGGCGCTGGAGATGCTGCGCGTGACGTCGCCGGTCATGATCCTCAGAGACTATCACGCCGAGAACCTGATGTGGCTCGATGCCCGAACCGGTGTCGAACGTGCGGGGCTGCTTGACTTCCAGGATGCGCTATCGGGATCGGCGGCCTATGATCTGATTTCCCTGACCGAGGATGCGCGCCGTGATGTTGCCCCCGAACTGGCGGATGCCATGATGAGGCGCTACATCGAGCGCCGCTGCGCCGAGGATCGCGGTTTTGATCCGGA
This sequence comes from uncultured Flavobacteriaceae bacterium, assembly GCA_964483585.1. GTDB lineage: Bacteria > Pseudomonadota > Alphaproteobacteria > Micropepsales > Micropepsaceae > SZUA-430. The sequence goes on from CAZABH010000016.1 coordinate 56,016, forward strand.
GGCGTTCCGGTTCTCGGCTGCGCTGCTGGCGGCCCAGCGCAATACGAAGATCGTCGGCATCTTTGCTCGTCTTTGGAAGCGTGATGGCAAACCGCGCTATACGCAGTTCCTGCCGCGCATGTGGGGGTATCTCGCGCGTGACCTTGCGCATCCTGCGCTTGCCGATCTTCGTGGCTGGTTCGACCGGCATATTCCGCCGTCTTATCGTGGTGTTCCAGGGGCCTGATCCGACATGAAAACCAGACCTTCGCGCGCGATGATCATGGCGGCCGGACTTGGTACGCGCATGCGCCCGTTGACGAATGACTGCCCCAAGCCCCTGATCACCGTGGATGGTCGTGCGCTGCTGGATCATGCAATCGATCGACTGAAGTCGGTTGGCGTGCGCATGTTTGTGGTCAATGTGCATTACAAGGGCGAGATGGTCATCGAGCATCTCAAGGGGCGGCGCGATGCTGAGTTTATCATTCAGGACGAGCGCGACCGGATCCTTGATACTGGTGGGGCGTTGAAGCGGGCACTTCCCTTGTTCGGTGATGAACCGTTCTTCACACACAACAGTGACTCGATCTGGCTGGAAAGCTGGGGGTCGAACCTCGAGCGAATGATCCACCAATGGGACCCGCTGACCATGGACTGCCTGATGCTGCTGGCAGCCACGCACAGCTCGCTCGGGTATGATGGTGCAGGCGATTTCACCATGGACGTCGAGGGTCGGCTTGCCCGGCGCCAACCGCCTCGGGTGGCGCCGTTCGCGTGGCCCGGGGTCCAGATAATCCATCCCCGTCTCGTGGCGCGCGGCCCGGACGCCGACGTGTTCTCGACCAATCGTCTCTGGGATATCGCCCTCGCGGAAGGGCGGCTCTATGGCATTCGCCTTGATGGGAAGTGGATGCACATCGGGACCCCCGAGGCACGTGACGAGGCGCAGGCCCTTCTGTTTGCTCGCCATCTTGCGCCCTGATGCGTATGGGGCAGCGGGCATGAGCCAGCTCAACCTGTTCACCATCCCCTCGGGGCTTGCCTTTGCCGATGAGCTTGCGCGCGGCATCAGGCAGCGTTTCGGGTCCGGGGACCATCCCTTTGCGCTGAGTGAAGCCATGGTTCTGGTGCCGACCCGGCGCGCAATCCGGACCCTGCGCGAGGCATTCGAGCGGACTGCAGAGTGTAGCGTGGCCGTTCTGCCCCGCATCGTGGCCCTTGGTGATTTCGACGAGGAAGAGCCGCAGGCTTTGCCTGATGGTTCAGGGGAGCTTGACATCAATTCGCTGGTCAGCCCCGAGGGCTTGGATCCTCCCATCTCACCTTTACGACGCGATATGCTGCTTTTCACGTTGATCCGCGCATGGGAAGCCAAGCGTGCGGACGGGGCGCAATCGCTTGGTACGGATCGCCCCGCAATCGCGCTGCAGCTTGCGCGTGAGCTTGCCCGCATTCTTGACCTTGCCGCGGCGGAGGGTGTCGCGTGGGAGCGACTGCGTGACCTGGTGCCAGGCGAATTGTCGGCGCACTGGGAACAGACCGTGGCCTTCCTCGACATCCTTGCGACCTCGTGGCCGTCCATCCTGTGTGCCGAGAAGAAGACGGATCCGGCCATGCATCGTGATGCCAGCTTGCGTCGAGCGGCGCGGCTGTGGCTTGAGGCCCCGCCGACCCACCCCGTGATCGCAGCTGGATCGACGGGCAGCGTGCCTGCGACGGCTGTGTTGCTGCACGCAATTTCGAGACTTCCGCAGGGTGCGGTCGTCCTGCCCGGGCTTGACCTCCAGCTTGACGAGGCATCCTGGAACGCGCTTTCCCCCAATCATCCCCAGCATGGCATGGCGCAGCTGTTGCGCAAGTTCGATGTAACGCGAAACGAGGTGCGACCATGGACTGACGCGAGCCCGCGTGCAGACCGTGTTCGACTGATTGCGGAGGCCATGCGTCCCGCGGCAACCACTGTCGTCTGGCGTTCCTACGTCGAGAAAGAGCGTGACAGTCTGCAGCGAGCGCTTGATGGGTTGTCATGTCTTGTCGCACGCGCGCCGGCTGAGGAGGCGCTTGCGATAGCCAGTGCACTGCGGGAGGCGGTGGATACGCCAGGCCGAACAGCTGCGCTGGTCACACCCGACAGAAGTCTCGCGCGGCGCGTGGCCAGCGAGTTGAAGCGATGGGATATCACCATCGATGATTCCGCTGGCATACCGTTGTCGCATAGCGAGCCCGGGCGACTTCTATGCCTCATGGCGGACCTCGCTGCGGAAAACTTTGCGCCCGTACCTTTGCTTGCGCTGCTCAAGCATCCTCAATGTCTGCTGGGCTTCGCGAGCCGTGCCGAGGTGCGGCATTTGACGTCCGCGCTGGAGGTCGCGCATCTGCGGGGGCCACGTCCTGCTGGAGGGATCAAAGGCCTTCTGGCTGAAGTGGGTGAGGGGGATCGCGCACACAAACTGGTGCTGCAGCTCGATCGGGCGCTGGGCGCTTTCGTAGGCCTCACGGCGCAGGCGGAGGCGCCGCTTGAGGCGTTGCTTGGACTGCATCGTATTTCAGCTGAACTGGTTTCATCGGATCAGGTGGCGGGTGATATCGCGGTCTGGCGCGGCGAGGCGGGTCGGGTTGCGTTTTCGCTCTTCGATGAAGCGATTGCGGCCAGCAGCGGTCTTGGCCTGCAGATGGGGGCTGCGGATTATGCAGCTTTCTTCCGAGCCCTGATGGACCAGGTGGCTGTGCGCCCGATGGCGGGCCTGCATCCCCGTCTGTCCATCCTTGGACCGCTCGAAGCGCGTTTGTTGCAGAGCGATGTCGTGGTGCTGGGTGGCCTGAACGAGGGCAAATGGCCGCCTATGACCGATCCGGGGCCGTGGCTCAACCGTCCAATGCGCCGCGATCTTTCGATCAGCCAGCCCGAGCGGCGGATTGGCCTTTCGGCCCATGATTTCGCGCAGGCTGCAGCGTCGCCTGTCGTGATCCTGTCACGTTCAGCCAAGGAAGGTGGTGCGCCCACGACGCCATCACGCTGGTTGACGCGCATATCGACGCTGGTCGAGGGAGCGGGGCTTTCAGAGCAATTCCTGGATAACCGGCTTGTCGAAATCGCGCGGCAGATTGATCGCCCGGGCACTGTTCCCAAACCTGTCGAAGCGCCGGCACCGACGCCGCCCGTCTCGGCGCGACCGCGCAAGCTTTATGTCACAGATGTGGAACGATGGCTTCGCGATCCCTATGCGCTGTATGCCAAGGTCATCCTGCGGCTCAAGAGGCTGAAGCCGGTGGACGAGGCGCCGGGTGCAGCCGACCGTGGAACGGTCATCCATGCTGCGCTGGAAGCCTTTGCCAAGCGGTATCCCGGTGTGCTGCCGCCGCACACGCAGTCTGTCGAGGAATTGCTTGCACTGGGGCGTGAGGCCTTTGGCCCGCTTATCGAGTTACCTGTCGTGCAGGCGATCTGGTGGCCCCGGTTCGAGAGGTCGGTTAACTGGTATCTTGCGTGGGAGGAAAGACGGCGGGCAGGTCTCTTGCATGTGATGGCCGAGCGCAAGGGAGAAATCACCTTCGCTGCGCCGGCGGGGCCATTCACCCTGGCGGCGAAGGTCGATCGCATCGAGGTCCTGCCACAGGGCGCGATCCGGATCTGCGACTACAAGACGGGTCGCGTCCCGACCAAGGCGGAGGTGCAGCAGGGCTTCTCTCCGCAGTTGACGCTTGAGGCTGCGATTGCGCTGGCTGGAGGCTTCGAAGGCCTGAAGTCCGTTCGTGTTGACGGGCTTGTTTATGTCAGCCTCACGGGTGCGGGGGATGGCGGCCAGGACACAGAGATCAGTTTTGGCGACATGACCCTCGATCAGGGAATCGATGATGCGCTGGCCCGGTTCAAGGATTTCGTGGCCATGTTCGACGCGCCTGACATGCCCTACCTGTCCAAGCCTCATGTGCTTCTCATGAACCGGCCGGGTGACTACGACCACCTTGCCCGTGTCAAGGAGTGGAGTTCGGGGGCCAGCGAATGAGTGCGGAAGCAACAGAGCGGCAGCGTAGGGCGACGACGCCGTCGCTATCGGCATGGGTGACCGCCAACGCGGGTTCGGGCAAGACTCATGTGCTGGTCAACCGGATTGCGCGGCTGCTGCTCGAGGGCTGTCCGCCGGACCGGCTCTTGTGTCTGACCTTCACCAAGGCCGCTGCTGCCGAGATGTCTGTTCGCTTGTTCGAGCAGCTTGGCCGCTGGACGCTCATGTCCGACGATGCGCTGCAATCGGCGCTGTTCCAGCTGTCTGGCGAGGCCCCTGACGACCATACGGTTGCGCTTGCACGACGGTTGTTTGCCGATGCGCTTGAATCTCCGGGTGGATTGCAGATCCAGACCATTCACTCGTTCTGCCAGGGATTGCTCAAACGCTTTCCGCTCGAGTCGGGTGTTGCGCCGGCATTCACCGTCCTGGATGAGGCCTCGACAGACGCGTTGCTGGCTGAGGCGCGTGATCGGGTGCTGCGCGAGGGGATTTCTGGTGACAAGGCTCTGGTCGAGGCCGTGCGGGCACTGACCGAGTTTGCTGGCGAGGAACAGTTCGATACGCTGGTTCGCGAAGTCATCAGCGAGCGCGCCATCATACAGCCCTTCCTTGAGAGGCATGGGCGCGGTGGGCTTGATGCAGCTCTCCGATCGAGCCTTGGCGTGGGATCGTTTGCGAGCGTTGATGACGTGCTGGGGCATGCCATGAAGGATGTTCCAGCTGGCCTGGCCGTTCGCGTGGCTGAAGCGCTTGCGAAGGGTGGTGGAAAGGACCAGTCGAAGGCTAGTCTGTTTACCACCTATGCCAAGCGCCCAGGTCCCGAAACATTGTCGGCTCTGCTCGAGAGCCTGCTCACATTGAAGGGGGATGTGACGAAGACGCTGGCCACCAAGGCGGTGTTCAAGATTGATCCGGGCGTCGAGACCGTGCTCCAGACGCTGGCCGAGATTGCTGCCCAAGTGCGCCAGAGGTGCAATGCGTTGCGCATCTCAAGGCATACAGGCCATCTTCTTCTGCTCGCGGGTGAGATCCTTCGTGTCTATCGTGAGCTCAAGGCCTTTCGCTCGGTGCTCGATTATGACGATCTCATTGCGCGCGCTGCGGCTCTATTCAAGAGCCCGGGTGCGCAATGGGTGCTCTACAAACTTGACGGTGGCATCGATCACGTGCTGATCGATGAGGCGCAGGACACAAGCCCGAGCCAGTGGACCGTGGTTCGATCCATTGCAGCCGAGTTCTTTGCTGGCGTAGGTGCCGAGCGGCCGTGGCAGGCCCCGGTGCGTACAGTCTTCGCCGTGGGTGACATCAAGCAGTCTATCATGTCGTTTCAGGGTGCAAGGCCGATCGAGTTTGTCACGTCGCAACGGCTGGTCCACGCGCTTGCAGGCGGCGATGTCGCGAAGTTCGATCATGTGCAGCTCACCCATTCCTTTCGGTCAGCGCCCGCCATTCTGGAGCTTGTCGACGAGGTGTTCCGTGATCCGGAAGCTGCAGACGGCGTGCTGCTCGAGCACATTGCGCAGGACCACAAGGCCAGCCGGTTGGACATGCGGGGTCTTGTCGAACTGTGGCCGCTCGAGGATCGCCCGGTTCGAGGCGAGACCATTGCCTGGGACGCGCCGCGCGACCGGGTTGGTGCAGACCATCCGGCTGTTGTCCTTGCTGTTCGCATAGCGCGCCGCATCAGGTCTTGGATTGCGCAGCAGGTGCCTGTCCATGACAAGGAGACGAAGACGTTGCGCCCCATGACGCCGGGCGACGTCATGATCCTGGTGCGCAAACGAGGTCAGTTGTCGACCGAGATCATCCGACAACTCAAGCGCCTGGGCATTCCGGTTGCTGGCGCGGATCGACTTGTGCTGGCCGAGCACATTGCTGTCATGGATCTTATAGCGCTGGGTCGGTTTGCGCTGTTGCCACACGATGACCTGACGCTTGCGACCGTGCTGCGTGGACCGTGTTGCGGCGTCAGCGAGGAGGATCTGTTCACGCTGGCCCATGGACGTGGCGAGCAGATGTCGCTCTGGCATGTCTTGCAGGGGCGTGCAGAAGATCCGCTTTGGCAGCCTGTCCACGGGTTCCTTCAACAGCTTCACGCCATGGCTGACCATCTGCAGCCCTATGAGTTCTATGCGACGATCCTCGGACCGCTGAGAGGCTGGATGCGGTTGATGGAGCGGCTGGGTGTCGATGCGGCCGATCCCATAGAGGAGTTCATGTCAGCCGCGCTGGATTTCGGGCGGATGCAGACGCCTTCGCTGGAAGGTTTCCTTCATGTGGTCGAGCGATCGGATACCGAGATCAAGCGTGACCAGGATCGCAGCGACGGGGCGGTGCGCGTCCTTACAGTCCATGGATCGAAGGGGCTGGAGGCACCCATTGTCATCTTGCCGGATACATTTGCAACGCCCGAGCATGGCCGGCACGACAGTATCCTGCTGCAGGCGGGTGACACGCCGCTCTGGAAAGTCGAGACTTCCTGGGACGAGGGTGTTCGGCGCGCGGCACGCGATGCTGGCCGCGAAGAGCGCATGCGCGAGTATCGCCGCCTGCTTTATGTCGCCCTGACCCGGCCTCGTGATCAACTTCATGTGTGCGGCTTTCGCCAGGACAAAGGCGGCTCTGCACGGAATTGGCACGAACTTGTTTCAGCGGCGATGCAGCGCATTGGTGCGACGACTGTCGAGGATGAAGACGGGCAGCAGGTGTTACGGTTTGGTGCGGTGCCATCGACGACAGAAACCGTGAATGCCGGGCGGGCGGCTTCTCCGCTGTCGCTGGGTCCGGCGCTTCCTGCGTGGGTATTCGTGCCTGCCCCAATCGAGCGGCAGGACAAGGAGATCCTGCCTTCCGAGCGTGCGCCGCGCCCGCTTGGTGTTGGATATTCCGCGGAAGGGCGGTCGGCCGCGCTGGACCTTGGAACGGCCGTACACAAGGCCCTTGAAGTCATTGCAGACGCGCGCCCGGAATTGTGGGCGCAGAGGGCTCGCGAAGCGGCGCGGCCGCATGTTGCTTCCACCGACCTTGCCAGTGTCGTTGCAGAGGTTCTGCGTGTACGGCAGGATCCCTCTCTGCAGTTCATTTTTGGTCCTGGTTCGTTTGGAGAGGTTGCGGTCCGTGGACGGGTCTTGTGGCAGGGACAGCGGTTCCTTTTTCCTGGACGCATGGACCGCATTGTTGTCAGGGATGGAGGTGTGCTGGTTGTCGAGTTCAAGACTGACCGGTTTGTTCCGACGGCGGTCGCAGGCATTCGGTCCGGCTATGTCCGGCAGTTGGCTCTCTATCGGCGCGCCCTCGAGGGACTTTATCCGGGCAAGGCTGTTTCCTGCGGAATCCTCTGGACGGTCGCTGCACGGTTGACCATGGTGCCTGTTGAAGTCATCGAGGCTTGCGAGCGTGTCCTTGACCCCGCCGGGACGGGTTCCTAGATTGCTGTTAACCGATCCATTTTCAGGGGGATTTCCCGATGTCTGCAAAAGTCACTGACGCAAGTTTCGATCGCGATGTCCTGGGGGCGTCCAAGCCTGTGCTGGTCGATTTCTGGGCCGAATGGTGCGGTCCCTGCCGTCAGATCAGCCCTGCAATCGAAGAGCTCGCCAAAGAGCTGGGTGGCAAGATCGAGATCGTCAAGCTGAACATCGACGAGAACCCCGGCGTGCCCGGGAAGTACGGCGTGCGGGGCATTCCCACGCTGATGATCTTCAAGGGGGGGCAGGTGGCCGCGACCAAGATCGGTGCCATGCCCAAGCAGAAGATCAAGGAGTGGATCGAGCAGACGATCTGACCGGTTTTGATCGAGGCGATGGTCGCGGCGGCGCAGGTATGCCCGGCGCTGCTTCTTTTTTCTGACCGTCTCTTCGCGCTGTTCAGTCTTCGCTGGTGTCCAGATCGCTGCTGGTTCGATCATACTCAAGAATTTCACCCGGCGTGCAGTCGAGTACGAAGCAGAGCTTCGACAGCGTATCGAACCTCATTCCCTTGACCTTGCCTGTGCGCAGGAGGCTGAGCTGGGTTTCGGAAAGTCCGATCTGCTCGGCCACTTCGCGCGCACGTACCTTGCGGCGTGCCAGCATGACGTCAAGGGTTACACGGATCGGCATCAGACAAACTGGTCCAGCGTGGACCTCATCTTCCTGCCTTCCTTGGCGAGCATCACAAGTGCCAGTCCAACGATGGCTACAGTCAGGTTCTCGACTGTGTAGTCGAGTTTCACGCCCCGCATTTCTCGGAAGTCATTCGCGATCAAATGCAACATGGCAGGTTCTAGAAGGACGGTGCTCCATGCGCCGAGCATGAGGCCCGCACCCATCTGGTTCATCCCGCGCACGACCGATTGGCTGAAGGGCGCGCCATGGTTGATCCGGATGAAAACGTTGGAGGCAGCCCATACCGACCACATGTAAAAGACGGGGGCCACGAGCCCCAGCAAGTTGGGCCACTCAAGGAATGCTGCCGTGCCAGGAGCGGCCAGGGTCAGGGCTTGCTGCAAGCCCGTTTGCTCGAGAAAGAAGGCGAGGCCCAATCCGACCGTGAGGGCCCTGATCACGAGCGCCGACAAGATCGAGCTGTTGTTCCGCATCTGGAGACCCTCGGTTAAAAATTATACTCCGGGTACAATTAATTTAACTCTTGTATAAATTCAAGAGGGGTCGATCACCCATTTTCGCGCAGTACGGCACCGGCCAAGTGTAGCGATCCGCATATGACGATCCGAGGGGCGGCAGTCGCGTTTGAAAGCGCATGCCGTCCCTCGATTTGCATCAGGGCATCCTCGAGCGACGTTGCGGGGTAGGCTTCGAGGCCGGCTGCCAGGGCGGCATCATAGAGTTGGCCTGCACCCTGGGTCAGGGCATCGCCCGGGATGGCTACTGTCGTCACACAGCGTGCGAGGCCACGGAACGCCTGGAAGTAACTTGGCGCGTCTTTCGTCTGCAGCATGCCGCAGATCAGGTAGAGTGGGCGCGAAGTGCGGTCCTCGAGATCGGCGATGGCATGTGCGAGTGCGCGTGCGCCGTGCGGGTTGTGGGCCCCGTCGAGCCAGACCTCTGCGCCCTTCGGTGCGGCGGCAATCAGAGGGCCCCGTGTCAGGCGCTGCATTCGCGCGGGCCAATCGACGCTCATCAACCCGTCCTCGACGGCTCGGTCCGGAATGTCGATCGCAGGCAAGCGGCGAAGCGCTGCGATGGCCTGGGCTGCGTTCACGATCTGGTGTGCGCCTGGCAGGCGGGGCAGGGGCAGGTCCATCAAACCCTGGTCATCCTGATAGACCATGCGCTTGTGTTCCTCATGGGCCATGAAATCCTGACCCCACAGTGTCAGCGGTGCGCCGAGGCTTTGTGCGCGCTGCTCGATTACCTCTCGTGCCTCGTCCGCCTGAGGGCCAACAATGCAAGCGATTCCGCGCTTGATAATGCCAGCCTTTTCTCCTGCGATCTCGCCGATCGTGGATCCCAGATAGGTTTGGTGGTCGAGGTCTACCGGCGTGATGATGGTGGCTGCGGGGCGCGAAACCACGTTGGTCGCATCGAAGCGGCCACCCAGGCCCACTTCGAGGATGACTGCATCCGCCTTGTGGCGCGTGAAGGCGAGCATGGCGGCAGCGGTGGTGATCTCGAAAAAGGTGATGGGAGCGCCAGCGTTCTTTTCTTCGCATTCCTCCAGAAGGGCTGCGAGTTCGTCCTCGTCGATCAGTTTGCCACCGAGGCGGATGCGCTCGTGAAAGCGCACAAGGTGGGGCGATGAGTAGACATGAACGCGTTTGCCTGCGGCCTCGAGGATGGCCCGCAGGAAGGCGCAGGTTGAACCCTTGCCGTTGGTTCCGGCGACATGGATGACAGGCGGCAGGCGCCTGTGCGGGCTTCCAAGCTTCTCGAGCAGCGTTTCAATGCGCCCGAGCGACAGGTCGATCAGTTTGGGGTGCAATGTCGTGAGGCGCGCAAGGACGGCGTCGCTGGCCAGTTCGCTGCCGGCAGGCGTTGTCATGCCAGGGGCTGTTTCGGGCTTGTCAGGTCTATGACCTGCGAGCCTGCTCCCTGCATTGTTGGCACCGCGTAGGGGCCGACCTCGTAGGCTGACCGGACGGCAACAGCGCGGCTGGCCTTGCGGGTCAGGAGCTTGAGCGTACGACCCAGCGTCTCGCGCATCTTGTGGCGGTGGACCACCATGTCGACCATGCCGTGGTCGTTCAGGTATTCGGAGCGCTGGAAGCCCTCGGGGAGCTTTTGGCGGATCGTGTTCTCGATCACGCGGGGTCCTGCAAAGCCGATAAGGGCGCCTGGCTCGGCCATGTGGATGTCGCCCAGCATGGCGTAGGATGCCGTCACGCCGCCCGTCGTCGGGTCCGTGTGGAAGACGATGTAGGGCAGGCCAGCCTCGCGCAGCATTTGTATGGCTATGGTCACGCGCGGCATCTGCATGAGGGACAGGATCCCTTCCTGCATGCGGGCACCACCCGAGGCCGTGAATAGGACGAATGGTGTGCGGTGGTCGATGGCGGCACGGATCGCTGCGATGATGCCCTCGCCGACGGCCATTCCCAGCGAACCGCCCATGAAGTCGAAGCTCTGGACGGCGACCGTGGTGCGTACGCCCTGGATCTGGCCACGGGTTGCCTTGATGGCATCCATTTCGCCGGTCTTGGCGCGCGCTTCGCGAAGACGGTCGGCGTATCGCTTTTCGTCCTTGAACTTGAGTGGGTCGATGGGCACGTCCGGAAGCGGGATATCTTCCCAGAGACCATCATCGAACAGAAGCTTGAGGCGTGCGTTGGTGTTGATCTTCAGGTGGTGATCGCAGTGCATGCAAACGTACTGCGCTGCGTCGAGGTCCCGATGGAAGATCATGCCCTGGCAACCGGGGCACTTTCGCCAGAGATTATCCGGCGTCTCGGGTTTGGCGCTCCAGAGCGACTTGACCTTCGGACGAACGAAATTCGTGATCCAGTTCATTCCGTGACTTACCGACTGTTAACTAAACGCAAACCCGTTTGTCGACTTCATACGCGAGCGTTGTGCGCTGCACCAGCGAGTCGACGACACAAGTCTAACACAGCTTTTACCGACCCCGCGACATTTTTACCATCCTCGGCAGAAAAGCGGCTGATTTCAGCCACTAAAGCAGAACCAACGACGGCGGCATCCGCGATCCTGGCAACCTTTGCGGCGTCTGCTTCGGTCTTGATGCCAAAGCCCACGGCTACCGGCAGGTCGGTTTTTGCGCGGATGCGTGCGAGGGAGGCTGCAACCTCGTCGGTGGCGATCGTCTTGGTGCCGGTCACACCCATGATCGAGACATAGTAGAGAAAGCCTGTCGCCCCATCGAGGACCGCTGGCAGTCGGGCGCTGTCGGTCGTGGGTGTCGCAAGGCGGATCAGATCGAGGCCCGCGCGCGCTGCTGGTGCCCTGAGCTCGTGATCTTCCTCGGGCGGCAGGTCGACGATAATCAGCCCGTCTACGCCAGCGTTTGCGGCGTCAGCGGTGAAACGTTCGACGCCATAGGCATAAATCGGGTTGTAGTAGCCCATGAGCACGATCGGCGTGGTGTCGTTGTCCGTCCGGAATTCGCGCACCATCTGAAGGGTTCGCGCCATAGTCTGGCCGGCCTGCAGGGCGCGCAGTGAGGAGGCCTGGATTGCGGGGCCTTCTGCCATGGGATCGGTGAAGGGCATGCCGAGCTCGATGATGTCGGCGCCTGCTGCCGGCAGCCCGCGGAAAATCTCGAGTGAGGTTTCGTAATCCGGATCACCAGCCGAAATGAAGGCGATGAAGCCAGCGCGGTTCTGCTTCTTCAGTTCGGCGAAGCGGGCGGATATGCGGCTCACAGCTTGGTCCCCAGATGCTCTGCAATGGCGAAGATGTCCTTGTCGCCGCGGCCGCAGAGGTTCATCAGGATGGTCTGGTCCTTGCGCATCGTGGCGGCGAGCTTGCCGGTGAAGGCGAGCGCGTGCGAGGGCTCGAGCGCGGGGAGAATGCCTTCTTGTCGGGCGCAGAGCTGAAAGGCGTCGAGCGCCTCCTGGTCGGTGGCCGAAACGTATTTCACGCGCTTCATGTCGTGCAGCCAGGCGTGCTCCGGACCGATGCCGGGATAGTCGCGGCCGGCAGAGATCGAGTGGGCCTCCATGATCT
>CAZABH010000017.1:0-11808 GCA_964483585.1 uncultured Flavobacteriaceae bacterium
CGCAACCAGCGCCCCCTGCCCGAACCCCTTCCACGCATCCTGGACAGTGAAGATCAACTGCCCACCAACGAAACCGCGCAACGAGGCATGGGTCGGCAGGGCCAGTCGCACAGGTGCTGGCCCGTCGATCAGGTAAAGCTCGACATCGAAGAACTTGACGCGACGCTCGGCCACAAGCCCCGTGACGGCACCATCGACACCGCGCAGCACACGGGCCGACACCATCGTATCTTTTGGATCGGCACGAAAGACGATGCGACCCTCTTCCGGTTTCTGTCCACGCCTGACCTCGCGAATGACAGCAGCATAGCCCGAAGTCGTCTCTTCGCTGGCGTCAAAGGCCCGCGCCAGAAGAACCCTGTCCCTGTCGACCCAGTCGATGGATTGCTTGGCGCGCGACACCCTGAACCCGCCATCGACGAACCGCCGCAGCTTCGTATCGAACTCGCGGATCTCGACCGCGTCCCCGCCACCATCGGAAAGATTGACGAGGCACAAGCGGTCATCCGGGGCGAGGCACTCGAGGCCCTTCAGGAACCACTTTTTTCCTTCGGCTTTCGATAGGGCATCGAGATCCAGCAATGTCGTCCACGCAGGTCGCCCGCTCCGGTATGACGCCAGCGACGCATGGCGCCAGAGCCCTTGTGGATGGCGCGCATCCTGCCAGAGATTGTCGACACCACCCGCACGGAAACTGGGCATCGCAATGCGATCCCGCGCCGTGAAGATCTGCAACGCTTCCTGTCGAAACGCATCATAGCGCGCATCGCCCGTCAGGCGCGCAAGTGTCCGCCGGTTCTCGGCCTCGACCCACGAGAGCGCCGCAGACCCATGCGTGTCTTCAAGCCACGCATGCGGATCATCCGGCAAGGTCTTCATGCCGGCACAGCCCGCAAGGGCAACGACAAAAGCAAGCACAGGCAAAAAGTGGCGCATGAAGGGTTCCCGCGTGAACTGGCAGGAACCCTAGCCTCACCACGACGCAAGAGGCAACGGCTCAACCTGTCGCCTGCGCCGTCTCCTTCTCATAGGCCCGCCCAGCCAGAAAATAATGATAGGCCGCCCACACATTCAGCAGAGAAAGCGACAGCAACGCATAGCGCAGCGAATCCATCCCGAATGACGGCCTGAGAAGATCGCTCAGGATACCCACAGTCAGCGGCCCAAGCCCCAGCGCAATCAGGTTCAGGATGAACAACATGATCGCCGATGCCGTCGAGCGCATGGCCAGCGGTGCCAGACTTTGAACCATCGCGAAGCTGGGGCCCAGGTAAAACGCACCAAGCACGGTTGCAGGCAGATAGAAGACCAGCGCAAACGCGAAATCATCGGTCAGGTAGAAGGCGACCACCAGAGGCGCCGCTATCAGCTTCGCAACCGCAATGATCCACGCGTTCCAACGCCGATCCTTGGCAGCCAAGCGATCGGCAAGCCAACCGCCCAGCAGCGCCCCCGCGCCCCCAAGCACGCCGACGATCGGGCCCAGGATCAAGCCGATCTCGAGGCCTGAAATGCCATGCGTGCGCTTGAGAAAAGAGGCGGCGAACATGACCCCGCCATAACCAATCAAGCCCGTCAAGGTAAGCCCGATGATCACATGCCGACAGGCCTTCGACGTCCAGATGAAGACAAACCCCTTGAGCATTCCGTCAATGGCTTCGGCCAGCGTTGGCGCCTTGACCGGCTCGTGCGCCCGCCCATCGGCAAGACCGCGCTGGGGCTCATCGATCGTGAGCCAGATCAGAAGTGCAATCAGCAAGCCCGGGAGACCCGCAATGAAGAACACCGAGCGCCAACCCCAAACCTCGGCCAAGGGCGCCCCGATCAGGAACCCGAGCATGCCCCCGGCATAGACACCAAGCGCATAGAAACCCAGCGCACGCGAACGCTCGTGAGGCGCATAGAGGTCTGCAATCATGGAGTGAGACTGAGGCGAGGAGCCGGCTTCGCCGATGCCAACTCCAATCCGCGCCAGCAGCAACTGCACATAGTTGGCCGCAAGACCGCAGAACACGGTCATGACGCTCCAGACCGTCACCGCCGCCGCCACGATATTGCGGCGGTTCATGCGATCAGAAAGGACAGCAAGCGGAATACCCAGCGTCGCATAGAAAACGGCAAAGGCAAATCCGGTCAGAAGCCCAAGCTGCGTATCCGACAGGTCAAGGTCCCGCTTGATATGCTCGGCCACCGCCCCGATGATCGTGCGGTCGAGATAGCTCGACGTATAGGCGATCGTCAGAAGGATCAGCACCCAGGTTCGCTTGCGCCGAATCTCCTCGGGAAGCTCGATCCGCGGGCCTGATGCAGCCTGCGCGCTTGAAACCTCAGCCATGCACCCTTCTCTCCCCGCGCCTCGTTAGACAAGGGGCCACGATAGAGGTTCTGCAGAGCCGTGCAACCTGAACGCAAGAAGGGCGCAGAGGGAAAACCCGCCGCGCCCCTCAAAGCGTGTGAAAGGGTACAGACTATTTCATGGCAGGCGCCTGGACCACCTCGACGGGCAGCTTCAGCTGGTCAAGCTGCGGCTTCACCACCGAAGCATCACCCACGATCACCCAAAGGATCTTCGAAGGATCGAGCTTCGCACGTGCAGCATTATCGAGGTCAGACGCCTTCAATGCCTGGTAGCGTGCAGCCAGGGTCTCGAAGTAATCGTCCGACCGCCCATAATTCACGATCGTCTGCAATCCACCAAGCACAGCACCCGAGGTCTCAAAGCGGCCAGGCAGCCCGCGAACATTCCCGTTCACCGTGCGCTGCAACTCCTCGGCAGTTACGCCCTTGGTCCCAAGGAAAGCCTTCAAGTCGGACAGCAGCTCCTTGACGGAGTCGCCCGTGCGATCGGCCTGCACCGGCGCAGAGATGTTGAACGGCGCACTCTCGAGCGGCCCCAGCACCGAGCTGCGCACGCCATAGGACCAACCCTTCGTTTCGCGCAGGTTCATGTTGATGCGGGAGAGGAAGCTGCCACCGAAGACCTCGTTGGCAGCCCTCAGGACGACCAGGTCATCCCTGCCCTTCGCATCGAGCAACTGCGCACCTGTAATCACCGACTGTGGCGACTTGGGGCGATCCACAAGCACGATGCGCGACTTTACCTTCGGCGAGGCAACAGCAAACGACTTCACGGACAACGGCGTGGCTGGCGCCTTCCAATCACCAAAGCTCTTTTCGAGCGCGGCAACCACCTGAGCCAACGTCGCATCGCCCACCACGAAGAAACGCCCGTTGTCAGGCCTCAGCCACTGAGCATGGAAGGCCGCCAGCTGGTCCCGTGTCAGAGCCTGGACGACAGCAGCGTCTCCGGTACCGGAGGGCGGCACGCCATAAGGATGGTCCTTGCCATAGAGCAACGGCCACAGCGTGCGCGAGGCGATCGCGTTCGGATTATTGAGCTCCGACGCAATGCTCGCCAGCTGCTGCCCGCGCAGGCGCTCGACCTCGGAAGCATCGAACTTCGGATTGCGAACCACATCCGCGAACAGATCGAGTGAAGGCTGAAGATTGGTCGACAACGCGTTCAGCGAAACGGATGTGCGATCAAGCGACCCGCCTGTTCCGATGAAGGCGCCAAGCCGCTCGCTCTCCTCGGCAATCTGCACGCTGTTGCGTGACAGGGTGCCTTCCGAAAGCAGCTGCAGCATCAACGACTGCGTGCCCAGCGCATCCTTTGGATCGGCTGCAAAGCCAGCATCAAACTCGAGCGAAACCTGCAGAACAGGAACAGCCTTGCGTTGTGCAAAGACGACCTCCATGCCATTCGACAGCTTCGCACGCTCGATCATCGGGAAGTCGAGTGGCGCGAGCGTCCCCACCTCCGGGAATTTCGAGCGGTCGATTGCCGAAAGCGGCGCAAGCAGCTCGTCACCCAGCGACGGATCCTTGTAGAACGACGGACCCTGCACGTCCGACACCTTCAGGCCAGGATCGCCGCCGCGCTCGGCACCCGTCTCAGTGCGCTCACCCGGCTCGACCTTCAGCGCATAGACCGGGCGCGACAGCCACTTCTTCACGCTGGCTTTCACGGTGGCAGGCTTCAGCGCAGCCCACCGCTCGAGGTCCTTCTTGTAGAAGCCAGGATCATTGGAGTAGAGCGCCCCCTCCGCAAGTGCCACAGCCTTGCCGCCGAAACCACCGACGGCTTCAAGTCCGCGAATGGTCGCCGAGATCGCAACCGTCTTGGCACGCTCGAGCTCATCATTGGAAGGCCCTTCCTTGATGAACTGAGCAATCACCTCGTCGAGGCGCTTTTCGACCAGCGCCGCATCCACGCCAGGCTTCACGTCCGCGCTGATGGTGACGATACTGGCCAACTGGAATGGCAACACGTTCGCCGACACGCGTACGGCGATCTTCTCGTCACGGACAAGGGTGTTATCAAGGCGCGAGCTTGACAAGCCCCCCAGAACCGTACCCGCCGCCTGCAAAGCCACTGCGTCCTTGTCGTTCAGGCCGGGCGCAGTCCACATGCGATAGACGCGCGTCGTGGCAACGCGATCCTTCATGACCTCGCTCTTCGGCGCGGCCAGGGTCGGCAAGGGAGCATCAATGTCGCGCAAGGGCTTCCCGCGAGGGATAGCACCAAAATACTTTTCCACCAGCGGCCTGGCAGTCACCGCATCGATGTCACCCGCAAGAACAACCACAGCGTTGTTCGGTCCGTAATTATCGATGAACCACTGCTTCACGTCATCAAGCTTGGCATTCCCGATATCTTCCATCGAACCGATGGTCGAGTGATGGTAGGGATGCCCGGGCGGAAACAGGTTCTCCTGCTGCGCATAGCGGACCAGGCCATAAGGCTGGTTATCGCCCTGGCGCTTCTCGTTTTGTACGACGCCGATCTGGTTGGTGAGCTTCTCCTGCGTCACGGCACCGAGCAGATAGCCCATGCGGTCGCTCTCGAGGAACAACGCCAGCTCGATCGCGCCGGTCGGTACGTTCTGGAAGTAATTGGTTCTGTCCAGCCACGTGGTGCCGTTGAAGTCAGTCGCACCGACCTGCTGCAGCGGCCCGAAATAATCACCGGGCGCGTTCTCCGAGCCATTGAACATCAGATGTTCAAACAGGTGGGCAAACCCCGTCATGCCCTTGGGTTCGTGCTTAGAGCCGACACCATACCAGACGGAAACCGCAATGATCGGAGCCTTCCGATCCTCGTGTACGATCACGCGCAGACCATTGTCCAGCGTGAACTCATTGTACGGAATATCGACAAGCTTCACGAGCTCGCTCACAGGCGCAGGCTTTGCTGCGAAGGCCGGGACGGCAGCTGTGACGGATGCAGCCACGAATACAGCCGAAACCAGGAACTTGCGGAACATCGGGGGGGTTTCCTCATGGACAGGAAAGAAGGACGGCGCAACTTAGCAGCGTCAACGGAATACTCAATCACCTCTCATCGTTAAGACAAGGGCTGGCGCTGCGTGCACGGCCTGTTATTCTGCGCGCACAGGGAGAAATTCACATGAAAGACTTCGCAGGTAAAATTGCCGTGATCACGGGCGGCGGCACTGGCATGGGCCGGGAACTGGCCAAGCAACTTGTGGCCGAGGGTTGCTCCGTCGCCATGTGCGACGTCTCGGCAGAAAACATGGCCGAGACGCAGCGGCAATGTCAGGCGGCCGCTCCTCAGGGGACACGCGTGATGACCTTCGTGGCCGACGTGGCTGACGAACCCCAGATCCTTGCATTCCGCGACGCCGTCGCGCGCCAGCTCGACACCGACCACATCCACCTGCTGTTCAACAACGCCGGCATCGGTGGCGGTCCAAGCTTCATCAACTCGCCGCGGGACGAGTGGGAGAAGACCTTCAATGTATGCTGGTACGGCGTCTACTACACGACGCGCGCTTTCATCGACATGATACTCAAGGCCTCCGAGGGCCACATCGTCAACACCTCCAGCGTCAACGGCTTTTGGGCCTCGCTCGGGCCTGCCCGCGCACACACGGCCTATCCAGCCGCCAAGTTCGCCGTGAAGGGCTTCACCGAAGGCCTCATCAACGACCTGCGACTGAACGCACCCCATGTGAAGTGCTCGCTGGTTATGCCCGGCCACATCGGCACATCGATCATGACGAACTCCCGCCGGATCCTGACAGGCCATGACGCAGAGCAGATGAGCGCAACCGAAATCGCCGATGCGCGCAAGGGCCTGAAAGCCATGGGCTTCCCCGTCGATGCGATGACCGATCTGCAGATCAGCCAGATGATCGCCGAAATGGGGCGCCAGTTCGAGACCAATGCGCCCACCACCGCCGGCGAAGCAGCCACCATTATCCTCAACGGCGTACGCGACGAGAAGTGGCGCATCCTTGTGGGAGCCGACGCACACACGATGGACCGTCTGGTGCGCAGCGCGCCTGAAGAGGCCTACGAGCAGAGCTTCATCGACAAGCTCCGCGAGGAAGGCCACTGGCGCGCCTTCTAGTTCGCCGTCAAGGCCGCGCGGGAAGCCAGAAAACAGCACGCAGGCCGCCTTCGTCCCGGTTGCAAAGATCCACGTCCCCGCCATGCGAACGCGCCGTCACACGCGCAAGCGTGAGGCCAAGTCCGCACCCGGCAACACCCTCAGCTGCAAAGCGGTTGAACGGCAGGAAGACTTGCTCGAGCATATCCTCGGGCAGGCCTGGCCCCTCGTCATCGATGATGACGCGCACAACGTTCCCACATGACACAGCCGTCACATGGGCAGAGCCTGCATGCTTCAGCGCATTCTCGACAAGATTGCGGATCGCACGCCGCACCTCATCTGGTCGGCACCATGCACTGATCCCATCGCCCGGAACGAAGCTTGCAGCACCTCCGAGATCGCGCAGATCCTGACACACGTTTGAGACCAGCGCAGTGAGATCCACGAACTGCCTGACCTCGCTGCCCACACGTCCGCGCGCAACCTGCAGCGCCGCCTCGGTCAACGACTGAATCTCGTCGATACAGCCAGACACCGAATGGCGAAGCACCTCATCATCGATGAACTCGCTCTTCAGCCGGAGCGCCGTGAGTGGCGAGCGCAGGTCATGCCCTACGCTGGCCAGAACCGTCTTCTGGGTATCCACCAGCGGCAACAGGCACTGCAGCATCCGATTGAACTCGTCGACCGCATTGTGCAGCACCGCCGGACCTGTTGCACGCACGGGCCGAACAGACTCGCCATTCTGCACGCTTTGCGCTGCAAGAGCGAGCTCGCTCAAAGGCCGCGCAAGCCTGCGCGCGATCCAAAAACTCAGAGCAACCAGCAGTACCGCTGACACAAGTCCTGCAAGCAATATCCCCGGCCACAGCGACGAGCCAATCGGCCAGTAAAACTCACCATTCAGCCAACGGCCATCTTCAAGCGCCACAGCAACGGCATAGCGCTCAAAGGATCCGGCATGACGCCGTCCAAACAAGCGCATTCCAGGTCGCCCCCGCTTCATCAGCCGCACATCGACCGACACATCAAGAGACAGGGCCCGCCGCAGGCGATCCTCAAGCCGATAATCGCGGTCGCTGTCAGCCGCCACACGCGGCGAACGCGCAACGCCGAGTCGCTCATACTGCGTGCCAGCCAGCGTCTGGAGCGCTTCCCTGTCGCGCGGTGAGAGGCGCCCATAGAGCGCAAGAAAGGCACCCATGCGATCCTCGAGCGCCTGCAGCCGCTCGGCACCGACGGCTGCCACCCGCCGCTGCTCGGCAATGACAAGCGTCAGCCCGTTCGATATCAGCAGGACAAGCAGAACACCTGCAGAGACCTCAAGCCAGAGCGGAAAAGACAAACGCCTCAAATCGTCACTGGCTCCGCAGCGAACATGTAGCCTCCGCCCCAGATCGTCTGGATGATCCGGGGGCAGCGGGGCCGCACCTCAAGCTTGCGCCGCAGCCGCATGATCGCGTTGTCGATCGACCGGTCATAGGGCAACGCGTCACGCCCCGTAGTCAGGCTCAGAAGATCCTCACGCCGCAGCGTCACCTTGGGCCGGTCCAGGAAGACGGTAAGCAATGCATACTCGCCTGCTGAAAGCGCGATCCCGGTGCCGCTCTCATCGATGAGCTCGCGTCGTACCCCGTCCAGGATCCAGCGATCAAAGCGGATGCGGGGCTGCGGACGCGCCTTGAGGCGCGGGGGCAATGCATCAACCCGACGCAACACAGCCGCGACCCGTGCCAGCAGCTCACGCGGGTTGAAGGGTTTGACGATATAGTCGTCTGCTCCGAGCTCAAGCCCCACGACGCGATCGATGTCATCAGCCTTTCCCGACAGGAAGATCACGGGCAAATCCAGCGCATCACGGAGATAGCGGCAAAACACAAGCCCGTCCTCACCCGGCATCATGATGTCCAGAAGGACAAGGTCGAATACATTCGTGCGCATCAGCTTGCGGGCGGACACCGCACTCTCGGCGCCCAGCGCACGCAAGCCATTTTTCTGCAGGTATCGCACCAGTGTCTCCCGCACCTCGCGTGCGTCATCGACAACCAGCACATTTGGAATCTTCTCTGACATGGGACGTCACACTCGCTGAAGGACCTAAGCCTGCGCGCAAGTTGCGTGCGTGAATATGTCAACAAAGAGACGAGTTCATGTTCTACGACAAAGATGAATTCCGACTGCCACAAACATGCAACAACAGTCGCGCGAGGACTATCGGCAGGTAAATGTTGCGACAAACTCTGGGCAATCCTGCCACAAAAAAATCCATTCTGGCCCGCATCCATCCGCCCGCCGCGCAACGATGGGCGGCAGACGCCAGATAGGCACCACACAAACGGGAGAGACAGACCATGGCCAACATCGCGTGGACGGGACTTGTTGTCGGTACAATCGCAGTAACAGCAGCAGCAGCCTTCGGCTATTCGACGTTGACGGACGGCACGGGACGCAATCCGGCCAACACACGCGCAGGCAGCTCAAGCGAGGCAAGGCTCGTCAAATACGACACCAATCGCGACAGCCGCATCACGCGCCCTGAAGTCGACGGCGCCCTCGCAGCTGAATTCCGGGCCGTCGACACCAATGGTGATGGGCGACTTGATGCTGCAGAGATCCAGCACCACGGTGAAAAACGTCGCGCTGAACGCACTGCAAGGATCGAAGCCTGGCGCGCAAAAGCCAGAGCCGAAGGACTGGATCCGCGCAAGCCCCCCACTGACATCTCAGACAGGGACAATATCGACACGCTACGCTATGGGGACTGGAATATGGACGGAGCCATAACACCAGACGAATTCGGTGGCCGGACCCGCGCGATGGTCATGCGCGCTGATCGAAACGCAGACGGACTTGTCACAATCGAGGAAATGCGAAGGCGACCCGGCAATCGCTGAGCGAATTACGCCTCGCGGGCGAGAAGGTCGCGAGGCGTGCACCACATCCGCAAGGAAGCCGAATGTCTCGACACGGATTCGCGTCCCGATACGCATGCAACAGGGTATGTCCCGCAAGTCAGGCTCTCGGCCGTCACAATACTTTGCACGAAGCGAATTAGGGATTTGCGTTGCACCACCCAAGGGAAGCGGGAGCAACGCCGTTGATGCACTGTGTCACTTGTATGTGACGCAAGTCCGAGCATGAGAAGATTGGAGGCTTCGGTGACACGTTGCGCGTGACAACAGGAATGAAATCCGATTAAAGAACCATCAGTGCATCGTCCGTGACGCATGCACAAAGAAGGTTCAGGGAACGGACACGCCTCCGGCAGAAGAAACCCGGATGAAAGCCTCTACAATTCAGGGGTGGACGCGCATGTAACCTGGACACGAAACGTCAGTAATGGCGGGACAAAAAACTGCGGGCTCCTAGTGGTTCGGATAAATCGGATTTCGCTGGTGACGGATCCGGCCGAAAGTCCACTAGAGAGCCCGCGCCCCCCGCTTGTGGCGCGCGTGTCAGTGGCGCCTTGGCGGTCAGTCGGTCGATTGGCGGCATCCCCACACCATCCAAGCGAACCGACGCATGATCATTTTGATCTTTCCCCAAAGAAGATCAACGGACCGTCCAGCAATTCGCGCGATGCGTGTCAGTTTCGCCACCAAGGGATGGTGATCGCACGATGCTCGCCTACCGTGTCTTGGGCGAACAATTCACATGCAGGAATGTAATTGTGGATGGCGCAAGCACATAACGTCTCCGGTCCATTCGCACATGCCCCGACAGACGAAGCCACAGCGCCAGATCAATTTCAGGTAGCGACCGAAAAGCGCCACCACTGGGCGAGCCTCGTCCGAATTGGTAAACACATTACACACACGAGAACCGGAGAACCTTCATGATTGAGTACCTTGCAGCCCTCGCCGCCGACCCGGCGGCCTGGGCTGCCCTGGTGACCCTGATCGCCATGGAGGTCGTTCTTGGCATCGACAATCTGATCTTCATATCGATCCTGACGAACAAGCTTCCGGTCGATCAGCGCGAGCGGGCCCGTCGCATCGGAATCGCCTGCGCACTCGCCCTGCGCCTCATTCTGCTGGGTACGATCGCGCTCATCGTCCAAATGACGCAACCCGTCATTGAAATCTTCGGACAGGGACTCTCGTGGCGGGATCTGATCCTGATAGCAGGCGGCCTCTTTCTGGTCTGGAAGGCAACAAAGGAAATCCATCACAACGTAGACCCGACACCCCACCCAGCCATGTTCAGCAAGAAGGCTGCCTCTGTTGGCTTTTCGGCCGCGATCATCCAGATCCTGATCCTGGACCTGGTCTTCTCGGTGGACAGCATCATCACGGCCGTGGGCATGACCGAGCACGTGCCCATCATGGTGATCGCCGTCCTCGTTACGGTGGCCGTGATGCTTGTGGCCGCAACACCCATGGCCAATTTCATCAACGCGAACCCGACGATCGTGATGCTGGCGCTCGCATTCCTGTTGATGATCGGCACCACTCTGATCGCCGAAGGCTTCGGTGCCCATGTGCCAAAAGGATACATCTATGCCGCCATGGCATTTTCGGCCACGGTCGAATTGCTGAACATGCTGGCCCGAAACCGGGCACGCAAACTGGCAGCCCACTCAGGATCAGCGCTGGTGGACGAAGGCGAGGAGGGACACAGAAGCGATCGACAGCAATGAAGACATCTGCTTGAGACTTTGACAACCGTCCCCGGAACTTCCGCAGGACATCGGGCATCATCCATGGCACCGTATCATCGACGACGACAACAGACCGCGCCGGTTACGCGACGACAATTGGAGGATGCAAGATGGGATTTGCAGGCCTTGTGGCCCTGGGGCCGGAACTCTGCCGCGAGGCCATTATGGCCGGTCGCTGTGCCAACGAATCCCACCTTCTTGTGCACGCCATCCTGACCGACATGCTGCGGGAAGACATCAGCAAGCTGCCATCCGACACCCTGCGGCGGCGCATGCAGATGCGCTTCCGCCAAGAGCTTGCCCTGCATGACGCCTGCCTGCCCGACTGACGCGGGCAGGCCTCAGGACCCTCCAGATCAGGTCCTCTATTCCAGTTGCAGCTTCGCCAGACGGAACGGCAAAGCGCGCACCCGCTGCGAAATCAGGGCGAACAAGGCATTGCCGACAGCTGCAGCGATGGGCGCAGTTCCAGGCTCGCCTGCACCGCCAGTACGCGCACCGGACTCGATGACCTTGACCTCATGTCGGGGCGCCTCGGCCATGCGTACCACCTCGTAGTCAGGGAAGTTCTGCTCGACGACCCGACCTTGCTCGATCGTGATGGCACCATGAAGGGCCGCGGACAGGCCATAGACCGCGCCACCCTGGATCTGCGCTTCGAAAGTAGCCGGATTGATCACCTCGCCGGGATCAACGGCACTCCAGATCCGATGCACACGCGCAGCACCAT
>CAZABH010000017.1:11908-64207 GCA_964483585.1 uncultured Flavobacteriaceae bacterium
GCGCCGGCCAAAGCCCCCACCCATGGCCGCATGATGCAACGTGACATTCTCGATCGGCAATCCGGCAACCTTCGCGGCCAGCACACGCGCGCTCAAGCCATCCTGGTAACCGCCCCAGACGCTGAGCTTGTCACCTTCCAGATGAACAGTGGTGTTCATGACCTCCATCGGCGCATGGGACAGGTAAGGAACCTCGTAGCGTGCTTCGACAATCTTGCTGGCCCCCTTGAAAGCAGCATCGACGTCACCGATCGCATACTCTTCCGTGAGGTCAGGCTTCGCCAACGCAGCATCCATGCCTGCAATGATGGACTGTGATGACACCGACGCATTTGCGCCCTCGTCCCAAAGAGGCGACAGGGCAGCAAGGGCCTGCTTGGCTCTCCAGGTATTGTCAGCCACGACAACAACCGCATTGTCCAGCTTCACGACCTGGCTGACACCCTTCATGGCGAGGGCTGGTGCCTCATCTACCGACTTGAGCCTGCCACCGAACACGGGACACGCACCAATCGCAGCAAACCGCATACCCGGAAGGCGAATATCGATGCCGTACTTCGCGCGACCATCCACCTTGGCGGGAATGTCAAAACGCTGAATGGGCTTGCCAACGATTTTGTAGTCCTTTTTGGCTTTGAGCGGGCAATCGACCGGAACGTTCTGGCTCGCGGCCGCTTCCGCCATCTCACCATAGGTCGCACTTTTGCCGCTCGCGGCATGCGTCAGCCGGCTTCCACCCGTCGTGATGGAGGCTTCATCCACGCCCCAGGCCACCGCCGCAGCCTTGACCAGCATCAGCCGCGCCGCAGCGCCCGTGCGGCGCATCCCCTCGACGCCGGTCCAACGCACGGACGTACTGCCACCTGTGACTTGCAGGTTCATGGCCTCAGCCGTCTTGCGTGACATGAAGTCAACTGGTCCCGACAGAAACCTTGGCGCCGAACCCGTCATGTCCAGCATAAACCCACGTGCCAGCCCCTGGTTCGCGAAAGCCATATCGGCCGGCGCCTGTTCCATGCGCACCAGCGACCAATCGGCATCAAGCTCCTCGGCCAGCATCATGGGCAGCGAGGTATGCACGCCCTGCCCCATCTCGGAATGGGGAACAATGACGGTGACACTGTTGTCCTTTCCGATCCGCACCCACGCGGCAAGCAGGGTCTCGCCTGGCTTGCCTGCAATCTTTCGGGCCCGATCGATGGTCTGCCAGGGCAGCAGGGCATAGCCCACCAAAAGTCCACCTCCAGCAACGGCGGCGCCACCAAACATCATAAGCCTGCGCGTGATCTTTCCCATGGTCCGCTCCCCCTCAGGCCTTGGCCGCAGCATGGATGGCCGCACGAATCTGTTCATATGCGCCGCATCGGCAGATATTCGTCATGGCAGCGTCGATATCCGCATCCGTAGGCTGCGGCTTGCTCTTCAGCAAGGCAGCGGCTGCCATGATCTGCCCGGATTGGCAAAATCCGCACTGCGGCGCCTGCGCATCGATCCACGCCTGCTGCACCTTGTGCAACGTCCCACCTTCGGCCAAACCCTCGATCGTCGTGACGGACCTGCCTTGCGCAAGCTCGGCAGGCAGCGAACAACTGCGCACCGCCTCGCCATCGACCAGCACCGTACACGCGCCGCAAGCACCGACACCACAGCCATACTTGGTGCCAGTAAAATTGAGGATGTCCCGTATGACCCACAGCAGGGGCATGCCCTCTTCGGCATCGACGCTATGCGCCTGCCCATTCACCGTCAACGTGATCATTGATAACCCCTTCCCATCACAGCCCAAGTCGCCAGACCTGGTACCTTGCGTCCCAGACAATTCGGGACTGTCAGTAGACCCATTTCATGACCGCGCGCCAATAACCGGCGATCGTGCCCCAAAGACCCTTGCCACCTGCAGCATCGTCAAGACGCTCGAATACCGCATCAATCTTTGGATCAAGCGCGCGGGCGGTCAGAAAATCGGCATCTGCCCCGTCTTCATCACCAAGGCCCTGTTTTGCCATGCCACGGCCATAGTGAAAGCGAGCCTCGTTGGGCATCCCCTCGATGGCCGCCGAATAATCCAGGATGGATGTCTTGAAGAACCCAAGCCGTAGATAGAGAAACCCTCGCCCACCAAGCATTTCGGCATCGTTGGGCTTCAGTCGCAAGGCCTCGTTGCAGTCCGCAAGAGCTTCCTCGAGCTCCTTGTTCAGAACCGCCCTCGCCCAGCAACGCTCGTGCAAGGCCTCGGCATTTCCGGCGCCAAGCTTGAGGGACAGATTGAAATCGTCGATGGCACCGCGATAGTCGCTCTGCATCATCCGGGCATTGCCCCGAAAGTAATGGATTCGCGCCAACTCGCCGCCGCTATACTTGCCCGACTTGATCAGGTCGCTGCAGGCAGACAGGCGAAGGTCGCTCCAGATACCAGCTCCGCCTTTGCAATTGCTGAATGCACGCGCAGGATCAGCACTTTGCGCATATGCCCCACTGCTGACGGCCAACAGCGCAATGAGGCTGGGCAACAGAACACGCCACCGCCCGCGTTTGATCATTGCACGAATCAGCATTCCATCCCCATATAGAGCCGTTGCTGCGCCTCAAGACGCAAAGACGGTCAGCGGACGCAGGATACCAGCGCTGGAGGAAACATCGCAATGCCGAGAGATGGCCGGATCCTGATCTATGGTGCCACAGGTTATACAGGGAAATTGACCTCCAGAACCGCCAAAAACCTGGGTCTTTCACCGATACTGGCAGGCCGCAACGAGGCGAAACTGCGCCCTCTGGCCGAGGAATTGGGATTTGACTGGCGCGCGTTTGACTTGGCCGACACCGCCAGCCTCGAGGCCGCCCTCGCGGAAGTTGCCGTGGTGCTGCACATCGCAGGCCCCTTTTCGGCAACATCGCGCCAGATGGCCGACGCATGCATCCGCACCAACACCCACTACCTCGACATAACGGGCGAGATCGAAGTCTTCGAGGCTCTTGCGGCACGCGACGGAGAAGCGCGCCTCGCCGGCATCATGTTGCTTCCGGGCGTGGGCTTTGATGTCGTCCCGTCAGACTGCCTTGCCGCTCACATGAAGCAAAGAATGCCAGACGCGAAAGACCTCAAGATCTACATCGGCGGATTGTCTTCGGTATCGCGCGGCACGGCCAAGACGATGGTAGAGGGCATCGCAAAGGGTACGCGCTACCGAAAGTCTGGCAATATCGAAACCCTGGAAGGCATTCATGAAGATCACTGCGACTTCGGCAAGGGCCTCACGCAGACATTTGCGGTCAGCTGGGGCGACATCTCGACGGCGTGGCACTCGACGCGCATCCCGAACATCGAAGTGCATTTCGAGGCCGTACCGCAGCTGGCGCAGATGACCCGTATGCCGGCGATGATAAAATACCTCCTGGGCATGAGCTTCATGCAATCCATCTTGAAGCGACAAGTCGACAAGCAGCCTGAAGGCCCCACAGACGAGGAGAGGCGCAACGGCGAAGCCATCCTCATCGGTGTCGCCCGCAACGACAGGAACGAAAGCATCAGCACAAGGCTGCGAACACCGGAGGGCTATACACTGACAGCCTACACCGGACTTGAGATCGCACGTCGGGTCGCAAATGGAGAGTTCAAGCCAGGGTTCCAGACACCGAGCCTTGCTTTCGGCGCGGACTTCATCCTGCAATTCGATGGCGTCAATCGCGAAGACAGGAACAGCTGAACGTCACCGGCCCCGATAGCCGTTTCCACCATTATTGAGGCCATGCTGGACCGCCCAGATCGCAACCTGCGTGCGGTTGGTGGCACCCAGCTTG
The DNA here is from genome assembly GCA_964483585.1 of uncultured Flavobacteriaceae bacterium. Classification (GTDB taxonomy): domain Bacteria; phylum Pseudomonadota; class Alphaproteobacteria; order Micropepsales; family Micropepsaceae; genus SZUA-430. The sequence continues at coordinate 15,707 of CAZABH010000017.1, forward strand.
CGCAGCACGGTCTTGATATGAACCTTGACCGTCGCCTCCGTGATGGAAAGCGCCTTCGCAATCGACTTGTTGGTGTGCCCGTCAGCAAGGCTGCGAATGATTTCAAGCTCTCTCTGTGAAAGAGCGACATCACCTACGCGAACACGATCAACGGGGGCTACTGACTGCTGCGCCTGAAGCGACCCCAGAAAATTGGTCAGAACACTCGGGAAAACCTTCTCGCCCAGCATCACAAGCTTCAGCGCCTCGACAAGTGCAGGTGGCGAGATGCTCTTCAGCATGAAACCATCCGCACCCGCGCCGAACATTTCTGACAGATAGACAAGCTCGGCCGCATCCGAAAGCACCACAATGCGGACCTGCGGCATCATGGATTTGAGGCGCTGCACGCCAGCACCACCGATCCCATACTCGACCACCACAAGCTGAGCGCGCTCCCCGCGCTGAACCATCAACGCCGCATCTTCAATGCTCGATGCTTCCAGGCCGACCTGAAAACCGCGCCCGTCAAGCTGGGCCCTCAAACCCGCGCGCAGCAGAGGCTGCGAGTCGACAAGCCAGATGACCGCATTCTCCACCACTACCCCCGACGCGTTCAAAAAAGATCCAGAAGGTGCGTCCCTGCTACCCCGGAGGAGACGTCACCGCTACTCACTTAGTATGAAAAATATCGTCGTTGCACTACACGAAATCACGCCGTCACCGAGCGTTTTCTGAGCTTTCAATTATGCGTTGAATCCGCGATGCGCTCGACAACGCAGCGCAGTGCGATTAACCAGCACGACTGCTGTTACGCATCGGTAGGTCCAGGGACAAGAGCGATAAAGCGTCGGATCTCTTCAAGCACCGATTGTGGATCATCACGAAATGGTCCGTGGCCGCATCCTTCGAAGCATACCAGCCGGCCAATCCCCGGTTGCAGGGCATCAAGGATCTCTTCCGAAAGGTGAGGTGGCGTAATCGGATCCACCGCACCAGTGATCACCAGGACCGGACATCGGACGCGACACAAATCCGAACGGAAATCCATCTGCCTGAGCTCGCGACCAGGCAAAGAGAAGTGGCGAAACACCTCGGGACGTACGATGGCGCGTGCGCGGGCGCGCTGCCCATCCGTTGGCTGTGTCGTGTTGTAGAGCGGCATGCAAACGCGAAGATAATCGGCAAAAGCCGCGTCATCACCTATGGTCCAGAAGCGAAACGCGATATCGCGCGTGTCGCGCCCGGCCTTCTCCTCGAACCACGCGATACTGGCATCCAGATCCATGCGTGCTGCAGTGCTGGACAGGACCAGCGCGCCTGCATGACCCGGATGCCGGATCGCGTAGGCCTGCGCGACCATGCCACCGAACGACTGCCCGAGCACGATTGGCTGCGCTATTCCAAGCGCATCACAGAAACCAGCAATATCGTCGCCCCATTGCGCAAGCGTCCAGCTGTCCGGATCACTCGGCACGCTGCGTCCGTTGCCGCGGTGGTCCAGATAGATGACCTGTACAACATCAGCGAGACTGTCGAAGACAGGCCGCAAACCGCTATGATCGAACCCTGGCCCTCCATGCAGCACCAGCAGCGTGCGACGCATGCGCATGCGGTCGACGTCACAGGCCAACTGCGAACCAACCGTATCGAAAAAGAGCCGCTGTCCATTTACCCGCACGAACATGGATCAGCGATAACCTTCCGCCGCCAGGCGTCTCAGCTTCTCCAGAGCCACCTGCGGCGCCTCTTCATAGGCAATCGTCCCAAAGAAACGCCCGTTCGCATCCAGCTGGATGATCAGCGCACTGTGATCAACGGTGTATGAGCCACCGCCAGTGTCGACCTTCTTGTGGTAGATCCCGAGCGACTTCGTCAGCTTCTCGATCTCGGCAAGATCACCGGTGATCCCGCGAATGCGGGGATCATAGGAAGAAAGGTAGGATTGCAGCACATCGGCTGTGTCCCGCTCGGGATCCACACTGATGAAGAATGCGCCGATCCGGTCCGCGTCAGGTCCCAGCTGCTGCAGATAGGACGTCATGGACGCAAGCGTGGTTGGGCATACATCCGGACAGTAGGTGAAACCGAAAAACAGCACAGCCGGCTTGCCAAGCACGTCTTTCTTCGAGATCGGGGTGCCCATCTGGTCAACAAGTGAAAATGCGGCGATCTCCGGGCCCAGCCCAACACTCTTTTCGCTTGGGCCCGAACCCGATCCACCAGGTTGGTTCACAAGGTAGAAGAGCAGCAATGCCAGCCCAACCCCAAGGGCAATAAGGGGATATCTTGATGTCGAAGGCATCCGGCGATCCCGTTCTATGCTATCTGAAATGTCTTCTGGTGCAGGGGATGACACGTGTCAATGCGACATGCACCATCCCGTCTCGCGCGAAGCCTGCAAGGATTCAATACGTGGAAGGCAAGGGCCCGGAAACACCGCTGCTGACAGTGGATGCAGTCGTGTTCGACAAGCAAGGACGATTGCTGCTGATACGCAGGAAGAACCCTCCCTTTCAGGGACGATTTGCTTTGCCGGGTGGCTTCGTGGACTGCGGTGAAACGGTGGAGGAGGCTGTGCGCCGCGAACTGAAGGAGGAGACCGGCATTGAAGCCGATGTCGCAAGGCTTGTTGGCGTATATTCGGCGCCAGGGCGCGATCCACGTCGTCATACGGTCTCTGTCGCCTTTCTGCTGACAGCGCCGGACCAGCAGCCGCGAGCAGGCGATGATGCGCAATCCGCCGCTTTCGTGGCAAACTGGCAAAGTGCCGAGCTCGCCTTCGATCACGACCAGATCGCAAGCGACGCGTCCCGTCTTGCTGGCAGGCAATCGGACCGTCCATGACAGGAACGGCTCCACACGCCAGTCCCCCTCAAACCGCGCCAGCCGGGCGCAGGGCCGCCTTCAGCTTCATCTTTTTCACCATCGTTCTCGATGTGCTGGCCATGGGTGTCATCATCCCCGTGATGCCCAAGCTGATCGAAGGCTTCATGCAGGGCGAGCAAGCCGACGCCGTGCGCATGGGAAGCATGCTGGCGCTGATCTGGGCGGTGATGCAGTTCTTCTGCGCCCCGATCCAAGGCGCCCTGTCCGACCGATTTGGCCGCAGGCCGGTGCTGCTGATCTCAATGACCGGACTGGGTCTCGACTACATCCTGATGGCACTCGCGCCCACACTCACATGGCTTATCATAGGCCGTGCATTGTCTGGCATGACGGCCGCCAGCTTCAGCACGGCGAACGCGTATATTGCCGACATCACACCACCCGAGCGCCGCGCGGCCGCTTTCGGTCTGATGGGTGCAGCCTTTGGCATCGGCTTTGTCCTAGGCCCACTGCTCGGAGGCTTTGCAGGAAGCGTTGATCCAAGGCTCCCGTTCTGGATCGCAGCCGGGCTTTGCCTCGTCAACGCCCTCTATGGCTATTTCGTCCTTCCTGAGTCCCTGCCGCCCGAGCGACGCGCAACCACATTTTCGCTGAAGCTGGCCAACCCTGCTGGGGCACTCGCATTCCTGTCCGTGACACCACAGCTCGCAAGCCTCGCCGCTGCACAGTTCCTCTATGCGCTTTCGCACAATGTCTATCCAGCCATTTTCAACTGGTTCGTGACCTATCGATACGGTTGGAACGAACTGATGATCAGCTACGCGCTTGCCGCCGTTGGCGTTGCCAACATTATCGTACAGGGAGGACTGACAGGACGGGTCGTGAAGCGCATCGGCGAGCGAAGATCGATGATCTTGGGCCTGTGCTGCGGCATCGCGGGTTTCATGATCTACGCAGTAGCACCAACCAGCACCTGGATCTGGTTCGCTATCCCCGTTGCAGCTCTGTGGGGCTTCTATGCGCCAGCCGCCCAATCCTTCATGTCACAGCGCGTGGACGCATCCGAGCAAGGCCGCCTGCAAGGCGCGCTGGCCAGCATGAACGGAATCGCGTTCATTATCGCACCGCTTCTCTACCCGCAGGTCTTCGCACTGGCACTTGATTACCGGATGATGGCACCGGGCTGGCCACTTCTGGGCGCCCCCTTCTTTGTCGCCGCCGCCTTGCTGACCGTAGCACTCGTCTTTGCGATGCGCGCAACGCGCACCAGCATCCGACCTCAGCCGGGCGCCCCCTGACGCAACTCGAGCCAAGACCAAGCCCGCGCATGTCCGACAGTAGTCACACCCCGGAAATCCTGGGACGGGTGCCAGATAAGGAACATGACCGCACCGCAGCCTGCCGCCGCATCGAACACTGGTAACCCGGTGAACTCGAACATGTCGGCATCACCATCCGCCAACCGCACCGGCGACAACTGCCACAGCCCACAAGGCCGCGTAAGCATAATGATCACGCTATCAAACGCTTCACCCTTATAAGCAGGATCGACCAGGTCGAGATAGTCCGTACCCGTCAGGGGATTGGCTTGCATGGCAGACAATCCCGCACCCGCGTGCGTTATGGTCAAGCGCCGGCGACGACTGTCAGGCCGCACGACGGCGATCCAGTTCGACAAGGCACGGGTCTGATCGCATGGAAAGTCGCCGATCTGCATCATCAGACCAGGACCCTGCGAACGCCGCACCAGCCCCTCTAGGCGAAGGCTTTGAGAACTGCGCATGGACGGCCAGTCAGTCCCAGCGTGTTCACACCGGGCAACCGGCCCATGTCGCAGAAACCCGTTCAGGCCACTCGGGCGAGTGACATCGTGCCCATGACCGTGCGTGTCCTGACCTACGCTCAAATCGTTCTTTCCTGACCTGACGAATATGCGCTCGGGACAAAACCGGACACTTCTGCAACCGCATAGGACACCTGGCCCTTCCCCACGTCCTTGATTAGATCCGGCTCCGCGCAGCATTCGCCCCCCATTTGCGGGGGGGCTCCCTCCTGGCAAGGCACGCAGGTGCAGCGGTTTGGCAACACTGAATGCAAACTGCGGAATAGCACCTGCCACAAAAGGCGACGCAGCACAGAAGATCATGGGGCTTAGATAAAAAATCTCAGAGCCCACATGAGGTAAGACCGCAGTCCGGAACGCTTGCATGGCAAAACAGGCGCCTATACTGGCCGAATCATCCTTGTTCGGGGGAACAAACATGTCTCGCTATCGCCAGCGCCGGGTCCGACTGAATTCGTCCTCGCCAACTTTCGATGTCTTCCCTCTGCTGGCGCTGCCGCTCATTTATTACAATTTCATGGTCATCGCGGTGCTGGGGCTGGACCCGCAACGGGTCAACCAATGGCTCGAGGGTACCGCATTCGAGATTACGATGTTCTCTGGCACCATCTGGTCAATGACCCAGTCGGATGTCATCGTGGCCGCGGCGATGGGCCTGCTTTTCATCGAGATCCTGAAATCGGTGGGAACGCCGATGCTGTCACTCGTGAACCACGGCATCGCCGTGATGACCCTTCTGGTCTACGCGGTGCAGTTCATGTCGATCCCTGGCTTCACGACATCGGCATTCTTCATGCTGGGACTGATGCAACTCATCGACGTGATCGCAGGCTACACGATCACGATTGTCGCCTCGCGCGGCCTCACCCGCTAACGAAAAGGGCCACGACACCCGTCATGGCCCCACGCCGTCCTCCGGATGCACAAGTCTCAGAACGGAGCAACGAACTTACCGTTCTTGGGCCAACCCTTTGGCGCCAAACGTCCGGCCTGCGCCCGACCGCCGACATATTCTTTCAGCTCGGACTTGTCCCAAGTCCGAGCATTATAGTCCTTCAAGCCATCGGCCATCACGAACACGGTCGCATCATGCAGGCCGCCATCCTTGAACTTCTGCAGGGCCACACCCTTGCCGCGCGCCATCTCCGGCACCTCGCCGATCCCGAAAACGACAATCTTCCTGTTATCGCCAATCAGGGCCACATGATCGCCTGAGACCGGCGTGCAAACACGCGCCTCTTCCAGCGGATCGACATTCAGAACCTGCTTGCCACCACGCTTCTGCGCAAGCACATCGTCCTCTGGAACGATGAACCCGCGCCCGGTATTCGAGGCTACCAGAAGCTTGCGACCGGGCTGGTGCACGAACATCGCGACGATGTCCTGGTCATTCTCCATGTCGCACATAAGGCGAATGGGCTCGCCATGCCCGCGCCCGCCCGGCAACTGCGAACAGTCAAGCGTGAAGAAGCGCCCATTGGTCGACAGGACAAGAAGCTTGTCCGTGGTCTGCGCCTTGACCCAGAAGCGTCCCTTGTCGCCGTCTTTGTACTTCACGTCGTCGCTGGGCTCGATATGCCCCTTCATGGCCCGGATCCAGCCCTTCTCCGAGCAGAGAACCGTGATCGGCTCCTTCTCGACCAGCGATTCAAGCGGCACGTCCTCGATCGCCGGCGCATCCGAGAAGGTCGAGCGGCGCTTGCCCAGCACCGTCTTCGCACCGAACCGCGCCCGTAGCTCCTGGAAGCTCGCCTTCAGCCTGTCATTCTGCAGCTCCTCCGACTTGACGAGGGCCTTCAGCTCTTTCTGCTCGGCCTGCAGCGCCTTGTGCTCCTGTCGGATTTCCATTTCCTCGAGCTTGCGCAAGCTGCGCAGTCGCATGTTGAGGATGGCTTCCGCCTGCATGTCGGTCAGCTTGAACGCCTTGATCAGTTCAGCCTTGGGTTCGTCCGACGTGCGGATGATCTTGATCACCTTGTCGATGTTCAGGAAGACCGCGAGGTAACCCTCGAGGATCTCGAGCCGATCCGCGATCTTGGCCAGCCTGTGGTTGGCCCGGCGGATCATCACCGCGCGCTGGTGCTCAAGGAAGGCAAGCAGAACCTGCTTCAGGCTCATCACGCGCGGCGTCTGGTTTGAATCCAGCACCGTCATGTTGAGCGGGAACCGCGTCTCGAGATCCGTCAGGCGGAAAACATGCTCCATCAGCATCTCCGCCTCGACATTGCGGCTCTTGGGCACGAGGACGAGACGGATGTCTTCCGCCGACTCGTCGCGCACATCGTCCAGCAGAGGCAGCTTCTTCTCCGAGATCAGGTCAGCGATCTTCTCGATCAGCTTGGACTTTGCGACCTGGAAGGGGATCTCTGTGACGACGATCTGCCACGTGCCCCGCGCACCTTCTTCCTTGGTCCAGCGTGCACGCACGCGGAACCCGCCTTTGCCCGAGCGATAGGCCTCGGCAATGGACGAAGCCGGCTCGACCACGATGCCGCCGGTCGGGAAGTCGGGACCCTTGATGTATTGCAACAGCGTCTCATCGCGCGCATTGGGCGTGTTGACCAGATGGATCAGCGCCTGCGCAATCTCGTCGAGGTTGTGCGGCGGGATATTGGTCGCCATGCCAACAGCAATGCCGGCCGCGCCGTTGGCAAGCAGGTTCGGGAACCCACCGGGAATGATGACCGGTTCCTGGTCCTCGCCATTATAGGTCGGGCGGAAGTCGGTGCCATCGTCGTTCAGGCCCTCGAGCAGGATCTGCGCGATCTCGGTCAACCGGCTTTCCGTGTAGCGCATGGCCGCCGCATTGTCGCCGTCGACATTGCCGAAATTGCCCTGCCCGTCGATCAGCGGATAGCGCAGCGAGAAGCCCTGCGCCATGCGCACCAGCGCGTCGTAGATCGACTGGTCACCATGCGGATGGAACTGGCCCATGACGTCACCAACGACACGCGCGCACTTCTTGAAGCTGGACTTCGGGTCCAGACCCAGCCGCTGCATCGCAAACAAGAGCCGCCGGTGTACGGGCTTCAAACCATCGCGCACATCCGGAAGCGCGCGTTGCATGATGGTCGACAGCGCATAGGCAAGGTAGCGCTCGCCCAGCGCATCCTTCAGGTCGACCTCACGCACAACATCATCGAGAGCCATGTTGCTTTCCCGCCCGTCACTCAAAACCAGAAGGGGCCTGACTAACGACAGCTGCGACCGCCCGCAAGTGACCCGAACGGCTTATTTCCAAAGGCTTTTCTTGGGGAAAACCGAATTCGCCGCAGAGGGACGCCCCGGCTCAGGCTTTCTCCACACGCTGCGCGAACCGAAGCCGCGCCTCAGGCAGGCACTTTCCATGGGCCTCGGCCAGAACACGCTCAAGAAAGTGCGACGTCAGCTCAAGCCCAAGGCCCAGCGCAGCCCGATCAATCACCGAAGCGGGATCGAACAGGAAACCCGGCAGTCGCAACAGCCGATTGGCGAAGGGCCCGGCTCCACTTGCAGTGACCGCCCGCCCCGACCGGGGCGAGACATAGGCAAGGTTCTCCCGCGCGCCAGTTACGGCACAGCTTTCGAGGTCCAGCCCGAAGCCCAAATCCTCAAGCAGCACCAGCTCGAAGCGCACATACGACGAAACCCAGGCAATCGAAGGCTCGAGCACCATGTGCTGCAACAATCCGTCAAGCGCCAGAAACACCCGTTCGTGCACCTCGCGCTCCGGCAGCAACGCCGCGCACAGGGAACAGGCCGCCGCAAGCCCGTCGAGCTTCAGCCTGTCATCGAAGAAATGCGCCGCCCGCGCAGCAGACATCTCGGTCGTGAAGGACCCCAACTGGTCGTCCATCCGCGCCCGCCAGTGCACCGACAGCAGGTTCCCCGGCTCCAGCGCCCCCCGCACCCGTCGCGATGCCGCCCCCCGCATCAGCCCCAGGTGCCGCCCGTGCGTCCGCGTCAGCGCCTCGAGAATGGCCCCATGCTCGCCGAAGGGCCGAACGGCCAGAACGATGGCATCGTCATTCCAGTCCACTGTCGACCCTCAGGGATGGCGCCAGCAGCATGCCTACGCCTCCGGCAGGTCCAGCCCGATCTCGCGGTAATGCATCGGGTCGTCGGCCCAGTTTTCGCGCACCTTCACGAACAGGAAAAGATGGACCTTGTGGCCGAACTGCGTCTCCATTTCCTTGCGCGCGGTCTGGCCAAGAAGCTTGATCGTTGCCCCGCCCTTGCCCAGCACGATCGCACGCTGGCTCTCGCGCTCAACGAAGATCGTCTGCTCCAGCCGCGCCGACCCGTCCTCCATCGGCTTCCACTGCTCGGTGATCACCGTAGTGGAATAGGGCAGTTCCTGGTGCAGGCGGTCATAGATCCGCTCGCGCGTGATCTCTGCCGCAAGCAGGCGCATCGGCATGTCGGCCGCCTGATCGGCAGGATAGGCCCACGGTCCCTCAGGCACGCGCGACGCAAGATAGGCAAGCAGGTCCGCCGTGCCGTCACCCTTGGTCGCCGAGACAAGGAACACCTCGTCAAACGCAGCGCGCGCGCGCAACTGCTCGATCAGCGGCAGAAGGCGATCGCGTGCCAGTGCATCGACCTTGTTCAGTACCAGAATCGCATGCTGGCCAGCCTCGTTGAGCCGCTTGATGATGCTGTCAGTATCCTGGGCCGACAGCCCGTTCGGCGACTCGATCAGGTCCGGCGCATCGACCAGCAGACAGACCAGGTCAGCATCCTCCGCACCTGCCCACGCCGCCTGCACCATCGCGCGGTCGAGCCGCCGGCGCGGCTTGAAGATTCCGGGCGTATCGACAAGCACAACCTGCGCATTGCCGTGCATGGCAACGCCCCGCACGCGCATGCGTGTCGTCTGCACCTTGCGACTGACGATGGATACCTTCGTTCCAACAAGCGCATTGACCAACGTCGACTTGCCGGCATTCGGCGCGCCAATAATGGCAACAAAGCCGCAACGCGTCGGATGATCTGTCATGCAACCAGTGTCCTCAGGAGATTGCGGGCCGCATCCTGCTCTGCAGAGCGCAGGCTTGTGCCCTCACCACAAACAGGTCCGTGCAGCCCGACTTGAACCTCCACCGTGAACCGTAACGCATGATCCGGCCCTTCTCGCCGCTGGAGCCGATAGCTGGGAACACCCAGCTTCTGAGCCTGGGCCCATTCCTGCAGAGAGCTCTTCGGGTCACGCAAGTCCCCACGCACCTCGTCGAGCAACGGCGTCCAGTGCAGCGTCACAAATTCCTTCGCTGCCGCAAGACCTCCGTCAAGATAGAGTGCGGCAATCAAAGCTTCACAGGCATCACCAAGAATGGCGGGCTTGCCGCGCCCGCCTGCCCGGTCTTCACCAGGCGCAAGGATAATCGCCCGATCAAGACCACACGAGACAGCGACACGTGCACAGGTTTCCATTCGAACAAGCGTATTCAGCTTCAACGCCAACGCACCCTCGGACTCTTCAGGAAAATTCTGGATCAGCATCTCGGCAATCAGAAACCCGAGAACGCGGTCACCCAGAAACTCAAGCTGTTCGTTGTCTGCGCCGCCGGCGCTGGCATGGGTCAGGGCACGCTGCAGCAGAGCCTTGTCCCGGAATACGTAGCCGAAATCTACAGCGCTAGGTTCAACGGATGCCCATGAAGAAGCGTCCGTATCGGATGGCGGTCGGCCACTTCCAGATTTCCCAGTTTTTCGCGCTGCCATCGGTCGAGAACAAGATGAGGTCGGCACGGCCAACCAGGTTTTCCTCTGGGACAAAGCCAACGCCACTATTGGGTATGCGGCTGTCATTGGACTGGTCCCGGTTGTCCCCCATCATAAAGTAGTGGCCGGGGGGTACAACGAATTCCTGCGTATCGTCCCAGCCTTGATGGCCGGGCGTCTGATCAAGCACATGGTAACTGACGCCATTGGGCAGGGTCTCGAGGTATCGGTCAATCCGCTCCTCTTCACCATAGGCTGACAAGCGAATATACGGCTCGGCCTCTTTTCGCTCGCAGGGAATGCCGTTGATGTAGAGAAGCCCATCGATCATCTGGATCCGGTCGCCCGGCAGCCCAACAACGCGTTTGATGTAGTCCTCGCTGGGCCGCGCCGGAAGCTTGAAGACAACGACGTCACCGCGCTCGGGCTGCCCCCCCCAGACACGCCCCGAAAACAGGGCAGGCGACCAGGGCAGGCTGTGCTTCGAATACCCGTAGCTGAATTTGGTAACGAAGAAATAGTCGCCGACAAGAAGCGTGTTCTCCATCGAACCCGACGGAATATTGAACGGCTGGAAGATGAACGTCCTGATGACGACCGCTAGCAACAGAGCGTAAAAAACAACCCGGAACACGTTTCGAGACCACTCCAGTCGTACAGTCCCCGGCAGGAACGTCCTTACCGGCTTCAAATCAATAGATCAGATTCAGCAATCGGCTATAGCGGATGGCGAAAGGCCATTGCCACAATTCCCACATTTCGGCCGAGCCGTCATGCGAGAAGAATATGACCTGCGCACGACCGACCAAGTTTGCCGCCGGCACGAAACCAACATCGCCCCGGCTATCATTGGAGTTGTCCCGGTTGTCCCCCATCATGAAATAGTGCCCCGCGGGGACCTGGAACTCTTCTGTATCGTCGAACCGGCTCTCATCCTCGCGGTTCAGGATCACGTGCTGCGTCCCATTTGGCAGCGTTTCACGGAACTGCGGTATGCGGGCTTCGCTTCCGTCCTCACGAAGCTCAATACGGTCTTCCATCTGCTCGAGCTTCACGGGTTCACCATTGATGTGAAGCACACCGCCAATCATCTGGACCCGATCGCCGGGCAGACCGATGACGCGCTTGATGTAGTCCTGCGCTGGGTCGGCAGGAAGACGGAATACAACAACGTCTCCGCGCTCGGCGTCACCGCCAAGGATACGACCCTCAGAAGCCTGGGCCGGCGCGACGAGGGGAATCGAATAGATCGAGTAGCCGTAGGAGAACTTCGTGACGAAAAGGTAGTCACCGATCTCAAGTGACCCTTCCATAGAGCTGGAGGGGATGCGGAAAGGCTGAAAAAGCAGGATCTGGACGAACGCGACGATACCCACAATCGTACCGATGGACTTCACAGTCTCGATCACGCTCTCGTTCTTCCACCAAGGCTGGCTCGTTCCGTCAGACATGATGCCCCTGTTCCGTCTCAAGACCCTTGAACTCTGGATAACAGATGGAGTTTGCAGGAAAAAGTGTCAATGGTAGGACAGGCACCTCACGCTACTGCCGTGGAGGCGAATCCCGCCCCGAAACACTCGGATCAGGCGAATTCAGGGGCACGGCCGTAATGATCACAATGGCCTGCGCAAGCGGATAGTCGTCGGTGATCGACAGGTCGATCTGCGCCACCATGCCTGAGGGCAGCAAGGATTTCAGGCGCTCGGCCGCACCACCGGTCAGCTCCATCGTCGGCTTTCCGGAACGCAGGTTTACAACCCCAAGATCCCGCCAATACACGCTCTTGCGAAACCCGGTCCCCAGCGCCTTCGAACAGGCCTCCTTGGCGGCAAATCTCTTTGCATAGGACGCAGCCCTGTTCCGCCGCCCCTCCGACTTCCGTTGCTCTGTCTCCGTGAACAGCCGCTGCACGAACCGGTCGCCAAAGCGGGAAAGCGTTGCCTCGATGCGCCGGATATCGATGAGATCACTGCCGATGCCGATGATCATGTGCAACTCCGCTTCTCAGGCAAACCCGACACCCGCACCGCCACGCGCCTCATCCATCAAAAGCCGCATGCGCCGGATCGACGCGTCGAGCCCCGTAAAGATCGCCTCGCCGATCAGAAAGTGGCCGATGTTCAACTCGACGATCTCGGGAATCGCAGCAACAGGGCCAACGGTTTCATAGTTCAACCCATGACCGGCATGCACCTCGAGACCGAGGCGAGCAGCTTCCCGGGCTCCTGCCCTCAACCGATCGAGGATCCGGTCGCGCGTGAGGTAGTCGCCATCGGCATGGGCATCACAATAGGCACCCGTATGAAGCTCGACGACATGCGCGCCCAGCGCCTTGGCGACTGCAAGCTGAACCGGGCTCGCCTCGACGAACAGCGAGACACGAACCCCCGCCACCGCAAGCTCGCGGACGAAGGGTGCAAGATGATTGTGCTGCGCGGCGACATCAAGCCCCCCCTCTGTTGTACGTTCCTCGCGCCGCTCCGGAACAAGGCAGACAGCATGAGGCTTATGGCGCAGCGCGATGGCAAGCATCTCCGACGTGGCCGCCATTTCGAGATTGAGCGGGCGCCCCACGCCATGGGCAAGACGTTCGATATCAGCGTCGCTGATATGCCGTCGGTCCTCACGCAGATGCGCGGTTATGCCATCGGCTCCAGCCTCAACCGCCATCAGCGCCGCGCGAAGCGGATCGGGGTGTCGTCCACCGCGCGCATTACGAATGGTAGCCACATGATCGATGTTCACGCCAAGCCGCAGATGGGGAAGCATCACGCCAGGCCCCGGCTGCCCGGCTTGACCGCCGGAATGCCCTTGAGGTGCTTCGGCAGCTTGTCGGCATTCCAAGACGGCACCTTCAGCCGCGCCAGCGGCACGAAGGGCACGTCAAACTTTGCGTCTCCACCCGACCGGTCGATCAGGCAGGCCAGCGCCACCACATTCGCCCCGGTCTGGCGTACCGCCTCGATGCACTCGCGCGACGACAGGCCGGTCGACACCACGTCCTCGACGATGATGACGTTCTTGGTTTTGTCCAGGTGAAAGTTCCGCCGAAGCTGGAACACACCATCCTGCCGCTCCACGAACATCGCCGGCAGCTTCAGTTGGCGCGCCGTTTCATAACCCGGGATGATCCCGCCAACCGCCGGCGACACGATCGCATCGACACGCTTGCGCACTTTGGCCTTGATCTTCTGCGCCAGCGCCTTGCACAGCTTCGCCGTCCGATGCGGATACTGAAACACAAGCGCCTTCTGCAGGAACGTGTCCGAGTGGCGCCCGGACGACAGGATGAAATGCCCCTTCAGCAGGGCGCCCGCCTTCTCGAATTCGGCAAGCACGTCATCAGGCGTCATCGTCATTGTCTTCCTGTTCTCCATGGGGGCGGTCTACGGCATGCACGGCCGGCGAGGCCCTCAGCGCCGCGGTGATACTGGCAAGATGGCGCGTGTCGTTGACTTCGATGTCGACCAGCATGTCAAAAACGAGGGGCGTGCGGTTTGCAATCTTGAGATTCGTGATGTTGCCGCCCTGGCGCGCAATGATCTCGCAGGCCTTGGCCAGCGTGCCCGAAACATTGTTGATCGAAATACGCAACCGTCCAACCTGCACCTCATTGGCTGCATCTGGCGCCCACCGGACATCGACCCAGCGATCAGGCTGTTCCTGCACATCGGCGAGCCGCTCGCAGTCAGCCGTGTGCACCATCACGCCGGAACCTTGCGTGATGACACCGATGATGCGGTCGCCCGCCAGCGGCTGGCAGCAACGAGCAAGATGAAACGCAAGGCCCGACTGCATGCTCTGGATCGGGATCGAGCCCGGCTTCGACTTGCGGCTGACAAGACGCTCGAACCCACGCATCGTTGTGTCGGGCACATAAGTCGGAACGGCCGCCGTAAGGACATCAACAGGCGAGATTTCACCATTCGCGAGCGACTGAAACACATCTTCTGTCCTGGCCAGGTTCAACTTGGGCAGGGCCACCATGATGGCCTTGTCCGAATATTCATGCCCGGCATCACCAAAGGCTTTTTCGATGATTGCTCGCCCCATGCGTTGCTGTTCCAGTCTCTCTGCATTGCGTAGGTATTTGCGGATCGATGCCTGCGCGCGACCCGTGACCACCATCTTTTCCCACACGGCCGAAGGGCCCTGCTTGGGCGAGCGGATGATCTCGACCATGTCACCATTCTTCAGCCGTGTCCCAAGCGGCATATGGCGCCCGTTGATCTTGGCACCAACGCAGGTATCTCCGACTTCGGTGTGCACGGCATAAGCGAAGTCGATGGGCGAGGCATCGCGCGGAAGCGAAATCAGCTTGCCTTTTGGTGTGAAGCAGAAAACCTGATCCTGGAACAGAGCCAACCGCGTCGACTCGAGGAACTCCTCCGGCGTAATTCCGTCCTGCAACGAACGGATGAGCGTACGCAGCGACTCGAAGGCATCAACGCTGGCGGCCGGCCCGCGCCCGCTCAGCTTATCCTTGTAACTCCAGTGTGCGGCAATGCCACTCTCGGCCACGGCATGCATCTCGCGAGAACGGACTTGCAATTCGACGCGCTGGCTTTCGGGTCCGTAGATCTCGGTATGCAAAGACCTGTAATTGTTCGATTTGGGCAGGGAAATATAGTCCTTGAACCTCCCAGGCACATGACGCCAGGACTGGTGCAGGATGCCGAGGGCCCGATAACACTCTTCGATGCTTCCCACCACGACGCGAAGCGCAAAGATATCCGAGAGCTGATCGAACGTGACCCGTTTCTCCTCCATCTTGCGCCAGATGGAATAGGGCTTCTTTTCACGGCCGGAAACAGTCGCATGAACATTATGCTCATCCAGCTTGCGCAGCAGCGCCGCCTCGATGCGGGACATGACCGCACCCTTCTGCGCCTTGAGTTCCGACAGCCGACGCACGATCGAGTCCCGCATGTCGGGATTGATCTCTGCAAAGGCACGATCCTCGAGTTCCTCCCGAAAATTCTGCATGCCCATGCGCCCAGCCAAAGGCGCGTAGATTTCCATTGTCTCAGTGGCGATCCGCCTGCGCCTCTCGGACGACTTCACGCCCGACAGCGTGCGCATATTGTGCAGCCGGTCCGCAAGCTTCACCAGCAGCACCCGCACGTCATGGCTCATCGCCAGCATGAACTTGCGGAAATTTTCCGCTTGCTTTGTTTCCTCGGACTGAAGCTCAAGCTTGGACAGCTTGGTTACGCCATTCACCAGCTCCGCAATCTCGCGCCCGAACAGGCTCTCGATCTGCTCATAGGTGGCCGCGGTATCTTCAATCGTGTCATGCAAAAGCGCCGTGACAATGGCAGCCTCGTCAAGCTTGAGATCCGTCAGGATCCCAGCGACTTCGAGGGGATGCGAAAAATAGGGATCCCCCGAGTCGCGCTTCTGGTTGCCGTGAGCCTTGACGCCAAACACGTAAGCGCGGTTCAGCAGATCCTCGTTGGCACGCGGATCATAGGCCTTCACGCGTTCAACCAGTTCAAACTGCCGCATCATGACCGCAGACCTCTGAGCCAGTCGAGGCAGGCAGGACGCAAGCCCTTGTATCAGTCCGGCAGCATGCGCCCGCCAGCACGGGGACCGGCTCAGACGTCCCCGTCGTCACCCTCTTCCACAACCTCTGGCCGCTTCACATCGGAGTCGGCTCGCATTGCCCGCGCATAGTCAGCCTCGGAAATCTGGATACTCTCCGGCGCATCAGCCGTCTCAACCGGGGCCTTCTCGGCTTCGGGCTCGTCTGTTTCGATGTGACGCTGGAGGCTGGTCAGGAACTCTTCCTTGAGCCCCTCCGGCTTTACGCGCGTCGACGCGATCTCGCGCAGCGCCACAACCGGGTTCTTGTCATTGTCGCGGTCGACCAGCAGGCCCGATCCAGAAGTAATCGAGCGCGCACGGTGAGCCGCCAGCAAAACGAGTTCGAACCGGTTCGGGATCTTGTCCACGCAATCTTCAACAGTGACGCGAGCCATGAGGCGCTATGTTCCTTGTCTTAGGCTTAAGCGTGTGACACTAGCTTGCTGCGGCTGCGAAAACAAGGATTTTCAGCCTTTTTCCCGGTCAACGTCCAACAGCCGGACACCCTCGTCCCCAGCAATTTCAAGCAAGAGGGCCACACCCTCACCCGTGTCAGGATGTCGCCACGCCGGACAGAGATCCTTGAGCGGACGCAAGACGAACCCCCGCTCGTGGAGGCGGGGATGCGGTAACGAAAGCTCGTCAGTGTCCAGGATCAGGCCTCCATAATCGACCAGATCAAGGTCGAGGCACCGAGGCTCCCAGCGTGCCTTGCGGATTCGACCGAACTGCCTCTCGATCGCAAGCAAGGCCAAAAGGAGTTCCAGCGGCCCTTTGCGGGTCACAATCTTAACCATCGCATTGACAAAAGGCGGATCGAAGGGGTTAGGCCAGGCTGTGGACGCATAAAAAGACGAAACGCCAAGCACCGTCATGCCGTGAGACGCCATGGCATCAATCGCCGCCCGCAAGGTCACGGCAGGAGGCCCCACCTTGGAGGCGACGTTTGCACCCAGGCTGACATAGATCATGCGTATCATTCACCATTGGGAACCCATTCCTTCGGTTTGAAATGGGTCATTGCCATGCGATAGTGTAACAGAAGCGGGGACTTGAGAGGGGATCGCAAGTGTATCGAGGAAAATTGTGCGTCGCGCTGGCCACAACGGCGCTGCTGCTGGCTGGCTGCGCATCCGTGGAAGCGGACCTGAAGCCGGATCCGGCCAAGAACCCCTTCCCTTCAACCTACCAGCGCCTTCCAGGCCAGCCCACGGCCCTCGTCGGCGCCACGGTGCTGACCGGTACGGGCGAAGCCATCGAAAACGCCACAGTTTTGTTCAGCGACGGCAAGATCGAGGCCGTGGGGACGAGTATCAAGGTGCCCGACGGATACGTCTCGATTAACGCCACCGGCAAATGGATAACCCCCGGGATCGTTGATGCCCACTCCCACCTCGGCGTCTATTCATCGCCAGGTGTCCATGCCCACAGCGACGGCAACGAAGCCACAGCGCCGAACACGGCAGAAGTTTGGGCCGAGCACTCGGTCTGGCCGCAGGACGAAGGCTTCAACGCGGCCCGGCGTGGCGGCGTGACCACGCTGATGATCCTGCCCGGTTCCGCAAACCTGTTTGGAGGCAGGACCGCAACGTTGAAAAACGTGCCGGCCACGACCATGCAGGCCATGAAGTTCCCTGACGCGCCCTACGGGCTGAAGATGGCCTGCGGAGAAAATCCAAAGCGGGTCTACGGCTCCAAGGGCGCGCAACCTTCGACCCGCATGGGCAACGTTGCCGGCTACCGCTCGGCCTGGATCAAGGCTGGCCAGTACGCCAAGCAGGTAAAGGCCGCAGCAGAGGGCAAAGGCGGACCGCCCGATCGTGACCTTCGTCTTGAGACACTGGCCGGCGTTCTGAACGGCGAGATCCTTGTGCAGAACCACTGCTACCGCGCCGACGAGATGGCGATCATGATCGACATTGCGCAGGAGTTCGGCTTCCGCATCACCGCATTCCATCACGCATCTGAGGCCTACAAGATCGCCCCGCTGCTCGCCAAGCACGATATATGCTCGGCGACTTGGGCGGGTTGGTGGGGCTTCAAGCTGGAATCCTACGACGGCATCGAAGAAAACGCCGCCCTTCTGGAAAAGGCCGGTGCATGTGCCGTCATCCATTCCGATGATCCAAACTTGACACAGCGGCTGAATCAGGAAACCGCAGCGGCCATCGCCGCCGGTCGCAGGATTGGCATTGACGTGCCTGAAGCCATCGCCATCAAGTGGATCACTGCCAACCCCGCAAAAATGCTGGGCATTGCAGACAAGACCGGCACGCTCGAAGCCGGCAAAATGGCAGACGTGGTGGTCTGGAGCGCGAACCCGTTTTCCGTCTACGCGAAGGCCGAGCAGGTCTTCATCGACGGCGGCCTGGCCTATGACCGCAATGATCCGAAACTCCAGCCCAAGTCAGACTTCATGCTTGGTCGACCCAAGGGAGGCAACTGATGCGCGCGCTATTGCTCATTCTGGTCTCGCTTTTCAGCATCTCCTTTGCTCACGCCGAAACGATTGCCATAGTCAACGCGCATGTCATGACCATGGGCAAGCAGGGAGACATGCGCAACGCCACGGTCATTGTCTCGAACGGCAGGATCAAGGCTGTGGGTCAGGGCGTGGCCGTGCCGCGAAATTCCCGCGTGATCGACGCCAAGGGCGCACCCGTGACGCCAGGCATCTTCGTGGCCGGGACGAACCTCGGCGCCGTCGAGGTGGAACTTGAGTCAAGTGCAAATGACGTGGCATCCGCGTCGATGTCGATCAGCGCAGCCTTCGACGTTGCGCACAGCATTGACCCCATGGCTTCAGCCATTCCCCGGGCGCGGGCAGGCGGCGTGACGCATGCCATCGTGACACCGGGATATAACGACGGCCACGACCGCCAGTTTCTCTTCGCCGGTCGCGCAGCCCTTATCGCATTGGATGCCTCTGCGTCCCCCGTGATCCGGCCGCGGGTCGCCATGTTCATCAATCTGGGCAACGAGGGAGCAACACGCTCTGGCGGCGCCCGCGGCTCATCGATCGAAGCCTTCAAGGCCGATCTTGACGACGTTCGCCTCTACGCGCGCAGCCCCGGCCGCTACAATGCCGGCGCTGCGCGGGATATGCGCCTGTCGACCGCAGATCTGGCAGCGCTCGTGCCAGTCGTACAGGGGCGCATGCCCCTGATCGTGCGGGTACACCGCGCAGCAGACATCCGATCCATCTTGAAGCTCGCCCGCGAGCAACGCCTGAAGGTGATCCTGAATGGCGCAGAGGAAGGCTGGATGCTTGCCGGCGAAATCGCCTCAGCCCGGGTCCCTGTGATCCTGAACCCGAAGGAAAACCTGCCCAACTCCTTCGAGACACTCGGTGCAACGATGGAGAATGCAGCCCGGCTCCACGCCGCAGGCGTGAAAATCGCCTTCACGAATGGCGACGACGGGCATCGCATACGTGAGGTGCGCTACGACGCCGGGACAGCCGTGGCACAGGGCCTACCCTATGCCGCAGCACTGGCGGCAATCACGATCAACCCAGCCCAGATCTTCGGGGTAGCAACGACCACTGGCTCGATCGAGCGTGGCAAGAGCGCTGACATCGTCGTATGGAACGGCGACCCGCTCGAACCGCTGAGCCAACCTCAGGCCGTCATCATCGCCGGGCGCCAGCAACCGCTCGACACGCGGGCCGAAGACCTCGCCCGCCGCTACAAGGACACCTCAGGCCCCCTGCCACCCGCCTACCGCTAGGAATGCGGTGACAGTGCACTCAACCCGCCCGACGCCTTGCGACGGGCGTCAGCAGGTATGAAATGCAGGGGCGTCGTGTGGAACGGCAACCTCAGTGCCCCGACGATGGGTAGACCACCCGCCGCCACATCGCTGCATTGCGATCGAAAGGACGCCATTCGTTTTCTGGCAAGGCAAGTCGATCAGCAACGGCAAAATAGACAGCCGGGTTGACACCAAGCCCGCAATGGCTGGCATAAACCTCGATATTGTCAGTCATTGCCGAACGCCTCTCCACGCAGGTCTGCCAAGCTACAACCCCATCGCCCTTGGAATAAATTGCGGTGGTGGGAACGCCGGAAGGCGCCTTGGCCAATTGCCGGAAAACGTCTGCCATGGCCTTGGGGTCAATCTCCTGGCCTGTCAAACCTTCATAAATGCGCCAAGCATGGTTCGCACGCGGATTGCCGCCAAAGGGCGAGCCCAGCGAGATCACCTGTCGCACATATTGCGGGTAGCGCTTGGCCAGCTCTCGCGCCATGACCCCACCCAGGCTCCAGCCCACGAGACTGATCTTGCGCTTCATTTTTCGATGGATCGACTCGAGCCTCTGCCCGAGCAATTCCCCCTCCGGGCCTATGGCCAAAGGTCCAAGGTTTCGACCGAGGCCCCAGCAGAACGTCTCATAACCCTTCGAGACCAGAAATCTGCGGATTGGCGCTGTCGTGCCGCCAGCTGCCAAAAAACCGGGCAGCACCATCACCGGATGTCCATCGCCAGCGGGCGCATATCCAAGCAGCGGCGAGGCGCCCTGAAGGCTCATATAGTCAGCCACAGCACGCCCGCCCTCGGTTAGGGCAAGCAGCCAAGATGGCGGCTTGATGGAAGGAAGGCCTGCGGCGGATCCTGCGTCGATGACTGCCATGGCAACCTCGTGTCCCCTTAGGGAAACCGGACGACGCCTCACGCGAACACGCGAGACAAAACGACCTATGGCTACAACGCTAAGTGCAGTATCCCCGCTTTGCCAAATGAATTCGTGTCACGAAGTGTCGA
This sequence comes from uncultured Flavobacteriaceae bacterium, assembly GCA_964483585.1. Classification (GTDB taxonomy): domain Bacteria; phylum Pseudomonadota; class Alphaproteobacteria; order Micropepsales; family Micropepsaceae; genus SZUA-430. The sequence goes on from CAZABH010000017.1 coordinate 36,414, forward strand.
TAAATCAAGGACTTGATGGACCGTAACTATTGATTATAGAGTCAGCTCCATTATTAGACTCAAAAAAATCCGAATTGCACATGCGAGAATACCCATGGAGTTCGATCACGACCCTCTCTTGTCGCGGAGGGAACGCAAGAAGCGGGAAACCAGGAAGCGCATCCTTGACGCGGCAGCTGAACTGGCCTCCAAACGCCCCTATGCCGAGGTGCGGATCGAAGACATTTGCGCTGCCGCTGATGTTGCGAACGCTACATTTTTCCTGCATTTTCCGAACAAGCCAGCATTGGTAAGCGCATTCGGCGCGGAGATCACCGCACGCCTCAGAAACCACGCGCTCGATCCTGCCCTTACGGCATCCGAGCAACTGCAAAAGCTATTGGCGAGCTACATTGACGAGTGGCGCAGCCATCGAAACCTGATGCACCAGATCGTGCTCGAATTCGTCTCGAAGAGCAGCACGGTAACGTCGTTCAACGAAGTTGCTCCAGGCCTGCTTGACCTGGTGGGCCAGACGATCCGGCGCGGTCAGCTTAGAGGTGAATTTTCAGGCAGATTTGAGCCGGAAACTGTAGCACTGACCCTTGTAGCCGCATGGAATACAATCGCCATCTCCCTCAGCAAATCGGACAATGATCCCCACAGCACGCGTGCGCTATGGCAGACGCTTGACCTGTTCCTCTACGGTTTGAAGGCAATTGAGCCAGCGCCAGACCAGCGACTACAGTGAAACATGACCGGGACGAAGTCGGCTTTTCCCGCAGATAAGCGGCGAATCATCGGTACATAATGTCCCATTGTGCACTGCACCATTGACCACCACTCTATTACCTTATATGCGGTAGCAAAATGTTTTGTGCGTCGCACAAAAAGCGTTGCACAAGGTTAACCGCTAACCCGGTATGATGAATTCTATGCAGAGGCTGGGTCCATAAAACCACAGCCGGCAAACTTGGCAAAGACCAGGACAAGACCCGAGGAAAGGTACCATGGAACAGCTCAGCGGCCTCGACTCCGCCTTTCTCTACCTGGAGACATCGCGAACCCCGATGCATATCGGCGCGATCGCAATCTACGATCCCTCGACAGCGCCAAATTCATTCGTGCGCTTTAAGGACATCCTTGGCTTCATCGAGCAGCGCTTGCACCTCGCAAAGAGCTTCCGGCGCAAGCTGGCAAATGTCCCGCTCAGCCTCGATTACCCCTACTGGATCGACGATGCGGACTTCGATCTTGAGTATCACGTCCGTCACATCGCGCTGCCCCAGCCGGGCGATTGGCGTCAACTCTGCATTCAGGCGGCGCGCCTGCACTCCCGCCCGCTCGACCTGTCGAAACCTCTGTGGGAATTCACGGTCATTGAAGGACTGAACAACGTCCCGGGCGTACCCAAGGGGTCTTATGCAATCGTCTCGAAGGTACATCACGCCGCCATCGACGGAGTATCCGGCGTAGACATAACAAACGCGCTCCACTCGCTTGACCCGGCCGGAAGCGTCGCACCTCCCGAAAAGCCCTGGATCCCGGAGCGCACGCCGACGTCGGCCGAACTTCTGGTCCGCGCACAGTTCAACGCGCTCAACACGCCCATGCGACTGGCGCGCACCGTGACAAACTCTGCACCGGGCATTGCGCGCATGGCCAGCGACCTCGTCCGCGGCCGGGTCCGCACGACAATCGGCAGCGTGCCGCGCACGCGGTTCAATGGCTCAGTCGCCATGAACCGCGTTGTTGATGGACGGGACTTCTCGCTTGCCGAGATCAAGGAGATTAGGACCAGGTTACCCGGCGCGACAGTCAACGACGTCATCGTCACCGTCATCGGTGGTGCGATGCGCAAGTACCTCAAGTCGATGAACGAACTGCCTCGCGAGCCCCTGGTGTGCATGGCACCGATATCGGTGCGCACGCCAGGTGAAAAAAACACGCTGGGCAACCAGGTCAGTGCCATGACCATCCCCATCGGAACCCACATCGCCGATCCGTTCGGTCGCCTTCAATATGTCCACGAGGAAGCAGAAAACTCCAAGGCCCTCACGAATGCCGTCGGCGCCCGTCAGCTTTCTGACTACTCGAGCTTCATGCCCTCGACGCTTACGGGCCTCGCGGCGCGGCTCTACGTGCGCTGGGGCCTGGCCAACCGCGTTGCACCGATGTTCAACACGGTCATCACGAATGTCCCCGGCCCCCCAGTCCCCCTCTACATGAATGGCGCGCGCCTCGTGACACAATACGGGCTGGGCCCGCTGTTCGAGGGCGTCGGTATCTTCCATGCAGTATTCAGCTACTGCGGCAGCATGACAGTGACGTTCACTTCGGACCGCAGCCTGATGACGGATCCGGAACACTACGCCGCATGCCTGCAGGAGTCCTTCGACGAACTGAAGAGCGCCGCAATGAAGCGACCCATCCCGACCCCGAAGCCATCACCGGCACCCGCAGAGGCCCCTGCAGAGGCAAAGTCGCAGGAAGCACCCAAGAAGAGTCGCCCGCGCAAACGCAAGCCCAAGCTCACCATTGTGTCGGCTGCGGAATAACGAAGAAGCCTACGCTCATGCCACAGGTCACTGCCAACAGGCTCACGATTGAGTATGCCGAGCACGGCCCTAAGGACGGGCCAGCGATCGTCATGATCATGGGGCTCGCAGCACAGATGACCTTCTGGCCTGATGCGCTGGTATCAGACCTTGCCAGCGCAGGCTTCCGTGTTGTCACATTCGACAACCGCGACATCGGGCTTACGTCCAAAGTCCATGGCGCACACGCGCCCCACCCCGTCGTCCAAATTGCAGCGCGCGTCATCGGTCGCAACCTCGCGCCCTACACCCTTCATGACATGGTCGACGACACGCTGGGTCTCATGGATGCCCTCGAAATCCGCAAGGCAAACATCGTCGGCGTCTCGATGGGCGGCATGATCGGCCAGCTCCTGTCAGGCACGCATCCCGACAGGGTCACTTCACTGACCTCGATCATGTCGGGAACGCTGAACCCGCTGCTGCCCGGCCCGAGCCTGCGTGTGGCAGGCCCGTTGTTCCTGTCGAAACCCAAGGACAAGTCGCGCGATGCCTTGATCGAGCGGGCCATCGCAATGTGGAGCCTCATTCGAACCGACGATCCCGCAGATGATCACAGCGAGCTCAGGAACAAAATAGCGAGAGGCTTCGATCGGTCCTATTACCCTTCGGGCGTCCGACGACAGCTGGCCGCAATCCTTGCGACAGGTGACCTGCGCCCCCACATCCGAAAAATAAAAGCGCCCACCCTGGTGATCCATGGCTCAAAGGACCCGTTGGCTCCACTAGCCGCAGGACGAGACTCAGCGCGCAACATTCCCGGGGCACGGCTCGAGGTCGTGGAAGGCATGGCGCACGACCTGCCAAGAAAGTTTCTTCCGCGGATCGCAGGCCTGATCGTTGATCACGCCCGCACCGCGTCGGAAAGACAGTCACGCATACAAGCCGCGTGACTTTGCATAACCAGAGAACGGAGACGACACAAATGACGAAGACACGCAAGACAACAGGCCGCTCGAAGGCCAAGGCGGAAGCCAAGGTTGAAACGACCGGTTTCCGTGCGCCAGTGAACCAGATGGTCACCCGCATGCAGGACGGCTTCCGCGAGGCCGGCGATGCCCTGCGCGAAGCTGGTGAGACGATGACCGACGAAAGCCGCAAGGTTGCCCTGACGCTCGTCAACCACGCCCAGGACAACGTCGTGTGGAGCTTTGACGCCCTGCGCGACACGATCCAGGCCGGCAGCTTTGCCGAAGCCGTGAAAGTACAGCAGCAGGCGATGACGGAACTCTTCCGTCGGTCTGTTCGTCAGTTCCGCGAGGTCAGCGAGATCGTTGGCGACAGCTCGACGAAGACGATCCGCCCGATCTCCCGCTTCGTGACGTCGCTGCGCGACACGCGTCGCGCGGCCTGAAAACACCGTCGTTCTCTGGCCCGATCTCCCGCGCGGGATATCAGATCCCCGAGGGAGATCGGGAACCCGAAAAGGCACAGGCCATGGCAAAGAGCCGACGGACAAAGTCAGGAAGCATCGGAAAACCCAAGAAGCCGGGCAAGCTCGCCCTCATGGGTGAGCGGCGACTTGGACGCGTCCTCATCACGGGCGCCTCATCCGGTATTGGCGCCGAGCTCGCACGCGAATTTGCCAACCACGGCCACGCACTGGTTCTGGTTGCCCGCAGCAAGGATCGCCTTGATGCGCTGGCGGCCGAGCTGCACGCAGGCCATGACACCGATTCCATCGTCCTGCCGGCAGACCTCTCGAATGCCGAGGAACTGGTCTGCGTCGTAGAGACACTCGAGCAACGCGGAATCGAAATCGACATCCTCGTGAACAATGCTGGTCTGATCGATGTAGGCCCCTTTGCCGACGCTCAGCCCGATCGCCTGCAGCAACTCATCGCGGTGAACATTGCTGCAGCAACAGCACTGACCTCCCTGTTTCTGCCGGGGATGCGCGAGCGTCGCTTCGGTCGTATCCTCAACGTGGCATCACTGGCAGGCTTCCAGCCTGTACCATCGATGGCTGTCTATGCTGCAAGCAAGGCCTACGTACTGTCCTTCTCGGAGGCCCTCGCCGAAGAGCTCCGCGGATCAGGCGTAAGCGTAACCGCCCTTTGTCCGGGGCTGACCGAAACGGGCATGGTCCAGTCCATACGCAGCGCGACTCCAGCCGCCGCATGGGCACCCTCTTTCCTGATTGCAGATGCCCGCTCGGTCGCCCGACAGGGCTATACGGCTCTGATGACTGGGCAGACAGTGATCATCCCCGGTTGGCCCAACCAGATCGCCGCAACCTGGAGCCAGATGACCCCGCGCTGGCTCACCCGTACCATGACCGGCTTTGCAGCCCGCCAGACGAACTGGCTGCGCCGCGACGCCTGACGAACACCCAAACGGGGAAAGCCTGACATCAGGCCTTAACCCGGTGGCAGTCCTTTGGTTAGAAGAGGCATCACAGGTCGAACGCGCGAGACGGTCCAATGCCAAAGGAAACCGCCGCAACCATGGCGGCAAAGGCTGAAGCTCCAGCCGACTGCAATCTGTGCCCACGCCTCGTCAGCTACCGGAAGGCCAACCAGAAAGCCCATCCCGACTGGTTCAACGCGCCTGTACCAAGTTTCGGACGCCTCGATGCCGGATTGCTGATCCTGGGCCTCGCCCCGGGCGTGACCGGCGCAAATCGGACCGGTCGACCGTTCACGGGAGACTACGCTGGCGAACTGCTCTTCTCGACATTGTTGAAACATGGATTCGCACGAGGCACCTATGCGGGCGCCAGGGGTGATGGACTTGAACTCATGGACTGCCGGATTTCCAACGCCGTACGTTGCGTCCCGCCAGAGAACAAGCCAACACCGGCAGAGGCGGGCAACTGCCGCATTTTCCTGAATGCAAACCTCGAGGCCATGCCCAAGCTGAAAGTGATCATAGCCCTTGGCCGCATTGCGCATGACAACGCGATACGTGCCCTGAAGCTGAAGGCCTCCGAACTACCCTTTGCCCACGCCGCCGAGCACGCGCTACCTCGCGGCATGGCCCTTGTCGATAGCTACCATTGTTCCCGCTACAACACGAATACGGGACGATTGACGGTACCCATGTTCGACGAGGTCTTCGCGCGCGCGCGGCGCCTTATGGCCAGAGCGTGACACCCTCGAGACCCAGCGTCTCCGCGTGCCCTGTCATGATATTGGCGTTCTGTATCGCCTGCCCGGCAGCGCCCTTTCCAAGATTGTCACAAGCCCCCATCGCAATGACAAGATTACGCGCAGGGTCGCACGCATAGGAGACGAACACGAGATTGCTGCCCGTCGCCCACTTGGTATGTGGCGGTTTATCGGTAATCCGCACGAAGGCGCGGCCAGAATAGAATTTTCGTGCAGCATCCAGACACTGCTCCGTTGTGACCTTCCCACGCGCATAGATCGTCGACATGATCCCGCGCGTCATCGGCGCAAGGTGGGGCGTGAAGACCAGCCCTTCGGACGTGGCTCCGGCAAGCCGTTCAATCGTCTTCGACATCTCTGGCATATGAACATGCTTGAGAAGGCCATAGGGTGCCAGGTCCTCATTGACCTCCGCATAGCCCATCGTACTTTCCCCGCCACCACGCCCGGCACCACTGACACCAGTCTTCGCGTCCACGATGATGCCATTGGGATCGATCAGCCGTGCCGCCAGCAGTGGCGCCAGTGCCGTCAGTGTCGCTGCCGGATAACAGCCAGGATTTGCGACCCGTGAAGAACCGCTGATGGCCTCGGGCCAGACGTCGGCAAGCCCATAGGCCCAGCCATCGGCATAACGATGATCGCCTCCGATATCGACAATCTTGACCGATGAACGCACACGCGCGAGCGCATCCTTGGATTGCCCGGTTGGCAACGACGCAAACAGCAAGTCCAGAGGCGGCAATGCATCAGGATCCCACTTCTCGATCTGCAGATCACCCAGGCGACCAAGCCCTGGATAGCGCTCGACCAGCCGCTGCCCAACCGATCCTTCGCCACCCGCATACACAAGCTCGAACGCCGGATGCGTCGCGCAAAGCCGCAAGGCTTCGCCTCCGCCATAGCCGCTGACGCCGACGATCCCGACCCGTAATCGCATGCTCATGATCCCTGTGTCCCCAAATCTCCAACACCTGCCGGATACCTACTCATAACGCTCTTCCTTCCACGGATCACCAACATTATGGTAGCCGCGAACCTCCCAGAACCCAGGCCTGTCGTCGCGGGAGAACTCGATCCGCCGCACCCATTTCGCGCTCTTCCAGAAGTAGAAACGCGGGATCACCACCCGCACGGGCCCGCCATGACTGCGGGTGAGAGGGCTGCCTTCCCACGAATGCGCCAACAGGACGTCCGCCCCTGAAAACACCTCCAGCGACACATTGGTGGTATAGCCGTCATGGGCATGAAAGATAACGTAGCGCGCCTCGGCCTTCGGACGCACAAGGGCAATCAGCTCGCACGAGGCAACGCCCTGCCAGAAATTGTCGTAGCGGCTCCACTGGGTGACACAATGGATGTCGGACATGAAGTCCGACTGCGGCAACGCCATGAACCGCGCATGGTCAAGCGTCACGGGACAAGACACAAGGCCATCCAATGTCAACTTCCAGTCCTCGGGCCGAACATCCGGCTGGATCCCGAGGTCAAGAACAGGCCAATTCCTGACTTGCTGCTGGCCTGGTGGCAGGCGATTGACTTGTGCGTCATCCCTGTTGCCAGTGATCAGACGCCGTTCACGCGCCCATTGTTCCTTGGTTGCGATAAGCTTCTTCCGACGTCGTTCGCTGGAAGCATCGTCGTCATCCGGCACGTCAGCCATGCACAGACCCTAACCTTTGTCCCGGATCAGCCGACCCTTCTCGCGCTGCCAGTCCCGCTTCTTCTCGGTATCGCGCTTGTCATGCAACTTCTTGCCTCGTGCAACACCCAACTCGATCTTTGCGCGCCCTTTTGCATTGAAGTAGGCCCTGAGCGGCACGATGGTCATGCCTTCACGTTCCACAGCCTTTGCCAACTTCTCGATTTGTCGCTTGTGGAGCATCAGCTTGCGGATACGCCTGGGCTCGTGATTGAACCGGTTACCCTCGGTGTATTCGGGGATGTACGAGTTGATGAGAAACATCTCGCCACCCTTGGGCTGCGCATAGGCCTCGGCAATTGTGGCCTTGCCCCCCCGCAGCGACTTCACCTCGGTACCCGTCAGAAGGATACCGGCCTCGACAACCTCTTCGATATAATAATTGAAGCGCGCCTTGCGGTTTTCCGCGACGACCTTGGCCTCATCATCCTTCTTTTTGGCAGCCATTGTCTTTAGTTGATCAATCCGGCCCTGTTGAGCGCTGCACGTACGCGGGCCCGTGACGTTTCGGACAAAGGCGCAAGTGGAAGTCGGCAATCTGGCTCGCACTTGCCAAGAACGCTCAGAGCATACTTCACCGGCCCGGGATTGGTCTCGCAGAACAGTTCCTCATGTAGCGGCATCAAGCGCTCGTGCAAGGCGCGCGCTTTCGCCAGATCGCCTGCGAGGCTGGCCCTCTGGAATTCCGCACACAGTCCAGGAGCAACATTGGCCGTGACCGAGATGCAGCCGACGCCTCCATGGGCATTGAAACCAAGCGCGGTGCCATCCTCACCAGACAGCTGCACGAACGCCGGACCACAGGCAAGGCGCTGCTGGGTAACCCTCTGGAGATTGGCGGTCGCATCCTTGACGCCAACCACATTCGAAAGTCGTGAAAGGCGAGCCATCGTGTCCACAGCCATGTCCACAGCTGAACGGCCCGGAATGTTGTAGATGAAGATCGGCAGCGTAGTTGCCTCGGCGATTGCCCGAAAATGAAGGTAAAGCCCGTCCTGCGTGGGACGGTTGTAATAAGGTGTCACGACCAGGGCAGCCGAAGCCCCCAACTTCTGCGCGAGCTGTGTCAGTTCGATGGCATGCTGGGTTGAGTTCGAGCCAGTACCGGCGACGACCGGCACCCGTCCCTTGGCCACTTTCACCGCCAGGGAAATAACTGCGGAATACTCAGCCTCGGAAAGATTGGGGCTTTCTCCCGTCGTGCCACAAGGGACTAGCCCGTTCGACCCTTCCGAGATCTGCCACTCCAGGAAAGCCTCAAGCGCCTTGAGGTCCAGCTTGCCACCTCTGAACGGCGTGATGGTCGCTGGAAAAGATCCCTGAAAACGCGCGAGGTCGTATGTCATAGTCTTGCTGGTTCCGGTATGATTACTCAACGGAAACTAAAGCCTCGCCAGTCAACCCACAAGCCGGGTTAACTGGATGCTTCAGATCGCCATGTGATACTGCTTACCTGCCGCCTTGCACCGGCACCCGTCGCCGAATGCGCCCATGCTGACCTTTTTTGAGGATGGTCGAACTTGAAACGTGAGCCTCGAAATGTCTGGAATCGGGCCTGCTGGGGTCTCACCACAGTGGTCGCATTTGGCCTGCTTGGCGCAGGGGCCCTGCAAGCGCAGACCATGTCCCCGATCAATGACGAGGAAGGCCCACGGAACGTCCGGCCTCACACCCAGTTCCTCTCCGCATCCGACCTCGCCCTGCTCGAGCGCGCTTTCGACGCGGCAAACCGCAAGCAGTGGGACACCGCACGCAGCATAGCCGCGAGCATCTCAAATGCCGCGACCAGGGATCTGGTGCTGTGGCGCTCCTATGTCACCCGGGACAACGGCGCACCATTCTCGGACATAAGCCGCTTCATCTCGACACACCGGGACTGGCCGAACCAGCATGGTCTGCAAGCCCGCGCAGAGGAAGCCATGCCTGCCGAGAGCATGAGCCCCTCCGAGGTGATCGACTGGTTCCAGGGACGCGACCCGGTGTCGGGCGAGGGCATGTTCAAATTGGGCGACGCCTTCCTCCGAAAAGGCCAGGAGGCCAATGCTCGGAACTGGTTCCGTCGTGGCTGGATCGAAGGCAATTTCTCCCTGGATCGCATTTCTGTTCTATCCGCCCGATATGGCAGCCACCTCTCCACGGAGGACCATCGCAAGCGCGCCACGCGGCTTGTCTGGGCCAATGAATACGGTCAGGCCAACGCCATGGCGAACTGGCTGCCATCAAACATCGAGGCCATGATCTCGGCACGCACGAAGCTGAGGCAGACCGCGCGGGACGCCGATGCAGCTTTTGGCCGGGTCAGCGCCGAACTTCAGAAGGACGCCGGACTGCTGTTCGACCGCGCGCGCTGGCTACGCAAGCGTGGACGCGTCGACGAAGCCCGCCCGCTGCTGCTGCAGGCTGCAGCAAACCTAGACGGCCCCGCCCCCTCGGCCGAGGAATGGTGGGCCGAACGCAACTACCAGGCCCGTGAGGCGCTCGATCAGGGCAACGCGCAACAGGCCTACCAGGTTGCATCCTCGCATGCGATCCGCAAGGAACAGGTCGTCAATTTCGCGGAGGCCGAGTTTCTGGCGGGCTGGATCGCGCTGAAATTCCTGAACCAGCCCGAAACGGCCTACAACCACTTCGTTCGTCTGCGCGAAGCAGTGACAGCGCCCATTAGTGCTGCGCGGGGACATTATTGGGCTGGCCGGGCAGCCGAGAAGGCCGGTCGTGCCAGTGAAGCCACACGCCAATACACGGCCGCGGCTCAGTTCCCGATCACGTTCTACGGACAGGTAGCTGCGGCAACCCTGAACCCGAAGGCAACATTCGAGCTGCCCGCAGTCAGGACCACTGCGTCCTCATCTCGCCAGGCCTTTCGTGACCAGGCCATCGTCCAGGCAATGCATGCATTGGCGGACGTGGGATCCGAGGGTCTTCTGCGTACCTTCGCCATCGCGGCCGCGGACAACTTCACGGAACGCGACCAGTATGTGTTGCTGACAGACTTTCTGAAGCAGCTGAACCAGCAGGCTCTCGCCCTCAGGGTCGCCAAGCGGGGCATCCAGAAGAACATTCCCGTCCAGGACATCGCCTATCCGGTGATTGCGCTGCCGGCCTACAAGGGCAATGGCACGCCCCCCGAAAGTGCGCTTGTGATCGGACTGACCCGCCAGGAGAGCGAGTTCGACCCCGAAGCCCAGTCAAGCGCTGGCGCCCGCGGACTGATGCAGTTGATGCCGGCAACGGCAGCGCTGACCGCCCGTCGACACGCTATCCCCTATCGCGGCAAGGCGGAGCTTTTCACGCCATCAACCAATCTCCAACTGGGCATGGCCCATGTGTCGGACCTTCTCGGCGATTTCGGAGGCTCATATATACTTTCGATCGCCGCCTATAATGCCGGCGGCGGACGCAGCAATCAGTGGATTGGACGATTTGGAGACCCGCGCAGCACCGGGGTGGATGCCATCGACTGGATCGAACGAATCCCCTTCAGCGAAACACGTAACTATGTCCAGCGCGTATTGGAGAATGCCCAGGTATACAGGGCTGTTCTAGCTGGACGGGCTGTCCCCATCGGCACCCTGAGCGATGTCAGGCGCGGCGGCTTCACCGAGATCGCCGGTGCCAACGCACAATTCACCTCCACACCCACCCCCCAGGCGACAGCCGCAGTCGCAGCCGGCGTTGCAGCCGTGGCTGGAACGGTAGCGGGAACACCGGCCAAGACAGTCATTGCATCCTCACCTGTATACGATGATGACGAAGCAAAGCCTGCCAAGACCAGCAAGCCGGCGGCAAAGCCAGGCAAGAAAAAAAAGAAGCGACGCAGGAGCTCCTGACCACCGAGAGGTTGTCGCCGCACGACGTGCGTCCACGTTATGGCGAATGGAGCATTCACCCTGTCCGTTTTCCAAGTCTTAAGATCGGTGCACTAGGCTCCGCTCAACAAGACGAAGAACTTGGTGGTGGTGCACAATGTCGAAAATCGGCTTCACGGCGTTTCTGTTGTCCTGCAGCGCATTCGGGTGGGCGTTTGCAGCCCTGATGTCGGTGCCTGCCTACATCTGAGCGCACTTTTGGCCTCTCAACAGCAGCCTCACATGGACTTGATCATTCGGACGAGCAGGGCGTTGAACCGCCCCGGCGTCTCCATGCACTGAAGATGGGCGGCATCCTTCACAATGTGAAATTGCGCCTGGCGCGCCAAGGTAGCAAGAGAGCGCCCGTGCTCCAGCACGTATGAGAAATCAAGAGCGCCGCAAACCACCGCCACCGGCTGCGTTACATCCCGGAAGCGTCGGTATGGATCACCCGGCAGGCTGTCACGACATCCATCAGCCCGCCGCGAGGCCCCCTCGCTCATATCAAGAAACAGCAGTCGGGTATTTCCAGTCACCCGCCCCTCGGGTTGTGCCGGCCCATCAAGCCACGCATGTGCCAAGAGCCGACTGAGCCGGGCGACATCACCCGAGCGACGCGCCAGTTCGACCTCGTCAAGAAGACGCTGGATATTGTCGGGCTGGGTGAGCGTCGATGGTAAGCCAGCTGCACAAGGCGACAAGAGGACCATGCCATCAACCCGGTCGGGATGGGCTAGCGCATACTCGACGGCAACACGGCAACCATCGAGACTTGCAACAAGGATCGCGCTGTCGGCATCGAGGCCTTCAAGGACCGCATCGAGGTCACGGACCTGAGTGTGCTGCTCACCTGCCGGCGAAGATTCGCCGAAGCCCCTTCGGTCATAGGCAACAACGCGAAAGCGGTCAGCGAGCCCGCCAAGTTGCGCCCACCACATACGACGATCACACATGCCTGCATGCAGAAACACCACCAGACGACCCTGGCCGGCAACGCTTGTGGCAATCATCCCTCGGCCGGAGCGAACCGCAACATGCGCCAGGTCCGAAGGCTTGACGCGCCGGGGGCTCATGACGGGGCCAGTCCCCCGGGGTCGGCATGACAGCTCAATGCAACGTAACCTCGGGATCGCGTCCGCCGATCAGGATCTGGAGCCTGTTCTGGGCGTCCCCCTCGGCGAAGCAGCGCGCAAGCGCCTTGGGACTTGCCTCCGCAGCATCCTGCACACGTCCATCGAGGGCCATCTGAAGCAAGCGCTTGGTCTCTGCAACTGCAACAGGCGAGAGCGAGACGAAATGCGACGCAAGCTGTTGCACGGCAGGCCAGAAATCAGCCGTGGTCGAGACATTCGAAACCAGACCCAGCATGAACGCCCTCTCAGCCGTGACGACGCCACCCGTCAAAGCCAAGGCGGCCGCCGAGCCGGCGCCGCTGATCCGCTGCAGACGCCCCAACGCGCTGCCGCCGGAACTGAGGCCCACATTGATCCCCGGCAGCCCGAAGCGCGCGTCCGCCCGTGCTAGGCGAATATCCGCATGCAAGGCGAGCTCGAACCCGCCCCCGAGGCACGAGCCCTTGACCGCAGCGATCACGGGCACCTGCAGCGAAACAAGCCGCTCATGGATGGCGCGCGCCTGCAAGCCAACCTGCTCGATATCTGCCGCGGAAAGCGTGGCAAGTTCCCCAACATCGAGGCCAACCGAGAACGGCTCGTCGCCGGCGCTGGTCAGAACAACGACGCGCAACGATCGGTCTGCCGCCAGATCATCCAGCGCACCAGCCAACGCCCGGCGCAGGTCGGCATTGATGGCGTTGGACGCCTCCGGCCTGTTGAAGGAAAGCGTTGCAATCCCGGCCTGCTTTTCAACGGTCAGGATCGGGTCGCGCCCACGTCTGGAACGAGTTTCGGTCATCGTCCCGCCAGTATAGCCGAGATCGACGCATCGGTTCTCGCAAAAAGTAGAGGCAGCAGATCCCTACGGCATGGCGCAGGAATGCGCCCAGCCAGAGCGGGCTTCCTAGTGAGCCGTTTCCTGCAACCACAGGCGCGCAAGGCGCTGCGCCTCGGCGATGTCGTTCGAAGTCATCTGTTGTGCCAGCTCCGCGCGCCAGAGACGGGCCTCGGAGACGCCCTTCATGGCCGCGAGGTTGAAGTACTTGTGCGCACGCACCAGGTCCAGGTCCACACCCTGCCCGGTCGAGTAGCAAAGCCCAAGCTGGTACAGGGCCTGCGGCTTGCCAGCCTTGGCCTGCCCCTCGAAATCCTCGACAGTATTGATATCCAGCAAAGCCATCGTCGACACTCCCCACAAGTCCCGGCACCATTCTTTCTGATTGGGCGCCGTCAGCCACCTGAGCATGCGGGGTTAGGCTGAATGCTCGGTTAAAGTTAGAGGCTTATATTCCTTAATCAGGGACAGCGTGAAACAGGTTAAGCCGGCACGAGGAAACGTTGCCGCATCGAGGCATTTTCTGGGTTCGGCTGATTAATGGGGGTTCTGGGCTCGGGTTAACACGATGACGCACACAATATTTTTTCCGGGACCAGAACAGCGTAGCCCGCCTGAATTGGCCCGAAAGCCCCCTACCCCCGACGCAGTTCGGGCGCGCAACCCGCTCCAGATGGGATTGCACGCCCGATGACTTTGCCCAGAACAGCCTTTCATGACCAGAAAGGCCGGTCGAGGCATCGCAGCCCAGAACGGACTGCGCAGAAGAATTACTTCTTCTTCTTGACGGCTTTCTTGACGGCGGCCTTCGGCTTCGCTGCAGCCTTCGTCGCGGTCTTCGTCGCGGTCTTCGCTGCCGGCTTCTTCGCCTTCTTCTTCGCTACCATTGGCATGTAAGTAACTCCTTCGTTACGGGTGAAAGCGCACCGCGCGCTCTCCAATTGCAACATATTGGTGAGTTTGTCCGCGCCGCGCAACATCTTGCGCCCGGACCAGTGATGCACGAAAGACACGCCGCAAGAAACACAAGTAAAAAAGCGGACTCTAGAAGATAATCAGTACACAGATGAAATAGCTCACGCACACCTGACGCTGACGAAGACGGGGGCAAAACGCACGAATCACCGCGAATCGGGGCCGCATCATCCGGCAAAGCCTGCACGGTCGGCAGCGCCATGCACCGAGATCTTTTCACCCGAAACATAGCTGTTGCGATCAGACACAAGAAAACGGACCACATTGGAAATGTCCTCGGGCGCACAGACATGCCCAAAGGGCGAATGCGCATCGAGATCGTGGATTTGCTGAACACCACGCGCCTTCGCCAACCGCTGTCCCATATCAGTATCCGTCAAAGGCGGAGCCACCACATTCACGCGAATATTATGGGGCCTTTCTTCCTTCGCCAGCGTGAAGGCCAGCGCCTCAAGGGCAGCCTTGCCCATGTTGTAAGGGGCCCCTCGTGCCGCAAAGCCCAGCGTTGCAACGCTCGAGATCATGATGATGTCGCCACGTCTGCAGGAACGCATTTGGGGCAGGATCAATTTGGACAAGTAGAAAGGGGCCAGGGCATGCACCCCCACGACCCGGACCATCTCCTGCGGATCCGTATCCGCGACCATCATCCCCCGGCTCGCGATACCAGCATTGTTGACAAGGATGGACACCGGCCCAAGCGCAGCCAGCACGCCATCAACCATCTGCGCACACGCATCGAACGCATCGACAGAGGCCCGAAACGCAACGGCTCGCCGGCCTAATGCACGGATATCTGCGACCGTACGCTCGGCCTCCTCCGCCTCGCGCCGATAGTTAACCGCTATGTCCGCGCCATCGGCTGCAAGCCCCAACGCTATGGCCCGCCCGATACCCCGACTAGCCCCAGTGACCAGTGCAACCCTGCCCGTCAACGTCATGTGTGCTTCCCTTTTCTTGAAATCGTCGACAGAGACAGCGGACTAGAAACCCAGCTCTTCAGCACCCAGCTGGAAGGGCCCGCCACCACCTCGTTTGATCGGCCCAAGCAGCGAGACAGCTCGAGGTAACAACTGCTCGGCAAAGAACTGGGCGACGGAAATGCGGGTGGCAAGGAATGCTTGATCCTGCCCCTCTTCCGCCATCATGCGCTGCGCAGCAAGGGCCCCGCGCGCGAGATAGAGCCCTCCGGCAAGCAGGCCCATCATCTGAAGATAGGGTTGCGAACCAGGCAAGGCCTCGTAGGGCGACGATCGCATGGCGGCTTGAAGCCACGATGTCGCCTCGGCGCAGGCTGCATGGGCTCGCGCAAGCTCGGCACCGATCGAGGCAAGGCCCGCATCACCATGCGCACAACTTGCGCCCACTTCGGCAGCCTCCGCCAGGAATGTCCGAACCGCCTCGCCCCCATCCAGCGCGAGCTTACGCCCGATCAGGTCAATCGACTGAATACCGTTGGTACCCTCATAGATGGGCGTGATTCGGGCATCCCGGAAATGTTGCGCCACGCCTGTATCTTCGATGAAACCCATACCACCATGGATCTGGACGCCCAGCGATGTCACGTCCACCGCCATGTCAGAGCTCCACGCCTTTGAAATCGGCGTGAGCAGCTCCTCGCGCGCCTTGGCCGCGGCGCGAATTTCGGCCGTGTCCCCATGCCGTGCCAGATCGATGGCAACCGCATTGGCAAGACAGATGGCGCGCGCAGCCTCGATCATCGCCTTCTGGGTCAGAAGCATGCGCCGCACATCGGCATGGAAGATGATGGGGACCATGTCGCGGGCTTCGTGCTGCAGCCCGAACGGCTTGCCCTGGCGACGCTCGCGCGCATAGGCCAGCGACTGCTGGAAGCTGCGCTCGGCAACCCCCACGCCCTGCATGCCAATCGCAAGGCGGGCCGAGTTCATCATCGTGAACATCGCCGACATGCCTCGGTTCTCGGCACCGATCAAAAACCCCGTCGCACCACCGCCATCGCCAAAGGCCATGACGCAGGTTGGCGACCCATGAATGCCAAGTTTACGCTCAAGACCCACGCAACGAAGGTCATTGCGCAACCCCGGGCGGCCATCCGCATCCGGGAGGTACTTGGGAACTAGAAAAAGTGAGATACCACGTGTCCCCGGTGGCGCATCGGGCAACCGTGCAAGCACCAGATGCACGATATTTTCTGCAGCATCGTGCTCACCCCAGGTGATGTAGATTTTCGTACCTGAGATGCGATACGAGCCGTCATCCTGCCGCACCGCCCGGGCCTTCAGTGCCCCGACGTCGGATCCTGCCTGCGGCTCCGTCAGGTTCATGGTCCCGGACCATTCCCCGCTCACAAGCTTCGGAAGATAGAGGCTCCGCTGCGCATCAGACCCATGTGCAACCAGCGCATCGATTGCACCCTGGCTCAGAAGCGGACAGAGACCGAAGGCCATGCTGGCCCCGTTCCACATTTCCTGAACAGCAAGGCCCAGCACATGCGGCAACCCCTGACCGCCATGGGGGACAGGCCCCGTGACACTGCCCCAACCGCCGGCAACAAACTGCCGATAGGCCTCGGCAAACCCGGAAGGCAGCAGCACACGGCCATTCTCGAGGCGCGCCCCCTCCACGTCACCGTTACGATTCAGCGGCGCGATGACCCCACTGGAAAAGCGGCCAGCCTCCTCGAGGACGGCCGAAACACTATCCTCGCCAAACTCGCCATAGGCTGGATTACCGAACAGGGAACCGATACCGGCGATCGAATCGAGGGCAAATCGGATTTGTCGAACAGGGGCTGCGTATGTCATTTATGGTTTCATAGCCTGCGCATGGAATACCCACAGTGCGACAGGCCAGTCGAACCAATCAAGGAGTTTTGCATGCGCTGGCTTCTGGCATTCGTGATTGCCGCATCACCGCTGACAACGGCACTTGCCAACACGTCCTTGAACCCGCAATCGGCACCCAAGGGAACGTACCGTCTGGACCCCGGCCATACACTGGTCCAGTTTTGCATCCGCCATATGGGGATAAGCAATTACTGCGGGCGCTTCGGCAAGGTTTCAGGGACCCTATCGTTCAACGGCGCCCAACCCGAAAAGAGCAGCACGAAGATCGAGGTAGACGTTCGCAGTCTCGACACGCCCTCAAAGCCGTTGGACGAGAAGCTGAAGACACAGTTCTTCGAAACCGACAAATTCCCGCTCGCACGGTTCACCAGCACCACAATCCGGGTCACGGGTGAGCGGACGGGCATCATCACCGGGGAACTCGAGTTGCACGGCTTGAAGAGGCAGGTAGAACTGGCGGTGACCTTCAACGGTGGACTTATGCATCCGTTTGCAAACGCCTACGCGATCGGCTTTTCGGGCTCCACGACACTGACGCTGGACGACTTCGACTTCCCGGACGTTTCATGGCAGCCATTCGTCGGCAAGGATGCCAGGCTGACGCTGGAAGCCGAGTTCATTGCGGAGAAATAGGTTCATGCCGTCAGCGCGCTACAACGCCATAGCCAAAATCCTGCACTGGTTGATGGCAATCACAATCATTGCCCTGATCATCGCAGGGAAAGTCATGACAGACCTGTCATCCTCCGACCCGATGAAGTTCCAGCTGTACCAACTTCACAAGTCAGCAGGCCTGACAATCCTTCTGCTGACGCTGGTGCGGATTGGCTGGCGCCTGCTGCACACGCCGCCAGCCCTGCCTGCGAGCATGACCGCTTGGGAACGCTACGCGGCCGGTTTCACGCACCTGGCGTTCTATTTTCTGATGCTGGCGATCCCGCTCTCGGGCTGGGTCATGACATCCACGTCGACCTCGGGCGTCCCGACCCTGTGGTTCAACATCTTCGAAGTGCCGGCCCTTCCTGGCCTGACAGGCAGTGAGGAGATGGAGGACATTCATGACGCAGCTGAGGAAACGCATGAATTCCTTGCCAATATGACCATCCTACTTCTGCTTCTGCACATCGGGGCAGCCCTGAAGCACCATTTCTGGAACCGCGACGACGTTCTGAAGCGCATGCTCCCTTTCCAGCACCGCGAGACCCGCCAATGAAAAAGCAATTGAGCATTATCGTCACAACCCTGTGGTTGGCTCTTTGCCAGGCCGCACAAGCAGCCCCATCTTGGAACGTCGACGCAGCAAAGAGCAGCCTGACCTTCATGGTCGACGTCAACGGAGAAACCGTGTTGGGCAGGTTCCCGGGCTTCGGAGCGCAAATTCGCTTCGATCCGAATGACCTCGCGTCATCATCGGTCAAGGTGGTTATGGACACATCCGGCGTTCGCACCGGAGATCGAACGCGCGACACGATGCTTCTCAAGCCAGCATGGTTCAACGTTCTGGGCTTTCCGCAAGCAACGTTCACCTGCCCAAAGTTCACGAGCAGTGAACCAGGAAAATTCGTGTGCGATGGAAAGCTCACGATCAAGGGCACAACGCGCGATGTGAAATTGCCTTTCACGCTGGACATTCAGGGACAAAGAGCTGTTGCGCGCGGGACAACAACGCTCCGGCGCCTCGATTTCAAGGTGGGCGAAGGCGCTGACTTTGCAACAGGAACTCCAGTGGCACTCGATGTCACCGTACTCATCAACATCGTCGCAACAAAGGCAAAATAGGCCGGAAACAAGATGCCCATACGCGCCCCGACACCGGAAGCCCTGGCAGAGGCGGCGCAACTGCTGAAACAGGGCAAACTAGTCGCCTTTCCAACCGAAACGGTCTACGGCCTGGGGGCAGATGCCTGCAATGATCAGGCGGTAGCAGCCATATTCGCCGCCAAGGGCCGCCCACAGTTCAATCCGTTGATTATCCACGTTCCGGATATCGAGGCGGCCATGGAACTGGGAGACCTGAACGATAGCGCCCATCGCCTTGCCGCGCGCTTCTGGCCGGGACCACTGACACTGGTGGTGCCGCGGCGACCGGACTGCAAGGTTTCCTGGCTGGCAACCGCCGGCCTCGACACGATAGCCATTCGGTGTCCGGCACATGGTGTGGCCAGGGCGCTCCTGTCTGCGTTCAAGGGGCCGATCGCCGCCCCAAGCGCCAATCCATCAGGTCGAGTCTCTCCGACCACGGCCCACCATGTGGATGAAGGCCTTGGAAGCGTGGTCGCCATGACCCTCGATGGAGGGCCGGCCCTGCTGGGCCTCGAATCGACGATCATAGGTCTGGGAGATGCGCGACCCGCAATGCTGAGGCCAGGATCGCTTACCCGCGCAGACATCGAAAGCGTGATTGGCCCCCTCGTTGCAGCAGATGACACCGAGACCGCCCCTCATGCGCCGGGACGCCTGAAACGCCACTACGCAACCTCAAAGCGACTACGGCTCAACGCGGCATCAGTCGGACCGGCCGAGGCACTGCTTGCATTCGGCGCCCCGCTGTCTGGCGGCCGCTTGAACCTGAACCTGAGCCCCACAGCCGATTTGCGCGAGGCCGCCGCCAACCTCTTTTCCATGCTTCGGACACTCGATACGAGCGACGCCGAAGCCATCGCGGTAATGCCCATCCCGGTGACGGGATTGGGCGAAGCAATCAACGATAGGCTCGCACGCGCAGCCGTCCGCGAGTAGACAGACACGATGCAAACCCGACAGCAACCCTCGCCCGAAATCATCGCCCGCCTCATGGAAGCCGCCGGGCCTGGAGCATATACGCAAGACCCATCCGTCATTGCACCACACCTGCGGGAATGGCGTGATCGCTTTGTGGGCCAGAGCCCGTTGCTCCTGCGCCCCACGTCGACCGCAGCGGTCGCAAGGATCGTAAGCATCTGCAATGCAACGCGCACACCGATCGTGCCGCAAGGCGGAAACACCGGCCTGGTCGGCGGCCAGATCCCCAACCCTGAAGGAAACGAAGTCCTTTTGTCGCTCACCCGACTTGCAGAAGTGCGCAGCATCGACGTGAAAGCTGGAACAATGACGGCAGAGGCCGGTTGCATCCTCGATGACATTCGCCACACCGCCGACAAGCATCAGCGGCTCTTCCCCCTGAACCTCGCCTCCGGCGGCAGCGCCACCCTGGGCGGCCTCTTGTCAACGAACGCGGGTGGAACGGCAGTTCTTGCTTACGGCAACATGCGCGAACTTGTCCTTGGGATTGAAGCCGTACTGCCAAACGGCGAGATCTGGCATGGCCTGCGCGCCCTTCGAAAAGACAACACGGGTTACGATCTCAGAAACCTTCTGATCGGTGCAGAAGGGACTCTCGGCGTCATCACCGCAGCTGTCCTCAAGCTGATGCCAAGACCAACCGACATGGTAACTGCATTCATGTCAGTGGAGAGCGTCGACGCTGCGCTGGCATTGCTGAACCGGTTGCAGGGCGCAGGGCACTTCGTGACGTCTTTTGAACTGATGCCAGATCGGGGCCTCGATTTCGTACTCGCACATATCCCCGGATCGCTCAGGCCTCTGCCGGGGAAGTCTCCCTGGTATGTCCTCGTCGAAATTTCGCTGTTCGGCGCAGCAAGTGCCGAGACGGCCCGCCAGGAACTGGCAACAGCGATTGATGGGCGCGCTGTGCGCGACGGAATGCTGGCCCAGTCACAGGCGCAACGCGATGCACTCTGGCGCCTTCGCGATTCCATGTCGGAAGCCCAGAAACGTGAAGGAGGGAGCCTCAAGCACGACGTTTCAGTCCCGGTGTCCTATGTATCAGCCTTCATCGCCGAAGCATCTGCTGCCGTCTGCAGCCTTGTACCGGGCGCACGGCCGGTACCATTTGGACATCTGGGCGACGGCAACATTCACTTCAACATCAGCCAGCCTGAAGGAACCGACACATCGGCCTTCATGGCCCGACTGCCTGAGGTGAACGACCGGGTGCACCAAATCGTCCATCGCTTTAGTGGCTCGATCAGCGCCGAACACGGCATAGGCCAGGCAAAGGTGGACGAGATCACACGCTACAAGCCTGCCGCAGAGATCGAAGCCATGCGGGCCATAAAGCGAGCCCTTGACCCCAACA
This sequence comes from uncultured Flavobacteriaceae bacterium, assembly GCA_964483585.1. Lineage (GTDB taxonomy): Bacteria > Pseudomonadota > Alphaproteobacteria > Micropepsales > Micropepsaceae > SZUA-430. Next base: position 57,544 of record CAZABH010000017.1, read on the forward strand.
ACATCATGAACCCCGGAAAAGTCGTTCGCATCTGACCGCAGGTCAGGAATACCTCAGCGCCTTCAATCCAGCAGCCGCATACACACCATCAAGTACCTCTTGCTGCATGATGATGGCGTCGCCCTCGGTGGGCACGGGCACCTGCGCCTCAAGCGCGAACAGGATGGTGTCGAGCTGCCAGGTGTAAGTAGAGATGCGGCTAACGCGGGGGCTTAGCCGTTTGCTTCCCGCGCTCAGCGCAAGGCTCCCTCCATGATGCGGAGCCAACGGATTGACGAAAAGGATCTCGCCTTTCGAACCCTTCACGTGCAGCCGCGCTGAGAAGGCCTCGCCCGGCGCCATCGACGCGGCAAGCGTCGCCTTCACGGCACCGGGAAAGGTCAAGACGGCCCGCATCGATTCATCGACGCCACGCGATGTCAGCGAGGCCTTTGCGTCCACATGAACCGGTCGGGTTCGCAGCAGGTTCAACGCCCAGCTCAGGGGATAGCAGCCAAGATCCATGAAGGCACCGCCACCGGTCTCAGGCAAGTGTCGAATCTCCGTACCACCGCGGTCGTCAATGGCAACATTGAATTCGGCATCAATTGAGCTGATGAGGCCGATCTCCCCGGCATCAACCCAGGAAAGCGCCTGCAGAAAGCCGGGATGATACCGGTAATGAAATGCCTCAATCACGCGCTTGCCTGCAGACCGGGCGACGGCCAAGACTTGCGCCGCCTCTCGGACATTCATGGCAAAAGGTTTCTCGCAGATCACGTGCTTACCCGCCTGGAGCGCCCTGATGCTCCATTCTGCGTGCAAATTGATCGGCAAGGCATTGTAAACGACATCGACATCGTCCGCGGCTACCAGCGCCTCGTAACTGACATCATGTCGCGTGAAACCATGGGTCTCAGCAAAGCGACGCGCCCGAGCCTCATCGCGCGCGGCGACAGACTGCAACACGGCACCCGGCCGAACGCGCGCTGGATGAATGATCGCACCCGGCGTAATCCTGGCCGCCCCAAGACATCCTATTCGCACGCGCGTATCTCCAGTGCGTGTCGGCGCCGACGGTTGAACCCGACAGCAAGGGCTGGCGGACCTACCTGATCTTCAGCAACTCGACGGTGAACACAAGAACCTGATCACCTGTGATGGTTCGTCCCTTGCCACGACAACCATAGGCGAGGCCCGAGGGAATAACGAGCTCGAACGTGTCCCCCTCGCGCATCAGCTCAAGCGCCTCCTGCCACCCCTTGATCACCTGCCCGGCCTCGAACTCGATACCCTTGTTCTCATCGAACACGGTGCCGTCGATCAGCGTACCTCGATAATTCACCATGACCATCGAGGCCCATGTGGGCTGGCGCGTGCCCGATCCCTTGCTCAGGACCTTGTACTGAAGCCCGCTGTCCGTGACAGTCACACCTTCCTTTGCCTTGTTGGCGGCGAGGAAAGCTTCCATGCGGGCCCAGTTGGTCTCGTCTCGCGGCGGGCACGTATCAGCAGCGCGGACCTTCGGCTTAGGCTCCTCGGAGGAAAGGTCGAAAACGCATCCCGCCAGGGACAGGGCTGCAAGGGTAACGATGAAAAGACGCCGATACATCGTCTCGGACACTCCCGTTGGAAAACCGCGGCGGAAAGTGCCCCGACGCCCCTGTCAAATGCAAGCACGTTGTGCGACCAACAACAAATCGAGTCCGGGAGGCAGTCATGACAGCGCATCAACGCCAGGCGATTTTCATCACAGGCGCGGCATCAGGAATGGGTCGGGAAACGGCGATATTGTTTGCCGGCAAGGGCTGGTTTGTCGGCGCGACCGACGTGAACCTCGACGGCCTCAAGACACTGGAACAAGTCCTTGGCTCTGAGAACTGCTGGATCCGCAAGCTTGACGTAACGTCGAAAGCAGACCTCGAAGCCGCATTGGCAGACTTCTGCGCAAAGTCGGGCGAACGCCTCGACCTGATGTTCAACAACGCCGGTATTGGCGAGTCGGGCTGGTTCGAGGACGTGCCCTACGAGGCCGCCCTGCGCGTGGTTCAGATCAACTTTGTCGGCGCCATGAATGGCGCCTACGCCGCCCTGCCGTGGCTGAAAAAGACCCCGAACTCTCTTCTTTTCACGACATCCTCATCGTCCGCGACCTACGGTATTCCGCGGATCGCCGTCTACGCGGCCACGAAACATGCGGTGAAGGGCCTGACCGAGGCGCTCTCGATCGAGTGGGCCCGCCACAACGTCAGGGTTGCCGACGTGCTTCCGGGCCTGATCGACACCGCTATCCTCCGTTCGACTCCAAATCGGACAGGAGACGCGCCAAAGCCAACCGAGGAACAGTTCTACGCCAACGCTCCGAAGACAGGCATGTTTCGCCTGATGCCAGCCTCAAGCGTGGCTGAATGCGTCTGGAACGCCTACCACGGCAATCGACTGCACTGGTATGTGCCTGCGGAAATCGCATGGATTGACCGGATCAAGGGATTTGCGCCCATGTTCATTCGGACGCAAATCATGAAGCGCCTCCCAGCCCTCGCAGCTCGAAAGCCCTGAAGGCAGGATCTTTTCAGAGGTGCCGTCCCGGGAGAGGCCTGTAGAAGATATGGGTCCCGATTTCGGCAACCTTGATCATCCGCGAGGCCCAAGAAGGATTGACATAGTCGGCATGGTAGAAAGTTGCACCACCAGCGACAGGGTTCACCTTTCCACCAGTGCGCATCACATTGGCGGCGATGTGCATGGCTTGTCGCCAAGCCTTGCGATCTCGCACACGGTCAGCAATGCCATCGCAAGTGAACGAGAATTGGCACCCCGTCTTGCGGTGCGAACCTTCATAGACGACGCCGCAGATGGTGCGCGGCCGGCCTGGAACGCGCGTCCGCGCGACAACGACCTCAGCAACAGCCTTCTGCCCGAGGGCGCTTTCGCCCCGCGCTTCAAAATAGATCGCAGTCGCGAGGCAGTTCTTCTCACGCACATAGGTCTGGTACGAGGGCCTATTGACCAGGTTGCGAACCACCGTACGAGGCGTCTCCGCTGCCTCATGCGACGCTGACACGATTGCTGAACGCAGCCCCATCTCCGCAGATGCCTCCACGCCTGAAGCGCCTCGGCCAAGGGGCAAGTCCTTCATGACAGGCACAACTGCCGCAATCGCACACGCGTAGAGGACAGAGCCGCCGATGGCAGCCGTCAGGATCCGGTTGTTTCGGCGCATCAGCGCCCAAAATGCATACGTCTTCGCCATGTGACCTCCATGGTTAGGAAGGCGTTCACCCCTTGGTACTCACAGGACCCTTCGAGGGGCCTCTTCTTGTGAGGGTCACCTGCAGCCTTTGGGCCAGTAACCATTTTCAAGGTTGGTCCGGTCCCGGCCTGCAGGAAATACAGGAGGAACCAGCACAACCAGAGCGCGCATCATTAAGAATGCTTGCAGGGAACGGGTAGTTCCTGTCCCACCACGGCGCAACGAACGGCGGGTTGTATAGGCAGGAAGTACTCACGTGTCAGCACGGCACGCACGCAAAACTCTATGTCAAGCTGTCGCACGAAGCACACGGTTACCAACGGGCGTCACACTGGATAATCAAAGTATTTTAAAAATAAAAACAGTAAACTGATCTGTTAAAGCAAAAAACAGATTTGAAACTGAACTTATAAAAGTCAAAACGCCATGCAGAAAAGAGACATGGTTTCAACAAGGTCATGAACACGATTTAATGGGGAAATTCGGAAACCCAACGACCGCTTGGACGCGAGCCCCCGCCCCCCGCTGAAGCCGATGAGCCCAAAAACGGCCCCACAGCAGAGGAAAGAAAAAAACGGCTCAAAAGATGGATTTTTTGACTCTGTTACGACCCCAGCGCCGCTTGGGCCGCCGCCAGACGGGCGATGGGAACCCGGAAGGGCGAGCACGACACATAGTCGAGACGTGCTGCCTCACAGAACCGTATCGAGGCAGGGTCGCCACCATGCTCGCCGCAGATCCCGAGCTTCAGCTCCGGCCGGGCCTTCCGTCCACGCTCCTCGGCGATGCGGATGAGCTCGCCCACCCCTTCCGTATCGAGGCTGACGAACGGGTCATTGGGAAGCAGCCCTCGACTGACATAGTCCGGAAGGAACTTGGAAGAGTCGTCCCGGCTGAGCCCGAACGTGGTCTGGGTCAGGTCATTCGTCCCGAACGAGAAGAAGGCCGCCGACTGCGCAATGTCACCTGCCCTGAGCGCCGCCCGCGGCAGCTCGATCATGGTGCCTACCAGATAGGAAAGCCGGCGCCCGGTCTCGCCCTCCACAGCCTTGGCGACCGCATCGATGCGCGCCTTCAGGAAGTCGAACTCTCCCCGCATGGCCACCAGTGGGATCATGATCTCGGCCGTGAGGGTCTTGCCGGTCTCGGACTCAACCTGCACCGCGGCCTCGAAGATCGCTCGCGCCTGCATGTCATAGATCTCAGGGTACGACACCCCCAGCCGGCACCCGCGATGCCCGAGCATCGGATTGAACTCGGACAGGTCCTCCAGCCGGTTGCGCAACTTCCCCGCCTCGATCCCCAGCGTTCCGGCCACCTCGTCAACCTCGTGCTCCTTGGGCAGGAACTCGTGCAGCGGCGGATCAAGCAGCCGGATCGTCACCGGCAGCCCGGCCATGATGCGGAACAACTCGACGAAATCCTTGCGCTGATGCGGCAGCAGCCGGGCCAGAGCCGCATCGCGTCCCCCCTTGGTATCGGCCAGGATCATGCGCCGCACATCGTTGATGCGCTCCTCGTCGAAGAACATGTGCTCGGTCCGGCAGAGCCCGATGCCCTCAGCCCCGAAGTCGCGCGCATGGCGCGCATCCGAGGGCGTCTCGGCATTGGCCCGAACCTTCATGCGTCGGAACCCGTCAGCCCAGCCCATGAGGGTCGCGAAGTCACCTGACAGCTCGGGCTGGATCGTTGGCACACGGCCCTTCATGACTTGCCCCGTCGAACCATCGATGGTGATGACCTCGCCCTTCTTTAGCGTCAGCCCAGCCGCTGTCACGACCTGGCGCGCATAGTCGATGCGCAGGCCGCCGGCGCCCGACACGCAGGGCCGCCCCATGCCGCGGGCGACGACAGCCGCATGGCTCGTCATGCCGCCACGCGCCGTCAGGATGCCGCGCGCCGCGTGCATGCCATGGATGTCCTCGGGGCTTGTCTCGATGCGCACAAGAATGACATCGCGCCCGTCGCCCGCGAGCCGCTCGGCCTCGCCCGCATCGAACACGATCTCTCCCGAGGCTGCCCCCGGCGAGGCAGGCAGGCCCGAAGCCAGAACCTGCCGCGGCGCCTTGGGATCGAGCGTCGGATGCAGCAGCTGGTCGAGCGAGGCCGGATCGATGCGCTTTACCGCCTCCGCACGCGTCAAGACATTCTCTGCAGCGAGATCGACCGCAATCTTGATGGCAGCCTTCGCAGTTCGCTTCCCATTGCGCGTCTGCAGCACCCAGAGCCGCCCCTTCTCGATCGTGAACTCGATGTCCTGCATATCGCGGTAATGCGCCTCGAGCCGGCGCACATGGTCATTGAATTCCTTGAAGACCGCCGGCATCTTCTCTTCGAGCGAAGGGTCCTGCGACCCACTCGCCGAACGCTCCCGCTTGGTAAGCGCTTGCGGCGTTCGCAGGCCCGCCACGACATCCTCGCCCTGCGCGTTCAACAGGTACTCGCCATAGAGCGCAGCGTCCCCGGTCGAGGGATTGCGCGAGAACGCAACGCCGGTGGCCGAATCTTCGCCCATGTTGCCGAACACCATCGCCTGGATGTTCACGGCTGTACCCCAGTCATCCGGAATATTGTGCAGCCGACGATAGGTATTGGCCCGTGCATTCTGCCACGAGCCAAACACAGCCCCGATTGCACCCCAGAGCTGCTCGGCTGGAACCTGCGGAAAATCAGTGCCCAGCTCCTCGCGCACCTTGGCCTTGTACTGACCCACGAGGTTCTTCCAGCCGTCCGCATCGACCTCGGTATCAAGCGACAGATCGTTCTCTTCCTTGTAGGAACCGAGCAATTCCTCGAAATGCTCATGCCCGACACCAAGCACCACATCGCTGTACATGGTGATGAAGCGACGATAGCTGTCATAGGCAAAACGCTCGTTGCCAGTCTCCCGCGCAATGGCGGCCGCCGTCTCATCGTTGAGACCGAGGTTCAGCACCGTATCCATCATGCCCGGCATGGACGCCCGCGCGCCTGAACGCACCGACACCAGAAGCGGGTTCGACACGTCACCGAATTTGCGCCCCGTCAGCCGCCCGATCTCGACGAGTCCCGCCTCGACCTGCGCCTTCAGCGCCTCGGGATAGCTTTTGCCGTTTTTGTAGAAATGAGTGCAGACCTCGGTCGTGATGGTAAAGCCAGGTGGCACAGGCAAACCAAGGCTCGCCATCTCGGCAAGGTTGGCCCCCTTGCCCCCAAGCAGCTCCTTCATTCGCGCACTGCCGTCAGCCTTGCCGCCGCCGAACCCATAGACCCATTTCGTCATGGCTGGACCTTCCATTCCCGAGCTGTTCATCAGCCTTTGCCATGTGCATTGCACCATGGCAAGCGGGGCACGGCTTGCGGGTCGGTAGCGTTACCCCTCCACCCGCGAAAAATCCGCCACGCTGTGCATGGCCGCGCGGATCTCGGTCAGGAGCTTCAGGCGGTTCGTTC
>CAZABH010000018.1:0-60783 GCA_964483585.1 uncultured Flavobacteriaceae bacterium
CGCAATATCTCTGGCTGCGGCTCCTCGCGCAGAAGCACCGGAACATCTGCTGCGTCGGCGACGACGACCAGTCGATCTATGGCTGGCGCGGCGCCGAGGTCGACAACATCCTGCGTTTCGAAAAGGACTTCCCGGGCGCAAAACTCGTCCGCCTCGAACGCAACTATCGGTCGACGCCTCACATCCTCGCTGCAGCGTCTGGTCTCATTGCCTCCAACAAGAGCAGACTTGGAAAAACGCTCTGGACAGATCTGCCCGACGGGGAACGCGTCTCGATCCGAGGCGTCTGGGACGCCGAGGAAGAAGCCCGCACCATCGCAAGCGACATCGAGCAGGTCGCCCGCAATCGCGGCAAGCTCAGCGACATCGCCATTCTCGTGCGCGCCTCCTTCCAAATGCGCAGCTTCGAAGAGCGTTTCGTGCAACTGGGCATTCCCTATCGCGTCATCGGCGGCCCGCGCTTCTACGAGCGCCAGGAAATCAGGGACGCACTCGCCTATCTGCGCGTGATCGCCCAGCCCGACGACGACCTCGCCTTCGAGCGCATATTCAACAAGCCCAAGCGCGGTCTCGGAGATGCAGCCCTGCAAGCCGTGCACAAGATGGCGCGCGTGCTGAAGAAGCCCCTTCTCGCGGCTGCCGCCGCCCTGACTGAAACCGACGAGGTCCCCGCCCGCACCCGCAGCGCCATCCGCGAGCTCGTTCAGCAATTTGCCCGCTGGCGCGGCCAGGTCGACGCACTGCCACACACGGAACTTGCCGAGATCGTCCTCGACGAAAGCGGCTACACCGCCATGTGGCAGGCCGACCGCACGCCCGAGGCACCAGGGCGACTTGAAAACCTCAAGGAACTCATCCGCTCGATGGAGGAGTTCGACTCCTTGGGAGGTTTCCTCGAGCACGTCTCGCTTGTCATGGAGATCGAGCAATCCGACACCAATGACAAGGTCACCATCATGACCCTGCACGGTGCCAAAGGGCTGGAGTTTCCAACCGTCTATTTGCCCGGCTGGGAGGAAGGCCTGTTCCCCAGCCAGCGCACCCTCGACGAAAACGGACTTCAAGGTCTCGAGGAGGAACGCCGCCTCGCCTATGTCGGCATCACGCGCGCCCGCGAGCGCGCCTGCATCTCCTACGCCGCGAACCGCCGCGTCCATGGCATGTGGCAGAGCGCCGTCCCATCGCGCTTCATCGCCGAGCTGCCACAGGAGGCCGTCGTGTTCGAGAGCGATCCCGGCCTGCCTTACGGCAACACGACGCTCTCGGCGGGCCCCGCCTTTGACAGCACCTACAATTCACCCGGCTGGCAGCGCGCTCAATCCCGCAAGGGCGAAGTTTTCGGCAGTCGCCCGGCACTTGAATCTCATGCGGAACTCGTCGCAACATCCGACCCCGCTGCGACCGAGTACCAGCGGGGTGACCGCGTCTTTCATCAAAAATTCGGCTACGGTCGCGTGACATCAATCGACGGCAACAAGCTCACAGTGCGCTTCGACAAGGCCGGAGAGAAGCGTGTCATCTCCAATTTCGTTGCAAGGGCCTGACACCATGACAACCTGTTGGAAAGCACGCGCAGTCCTGCCGCGGCGCGACGCGTTGCTCCTCAGCGACGCACTGGAGCAAGTCGAGCCCGCCCCCGTTGTATCGGCATTTGAGCTCGGCGAACGAGGACTATGGGAAGTTGAGGCGTTCTTTGCCGATCAGCCCGATGAAACGGAACTCGAGCGCCGCTTCGGTGTACCCATGCGCGTCACCCGGATTGAGGACGAGAACTGGGTCGCCCGCGCCCTCGACGGCCTGCCGCCCGTGGTCACACGCCGCTTCTTCCTCTATGGCAGCCACGACGCAAGCCTCGTGCCCGCCAACGCCATCGGCCTGAAGATCGAGGCGTCCTACGCCTTCGGCACCGGCCACCACGGCACCACGCGCGGCTGCCTCCTCGCCTTCGAGACACTCGCGAGGCGCCGCAGCTTCTTCAACGCCCTCGATCTCGGCTGTGGCACCGGCGTGCTGGCACTGGCCTTTGCCCGCCTGCTGCACCGGCCAGTCGTGGCCACCGACATCGACCCGCTCGCCACGGCAAAGACCATGGAGAACGCGCGCATCAACCGCGCGTCCCCATGGCTGCGCGCCGAGACAGCAAGCGGCTTCCGCTCACGCCTCATCGCCGACAACGCTCCCTATGACCTCATCTTCGCGAACATCCTCGCGGGCCCCCTCATGAAGCTGATGCCCGGCATCTGGGCCAACACGGCACCCGGCGGAAACGTGATCCTCTCCGGCATTCTCGACGAACAGGCCCTCGGCATCTGCTCCATCGCCCGCAGCTTCGGCTTCCGCATCCTCCGACGCTCGGCCCTCGAAGGCTGGATCACCCTCATTCTCGAGCGGCCATGAACCGCCGCGTCGCCTTTCGCAACCCCCGCACGCGGCATCACGGAAAGGTGCAAGCCCATCGCGTCCATCACCCGCAGCACGGTCGCAAAGGCAGGGTTGCCTTTCTCGCTCGGCGCCTTGTAGAGGCTCTCCCGCGTCAGCCCGGATTTGCGGGCCACTTCTGCCATACCGAGCGCATCGCAACGATCAATTTGTAACACCACCCCTTCAGGGTATCCGCTTCGCCGCCGGAACCCGCCACAACCACCCCGGATCAGCCCTCGAGGCACCAACCGGCCACTTGAGCCCGGCCCGTCCCCCGACTAGGCTCCCGCCCATGCTGCACCAGACCAAGTTCCAGTCTTTCAACGAGACAACGTCACCCCTGCAGGGCGCCCCGCGCCTTGCTGCCCTTCGCGCCGAACTGAAGCGCCGCGGCCTCGACGGTTTCGTCGTGCCGCGCGCCGATGAATACCAGGGCGAATATGTGCCTCCGCGGGCCGAGCGCCTCGCCTGGCTCACAGGCTTCACCGGATCGGCTGGCGCGGCCGTCGTCCTGCAGGACAAGGCCGCCATCTTCACCGACGGGCGCTACACCGTGCAGACACCCGAGCAGGTCGACGGCAAGGCCTTCGAGTACCGCTCGCTGGTGGACGAGCCGCCGCCGGACTGGATTGCCGAAAACCTGCCCAAGGGCGGCAAGCTCGCCTATGACCCGTGGATGCACACGGCCTCAGGCGTCGAGGCGCTGCAATCCGCCGTCGCCAGGGCAGGCGGCACGCTTGTTCCGTGCACGGATAATCCGCTCGACGCCGTCTGGGAAGACCAGCCCGCCCCGCCGATGGGTACCGTGTCGGCCCACCCGCTCGAGCACGCCGGCGAAAGCGCCGAATCCAAGCGCGAGCGCATCGCCGAGGGGCTGCGCAAGGCCGGTGCCGACGCCGCCATGCTGACCCTGCCCGAGTCGATCGCCTGGCTCCTCAATATCCGGGGCAGCGACGTACCCCACACGCCTTTCCCGCACGCCTACGCCATTCTGGGCAGCGACGCGCATGTCGATCTCTTCATCGACCGCAGGAAGTTCACCCCCGGCCTCGACGAATGGCTGGGCAACAAGGTCACCGTACGCCCGCAGGCGGAACTCGGCCCCCACCTGAATACCCTGAAGGGCCGCAAGGTCCAGATCGACCCGGCCACCGCAGCAGCCTGGCTATTCGACCGCCTGAAAGACGCCGGCGCCACGATCCAGCGCGCAAATGACCCGGTCCTCCTGCCGAAGGCTTGCAAGAACGCAACCGAGCTCACCGGCACACGCCGCGCCCACGAACGTGACGGCATCGCCCTCTCGAAGTTCCTCGCCTGGCTTGCCATCGAAGCCCCGAAGGGCGGCGTGGACGAGATCGAGGCCTGCCACGTGCTCGAAAATTTCCGCCTCGAAACCGGGATCCTCAAAGACCTCAGCTTCGGCTCCATCTCCGGCGCAGGCCCAAATGCAGCCCTGCCGCATTACCGCGTCACAGCCAAGTCGAACCGCAAGCTGCGTACCGGCGAGATCTACCTCGTCGACTCCGGCGGCCAGTATCTTGATGGCACGACCGACGTGACACGCACGATCGTCGTCGGTACGCCGACAGCAGAGATGAAGGACCGCTTCACCCGCGTCCTCAAGGGACACATTGCCCTCGCCCGCGCCCGCTTCCCCGAAGGAACGACGGGCGTCCAGCTCGACACCCTCGCCCGCATGGCACTCTGGGAGGGCGGCTACGACTACGACCACGGCACGGGTCACGGCGTCGGTGCCTATCTGAGTGTCCACGAGGGCCCGCAGAACATCTCCAAGAAGCAGGTCAACGTGCCCCTGCGGCCCGGCATGATCATCTCGAACGAACCGGGCTACTACAAGGTCGGCCACTACGGCATCCGGATCGAGAACCTTATCGTCGTCACCGAGCCGAAGGACGTGGGCGGCGAGCGCAGGATGATGGAGTTCGAGACCATCACGCTGGCCCCAATTGACCTCAACCTCGTCGAACCAGGCATGCTGTCGGATGCCGAACGCAAATGGCTGAACGACTACCACGCCCGCGTGCGCGAGAAGATCGCCCCCGGCCTCGATGACACCGCAAAGGCGTGGCTGCGCGACGCCACACGCCCGATCTGATCCCGACATGGCCCCGATCGACCGCCTCGACCATGTGATCGTTGCCGTGCAGGATCTGGACGCGGCAGCCAGCGCCTGGCGCAAGCTGGGCCTGACCCTCACGCCCCGCGGCCTTCATGAAGGCAAGGGAACCGGCAATCACTGCATCATGTTCCCCGACAGCTATGTCGAGCTTCTGGGCATCGTCGACGAAACGGGCGCACAAGGAAGGCTGGCCGACAAAGTGCGTACACGCGGCGAGGGTGGCATGGGGCTCGCTTGGGGCGCAGACGACGCAGACCGCGCGCATGCCGCCTTGCGTGCGGCGGGCATCGACGCCGAGGCCCCCAATGACCTTGCACGCCCCCTGCAGCTGGACGGCACCCAGCATATGGTACGCTTCAGGAACGTGATGCTGCCCAGCCTCGAACTTCAAGGCACCATGCAGTTTGTCTGCACCCATGCAACGCCCGAGCTCACCCGCGCGCGGCGCGAATGGATGCTCCACCCAAGCGGCGCCACGGGCATAACGGAGGTCATGATCGCGGTCGACGACATCAAGTTGGCGCAGAAGGCCATCGCGCACGCAAGCCCCTCCAACACCAGGCTTTCGCTCGCAACCCGCGCAGCGCTCGAGGAACAGCTCGGTGAAAAGGCACTGGCGGCGGCACCACGCGATGGCATCCTCGCACTGGCCTTGCGCGTCAACGAGCTTGACGCAGCAGGCGCCATGCTTTCGATGGGACGCATCCCGCATGAAGAATACAGGGACAGGATAGTCGTGCCTGCCGACGCCACAAACGGCATCGCACTGGTCTTTACGGAGCAGGACGCCCGGGACTGAATCGCCGCACGCCTGCCAGAAGCAGCAGGACCAACCCGGTCACCACGATCCAAAGGTCATTCCCGCCAATCGCCAGCGCAGCCGCCGCCGCCCAAAGGATGGAGGAGAATGCCTCGGCGAATGTCGCGATCCGAGACGAGGCATGCCGCCGCCGGAACAGGCTGCGGCGTGCCTGCGCACGAAACCAGTACTGAATGGCAGTCGCTGACGCAGCCGAGACAGCAATGGCAACACTCGCCACGAGGGCGGCCTCCAGTGACAAGAACATCAACCCGAGCAGGAACGGCAGGAACACCGCGCCGATGCAAAGCATCACGGCCTCGAGCTTGCTCCTGAGCAAGCCTGCAGGAGAAACAGGCGCCGTCGACACCAGGTCCGGTGCGTCCTCGCCGCATATGGTCAGCCACGCAAGCGCACCCGCCAGTTGGCCTGCCGCCATCACCAGGACGGGCACGATCACCATCGGAGCCCCGCCCGCCATTGCATAGCTTTGCCAGAGAAGCGCCGCCGGCGGCACCAGATAGAGCAACTGCATGAGCGACTGTGACAGCAGCCAAGGGTCCCTGAGGATCAACATGATCTCCTTGCGCCGCAAGGCGCCAATCGGGCTCTCAACACGGAAGGCCCGGTCGGCAACATCTGGTGTAACAGCACCCCGCGGCGTGCTCGAAGCCGCCATGACAAGATCAGGAAAGCGCGGCACCACACGCCCAGCCACGACGAGGAAGGCAACGAGGCAGCCTCCCAGGACAAGCAATAGCGAAAGCCCGTCACCCAGCACGGCCCGCGCAGGAAGCCAGACAAGGCTCTGCGGATCAGGCACGCGCGCAAGGACGTCCTCAGAAGCCAGGAAGGAAAGTCGCGACATGGTTCCTGTCGAAAACAAGGCTGCCAGTTGCAGCCCGATGGCAAAGAACGCGCCCACGATGGCCGCAGCGATCTGCGCAATCAGCCGAGTCCGCACGGGGCCGATCAGGCGAAACAGCCCGACCGTCATCATGATCGCCATAGTCGTGGCAAACAAAGCAATGGCGGGAATGACCCCATAGGCAGCAAGCCACTGCACGCCACCATGAAACGCCAGCACATTGATGAATGGGCCAACAAAGACAACAGACATCAAGCTGACCGAGGCCACGATGCCCGCAATTCGCACGACGAACAGTCTCTGGGCCTTGGCCGGAGAAGCAAGGATCAACTCAAGGTCAGAGCGCGTGTAGAACGTACGCGTCACGTTCTCCATGGCCTGCGAAAGGATCGCCGATCCAGCAAGCACGATGCCGACGGAAACACCAACCAGTGCAGCAAGGTCTGCCTGAAGCGCCCTGTTCGCCAGCGGCCCAACGACGAAATGGGCAATGACATGCATGACGGTAAGGAACACGCTGACTGCAATCACGACCCCGCGCAGTCGCCCTGGCTGGTCGGCGCGTACCACCGAAAACATGTCCCGCCACGCAAGACGCGTCTCGTGCTGCGCAAACCAGGCAAGGGATCCTGGAACGCTCATGCCACGTTGGTCTCTTCGGCAACGATGGCCAGGAACAACTCTTCCAGGCACGAATCTCCCATGCCAGCACGCGCACGCAATTGCTCGAGCGTACCCTCTGCAACCAGCCGGCCACCCGAAATCACGCCAATACGGTCACCCATGCGCTCGGCAATCTCGAGAATATGCGTCGTCATGATCACGGTGCAGCCACCGCGCACGCGTTCTGCCAGAACCGACTTCACAATGCGCGCGCTACCGGCATCAAGCCCGGTCAAGGGCTCATCGAGGATGATCAACTGCGGGTCATGCACCAGCGCACCCGCAAGAGCCACTTTCTGCCGCATCCCGCGTGAGAATTGCTCGCAGCGCGCATGCTGTACAGTCTCGAGACCAAGGCACCTGATCAGTTCGCGCGCACGGATGTCAGCCAGCGTTGGCTCGACCTGCCACAGCCCGGCTACAAACTCGAGATACTCAAGCGGCGTAAGCTTGTCATAGATCATCGGTTCATCCGAGACCCACCCAACGATCTGCTTGGCAGAAACCTGATCAGTGCGTGCATTCACGCCGAAGATCTGGATGAAACCCTCGTCCGGCTGCAGCAGCCCGCTGACCATGCGCAGCGTCGTGGTCTTGCCAGCTCCGTTCGGCCCCAGCAGCATGTAGAACTCGCCGCGCCGCACAATCAGGTCAAGGCCCGCAACAGCGGGCCGGTCGAAACGCTTCCACAACCCGCGGATCTCGAGAGCCGGCGACATGGTATCGCTACCCATCCGGTACCAATCCCTTCCAGTGAACCGAAAGGGGACAGTTTAGAACAGGTCCGTTGCGGAACCATTTACAAGACGATACTTCCTGTCACCAAATAGGCCTGACGACGCCCCTAGTCAGCGATCATCGAAAGCCAGTCATCCTCGCTGATGACCTTGACTCCATGTTTCTGGGCGTCCTTCAGCTTCGATCCCGCACCGGGCCCAGCCACCACCAGGTCAGTCTTGGCCGACACCGACCCCGCCACCTTCGCACCCAGGGCTTCGGCACGCGCCTTGGCCTCGTTGCGCGTCATCTTCTCTAGCGTGCCGGTGAAAACGATGGTCTTGCCGGATACGGCGGTATCGCTTTTCGGCTTCTCCGCGTCCTCGATTTCGACAAGCCGGACCAGTCGCGCAACCTCCTGACGGTTATGATCCTCGGCAAAGAACGCGGCAATCGACCGGGCAACGACCTCGCCAATCCCCTCTATCGCATCCAGCTCCGCAAAGCTGGGTGAGCCCGGATCTGAAGCCTCCGTCATGGCCTTCAGGAAGTTGTCGGCCGTCCCATAATTTTGGGCCAGCAACCGTGCGGTCGCCTCACCGACATGGCGGATACCAAGGGCAAAGATGAAGCGATTGAGACCGATGCGCCGACGCGCCCGAATGGCAGCGAACAGCTTCGCTGCAGACTGCGGACCCCATCCCTCGCGCACGGCAATCGCAGAGGGACCCGCTCCATGCCGCTCTTCCAGCCGGAAGATGTCAGAGGGATGCGCAATCAGACCATCCGCCAGGAACGCATCAACATGCTTCGAGCCGAACCCCTCGATATCGAATGCATCCCGGGAAACAAAATGCTTCAGCCGCTCAGCCGCCTGTGCGGGGCACACAAGCCCTCCCGTGCATCGACGCGCCGCCGATGCGCCACCGCCAGGATCGATCTCGCGCTCCGCGTGACTGCCGCAGGCAGGGCACGTATCCGGAAACCGGAACGGCGACGCGCCCGCGGGGCGCTTCTCCAGGACGACGCGCACAACCTGGGGAATCACATCACCGGCGCGCTGGACAACCACCGTATCGCCCACGCGGACATCCTTGCGGGCAATCTCATCCTCATTATGCAACGTGGCATTTGACACAACGACACCGCCGACCGTCACCGGGCGCAGCTTGGCAACAGGCGTCAACGTACCCGTTCGACCAACCTGGATATCGATACCCAGAAGCTCTGTTTCCGCTTGCTCGGCTGGAAATTTATGGGCGACGGCCCAGCGCGGCGCTCGGCTGACGAAACCAAGACGCTGCTGAAAATCAAGTCGATCAACCTTGTAGACCACGCCATCGATGTCATAGCCCAGCAAGGCGCGCTGGGACGCGATACGCGTATAGTAGGCCAGAAGCGCATCAACCGTTTCACAGCGCTCCATCAGGGGATTGGTGGGAAAGCCCCAGCGCGCGAAGCCTTCGATCACTTCGCTCTGCGTGGCACCAGGAAGCTTGCTGGCCTCGCCCCATGTATAGGCCATGAAGCGCAACGGCCGTCGACGCGTCACATCCGGGTCCAGCTGACGCAACGAGCCCGCCGCCGCATTGCGAGGGTTGGCGAATGTTTTGTCGCCCCGCGCCTCTTGCTCGCGGTTGAGACCAAGAAAGTCCGCATGCCCCATATAGACTTCGCCACGCACCTCGATCAGTTCGGGAATGTCGAAACCTGACAACGACTGCGGTATGTCCGCAAGTGTACGAAGATTCGCGGTCACATCTTCACCGACCGCCCCATCTCCACGCGTCGCACCACGCACCAGAACACCCCGCTCGTACCGGAGGCTCGCAGACAGTCCATCGATTTTCGGCTCTGCCGTGAAGACAAGGTCCGCCTCGACGGAAAGCGAGAGGAACCTGCGGATACGATCGACGAAATCGGTCACATCGCTGTCATCAAAAGCATTGTCCAGCGACAGCATTGGTGCGCCATGCCGCACCTTCGCAAACTTCTCCACTGCCGCAGCACCCACGCGACCCGAGGGACTATCCGCTCGCACCAATTGCGGAAAGCGCGCCTCGATGGCAGCGTTGCGCCTCTTCAATGCGTCATAGTCGGCATCCGATATGGCCGGCGCATCCTCGGCAAAATAGCGCCGGTCATGGGCGGCGATCTCTTCGGCAAGCCGCGCAAGTTCTGCCGAGGCCTCGGCGTCCGTCAATTGCGTTACGGGGACAGTCTTTTTCATCGCGACCTCATGCTGTGGTCATGGCATGCGCCGGCGTCCGACCGGTCGTTCAGCAGGTGTACCCAGCAACTGGTCAGCCGCCGCACGCGCAGCATTCGTGACCTTGGCACCCGAAAGCATTCGCGCGATTTCCTCACGCCGACCCACCGGATCCAGCAATTCGACCCGCGTCACCATCGCACCGCCGGAAAGTGATTTCGAGATCCGCAAGTGATGCGATCCCCGCGCTGCCACCTGCGGTGAATGCGTAACCACAAGAACCTGCTCACTCTGCGCCAGACGTTGCAGCCGCTCGCCAACAGCGTCGGCGACCGCCCCGCCCACGCCACGGTCGACCTCGTCGAAAATCAGCGTTGACGCCGCACCCTCCGAAGCAAGCGACACCTTGAGGGCCAGGATGAAGCGCGCCATTTCACCGCCCGAGGCAATCCGCGTCAGCGCACCGAAGGGCGCACCTGGATTGGTCGCCACATTGAATTCGACCCTGTCCTGGCCATGAGCCCCGACTGCCTGCGGACCAGCGCGGTCAACCTGCGTACGAAAATGTGCATTGGCCAACTTCAGAGGCACCAGCTCCCGCGCGACCCGCTCGTCAAGCGCCGCAGCAGCCTTCATGCGGGCCGCCGAGAGCCTGTCAGCCGCCTGCTGGTAACCGGAGCGAGCCGATGCAAGCAGGCGTTCAAGCTCACGCATCCGGGAGCGCGCATTTGTATACGCTGCCAGCCGGGCCTCGACCTCATTGCGCTTGGCAACAAGCCCGTCGCAGCTTCCCCCGTGTTTGCGCGCAGCAGCCCGCAAGGCAAACAGCCTGGTCTCGGCCCGCTCCAGCGCCTGCGCGTCGAACGCAAGCCCACGCGATGCCGCGTCCACGGCCCTTCGGGCCTCGCCAACCTCGATCACCGCACGCTCAAGGGCACCAACGGCAGCATCAAGCCTGCCTTGGGCAGCACCTTGAACGCGAGCAAGCCTTCGAACAGCCAGGTTCAGCTTGCCTTCAACACCCCCGTGGCCGACGAGGGCATCAACAGCCTCGGCAACATCCACAGCGATCTTTTCGGATGCCATCATCACCGCACGCAGCTGCGCCAGCTCATGTTCCTCTCCCGCTTTGACATCCAGCGAGCGAAGTTCTTCGGCAACGTGCAAAAGATAGTCATGATCCTTGTCCGCGCGCGCCTGAGCCTCCTGCTCGGATAGCAGGGCCTCTTCTGCAGCGCTGAGCAAACGCCAGGCAGCCTCGACCTCACCGACCTCGTCATCGAGCCGACCGAACGCATCCAGCAGATTGCGATGTCCCGCCCCATCAAGCAGCCCACGGTCATCATGCTGACCGTGGATTTGCAGAAGCATGGCTCCAGCTTCACGCATGAGCCCGATCGAAACAGGTTGGTCATTCACGAAGGCACGACTGCGCCCGTCAATCCCAACACTGCGACGCAGGATCAGAAGACCATCGCAATCCAGCCCATTTCCACGCAGCGTCGCGCGAACGGGATGACCGGCTGGAGGATCGAAAACAGCTGAGACAGTGGATTGCGTTGCGCCATTTCGGACAAACCCACGCTCGACACGCCCTCCTGTCGCAAGACCGAGGGCATCTAGAAGAATGGACTTGCCTGCACCTGTTTCACCCGTGAGCACGCACAGGCCAGGCGCAAATTCCAGATCAAGCCGTTCGATCAGAACAAAATCCCGAATCGAAAGCGAGGTCAGCATCCCGAAACCGTGAAAAATTGCCGGAGGATCTGGATGCCCTGCTCACGCGCAGAGCGTGTTAAAACCAGTCGAAGAAACCGCCTGACTCTTCCTTCTTTTCCCCGGCAGCCTCAGCCTTGGGCGACACTGTCACGCTTGCCGCGGCCGCTCCCGCAGCAGACCCTGGCGCCACCGCCTGCGGACCAGCCGCATCAGTCGGCACATAGGGCGCCCCCCGCTTGGCCTTGCCGCCATATTGCTGCATCAGTGCAAAAGTATCCTCATACCAGTCACTACCGGGATAGTTGTGACCCAGAACGGCCGCTGAAGTCTGCGCCTCCTTGATCACGCCCAGCGAGAGATAGGACTCGACGAGCCTATGCAGCGCCTCCGGCACATGGCTTGTGGTCTGATACTGTTCGACCACAGTCCGAAAACGCGAGATCGCAGCAACAGTCTCTCCGCGCTTGAGGTAATAGCGACCGATGGACATCTCCTTACCGGCCAAGTGATCCTTGGTCAGATCCAGCTTCAGCCGCGCATCACGCGCATAATCCGTCTGCGGAAAGCGCTTGATCAACTCACGCAAAGCCGCCATCGCCTGTTCAGTCCGTCGCTGGTCACGACCCACGTCCACGATCTGCTCATAGAGCGATACGGCCTTCAAGTAGTAGGCATAAGGTGCATCCTTGTTGCCGGGATGCAGGGTGATGAAACGGTCAGCGGCCATGATCGACTCGCTGTATTTATTCGCCTGATAAGAACAGAAAGCCGACATCAGCATGGCCCGTCGGGCCCACACCGAATAGGGATGCTGACGCTCGACTTCATCGAAAGCCACAGCGCAAGGTTCCCAATTTCCCTTGTCCAGCTGGATCAGGGCGCCCGCATAAAGCGTCTCTGGCGGCACCTCGCGCACCTCCGCAACCGGGCGAGGCGCGCTCGCGACATCTGCGTCATCACCAACACAGCCCACCAGGGGAAGAGCCATGGCAACCAGAATGGCCAGACGCGACGGATGGAAACGGGAAAGCATGGACATGGGCACCAGCCGTTTGAGGATAGCGATCCTGAACGGCCACACCCGAGGGCGAAGCCGCAGAAAACCGCTCTGTTCTTACCCCATCACCAGCTGTCACGCCAGCGTTGAGGGGTGACCAATTTGTAAGCGATTGTCGTAACTCCGACACTTGGGGAACGCGCGCGACAAATTTCCAAAAAACGAGCGCGTTAGAATGCATGTCGCAATCGGCCGCACCCTGCACTTTTTTCAGCATCCGTGATGTGTTGTGGGAACGTTCGATGGAGATTCCCCCAACACCACCAACAAGTTGTATCTGCGAGCGCGCACACCTTTTGTGCATCACCCTTTGTTCCCCAGGGCGATGCAGCGATCCCGACGCAAAACGGCCGCCGACAGGAATGCCGACGGCCCGTCATTGATGCTGGCAAAAGCTGTTACTCAGCGGCGACGAGGCGCACGGGCTGCACCGCAGCCCCACTCGCGACGCGACGCCGAGCAGGATTGAGCGTCACAATCTCGTATGCCCCCTTGCGGGCGAACAACTCGCGCAACAGGCGGTTGTTCAGGGCATGACCCGTCTTGTAACCGCGGAACTGCGCAAACAGCGGCGCTCCAGCCAAGGCAAGATCACCGATGACATCCAGCAGCTTGTGGCGCACGAACTCGTCGCCGTACCGCAATCCACCCTCGTTCAAAATGCGTGAGCCGTCCAGCACGATCGAATTGGCCAGCGATCCACCCAGCGCAAGCCCATTAGCTTGCAGATACTCCACCTCGTGGCGGAAGCCGAAGGTGCGAGCCTGAGAGATCTCGCTCTTGAACGAAGCTGCATCCAGCTCCAGGGAATAGGACTGACGGTCAATAACCGGGCAATTCTCGAAGGCGATCTCCAACTCGGCAGAGAAACCGACGCCCGGGCGCAGCTCCGCATATTTGTCCCCGTCCTCAACGCGCACGGTCTCGCGCACGCGAATGACCTGCTGCAGTTGCGACTGCTCCATCACGCCCGCCTGCTCGATCAGCGCGACGAAGGGCGCCGAACTGCCGTCCATGATTGGCACTTCAGCGCCATTGATCTCGACGAAAAGATTTGTCACTCCGCAACCGACAATCGCGGCCATCAGATGCTCGACGGTGAGGACTTTCACCCCGTAGACATTGCCGATCGACGTGCCCAGCTTCGTGTCGGTCACCCTATCGAACTTTGCCGGGATAAGCCCAGCGGCACCCGGGTGATCCGTGCGGCGGAACACAATCCCCGTGCCCTCCGGGGCCGGAACCAGAACCATGCGCGACAGCACGCCGGAGTGGACGCCCACGCCCTCGCAGCTAACCGCTTTCCTCAATGTCCTTTGAAGCGCCATCGCCCCTCTCAACCCAAATCCAGACTGCCGGACCTCACCACCTGACCGGTTCCATGCCTTCCCCAAGGCGATGGTCGGCGTCGATGGCAATCCCGCCACGGAGCGATCTACAGTTTGACCGTCCCCTGCGGTTCCCGGACAGTGCATCCCCCTCAAGACTGCACAGCCGCTGGACCAACGTTCGCGAGTGTTGCTAAAAGCACCCAAGCAGCGCGAGCACAGGTCCATCGCCAGAATTGTTCTAACAGTGTGGCCGAATCGCTCGAAATAACTTCTTGTTTCCGAATATTACGGCAGAAAAGCAGGAAAAATCCGTCTCGAAATTCATCCAGGTACCATACCGCTCCCATGCGACCTACCGCCTGGAAGGAATCGCCGGACCGCCAGACCTCACTCGTTGAGACCTGAGAGCGGCGCAGCCCAAGATATGGTTAATAATGCATCAATGGGACTGGCGTCGCAGGAAGGCCGGGATGTCGAGCTGCTCGTCACTCAACCCGGAAATTGCATCGCTATCGCGAGCAAACATCGCGCCCGCGCGCTTGCCCTCTGTCGCACCAGCAACACCAATGCGCGCCTGTGAGGGGTTGCGCTGCGGCAGCACACTGCCAGCAGCCTCGCGAAGCCCTGCGGCTGCCTTGCGAGAAGAACCACCAATGGTGATCCCGAAAACGCTGAAGCCGGAACTCTTGCGCGGCTCAGCCGGCACAGACCTCTGGACCTGGCGCGCACTGCCCATGGCAACCTCGATCGAGGCTGCGAGCGCCGGGTCGAAGGCATCGGTTTCGACCTCTGCATATCCGCGCTGGACCGGCTGACACACACCCACTTGCATCTGGGGCGTATCACCGGCCTGGGCAAGGCCAGAGCGGGCGATCTCGTCGCGCATCGCGTGAACCGGGTGAGCGCCATCAATGGCCGCGACCGTAGGTGCAATGGGGGTCGAAGTCGCCGACGAGGGAGCCAAGACAGGAGCTTGGGCTGCGGCTCGCTTGGCAACCGTCGCTGCATTGGCGGACTTGGCAGGCTGCGGCTGGACTTTCATCTCTGAGGCAATGCCGGTCGCCACGACCGAAACGCGGATCCGGCCGTTCAGCCGCTCATCGAAGGTAGAGCCCACGATGATATTGGCATCGGCATCGACCTCCTGGCGGATCTTGTTGGCAGCCTCATCCACCTCGAACAGGGTCAGGTCCATCCCGCCCGTGATGTTGATGAGCACCCCCTTGGCACCCTTCATCGACGAGACATCAAGCAGCGGATTCGAGATCGCAGCCTCGGCAGCCGCCTTGGCGCGATCATCACCTTCGGCCTCGCCCATCCCCATCATCGAGGTACCCATCTCGCCAATAACGGTGCGCACGTCAGCAAAATCGAGATTGATCAGCCCGGGCATGACCATCAGATCGGTAACACCGCGCACGCCGGCATAGAGCACCTCATCCGCCATCTCGAAAGCCTTGGCAAACGTGGTCTTCTCGTTGGCAATGCGAAAAAGGTTCTGGTTCGGAACAACAATAAGTGTATCGACATAGGGCTTGAGCTTCTCAATGCCCTCCTCTGCGGTTCGCATGCGCCGCGCGCCTTCGAAGGAAAATGGCTTCGTGACAACACCAACCGTCAGGATTCCGAGTTCACGCGCCAGTCGCGCAATCACAGGAGCGGCCCCGGTCCCCGTCCCGCCGCCCATGCCGGCAGTGATGAACACCATGTGACTATTCGACATGATCTTGCGGAGATCGTCGGCACTCTCTTCGGCAGCACCTTGCCCGATATCCGGACGCGAGCCCGCACCGAGACCCTGTGTCAGACGGGCGCCAATCTGCAGGCGGTACTGGGCTTTGGAATGGACAAGAGCCTGGGCATCGGTATTCGCAACAAGGAACTCGACACCCTCGAGGCGCGACGTCACCATGTTGTTGACGGCATTGCCACCGGCTCCACCGACGCCGAACACGAGAATACGCGGGCGCAGTTCAGTGAAGTCCGCTGACATGAGGTCGATGGCCATTTTCTATTTCTCCATTCGTGCCACCTTCCCGAACTTGAAGTCACCCGACCAACCGGGCGCATGGATGCGCCTCTTGTGCGTCTACTCTTGCAGTCAAAACGGTTAAAAATTCTCTTTAAGCCACCGCTTGATTCCGACGATGCCGCGCGCAGCGGAAGGCGGCACGAAGGCTAAGCCAGCTTCGCCAGTATCGGCACCAGCATCCGGCAGCTCATTCGAGCGCTGTACGGCACGCATCGCAAGACCGGCACAGGCAGAAAACACGCCCGACGCAACATGCTCCGGGGCATCGACAAGGCAAGCCGGCTTTGCGAGACGGACCTGCTTGGAAATGACACGTGCCGCAATCTCTCGGGCACCATTCAACTGGCTGGCGCCGCCAGTCAGGATCACCCGACGCGACGCGACAGAGGACAGTCCGGCTTCCGAGAGGCGATCACGCACAAGCTCGAACGTTTCCTCGATGCGTGGCTGGATGATCCCCGTCAGGATCGAGCGTGGGACCGATGCCTCACCCTCTCCATCATCTTCGTTGATCTGGCGAACGGAAATGAGCTCGCGATCATCATTCGGTCCCGTAAGTGCGCTCCCGAACAGCGTCTTCAAACGCTCTGCCTGCGACAACGAAGTGGACAAGCCGCGCGCAATATCGCTGGTCACATGGTTGCCACCAACCGGCAGCACATCCAGATGCACGAGCCCGCCATCAAGGAACACGGCAATCGACGTCGTCCCGCCACCCATGTCGATGACGGTAGCGCCCAGCTCGATTTCGTCAGCCACAAGCGCCGAAAGCCCCGCCGCATAGCCACTGATGGCCTTGCCCGCAACGCCCAGATGCGCGCGCCCGATGCAGGCCTCGACATTGCGAAGCGGCCGCACGGCAACGCTGACCGCGTGCAGGTTCACGCCAAGCGTATCACCCAGCATGCCAACGGGGTTGCGGATGCCGCGCGCTCCATCGACGGAATAACTGGCTGGCATGCAATGCAGCACCTCGCGGTCCGATGCCGGAAATCGGGTGCGCCCGATGGCGATGGCGCGCGAGAGGTCCTTGGCACCGACTTCCCCGCCCGCAACAGGGACCTCGATACCGATCATCTGGCTATGCGGCGCCCCGCAGGATAGCGCCACATGCACGTCCTTCAGAAGGACACCTGCCACCTCTTCCGCCTGCTCGACGGCCGCCCTGATAGCTGCCTCGGCAGCACCAATGTCGACCACATTGCCGGCGCGCACGCCTCGGCTGGCCTGCAGGCCATGCCCCAGAACACGAAACCGCGTGACGTCATCACCGGTCGTATCGACAGCTTTCATGATCAGGCAGGCAATCTTCGACGAGCCGATATCTATGGCCCCGATGATCCCACCTTTGCTGGGCCAGTAGGCCTGGCCTCTTCCTGTTAGTCCTGTCCGTCCGCCCATCAAGTATCCCTGCCGCCCGAGGCCTTGACCGTCTTCGCGATCAAAGGTGAACCCGGAGGCAGCTTGACGACGTACCTGTTCGCGAACCGAAGATCGATCGACAGGATGTCTCGCGCGAGGATTTTCTGCTCTCGATCGAGACTTACGAGTTCCGCCAGTGCCGCCTCGGCACCTTCTTCCGGAAGTCGTACGCGAACACCGTTAGCAAGCTGTAAATCCCAACGCCTTTCACCACGTCGGAAGGCGAT
This sequence comes from uncultured Flavobacteriaceae bacterium, assembly GCA_964483585.1. Lineage (GTDB taxonomy): Bacteria > Pseudomonadota > Alphaproteobacteria > Micropepsales > Micropepsaceae > SZUA-430. Next base: position 17,606 of record CAZABH010000018.1, read on the forward strand.
CTTGAGATGTGACTTCAACTCTGGCTGCGTCGCAGCCAAAGCAACAAACGCAGCCGCAGCTTCAGGCGCACCCTTCCCCGAAAGCAGCGGCAGCGCAGCAAAACCGCGCTCATGCGTGACGCCGATGATCCGACCATCGCTGTCGATCACGAAATGACGATCATTGTGCAGCCATCGAGCGATCGGGCGCCGCTCCTCGATCTTGATATGCACACGATTGGGCCACACGCGTCGGACTTGTGCCGACTTCACCCAGGGAAGGGCCTCGACCCGCGCACGCGCCTCGTCGACATCGACATCCAGCATCAGGTCGCCGCGCTTGAAGTTGAGCCTGCGCGTAACATCGCTCCCCTGCGTGTTGATGACCCCGGTCACGCTGATGTCATCGACCGTGAAGCCGGCATCGACCATTATCCCGTTCAAGCCACGCTGCACGCTACCGACCGCAGCCGACACATGCCCGCCCGAGAACAGCCCCGCCACGGTCACCGTCAGGAAGAACAAGCCCAGCAACACGCTCCAGAACACCCCCCAGCGCATGGCATTGCGCAAGCTCGTCTGCCAACGCCCGACCAGGGATGAGGACTGGCTCCGGCGACGAGGGCGATTGATCCGCGGTCGTGTCCGCGCAGCCGGAGGCTTCTGCCGCCGCCGCGGTGCGGCTGCATCATCCTCATCGTCCACTGCGCCGCCTACCTGCCGCATGAAGCATCCTCGACGAGCCACCGGCAGAGCGCCTGGTAGGAGATGCCCTTGTAGGCCGCCTGCTCAGGCGCGAGCGACGTCGGCGTCATGCCCGGCTGCGTGTTGGTTTCAAGCAGGATGATGCGCCCCGGCTCGCCTTGCGTGTCGTCATAGCGGAAGTCCGTGCGGCTGATCCCGCGGCAGCCCAGCACGGCATGCGCCTTCTCCGCGAGGTCCATCGCGGACTGGTAGGCCTCAGGATGCAGCTTTGCAGGCACCACGTGTTCGGATCCACCTTCTGCGTACTTGGCATCGAAGTCATAGAACTTCGTCCGCGGGACAATCTCGGTGACAGCCAGCGCCTTGCCATCCATCACGGCGACAGTCAGCTCCCGCCCCGGCACGAATTCCTCAACCATCACCTCGTCGCCGAGGTTCCAGTCCGGGCTCGTCAGAAGCTCGGGTGGTCTGTTGTCTCCTGAACGGATAATGAAGACACCAACACTTGACCCTTGGTTAACAGGCTTGATCACAAATGGGGGTTTTATGGCGGTTTGCCGCGACACGTCGTGCCGGGAGCACACGATGTCGTTAACGATTGGAAGCCCGGCGCTGCGATAGACCGCCTTGGTCCGCTCCTTGTGCATGGCAACAGCAGAGGCCAAAACCCCCGAATGCGTATAGGGAATGTTCAGGATCTCAAGCAGCCCCTGCACGCAGCCATCTTCGCCCCACTGCCCGTGCAGGGCGTTGAAGCAGACATCCGGCTTGAGCTTGATCAGCACCTCGGCAATGTCGCGGCCGACATCGATCTCCGTCACGCGGAAACCCTCGGCCCTGAGCGCCTCAGCACAGCCTTTGCCGGTGACAAGGCTCACCGGCCTCTCAGCAGACCAGCCGCCCATCAACACCGCAACGTGCCGTTTCTCGCTCACCGCAAATCTCCCAACGCGATGCCCGCAAGTTCATCCCAAGCGCGAAGCATCAGCCCCGGAATCTTTTTGTCCCCATTTGGGGAAAATGGAAAGGGAAATATGCCTGCAAGGAGAGGCAGAAACCGAACACTTGTTGTGACACGAGAGACACTTTCGTCGGTGTTTGTAAGTCTGTCACCTGCCTTTCCTGAAACCGCCCGGCGCACGAAAACCGCCCGACAGGCGACAGGAACATTAAAGGAACATTTGGCACCCCGCCACGCGCGGTTTGACGCAGCCCTCAGGCCCGCCCCACCCGCTTGATCTCCCACTCGAGCTCGACGCCGCTCTGTGCCTTCACCCGCGCGCGGACTTCCTCGCCCAGCGCTTCGATCTCGTTGCCGCTGGCCTTCCCGTGATTGATCAGGAAGTTGCAGTGCAGGGTCGACACCTCGGCGTCACCGTGCCTCAGGCCCCGGCACCCGGCCGCATCGATCAGCTGCCAGGCCTTGTAACCCGGCGGGTTCTTGAAGGTCGAACCACCCGTGCGGCTGCGGATGGGCTGCGTCGCCTCGCGCGAGCGCGTGATCTCGTTCATCCGCGCCTCGATCTCGGCCTTGTCACCGGGTGTGCCCTCGAACAGGCCCTCGATGAAGATGAGATCGCTCGCAACCGCCGACTTGCGATAGGAAAACCCCATCTCGGCGTTTGAAAGAACGACCCGCTCGCCCGACCGCCTCAGTGCCACGGCCTCGACCAGCGTGTCCTTGAACTCGCGCCCATAGGCGCCCGCATTCATGCGAAGCCCGCCGCCCACGCCACCGGGAATGCCGCGCATGAATTCAAGCCCCGCAAGCCCCACCTCAAGCGCCGCCTTCGCCAGCGCCACGTCAAGCACCGCAGCACCTGCGCGCAGCCGGGTCTCGCCCTCGCGCGCAATGTTCATGAACCCTCGCCCGAGCCTGATAACAACGCCCGGCACGCCGCCATCGCGCACCAGCAGGTTCGAGCCCACGCCAATGACCAGCACCGGCACATCAGCCGGGCAGCCAGCAAGGAACACGGCAAGGTCGTCGGCATCAGCCGGAATGAACAGCACATCCGCAGGCCCGCCGGCCCGGAACCAGGTCAGGTCACGGATCGCGGCATGAGCCGTATAGGGGCCGCGCACGCGCGGCAATCGCGCGATCAGGCCATCGCCCACACCGGCCATCGCCTCAGCCCTTGCTCTCGGACATGGCTTGCAGCTGGCCCGGCAGCATGTTTGCCCAGTTGGTGATCGATCCCGCGCCGAGGCACACGACATAATCCCCGGACTGCGCCATCTCCGCGACAAGTTTGGGCAGCGCTTCTGGCGAGGAGAGCGGTATTACCTGCCGATGACCATGCGCGCGCATGCTCTCGACCAGCGCGTCGCGCGATACGCCCTCGATCGGCGGTTCGCCAGCCGCATAGACTTCCGAAACAATGACCGCATCCGCTCCATGCAGGCAGGTCGAAAACTCCTTGAACAACTCATTCAGACGCGAATAGCGATGCGGCTGCAGCACCGCGATCACCCGGCCTGATGCCACCTGGCGCGCCGCCTTCATCGCGGCAAGAACCTCAACCGGATGATGCGCATAATCATCGATGATCGAGACCCCGTTCCATGTCCCCGTCTTCGTGAAGCGCCGCTTGACGCCCTCGAACTGGGCAAGCGCCTCGCGCACGGTCACATCAGGAATGCCAAGCTCCCGCGCCACCGCAATGGCCGACAGTGAATTCTGCACATTGTGTTCGCCCGGCATGGGCAGCATCAGGCCGGCAAGCGTACGCGTCGTTCCACGGGCCCGATCGGAAAACACCACGTCGTAATGAGACACTCCACCCTCGAAGCGCACGTTCACCGCCCGCACGTCGGCCTGAGGTCCAAATCCATAGGAAATCAGTCGCCGGTCGCTGACGCGCCCGAACATGGCCTGAACCTCCGGGTGATCGATACACAGCACCGCAAAGCCATAAAACGGGATGTTCTGAACGAACGTGTCGAAGGCACGCTTCAAGCCATCGAACCCTTTGTAGTGATCAAGATGCTCTGGGTCGATGTTGGTTACGACAGCAATCGTCGCAGGCAGCTTGACGATCGTGCCGTCGGATTCATCAGCCTCGACCACCATCCACTCGCCTTGGCCAAGGCGAGCATTGGTGCCATAGGCATTGATGATGCCACCATTGATGACCGTGGGATCGAAACCGCCGGCCTCGAGCAGCGAAGCAACCATTGTCGTCGTCGTGGTCTTGCCGTGCGTCCCCGCGATGGCAACCGCACTTTTGAGGCGCATGAGTTCCGCCAGCATCTCGGCGCGCCGAACGGTTGGAATGTGGCGCGCACGCGCAGCCGAAAGCTCGGGATTGTCCGTCTTGACCGCGGACGAATACACGACGACAGCTGCATCGCCCAGATGCTCGCGGGCATGCCCGATCGAAATGCTGATCCCCAGGCTCCGCAGACGCTTGACGTTGGCGCTCTCCGAAGCATCAGAACCCTGGATCTTGTAACCAAGATTGTGCATCACCTCGGCGATACCGCTCATGCCGATGCCACCAATGCCGATGAAATGCAGGGGGCCAATCTGGAGGGGAATGCGGCTCATGGGCGAACAGTAACTCCGACATCAGGATCAGGTAGCGCCCGCGGTCAGCCCTCCGGTTTCTTCAACCAGGTCGGCCAGCCGACCGGCCGCGTCGCCACCGCCTAGGCTTAGCGCTTTCAAGGCGGCAGTCTCAAGCAAAACCGGGTTCTCGACGAGATCAGTCAGCTTGGCCGCAAGCATTTGGGGGGTCAGAGACTTCTCCGGAAAGGCCCAGGCCCCACCCTCTGCTTCAACCTGCCGCGCATTGGCGGTCTGGTGATCGTCCATGGCAAACGGATAGGGGATCAAGATCGACGGTCGCCCCGCGACGCAAACCTCACTGACAGTCGAGGCACCCGCGCGGCTGATGATCAGGTGCGCCTCGGCCATAAGCGCACCCATCGTGGTAAAAAAGGGCGCAAGCGTCGCCTCGATACCCAGTTCCGCGTATCGCTGGTGTGCAGAGGTAATGTCCTCGGGTCGACACTGCTGCACGACCCTCAGGCGCTGCTTCAACCTGGGCGACATGAGGCTGATGGCCTCTGGCACCAAAGTCGCAAGGATGCGCGCACCCTGACTGCCACCGAAAACAAGCAAGCGAACGGGCCCATCCGCCGCCGGACGCTCGTAAGGCAGTTTGGCATCGACCACGGCAGGCCGCACGGGATTGCCTGTCACGACGACCCGCGCGCGGATCAGCTCATCAACATGCGAGAGCTTGGGAAAGCTGCTTGCAATGCGCGTCACGCCAGGCGCAAGCCAACGGTTGACCCGCCCCAGCACGGCATTCTGTTCGTGAATGACGGTAGGCACACCGCGGCGCACAGCAGCAAACATGGTCGGCAACGCTGGATAGCCACCAAAACCGACAACCACCGCTGGCCTGATGCGCCCAAGTGCGAGCCAGGCCAGGAGGGCACCACGCGCCAGCCTGAGGACAGCAAGCCCCTTTCCCACCAACCCGCGTCCTGCGAAGGTGGCCGACGGCACAGTGACGATCTCGGCCTGCGGGAAAGCCTGCGCGTAGTTCTGGCCGCGGTCATCGGTCATCAGCACGACCCGCCGGCCCCGCAGCGCGAGCGCCTCGGCAAGCGATTGCGCGGGGAAGATATGACCGCCAGTCCCCCCCGCAGCGATGACGACAGGCCCTGGCATCAATACCTCCGGTAGGCCGAGAAACGCTGGCGTGTCAGCGCAAGCAGCATGCCAATCGTGATCGCCATCGCCAGCATGGAAGATCCTCCATACGAGACAAACGGCAGTGTGATTCCCTTGGCAGGCATGAGATTGAGACTGACGGCAAAATTGATCAGCGCCTGAAACCCGAACAACATTGCCAGCCCGGCAGACGCAAGCTGGATGAAGTGATCGGTCTCCTCCTGGGCCCTGAGGAATGTCCTCCAGACGACCACGCCGAACAACAGGACCAGTCCGATGCAGACAGCCAGGCCGAATTCTTCAGCAGCAACGGCGAAGATGAAATCTGCGTGCGCATCCGGAAGCCGAAATTTGAGCTCCCCCTCCCCAGGCCCGACGCCTGTTATTCCGCCGTGCATGAAAGCGTTCAGAGCCGTGTTGACCTGGAAGACATCGCCAGCATCGGGATTAATGAAGCGATCAATGCGGCTGGCCACGTGGGGAACCAGAAAATAGGCGCTGACGGCGCCAGCAAGTCCAGCACCGCCCAGGGCAGCCATCCAGTACCAGCGCATTCCCGCCAGGAACAGAAGCCCCGCGAAAACCATGGACAGCAGCAGCGTCTGCCCGAAATCGGGCTGCAGCACCAGCAACGCCGCGACCACTGCAAAGAGAGCCGAGGCGACAACAAGACCAGGAAACCCGACGACACGGTTTCGTTCGGCGAGCGCCGCAGCAGCAAGCACGACAAACGCAGGCTTCACGAACTCTGATGGCTGAACCGAAAGCGGACCGAACACAAGCCAGCGATGTGCCCCCTTGATCTCCGGCCCGAAAAACAAGGCCGCCACCATCAAGACCAGTGACAACCCGAACAACGCAAGGGCAGCGCGACGCACATCCCGCGGACCACAGAGCGACAGGATAAGGATCATCACCAGGGATGGCGCGACGAAGCTCAACTGCCGATAAACGAAATGAAAGGGCTGAAGCTCGATACGTCCGGCGACAGCGGGACTGGCAGCAAGTGACAGCAGGACGCCGGCAACAATAAGGGAGAGGACTGCAGCGAGGGACCAGCGGTCGACGGTCCACCACCAGTTTGCCAACAGGCTTCTGTCCGTGCGCGAGAGCAAGGCCATGATCACTCTCCCTGTTGCTTAACTTCTGCGGCAATCATGCTGAAGATTCTCTTAAATTCTTCCCCCCGCGCCTCAAAGTCACGGAATTGGTCGAAGGATGCACAGGCTGGTGACAGCAGCACGACCCCTCCACCCGCTTCACGCGCATCCAGGTACGCCTGTCTCGTGGCAGCTTCGAGCCTGACCGAGCGCTGGCAATCCACACGGCCGTCAAGCGTGGCCGCAAAGCTGTCCATGGCCGCCCCGATCAAATAGGCACGGCGGATCCTGGGATAAAATGAAGAGAGGCTTTCAATGCCACCCTCCTTGGCCTTGCCACCGGCAATCCAGTGAATGTCACTGAAACAGGCGAGCGCCCTGGCAGCCGCATCCGCATTCGTTGCCTTGGAATCGTTTACGAACCGGACGGAACCCAAGGTACCCACACTCTCGATCCTGTGCGCAAGTCCAGGAAATGAGGGCATGACGCGCGCGATCTCGCCCGGATCCCGCACGAAGGGCTTCACCGCAGCATAGGCCGCGGCAAGGTTCTGCCAGTTATGCACCCCCGGCAGATGCGCAATCGTCTTGAGATCGATGACCGGACGCGACGTTGCGCCCGAGGCATCGTGCAGCACCCCATCGACCACATGAATGCCGCGCCCCAGCACCTTTCCGACGGAAACAGGCGACACGGCAACATCGCCGCGCGACGAAAGCTGCGTGCAGATCTGTGCACAATGGGCATCATCAACGCCGACGATTGCATGATCACCACGCCCCTGCCGGGCGAAGATGTTCGCCTTGACCCGTGCATAGTTCTCCATCGTACCGTGGCGATCGAGGTGATCCGGCGTGATGTTCAAGAGCACGCCGACATCCGGACGCAAGGACGGCGTCAGATCGATCTGGAACGACGACAACTCCAGCACATAGACGCGCCGCGCTGACGGTGGGGCAAGGTCAAGCACGGGCTTTCCAATATTGCCACCCACCTCGGCGTCATGGCCAAGCCCACTGAGCATGTGGCCGACAAGCGCAGTTGTCGTCGACTTGCCATTCGTACCCGTGATGCAGACAATCCGCGGCCGGCTTGCGGCATCAAGCCCGCGCATCACGCGGAAGAACAACTCGACATCTCCGATAACCTCGGTGCGCGCCTCCTGCGCCTTGACCACGAAGGCATGCGGCGCGGGGTGGGTCAACGGCACCCCTGGGCTCAGGACGAGTGCCGCGACATCACGCCAGTCGATGTCATCGAGACTGCGCACCCGGACACCTGCAGCCTCGGCAGCAGCGCGCGCGGGGGCCTTGTCATCCCAGCCCACGACCTCTGCCCCGCCGGCAGCAAGAGCCAGCGCAGCCGATACGCCCGACCGCGCAAGCCCGAAAACGGCGACGGTCTTGCCGCGATAGCAATCGACTTCGATCAAACGATCACCGTATCTTCAGCGTCGACAGGCCAATCAGCGCCAGCACCACGGCGATGATCCAGAAACGGATCACGATGGTCGGCTCACGCCACCCCATCTGCTCGAAATGGTGGTGGATGGGTGCCATCTTGAAAACGCGCTTGCCCGTCAGCTTGAATGAAACCACTTGAATCATGACGGACATCGCCTCAAGCACGAACAGGCCACCGATGATGCCAAGCACGATCTCGTGCTTGATGGCGACAGCTGTCGTGCCAAGAAGGCCACCTAGTGCCAGCGACCCCGTGTCCCCCATGAACACCATTGCAGGCGGCGCATTGTACCAGAGGAAACCAAGCCCGGCGCCAACGAGCGCGCCGCACAGAACTGCCAGCTCGCCAGTGCCCGGAACAAAATGAATCTGCAGATAGCTTGTATAATCCGCACGGCCAACGATGTAGCAGATCAGTGCAAAACTGGCAGCCGCAATCATGACCGGCATGATCGCAAGCCCATCAAGCCCATCGGTCAGGTTGACGGCATTCGATGCACCGACAATCACCAAGAGCCCGAAGATGATGAAGAAGGGTCCCAGCAGGATCAGCACGTCTTTCAGGAACGGGATCGCCACCGCACCTGAGAGAGGCTGGGAGCCCGGTGCAAGCTTGTGCAGCTCCATGATCGCGATCGTGGCCGCAATCGAGACAACGGACTGCCAGACGATCTTGATGCGACCGGACACACCGGCTGGCGAACGCTTCGACACCTTGAGATAATCATCCCACCACCCAAGCAGGCCGAAGCTGAGCGTCACGCCCAGGACGATCCAGACATAGGGATTGGTCAGATCCGCCCAAAGCAGGGTCGAGATCGTCAGTGCGATCAGGATCATAAGGCCACCCATCGTGGGCGTTCCCTTTTTCTCGAGAAGATGGCGCTGCGGTCCATCCTCGCGGATGGGTTGCCCCTTCCCCTGCTTGACCTTCAGCCAGCGGATCAGGGACGGCCCAATCAGGAAGGCGATGATCAGCGCGGTCATGATCGCCCCGCCAGTGCGGAACGTCAGGTAACGAAACACGTTGAAGAACTGGAAATCCTCGGCCAGAGGTACCAGGAGATGATAGAGCATTGTTCCCCGCTCAGGACCGCTGCGCGGCGCTCAATGCCCGAAGGGCATCGACCACCAGGCGCATCTTCGATCCGTAAGATCCCTTGATCATGACGATATCGCCGGGGCGGACCGCCCTGGCGACCAGATTGGCAATTTCACTCGACGCGCCTGCATACCCGCCGCGCTGGGTTTGGGCAATGTTTTCCCAAAGGTTTTGCATCATTGGACCACTGGCAAAGACGAGGTCGATCCCGCTGGCAGCAAGCGGTTTGGCAATCCCTGCATGAAGCGTATCAGCCGTGGGACCCAGCTCGAGCATGTCACCCAGCACCGCGATCCGCCGCCCGCCCGGCCCGGGAACTGCCCGCCCCAGATTTGCAATGGCGGTCGCCATCGACAGCGGATTGGCGTTGTAGCTCTCATCAATCAGGTCGAAAGTTCCTCCGGCAACGACAAGCCGTTCCCGCGCGCCGCGTCCAGCAAGGGCACTCAGCGTCCCCATGTCCATCGCAGCCTGTTCGACCGACCCACCCAGCGCCTCGATGACGGCAAGCACGCCAAGACTGTTCATGACCCAGTGATCACCCGGAGCACCAATGCGATACCGGACCGAGCGCCCGGCATGCATGACCGTCACCTCGGAATGATCCTCATGGAGCCTCTGCTCCACCAGGCGGAAATCGGCACCAGCGGCACGACCATAGGTGACAATGCGCGACGCCCGACCCGCACGGGCGTGATCGACCAGCCGCTCGGTCCAGGCAATGTCACCATTGATAACGGCAACACCCCCAGGCTCGAGACCCGAGAAGATCTCGCCCTTGGCATCCGCGATGCCGGCAACCGAGTCGAAATTCTCCAGGTGTACGGCAGCCACCATCGTCACGATCGCCACATGCGGCCGGACCTGCGCTGTCAGCGGCGTGATCTCGCCAGCGTGGTTCATGCCAATCTCGAAGATGCCATAGCTTGTATCTAGCGGCATCCGCGCAAGCGAAAGCGGGACACCCCAAAGATTATTGTAGGATGCAACCGAGGCGTGGGTTGGCGCCTGTAGCGCGAGCAAATGCCTTAATGCCTCCTTGGTGCTCGTCTTGCCGACACTGCCGGTGACCGCCGCAACGCGACCGCCAACCTGTCGGCGACGCGCACGAGCCATGTCCTCAAGTCCCTTCAGCGTATCAGGCACTTTCACCAGCCGATCGGAACCAACGCCTGCGACATCGCACGCAACAAGGGCACCCGCCGCCCCCTTCGCGATCGCATCCGCCACGAAATCGTGTCCGTCACGAACATCCTTCAACGCGACAAAGAGATCACCGGGCTGCAGCGTTCGGGTATCGATCGAAATCCCGGTCACGGGGGCGTCGCTCGATGCCTGCGTGTTGCAGGTCGCTGCGATGGCCTGCAATGTCCAGAGCGGTTCCATGTCAGCCTATCCTTGTTCTAGAAATGACCGAACGCACTTCATCGGCATCGTTGAAGGGGAATACCTCGTGCCCGATGATCTGCCCGGCTTCATGCCCCTTGCCTGCGACCACCACCACGTCGCCAGCCCTTGCAGTCGTGATCGCCTCAGCAATGGCAGCGGCCCTGTCACCAATCTCGACGGCACCGGCTGCACCTGCAAGAACCGCAGCACGGATCCCGGCCGGGTCCTCCGTACGCGGATTGTCGTCCGTCACGATAATCCTGTCCGCATGGGCTTGCGCCGCCATTCCCATCAACGGACGCTTCCCCGCATCGCGATCACCGCCGCAACCGAAAACCACCCAGAGCTGACCCTGCGTATGCGGCCTGAGGGCCTGAAGCACGGTCTCAAGGGCGTCCGGCGTGTGGGCATAGTCGACATAGACAGGAACACCCGCGCGGGACACACCTACTTTCTCGAGCCTTCCAGCCGCGCCAACCAGGGAGCCGAGCGCCGCGAACACCCCTTCGGGCTCACCACCTGTGGCAAGCACGAGGCCCGCCGCAACAAGCGCATTGGACGCCTGGAACGCTCCTGCCAGCGGAAGCATGAATTGAAACGATCGGCCTTGCCATGTCACCAGGACCTCCTGCCCGTCGCCCACCGGCACACGACGCGTCATCTGCAGGTCGCGCCCCGCAGTGCCCACAGAGATCAGTCGCAGCCCACGCTGCCGCGAACACGCGAGAAACGGCGCAGCACCCGCGCCATCGGCATTGATCACGGCAACACCATCGGATCCAAGAACCTCCCGGAATAGGCGCATCTTGGCGTCACGATAGGCATCGAACGTAAGATGATAATCGAGATGATCTCGGGTCAGGTTCGTGAACCCGGCTGCCTTCAGCTGCACGGCATCGGCACGATACTGTGCAAGCCCATGGCTGGACGCCTCGAACGCTGCATGCGTCACGCCCTCGGCGGAAAGTTCATCGAGCAGGCGGTGGATCTCGACAGGATCCGGCGTGGTATGGCCAAGACCTCGAACGCCACGGGGCGATGCGATTCCGACCGTGCCGAAGCTGGCCGCCGAATGGCCGAGCGCTGCCCAGATCTGGCGCGTGAATGACGCGACGGACGTCTTGCCGTTGGTGCCCGTGACCGCAACCATGATTGCTGGTTGTCCGGGGTGAAAGCGAGCAGCCATCAACGCAAGGCGCCGGCGGGGATTGGCATCACGCACCAGGGCAATCCCCGGGGGGAGACAATCCACGCCGCTGGCGCCCGCAAGTATGGCAACGGCACCCTTCCGAACTGCATCCTCGACGAACGCACTGCCGTCTGCGCGCGCGCCTGGCAGTGCAGCGAACAGATACCCGGGCTTCACCGCGCGGCTATCGGCGGTCAAACCGGTGATGTCGGGATCTCCCCCCTGGGGAGCGCATCCAGTCAGGGCGCTCAGGCGCATGACGTCAGCGAAGTTCCTCGTAGGATGCCATCGTCGTGGGCGCACCTCTTGAAGGCTCAATGGGCGCAACCGGCACGTTGAGCATCGGTGCAATGCGAGCGATTACTTTGCCCGCAGTTGGGGCTGCCGTCCAGCCTGCCGAGGCGGACCCGTTGGTTTCAGGCGTGCCTTGAGGTTCGTCGAGAACAACCAGCACAAGGTAAAGAGGCGATTTGGCCGGAAAAGCCCCCACGAAGGACGTCACGAGCCGCTGCCGGTCGTAGCCGCTCCCGCTGGGCTTTTCGGCAGTGCCGGTCTTGCCACCAACGGGATAGCCCGGGACATCCGCCTTGCCTGCAGTCCCCTGCACCACAATCATGCGCATGACATCACGCATGCGCGCACTGGTCTCGGGCGAGATGACACGCGTGTACGGGACAACCACACGCGGATCCCGCTTCAGCAGCGTCGGCTTGTGATAGATCCCCCCATTCACGACCGCTGATGCCGCAGCCGCCACGTGAAGGGGCGTTACGGCTATCCCGTGCCCGTAGGATGCAGTGACCAGCTCGGCCTCCCCCCAGGATTTCGGCAGCAGGGGAGCACCGGCCTCGCGCAGATCGAAGGGAACTGCGCGAAAGAGGCCAAAGCGTTCGAAATAGGCCTGCTGCACCGCTGGCCCCGACTCCAGGGCAATACGCGCAGCGCCTATGTTCGACGAATGCATAAGCACTTCCGGCAACGAAAGCAGCCGGCTCTGCGGATGGTAGTCCCTGATGGTGAACCGACCCACACTGATCGGATCGCGCGTATCATATTGCGACTGCAGGGAACTCGTGCCTGCATCAAGCGCAGCCGCCGCCGTGAAGATCTTGAAGGTGGACCCCATCTCATAAACACCGAGTGTGGCCCGATTGAACAGCGCATCCTTGGCTGCCGAGGCGGGTTCGTTGGGATCGAAATCGGGCAAGGAGGTCAGCGCGATCACCTCACCATTATTGACATCCATCACAACGCCGGCCGCTGCCTTTGCACCGTGGCGCGCCATGGCTGACGCCAACTCGTCCTCAAGGACGTGCTGCACGCGAAGATCGATGGACAACTCCACCACTGAACCCTTGTTCCGGCGCTCGAGGACGGTCTCCTCGATGCCACGTTCAAGGCCTGCGAGGCCGTGATTGTCGACGTTGACATAACCAAGAAGATGGGAAGCCGAGCGGCCATTGGGATAGACGCGCCTTGGTTCCTCACGAAAATGCAGACCGGGAAGACCAAGCTGCTGCACCGCTTTCTGTTGTGCAGGTGAGATGTTCCGCTTGATCCAGACAAAAGCTTGCCGCGTGGATAGCCTTCGGGTCAGGCTGTCGGCGTTAAGTCCAGGAATGACCCGGGCAAGATCGCGCGCAGCCTCTGCAGGATCCCAGATAACGCGCGCATCCGCGAACAGGGACGCTCCCCTGAGATCTGTCGCCAGGATCTCACCTTTTCGATCCACGATATCGGCACGATAGTAAGAGGCGGCATTGGTTGGGCTCGCACTTCGAACCACCGAAGGTTCACGCAGGACGGACACCTCCACAAGTCTGCCCACCAGCAAGGCAAGCACGATAAGGCATCCTGTCATCGCAAACGACAAACGCTCACGAGTCTTGGCAAGGGCTCCTCGCGTGTCAGGCTGGCGCTTGGGTATCTCGGGCAGGATCATGGTGCGACCTGCGTGGTTGGCCCGCGCGAGACGATCGATGCAGGCTCGAAGGGTACAACGCCACGAGACTCGCGAAACGGCAGCTCCGAGGGCTTGACAGTCGCTGGGCCCGGCTTGCCTGCAGCACCCCGCTCCGGCAGGTTGGCCATGATCACGATCTGCGCCGGCGACGTCGGCATCAGCTCGAGGCGCTGGCGAACCAGTGCCTCAAGCCGCTCTGACTGGTTGAAATAGGACCAGTCAGCTTTGAGGACACGGATATTCTCGGCCTCCTGAGCAATCTTCAGGTCAAGGTCCTTCAGCATCTTCTCTTGCAGCTTGACCTCCTGCACGCCCGTGTAGAGCCCGAAGATGAGCATCATGAGCAGGACAGTACCGAGGAAACCGATGGCCCGCCTCATGCCCGCACCTCCGGAAGCACACCCGCACGAATGGCATCGAATGGTATTGCGGGCTGCTGCGTCCGCGTGGCGAACCGCAGCTTCGCAGATCGTGAGCGGGCGTTGCGCTGCAACTCGTCGCGTGAAGCGGTGACGGCCTTGCGCGCGCAGGCATCGAAGGACGGACGAACCGCCATTGGCGCAACGGGCATGTGACGGGACGCCTGCGCAGTGCGGCCGCAGCGCTCGGTCAGGAACCGCTTCACCATCCGGTCTTCAAGCGAATGAAACGAAACAATCACAAGGCGCCCGCCCGGCTTCAGCAGCGTTTCGGCTGCATTCAGACCGCGCGCAAGCTCGCCCAACTCGTCATTCACGTAGATGCGCAACGCCTGGAACGTGCGCGTGGCAGGATGGATGCCACTGGCCTGCCGACCGACGGCACGTGCACAGATCGAGGCCAGCTCGCCCGTCCGCGTGATCTCGCCCTTGCCCCGCGCCGCCACGATGGCGCGCGCAACCGCATTGGCCTTGAGCTCCTCACCATAGACATAAATGATGCCGGCAAGCGCCTGCTCGCTATAGCTGTTGACGACGCCTGCAGCGGAAATGCCGGTATTGCCCATGCGCATGTCCAACGGCCCGTCATGCTGTATGGAAAATCCGCGCTCGGCCACCTCCAGCTGGTCGGACGAGACACCAAGGTCCAGCACGATCCCATCGACCGCCCCCACCCCCTGGCCCGTGAGCAATTCCTGCATGGCGCCGAACGTCCCGTTGACCAGCGTCAGCCTGCCCGGAAATTCCCTAACGATTTCTTTACCACGCTCAATCGCGGCAGGATCCCGGTCCAATCCGATCACATTGCAATTCGCCGCCCGCAGGATCGCCCGCGAATAGCCCCCACCGCCAAACGTCCCGTCTATGAACGTCTCGCCATCACGTGGCGACAGCGCATTCAGGACCTCGGCAAGCAAGACCGGCAAGTGGATCGTTTCGTTCATCGGGATCCCTCGCGCGGCGGTAGCCGCAGCTTCCCGCGCCGCTCGGCGGTCGCAAGGCGCGCCTGCGCTTTGCGAGCCTCCAGGGCACGCGGTTCCCAGATCTCGAAATAGGCGCCCATTCCGACAAAGGCAGCAAGCCCCTCGAGCCCAGCATGGCGCATCAGCTCGTCCGGCATACCGACACGACCCTCACCATCGAGGCTGAGCTCGACCGTATCGCCGAGAAGCGCATAGGCAAAGTCGTCATGGACTTCGCTCGACGGATCATGGGCGGCAACCTCGGCATGCAACTGCTCCATCCACGACAATCCGCCAGCGACCACGGATGGCCCGGAGGTCGAGGCACGCGCATAGAGAACGCGCGCCCCCTGCGCCTCGAGGATGTCCCTGAATCGCGCCGGCACGGATACACGCCCCTTGGCGTCAACCTTGTTCACGAACGTCGACAGGAATGGCCGCGCGAACTTCATCGCGACCTCCTCGCTGCCAGCGTGGAACCAGATGAGCGAAGCAAGAGAACAAAACCCGAGACAAGGGCGCATTCCCGCAGAGGGAAACGCCGGCCATACCCATCGACGGGCCCCAAAGCCCGTCACCGCAGGGCAATGGGATAGCATGGGCATTTATGGGCGTCAACGCCTTCACGTGGAATTTCAAGGGTTTACAGCGCATTTCCCGCAGAAAATCGACCAACCAATAAACAGAGACGGGACGATCCATTTTAGAATGAAGGAAGAACGGAAATCTACGGCTCGTGCAACGTTCGCCGATGCCACCGAAATATTGTAGTCGCGCGGAGGAAGAAAAATGAGCCAGAGGGCCTGTAAGCCGGGTTCTGTCCCCTCCCTCGCGGGAGATGGATGACCATTCCTCTGGGACGCCCGTTACCGGACGCCTCGCGCCGCCGACCCGGATGACGAGCCGGAAACAGCCCATATGCCATCCCTATTTGGCGTTGCTCCTGGCGGGGCTTGCCGTGCCGTCCTTGTTGCCAAGGCCGCGGTGCGCTCTTACCGCACCGTTTCACCCTTACCGTGCATGCACGGCGGTTTGATTTCTGTGGCGCTATCCCTGGGGTCACCCCCGCCGGGCGTTACCCGGCGCCATGCTTCCGTGGAGCCCGGACTTTCCTCCAGCATGTTGCCACGCCAGCGATCATCCAGCCTTCTGGCTCAGCACCATAAATGGCAGGTCAGGACAGCGCGTCAAGGTTTTCGATGAGGGCAGCGAGCACAGCCCGTGTCTCGCTGTCGGCAACGCCGTCCAGAAGACGAGGCCGGAAGTGCCGCTGGAAGGCAACCACAACCAGACGCGTAGCCTCATCGAACAAGCCCGACACATCGACGCCATAGCCAAAGCTGGCGAGATCGCGCTGCAGTGCCGACACCGCCTCACCCGACGATCCCGGCAACAGGCCAGGCCCGGAATATGAACCCGATGCGGGCCAGAGCCCGACACCCTCGCGCGCCAGCCGTGCCCAGGGAAACAATTCCCCCGGATCCTCCTTGCGTGCAGGCGCCACATCCGAGTGCCCGATCACATTGCGCGCCGCAATGCGATGACGCGAGAGAATGCCCTGGCTGAGTGCGATCACAGCCTCGATCTGCGCCTCCGGGAACGCGCGATAGCCGAACGCGTGCCCGGGATTGACGACCTCGATACCGATCGAGCGCGAATTGATGTCAGCATGCCCCCGCCAGCTCGACACCCCCGCGTGCCAGGCCCGCATCTCTTCGGCGACATGGGCATAGACCGTGCCGTCCTCCTCGACCGTGTAGTGCGCACTCACCCGCGCGGCAGGGTCCGTCAGTCGCGCCATGGCAGCCTCGCCCGTCTGCATGCCGGTGTAGTGCAGCAGCAGGATATCGGGCACACCATCACCAACGCGATCGTTGAAGTTCGGCGACGGACGGGAAACGATCCGGAGCATCAACGCCCCACCTTCAGTGTCGCGCTGGCGCGGGCAACGACTTCACCGGCTTCGTTTCGCAGTTCCGCTTCGGCAAACGCGATGGACTTGCCCCGGTGCCTCACCCACCCCTCACCGACATACGTGCCCACATCCGCTCGCCCGATGAATGATGTCTTCAGCTCAAGCGTGACCTGGGGCGTATCAGGCTCACGATGTGTCAGCCGCGTTGCGTGGCCGCAAAGCGAATCCAGCATGGCGCAGAGGTAACCGCCGAAGATACGCCCACCACGGTTCAGGAAATTCTCGCCCGCATGATAAGACGCCTTGATGTAGCCACGCGCAGGATCCAGTTCCAGCACCTTTTTCCCGAGGCTTTGCGCGGCAGGAGACTCGATCTCGTCGTAGTCCATTAGTTCACCCCCCGCTCCTTCTTGATCATCTCATAGGCACCATTGATGGCAGCCACCTTTTCATTGGCAAGGCGCACGAACTCGGCAGGAACACCACGCGCGATCAGACTGTCAGGGTGGTTCTCCTTCATCAACTGGTGATACGCGCGCTTGACCTCTGCATCGCTGGCCGTCCGCTCAACCCCGAGGATCACATGAGGATCTTCCCGGTCGGGCCCGAAATGCGAGGCTCTGATGCGCTCGAATTGCGCGCGCGAAAACCCGAAAATCTCGGCAACGTTCCTGAGAAATGCAAGCTCGCCCGGATGAAGGTTGTCGTCCGCCTTGGCGATGAGAAACAAGCTGTCAAGCAAATCCTCCAGCACTGCCGGACGCGACCTGAACACGGTCGCCAGCTGGCGCGCATATGCATCGAAACCGGCGACATCAAGCTTGGCCAGGTTGAAAATCTGCCCGACATTGGCTTCTTCCTCGCGCGGCACGGGAAACACGCGCTTGAACACATCCACTTCATCGCGCGAAACCGTGCCATCCGCCTTGGCAAGCTTGGCTGCAAGCGCGATCACACCAATGGTGAAGGCAATCTCATCCTGGTCACGGCCCCGCGAAACATCGTCAACATCAATGGTCTTGCTATCGCGAACCTTCTTCCCGCCGCCCTCGCGATCCACGAGCATATGGCCGGCAATGGCCCCCAGAAGCGCTCCCAGTGGCCCACCAAACACCAGCCCGGCGGCTGCACCTGCAATCTTGCCCCAGATCGACATATATGCTCCGTCCTGACCCTGACTTGGATTGCAACTAGACCAAAGAGATGACCGACACACACGGCTGGCACATCTGGATCGACCGCGGCGGCACTTTCACCGACATCGTCGCCCTGGACCCGGACGGATACCCCCGCACCCTGAAACTGCTTTCCGAGTGCCCCGAGCAATACCCCGACGCCGCCGTTGAAGGAATAAAGCGTGTCATGGGGGTCGGGCAAGGCAGTCCTTTGCGCCCGGAGGATATTGCATCGATCCACATGGGCACCACCGTTGCAACCAATGCCCTGCTCGAGCGCAAGGGCGCACGGACCGTGCTGGTCACGAACCACGGTCTCGCAGACCAGCTTGAAATTGGCTACCAGCACAGGCCCAAACTCTTCGTCAGGCGGATCCTTCGCCCCGCACCCCTGTACGAACGCGTGATCGAAGTGGACGGACGACTGGATGTCGACGGCCAAGTCCTCACACCGCTCGACACCGAGGCCGCAGAAGCTGCGATGCGCGAAGCCCTCAAGGCTGGCTTCACGGCCTGCGCCATCGTCCTTATGCACGCCTGGCGCCATCCCGCACACGAGCAGGAACTCGCAGCGCTGGCGCGAGCCATCGGCTTCACGCAGGTGTCGGCAAGCCACGAGATAAGTCCGCTTTTGAAATTCGTCAGCCGAGGTCACACCACGCTTGCCGACGCCTACCTGTCACCGGTTCTCGCAAAATATGTGAACCAGGTGTCAGGCGCCTTGGGTGACACCATCACCCGCGAGCGGCTGCGTTTCATGCGATCGTCCGGCTCTGTCGCCACATCCGCCCATTTCTCGGGCAAGGACGCTCTGCTGTCAGGGCCCGCCGGAGGCGTGATCGGCATGGCCGAGACGGCCCGACAGGCGGGCTTCAAGCGTGTCATCGGGTTCGACATGGGAGGAACCTCAACCGATGTCTCGCGGTTTGACGGTGCCTACAACAGGACATTCGAGACTGAAATCAACGGCATGCGGATCCGTGCACCCATGCTTGCCGTGCACACGGTCGCTGCAGGTGGAGGCTCCATCCTGTTCAGCGACGCGGCACGCATGCGGGTTGGACCCGAGAGCGCCGGCGCCAATCCGGGGCCTGCCGCCTATCGCAGGGGAGGCCCCCTGACAGTGACAGACGCCAACATCATGGTAGGCCGCATTCAGCCACGTCACTTTCCACACGTCTTCGGCCCACAGGCAAACCTGCCGCTGGATGCAGATGTCGTCAGGCAGGGATTTGCGGGTCTCGCGCGCGATCTTGGAAAGTCACCAGAAGAAGCAGCCGACGGGTTCCTCGAGATTGCAGTCGCCAACATGGCCGAGGCCATAAAGAAGATCTCGATCGCCGAGGGTGCCGACGCCAGCCTCTACACCTTGCAGTGC
Organism: uncultured Flavobacteriaceae bacterium; assembly: GCA_964483585.1. Classification (GTDB taxonomy): domain Bacteria; phylum Pseudomonadota; class Alphaproteobacteria; order Micropepsales; family Micropepsaceae; genus SZUA-430. The sequence continues at coordinate 37,033 of CAZABH010000018.1, forward strand.
TTCGGCGGCGCAGGCGCGCAACTCGCCTGCCGTGTCGCAGCCGCGCTGGGGATGAAGACGATCATGATCCACCCCTTCGCCGGCATTCTCTCTGCCTTTGGCATGGGCCTCGCCCAGGTGGAAGCGCGACGCGAGAAGGCCGTCGAGGCCCCCCTCGCGCCGTCGATGGGCGAAACATTGGCAGCCGACATCGAAGCGATGGCCGAAGCTTGCCGCCAAGAAGTGACGAGCCAAGGCCGCTTCGACCGGGTGGATGTCTCCACCACCGCGCATATCCGTTATTTCGGCACCGACACGACCTTGCCGATCCCCTATGGCTCGCACGATCAGATGCGCCAGCGTTTCCAAGCCGAGCACAAGGCGAGGTTCGGCTTCTGGGATGATGCACGCACATTGATCGTGGAAGCCGTTGCAGTCGAAGCCCGGGGCTCCTCGACACCGCAACCTTTGGAAACGCCGCCCACGGATCGATCACCTGGTTTGCCGCAACGCAGCGAAACAGTATGCTTGTTCGTGCAGGGAGCATACCACCAGGCTCCGCTCTACGAACGCAACAGCCTCAGACCCGGTGACAGGATAAAGGGCCCTGCGCTGGTCGTCGAACCAAACTCGACCATCGTCGTCGACCCCGGCTGGGACGTCGAGTATCAATCCGACGGCAATCTCGTCATGACAGCGACCGACGCCCGCCACCACGCTCCGGATGACACAGCCGCCGCCGATCCTGTGAAACTCGAGATCTACAACGCCCTCTTCATGTCCATCGCCGAGCAGATGGGAACCACACTCGAGAAGACGGCGTCATCGGTCAACATCAAGGAGCGGCTGGATTTCTCTTGCGCCCTTTTCGACCCTGAGGGGAACCTCGTTGCCAACGCACCGCACATGCCGGTCCATCTCGGATCGATGGGCGAAAGCGTGCGCGCCATTCTGGAGCGCCACGGCACGATCATCGCCGCCGGTGACGCCTTTGCGGTCAACGCGCCTTACGCCGGGGGCACGCACCTGCCCGACATAACGGTGGTCATGCCCGTTGTCCTTGATGGACAGTCGACACCCGCATTCTTTGTCGCCGCGCGCGGTCATCACGCCGACATCGGCGGGATCTCGCCTGGATCCATGCCGCCAAACTCGACCAGCGTCGAGGAGGAAGGCATCCTGTTCAGCGGTGAACGCATCATGGCAGGCGGGCGCTTTGACGAAGAGTACGTGCGCAGCATGCTCACCGGCTCATATTTGCCTGCGCGCAACCCAGCGCAGAACATTGCTGACCTCAAGGCCCAGCTGGCAGCCTGCATGACAGGCGCGCAGGAACTCCAGCGGCTTTGCCTGGAGAAAGGGCCTGAGGCTGTCAGGGTCTATATGGGTTTTGTCCAGGACAACGCCGAAGAGCAGGTACGTCGCGCCATCCTGACCCTGAGCGACGGCAGCTTCACGCACGAGATGGATGACGGAGCGACAATCCGCGTCAGGATCACGATCGATCGCAGCCAGCGTAGCGCTGTCGTCGACTTCTCCGGCACCAGCCCCCAGCGCGATAACAACTTCAACGCACCACGCGCCGTGACCAACGCAGCCGTGCTGTACGTGTTTCGGTGCCTGATCGACACGGACATCCCATTGAACGCAGGCTGCATGCGTCCGCTGACGATCATCGCCCCAGAGGGATCGATGCTGAACCCGCGCTATCCGGCAGCCGTCGTTGCAGGAAACGTCGAGACCAGTCAGGCAATCACTGACACGCTGTTTGGTGCACTCGGAGTCCTTGCCGCCTCGCAGGGGACAATGAACAACTTCACCTTCGGCGACGAGCAGCTGCAGTACTACGAGACAATCTGCGGGGGAGCAGGCGCAGGCCCTGATTTCAATGGGGCAAGCGCCATCCACACCCACATGACCAACTCGCGCCTGACCGATCCAGAGATATTGGAGCTGCGCTACCCCGTTCTATTGCGACGCTTCCTGATACGCAGCGGATCAGGCGGCGCCGGACAGTGCCATGGCGGTGACGGGGTTATCCGCGAGATCGAATTTCGGGCACCGATGCAAGCAGGCATTCTCTCCACGCGCCGCCGGACCCTTCCTTTCGGACTTGCGGGAGGCGAGGCAGGCCGCCCGGGTGTTAACAGCGTCAGGCGCGCCAACGGGCAGGTTGAAGTGCGCGAGGGATGCGATATGGTCCGCATGTCGCCAGGGGATGCCTTCATCATCGAAACGCCCGGCGGCGGCGGCTATGGACGCCAGAACGGGGCACAGGGCACCTGATGTTGATTGAACTCTATGTCGGCACACTGACACGCTACTACTCGGAGCAATGGCAGAATGGCCATACCCGCAGCGGACATCCCTCACCCTTCTCCGGTCCACCAAAGCCCAACAGGGTGAATGATCCTGTCGAATTGCAGGGGATCATTGCAGGCTGGCTCGAGGAAGCGACGACTAAGCTGAAACAGCATCTGACAGAACCACTGTCATGGCGCGAGGGCATGAAGGAGGAATGTGAAGTCGCAAGCCTGGGCTTCGATGGTTACGGCGGAGCCATGCTTCTGGCAGCCTATACGGTGACAGGATATAAGCCGCGACCAACGGCTTTTCACCGTGAATGGGGTAAGGACCCAGCCATGGAGTTACTGAACAAGGACACACGACGCAACGCCATCTGGGAGCTGATGAACTGCAACCTCTGGATGCCTTGCACCTTCCAGTTCGGCATCGGTATGAAGGACCCGGCCGGCCAACCAATCCGCGCGGGCTCGATCGACATGCTTTGGACGGTGCTGCAGAACCTGAACGACGCCAATTGGAAAGCATCACACGACCAGGTCATGCAATGGAATGACATCGACCTCGCTCAGGCGACCGATTTCGACACCCAGGCACGCTACGGTTATTCGATCTTCTACCGGATGTGCGGCCTGGCAAGAGAACGTCGCCTCCCGCTGAAACTCCACTTCTAGAGACTGAACGGCGGACACCCGCCGCCCGCCTTGAACCTGATGGTAACCCTAACGGAAATTTAAAGCCCTTTGATTTCAAGGGGTTGCTGGGCAATGCGTTGCCGCATGCTGCACCGCCGCATCGATTCACCTTTGGCCCTGCGACAAAATGCGCCATAATCACAAGATCCTCAACGCAAGGAGACACTCGTGAGAGAGCAGCTCAGCATGATCACAACGGGGGTAGTGTTTGCGTTCCTGGGCGCGATCGTCGTCGGCATTATCTGACAGCCGTCATGCGTCCGTAAAGTTTCAGGGGGCCGGAACGAAGTTCCGGCCCTCTCCTTTTCCGAGCCGCCGGACGCTCACCTCTTCTGCGGCAGCAGCCCCAATTGTCCGGCAATCATCCGGTCCACCCGCCGCTTCGGCAGGTTGTTCAGCAGCCAGTGCAGCAAGGGCTCCGGCGTCAGCACATAGCGTGTTTTCGGGTTCGGCGTGGTCAGCGCCAGCTTGATCAACTCTCCGAGCCGCTCCGGCGGAAGCCCCTTGCTCGCCTGCCGGTTCGCAAACTGCTTCACCTTCTCGATCGCCTTCGCATAGGGAGTGTTGGCGTAGCGGGTCGTGTCGACCTGTTCGCCCTTCTCCCAGATCGCCGTGGCGACAGCGCCGGGCGCCACCACGACGACATCAATGCCAAAGAGCATCAGCTCGCGCCGTAATCCCTCAGACAGGCCTTCCACGCCAAACTTCGACGTGTTGTAGGCCGTGATGATCGGCGTCGCACTGGTCCCGCCAATAGAGGAAATATTGACGATGCGCCCCGGCGGACCGGCAAGACTGTCGTCAACGCCAAGCAGGGGCGCAAAGGCCTGCGTCGCAATTACGAGCCCCGTCAGGTTCACCTCAAGCTGCGTCCTGAAGTCCTCGACCGGCAAGTAGAGGATCGGCCCCACGACCGAGATGCCGGCGTTGTTGACGAGGCCAAACAGCTTCTTACCGTTCAGGCTCGCACGCACCTGCACCACGGCCGCACGCACGGCAGCCTCATCCGTGACATCGAACAGGAGCGGCGTGAAGTTCACGCCAAGCTCTGCCTGCAGCCGGTTCGCATCGGCATCCTTGCGCACGCTGCCAAACACCTTGAATCCCGCAGCCGTCAGCACCTTCGCCGCGCCCCAGCCGATGCCCGTGGATACGCCAGTAACGACGACCGCTTTCTGCTGTTGTGTCAATTCATGCTCTCCCTACCTGATGATGCCGATGAATTTTCTCAGGCCGCCTCAGCCGCGCCCGGCACGTAAGCGAGGATGGGGGCAAGCCAGCGTTCAGCCTCTGCCTGACTCATGCCCTTGCGCCGCGCATAGTCCTCGACCTGGTCTCGGTCGATGCGGCCAACACCGAAATATTCGGCATCGGGATGGCTGAAGTAGAAGCCACTCACGGATGATCCCGGCATCATGGCAAAGCTCTCCGTCAGCTCCATGCCCGCGTTCCTGCCCGCATCAAGTACGCGGAACAGCGCCCCCTTCTCCGTATGGTCGGGTTGCGCCGGATAGCCTGGCGCCGGCCTGATGCCGCGATACTTCTCGGCAATCAGGTCCTCGTTCGAGAGCTTCTCGTCACGCGCATAGCCCCAGAGTTCGCGGCGCACGCGCTCATGCGTGTACTCAGCCAGCGCCTCGGCAAGCCGGTCGGCCAGCGCCTTGAACAGGATGCCGTCATAGTCATCTTGGGATGCCTTGAAGACCTGGCTTCGCTCGGCTTCGCCATGACCGGTGGTCACCGCGAATCCACCAATATAGTCCGCCACGCCGCTGTCCTTCGGCGCGATGAAATCCGCCAGCGCCAGGTTCGGTCGCCCGTCGTCACGCTTCATCTGCTGGCGCAGCGTATGGAACGTTTCGGCCACCTGCGCGCGTGAGGCATCCGTATAGGTTTCGATATCATCATGCCCGACACTGTTGGCTGGCCAGAAACCGACAACCGCACGTGCCGTGAGCCATTGCCCGTCAATGAGCTTTTTCATCATCTTCTGGGCGTCGGCATACAAGGCCTTTGCACTCGCCCCAACCTTGTCATCCTCGAAGATCATCGGATAGGAACCGAAAAGCTCCCACGTGCGAAAGAACGGCGTCCAGTCGATGTATTGCGACACGGCGCGCAGGTCGATCTTGTCGAAGGCACGGACGCCCAGGAAGCGTGGTACGGGCGGCGTGTAGGACTTCCAGTCCGCCTTGAAGCGGTTCGATCGAGCGTCCGACAGGCTCACGCGCCGGTCAGCAGACTTGCCGCGCGAATAGGACGACGCGATTTTCGAGTATTCAGCGCGCGTGGCAGAGACGAAATCCACGCGCTGTTCCTTGGACAACAGGCTGGAGGCAACACCAACCGCCCGGCTGGCATCAGCCACATAGACCGTGGCCCCCTTCTTGTAGTTCGGCTCGATCTTGACGGCCGTGTGCACCTTCGACGTTGTCGCGCCACCGATCAGCAGCGGAATGTCGAAGCCCGCGCGCTCCATCTCGGCCGCCACGTTGCACATCTCGTCGAGCGACGGCGTGATGAGCCCGGACAGGCCGATGATGTCGGCCTTCTCGGCCTTTGCCGCCTCGATGATCTTCGCCGCCGGAACCATCACGCCCAGGTCCACGACATCGTAGTTGTTGCACTGGAGCACGACGCCCACGATGTTCTTGCCAATGTCGTGAACGTCGCCCTTGACCGTAGCCATAACGATCTTGCCCTTGGCTTCGCGCGCGACGCCGCTTGCGTCCTTCTCCGCGTCCATGAACGGAATGAGGTAGCCGACCGCCTTCTTCATCACGCGTGCCGACTTCACGACCTGCGGCAGGAACATCTTGCCCGCACCAAACAGGTCACCAACAACATTCATGCCCGCCATCAGCGGGCCTTCGATTACGTCAAGCGTCCGCAAGGCTTTCGCCCGCGCTTCCTCGGTGTCGGCCACGACGAACTCGTCGATGCCGTGCACCAGCGCATGCTTCAGCCGCTCCTCAACCGCGGCATCACGCCAGGCGAGATTCACCTCGGCCTTCTGCGCATTCCCACCCTTGAACCGTGCGGCGATCTCGAGCAGGCGCTCTGTCGCGTCGGGCCGGCGGTTCAGGAGCACATCCTCGACACCATCCCGCAACTCGCCAGGAATGTCCTCGTAGACGGCCAACTGCCCGGCATTCACGATACCCATGCTCATGCCTGCCTTGATGGCGTGGTAGAGAAAAGCGGAATGCATGGCCTCGCGGACAGCCTCGTTGCCGCGGAACGAGAACGAGATATTAGATACGCCGCCCGAAACATGCACGTGCGGCAGCTCGCGCCGGATCCTGCCGGCGGCCTCGATGAACGAATTGCCGTAATCGTTGTGCTCTTCGATGCCGGTCGCCACGGCGAAGATATTGGGATCGAAGATAATGTCCTCGGGCGGAAACCCGACAACATCGACCAGGATATCGTAGGAGCGCTTGCAGATCTGGAACTTGCGATCAGCCGTATCCGCCTGCCCCTTTTCATCGAAGGCCATGACGACGACAGCAGCACCAAAACGCCGGCACTTGCGTGCCTGCTCGATGAAGGGTCCCTCGCCCTCCTTCAGGCTTATCGAGTTCACGATGGGCTTGCCCTGCACGCATTTCAAACCAGCCTCGATGACACTCCATTTGGATGAGTCAATCATCACAGGCACGCGGGCGATATCGGGCTCGGCCGCAATCAGGTTGAGAAAGCGGACCATCGCCTTTTCGCTGTCCAGAAGCCCCTCATCCATGTTGATGTCGATGATTTGAGCGCCGTTTTCGACCTGGTTCTGCGCGATCTCCAGAGCCTCGTCGTACTTGCCGTCCGTGATCAGCTTTCGAAACTTCGCCGAGCCCGTGACATTCGTCCGCTCTCCTACATTGACGAAGTTCGTCTCGGGGGTAATCGTGAAGGGCTCGAGGCCCGACAGCCGCATCTGACGCGGCAAATCCGGAACCCTGCGCGGCTGATGAGGCCGTATCGCCTCGGCAATGGCACGAACGTGGTCGGGCGAAACACCGCAGCAACCACCCACGATGTTGATGAGACCTGCCTCCGCAAACTCGCCAAGCACCCCGGCCATGTACTCCGGAGTATCATCATAGCCACCGAAGGCATTTGGAAGGCCCGCGTTCGGATGCGTCGACACAAGCGTATCTGCAACACGCGAGAGATCTGCAACATACCCCCGCAGATCAGCGGCACCGAGGGCGCAATTCAAGCCGACGGCAAACGGCTTCGTATGGCGAAGGGAGTACCAGAAGGCCTCCGTCGTCTGCCCGGTCAGCGTACGGCCGGACTTGTCGGTAATTGTTCCCGAGAACCAGAGCGGAACACGATACCCGATGTCGTCGAACACGCTCTCTGCAGCATAGCCAGCAGCCTTTGCATTCAGCGTGTCGAAGATCGTCTCGATGATCAGCGCATCGACGCCACCTTCAAGCAGCCCTGCAATCTGCTCCCGGTAGGCATCCACCAGTTCATCGAACATGATGGCGCGGAACCCGGGATCGTTAACATCAGGCGAAAGCGACGCCGTCTTGTTTGTCGGACCGACCGAACCAACTACCCACCGCGGCCTCTCCGCAGTCGAGAATTTGTCGGCACTGGCGCGGGCAACCCGCGCAGCAGCCACGTTGATTTCATGGCTCAGGTGTTCACAGCCGTAATCCGCCTGACTGATACGCTGGGCGTTGAACGTGTTCGTCTGGATGATATCCGATCCCGCATCGAGGAAGGCATCATGGATATCGGTCAGCACCTGAGGACGGGTGATCGCAAGAAGATCATGGTTCCCCTTCAGGTCATGGTTCGAACTGGCGAACCGTATTCCGCGATAATCCTCCTCGGACAAACCGTAGGTCTGGATCATCGCACCCTTGGCGCCATCCAGCATCAGGATGCGCTCGCGTGTCGCCAGAGTGAGAAGTTCAAGTCTCTTCAGTCGTGTTTCGTGGTTCATGTCGCCTGCACCGGAGCCTGGGGCCTAACGCCAAGAAGATGGCAGATGGCGTAGGTCAGGTCCGCCTGGTTCAAGGTATAAAAATGAAAGGCATCAAAGCCGTGTCGCCGCAACTTTTCGACCTGTTCGGCCACGACGGTTGCAGAGATGAGCTTCCGCGTCTCGAGGTCATCATCGAGACCCTCGAATTTCTTCACGAGCCATAGGGGCACGGTGGCACCAGAACGCTGGGCCATGCGCACGACACCCTTGAAATTCGTGGGCGGCATGATCCCCGGAACGATGGGAACGCGGATCCCCTCGCGATATGCCCGATCCGCAAACCGCAGCACGGCATCCGTATCATACACGAACTGGGTGATCGCACGTGTTGCCCCAGCATCGATCTTGGCCTTGAGCAGCGCATAATCATGCTCGATTGATGGCGACTCCGGATGCTTCTCGGGATACGCGGAAACGCTGATTTCGAAAGGCCCGATTTCGCGAATACCACGGATCATGTCCGGGGTTGACGGATAACCACCCGACACCTGCTCGTAGGGACCTGGCTCGGGCATATCTCCACGCAACGCCACAATGTGACGGACCCCCGACGCCAGATAGTCCCGAACGATCGCGTTCAGCTCTTCCTTCGTGGACCCTACGCATGTCAGGTGGGCAGCAGGTCGCAGGCTGGTCTCTGCCAGCATGCGCTTGATCGTCGAGTGCGTACGCTCGCGGGTCGAGCCGCCGGCTCCATACGTAACGGAGACGAAAGCGGGGTTGAGCGGCGCAAGTCGCTCGATGGACTTCCAGAGCTGGGCCTCCATGGCCTCCGTGCGCGGCGGAAAGAATTCGAAGGAAACAGCAAGCGCCATTAGGCGGCCTCCGCAGGTTTATGACGGCGTTGGGGCAAAGCGGGCAAGACGGCGAGCCATACGACAACGGTAAGGCCCTTGGAGTCGCCTGGGGGCAAGGACCGGGTCGAGCTTGGAGACAATCCGGCAGCGCGACACCACTGCGACACCTCCCGATCAGCAAATCCAAGACGTCGATGCTGGTGCTCGTCCCGAAGGAACTCCAGGTCATGCGGCGCAAAATCGACAATCACGATTTTTCCACCAGGCTGGAGGACGCGCGCGGCCTCGGCAACAGCGGAAGACGGATCCTCAAGATAGTGCAACACCTGATGCAGCGTGATCAGGCTGAAGCTGTGATCGGCGAACGGCAGCTGGAACAGGTCAGCCCGACGCACCTGTGCATGCGTAAGCCCTGCCTGTTCGATGCGGGCCCGGGCAATGCCGAGCATCTCATTGTTGACATCGACGCCGATCGCCCGCGTCGCTTGTGGCGCGACCAACTCCAGCATGCGCCCTGTTCCGGTTCCCAGGTCCAGGTAGCTGCCCACGGTCCCTGGCCCAACAAAATCCAGAACCACGCGCTCGACCTGGGCCTCTTCGATATGAAGGGCACGGATGCGGTCCCACTCGGCAGCGCTAGCCGCGAAATAAGCTTGCGCCCCTTCATGGCGCTGACGCCGCACATCCTCGAGCCGCTCCTGGTCACGGCGTAAAATTGCATCATGCCAAGGAAAAACCTCGCTCAGCTTCTGCGCGAGCGCGCGTCCCTCACCACCTTCTGAAAGGCGATAGAACACCCAAGACCCTTCCTTTGAGCGCTCCAGAAGTCCGGCGTCACACAAGAGCTTCAGGTGTCGGCTAACCCGGGGCTGGCTCTGCCTCAGGATCTGCGTGACCTCGGTAACCGTAAGTTCGGCCTTGGTAAAAAGGGCCAATAACCGCAGCCGTGTGACCTCGGCGGCAGCTTTGAGACCGGAAAGTAGGGTTTCGAGTTCTGGCATGGCGTCTCCGAAAACATATAAACATATCTTTATATGGAGAGCCACTTGAACTTCTGGTTGTGCGTTAAAAACGCTCGCGACCCTCGCGCAACACCTGAAAATATTCTCCACCTCAACGCGATGGTAACCTTATGTGCCCATGCTCAGGTAACGTATAAGCTTAGCAGTGCAACGTGCTGGGAACTGGCCTGTCAAAAGCCGGATTTTGGTCGTTTGAGGTCCAATATGTCTCGTCCGTGATGGTGCGGGATGTGGTGCGACCATCGGTTTCAAGTCAGGGGTAAAGGCGCGATGGGCGCAACATCAATACTCAGGTCGGCTCTCATGACGAGCGCGGTAGCGATCGCATCAGCCTCATACGCATGGGCGGAAGAAAAAGCGGCGCCGCCGCCAGCGCCCGTGGTGACCACTCAGGACGTTCAGGTCGATGATGTGAATGATCCCTTCGAGGGCGGTAACCGCGTGATGTTCGAGGTAAACCAAGCCCTCGACAAAGTTGTGCTCCGCCCGGTAGCCATCGTTTATCGCGAGGTCCTGCCCGGCTTCGCCCAGGACGGCGTCCGTAACTTCATGAACAACCTGAACTCGCCCGTGATCTTCGCCAACGACTTGCTTCAGGGCGAGGCGGATCGCGCGGGCGTCACGCTCCTGCGATTCGGCATCAACTCGACCATCGGCCTTGGCGGCCTCTTCGACGTGGCCAGCGAGTTCGACCTGCCCTATCACGACGAAGACTTCGGCCAGACATTGGGAACCTGGGGCATTGGCGAGGGCCCATACCTGTACCTTCTGGTCATGGGTCCCACCAATGCACGCGACCTGACGGGCTTCGTAGTAGACCGCGGCTTGGACCCTCTGACTTACGTCAACTGGGGCGATGACGAGCTTGAATACGCCCCGGTGGCGCGAACTGCGCTCAACGTGATCGATCTGCGCGCACGCAATATCGATACTTTGGACGAAATCGAGCGATCTTCCGTTGACTATTACGCCTCAATCCGTAGCCTTTACCGGCAATCGCGGGCAGATGCTATTCGGAACGGCGCTCCATCCAAGGACTTGCCTGATTTTGACTTTGGCGACGCTTCATCCTCGACGTCACCAAATAGCCAGAATCTTTCCGCCCAATAGCCATCGCCCAATGGGGCAATCAATGGACCGCACGTCTTCGCGCGCGGGGGTAAGGTGAGAGATGAGCGTATCTTTTGGCATGGTCCGCAGGACGATCCTGTTCACGGTCGTGACACTATTTTCGGTCGTGACCGCGGCCGCAACCGTCGCCGGTCCTGACGCAGAAGCCTTCACGCAGCGCCTGATCGATCAGGGCGTCCAGATCCTGAGAGACACCAGCGACGCACAGCGCAAGCCCAAGTTCCGGGAGTTCATCACCCAATACGCCGACGTCAGGAAGACGGCGCGCTTCACGCTGGGCAACTACGCCCGCACGGCAGCACCCGCCGAGGTCGATGCGTTCGTCGATGCCTTCAAGGACTACGCCATCGCGATCTACGAAACCCAGCTCGACAAGTACAAAGGCGAAAGCCTCAAGGTCGTCGGCTCAATCGACAATAGGCCAGGCGACTACATCGTAAAAACGGTCGTCTCCGGCGGCGCGGGAAGTCAGGCGATGAGGATTGACTTCCGCATGTCCGGCGGCAATGGCGCATACAAGTTCTATGACATCTCGGTGGAAGGCGCCTGGCTTGGAATTTCCCAGCAGGAGCAATTCAAGTCGTTCCTGGAACAGAACCGTGGCAGCGTGCCTGCCCTGACTGCTGACCTGCAGGCGCGCACGAAGCGTATCCTCGCTGGTGAAAGCAACTAGACACATCCGCATATGAAGGTGTTTCAGAAGCGCCCCGATTATCATCGGAGCGCTTCTTTGCTTTTGAGCGACTATCGCACCAGCTTCTTGTACTTGATCCTGTGAGGCACCATCGCGTCGTCACCCAGGCGACGCTTCCGGTCGGCCTCGTAGTCCTGATAATTGCCTTCGAACCACTCGACATGGCTATCGCCCTCGAAGGCAAGCATGTGTGTTGCAATACGATCAAGAAACCAGCGATCGTGGCTGATCACCATCACGCAACCTGCAAACTCGGTAAGCGCGTCTTCAAGCGCCCGCAAGGTCTCGACGTCGAGGTCATTCGTCGGCTCATCGAGCAACAGCAGGTTGCAGTGCGACTTGAGCATCTTGGCCAGATGAACACGGTTACGCTCACCACCAGACAACTGGCCAACCTTCTTCTGCTGGTCCAGCCCCTTGAAATTGAAGGCTGAAACATAGGCCCTGCTCTGAACCTGGCGCTTGCCAAGCTCGAGGATATCAAGCCCCCCGGAAATCTCCTCCCAAACGGTCTTCTTCGCATCCAGCGCATCCCTGGACTGGTCGACATAGCCCATGACGACGGTATCGCCGAGCTTGAGCTCACCGCTGTCAGGCCTCTCCTGACCAGTCAGCATGCGGAACAGAGTTGTTTTGCCCGCGCCGTTCGGACCGATCACACCCACAATACCACCCGGAGGCAGCTTGAAGCTGAGGTCGTCGACCAGAAGGCGATCACCATAGGCCTTGCAAAGACCATTCGCCTCGACCACGACCGAACCAAGCCGCGGGCCTGGAGGGATGACGATCTGCGCCTCACCAGTCCGCGCAGCACCTGCCTGCGCCAGCAATTCCTCGTAAGCCTTCACGCGAGCCTTGGACTTGGCCTGCCGCGCCTTGGGGCTCGAGGCAATCCACTCACGCTCCCGCGCAAGGGTCTTAAGCCGCGCCTCCTCACCCTTGGCCTCGACGGCCAACCGCTTTTCCTTCTGCTCCAGCCACGAAGAATAATTGCCTTCGTAGGGAATGCCCTGCCCCCGATCGAGCTCAAGGATCCAGCCGGTCACATTGTCGAGGAAGTAGCGATCGTGGGTCACAAGAACCACGGTTCCCTTGTACTCTTTCAAGTGATGCTCAAGCCACGCAACCGACTCTGCGTCGAGATGGTTGGTCGGTTCGTCCAGCAGCAAAAGGTCCGGAGCTTCGAGAAGAAGGCGACACAAGGCGACACGTCGCTTCTCTCCGCCCGAAAGCTTCGTTACATCGGCATCGCTAGGCGGACAGCGCAACGCATCCAGCGCCTGCTCGATCTGGCTATCGAGGTCCCACAGCCCCTGCGCATCGATCTGGTCTTGGAGCCTCGCCATCTCATCCGCGGTCTCATCCGAATAATTAGCCGCGATCTCGTTATAGCGATCCACCAGCGCCTTCTTCTGCTGGACGGCCACCATTACATTACCGAGCACATCCTTGGCAGGATCAAGCTCGGGCTCCTGGGGCAGATATCCAACGCGGGCGCCATCGGCAGACCAAGCCTCGCCGGTGAACTCCTTCTCGATACCCGCCATGATCTTCAAGAGGGTCGATTTACCGGAACCGTTAAGACCGATCACGCCGATCTTGGCCCCCGGGTAGAAGGACAACCAGATATCCTTGAGCACCTGCTTGCCGCCCGGATAGGTCTTGCCCAACTTCTTCATCACGTAGACATATTGGTAGGAGGCCATGTATTCCGCCGTTCCCCGAGTGGATTCCGTTGAAATTGAAGTAAATTCCCCGGCCTTCTAGCCGAGGACGTTGCCCCCGGCAAGCAGCCTCCTGGGGATGGAAAGCGCTTGCAGCGCGCGGCAAACACATGCACTTAAGCACCGAGGGAGATCCATCGAACCACGGTGGCGGCTGGAAACCGCGAAGGGGCTCTAACATGTCCAACAAGGTTGTCTCGCTGCCGCTTCCGCGCAGCCTCGCTGCAACGCACCCCGTGCTTGAAACCCTAACCTGCATGAGCTGCCCTGCCCGCAAGAGCGACATTTGCGGCAGCATGTCGGACGAGGACATCCGCATCGTCGCCAGCAGCTCAAGCCGCATCAAACTGAAGCCCGGCGAGACCCTCGTTTGGGACGGCGACGAGGCCCGCCACACCTACGTGGTGACAAGCGGCACACTCAGGACATCCAAGGAGAATGGTGACGGCCGCCGACAAATCCTGAACTTCATGTTCGTGGGACAGTTTATCGGCATCCCGTCCGATCACATGCACCACTATAACGTTGAAGCTCTGACGGACGCAGAAGTCTGCAGGTTTGAACGCCGGAAGCTCGAGGACATTCTGTTGCGATACCCCGCTGTCGATCAGGGTTATCGCAGGGGGACTGCTCGCCAGCTCGAGTCCGCGCACGAACACGCCTTCGCCCTCGGACGCCGGACCGCGATGGAGCGCGTAGCAGCGTTTCTGCTTGAACTTTCGAATTCCGGTTGCCCGAAGTCTTCATCTCGGACACTGAGGCTTCCGATGACGCGCAGCGATATCGCCGATTTCCTGGGCCTGACCCTTGAAACCGTCAGCCGAGCCTTCAGCCGACTGAAATCCGTCGGCGCAATCGGCCTGCCATCCGCGCAGGAAGTCGAGATCAAGGACGAGGAAAGGTTGAAGGCGCTGGCGGGCCTCATGAGCCTTTGACGCGTTGAACGACACAAGCCTCCGGGCGAGGAATAGGGATCACCGATGAGCTATGTAACGCGAACACTGGCACCCCGGGAGCGCATCCTGTTCTCAACGGGCTATCACTGGCTCTACTGGATGGGCGTGGCGATCCTGATGGCTCCGTTCATCGCGGTGGCGGTGGTGTCTATTCCCTATACGGTTTGGGACCTGATATTGCTCGCTATATTGGCAATCCCCTTCTGGTTTGGGCTCGTCCGCTTCATCCACGGCATTGCCCTGGAAGTGGCCGTGACATCAGATCGTTTCGTCAAGAAGACGGGACTGATTTCGATCGCCACGCAGGAAGTCAGCCTGGTCGAAATCGAGAAAGTGAACCTCGAACAATCCATACTGGGGCGATTGCTCGGATACGGCTCGATCTTTGTGCATGGCACGGGCGCGGGCCAGATCGAAGTGCACATGATCACGGATCCGGCAGGATTGCGCCGCGAGATTCAGACCGCGCGCGACAACATCCGCTCAAACGAGCACTAGATTGCGCTGGTGGGCCCGGCAGGACTTGAACCTGCGACCAGACCGTTATGAGCGGCCCGCTCTAACCAACTGAGCTACAGGCCCAACCTTGGCGCCGCGCTCGTATACCAAACCGTTGACCCGAGACGAAACCCTCTTTTGAGTTGCCTGCCCGGGTCTGCCCCGGCAGACTTTGTCGCAGGCTTCGCCTTTGTTTGGCCGCGAATGCATCCGATATCTTCACCCACCGGGCCCATCGCGGGCACAAAGGAGACTGGCATGGACATGCGTAACGCAGTGATCGGCTCTGGCCTGGTGATCGTGGCGGCTTTGGCCGCAGCCATGCTCGTGGGCCCACGGCAAGGCATATCCTCGGCACCAGAGACCCTCCCGCGCATTGTCACCGTGGCAGGACAGGGCGAGGTCAAGCTCAAGCCCGACATGGCCACAATTTCCACAGGGGTCACAAGCGACGCGACCACGGCCCGCGCAGCTCTGGCGAAAAACAATACGGCCATGTCATCCGTTCTGAAAGCGCTGCGGGAGGCTGGCGTCGGTGAGGACGAAATCCAGACTTCGAATTTCAGCGTGTCGCCGATCTACGGCGCCATCCAACCCGGTCAGGTGGGAGCACCGAGGGTCGTCGCCTATCAAGTGAGCAACCAGGTCACGGCCAAGGTCCTTGATCTTGCAAGGCTGGGAGCAATCCTCGACGCGCTTGTGCAGGCAGGATCGAACCAGATCGGCAGCATCTCGCTCGATGTTAAGGACCCCGTCACTGCCACCAATGAGGCACGCAGAAAAGCCGTGGCCGACGCGCGTGCGCGCGCAGAGCTCTACGCAGGCGCGGCAGACGTATCCGTCGGATCGGTCATCCAGATTTCCGAGGTATCTAATAGCCCTATCATGCCCGTGAGCTATCGCATGGCCGAAATGAGCAGCAGCGCCGCCGTGCCAATCGCAGCCGGACAAAGCACACTATCGGCCAGCGTCACAGTGACATTCGCACTGCGCTAGCCTCTCGCCTCAAACCAGGCGCACGACCCGCGCAGCCAGGGGCCCGGCACCTGGCTGCTCAGTCCAGTGACGAAGGTTCAAGACGGCCCCCTCGCGCCGCACCCTGGCGACAGACTCAGGGTCGATGTCTGCATAGACCCAGTCTGGTTCGTTCAACGCACCCTGCGCCAGCACCCCGCGCTCGGGAAAACCAAGATCCGGCGGACCGTAGACACCAGCAGCGCCATGATTAATGTCGACGGCCGGTGACCACGGGGCCTCCCCCACGGTTGGGGACTGCACCACATGGCACTGGCTCTCCAGCGCGCGCGCCTGCGCAGCGATCCGAACGCGATGATAACCGGAAGCACTGTCTGTACAGCTGGGCACCAGGAGCAACTCAGCGCCATGTTGGCACATCGCCCTTGCGATCAGAGGAAACTCGGCATCATAGCAGATAGCCACGCCGATCCTGCCAATTCCGGTTTCGAAGACATTGATCTCGCTGCCGCCCCGTATGTCCCACTGCTCGCGCTCGAAGCGCGTCATCACAAGCTTGCGCTGCTCGCCTATCGCGCCTTCAGGCGTAACAAGCCGCGCCACGTTATAGGCGAATCCATCACGCGCATCTCGCTCGGGCAGGCTGGATGCGAGGGCATGCACGCCGTGTTGACGACAAAGCTCGACATGCAGGCCGTCGATGCGGCTGCGCATGGAACCAACGAAATCGATGGATGCCTGCAGGTCGCGCCAGACCGCCTCAGGCGCCATACGCGCAAGCTCCATCGCCCCATACTCGGGAAAGACCAGCAGGTCTGCCTCGCTTAATGAAGCCGCTAAAAACCATGAGCGCATCTTCGCTTCATAAGCGTCCCATGATGCAATCTCATCAATGGGGTACTGCGCCGCCGCAACGCGAAAGGTCAAGCCACAAGCCTCCGCTGCCAGAACTGCATCGTCTTCGCCGTCTCGACGCCTTCATCAACCTCCCGCCAGGACATCGTGCACCGATATCCCTCAAGGGGTACATAGCCCCGATTGCGCCAGAACTTGTCCAAAGGCACATGGTCTGCTGGACGCAAAGGATGGTCCTCCGGACGAACCACGGCGCAGAACACGGCTGACGTCAGGCCTAGGCGTCGTGCCTGTGCTTCACGAATGTCGAAGAAACGCACCCCGATCCCTCGACCTCGATGACTGCGCTTCAGAACCGACTCGCCGAAATAAAAGATCTTGGCAACATCATCCCCGTGCTCGCGGAAGGGTTGGACGATTCCCGGCACCTGATCCAGAAGCGGCGCACCCGTGGCAGCGCCGACAATGCTCTCTCCATCAAAAGCGGCCGCAATGACCCCGCCAGGCGAAGCCGCAAGCGCGGCAAGATAGGTGCGTTCGTAATCTGGATCGCCAGCATAGAGATAGGGATAATCCCGAAACACCTCGATCCGAAGCCGGGCAACATCGTCAATGTGCCGCCGCAGGTCCGCACCGCCAAGCGCCTCAACCCGAAGGCTCATCCCCCAACCTGCCGAACCCAGTTTCGCAAGTTGTAATAGGTCGTGACACGCCCTATGCGACCATCGGCAATCTCGAAGAAGCTGCCAGCAGGCAGCACATACGTCTGCCCACGCGCCGGGGGCAAACCTTCATCGGTCGCCACATAGGTGCCGTGGACGACATACTCGGCGGATACCCGGCCGGGCACATCACCAGTCATGATGACAATGTCCCGGAGTTGTTCCTGGTAACACCGCTCCATGTGCTGCAGGAATTCTCCAAACAGCGCCCGCCCACGACGGCGCTCGCCCTCGTTCACGTCGTGGACGACGTCGTCGGAAAGGCAGTCCAGCATGCCCTGGCCGTGTCCCGCATTGAAGCTCTCGAAATAGCGCCGGACAAGCGCGACGTCTGGATTGGTCATGACTGCACAGACCGCAAGGTAGGGTTGTCAATCATTCTTGCACTTCCGCTTGGACGACGACCCATCGTCCTTGTCGTCCTTCCGGCAATCCTCATCGCTGTCATCGTCCTTGTCGGAACTGCCGGCTACGGTTTCAACAGCCCCAGCAGTAACATCGACAGCTGTGGAAACAACCGTCGCGGTGACGCCCACGGCCGTATCCACGACAGAAATCACGGCACAGCCAGAAAGCAGCAAGCAGCAGGAAACACTCAGGCAAAGCCGGGAAATGTTCATCGCGATCAGCTCCTGTATCTGGGCGAGAGTGAACAATGAACAAGGCCTGAAGGTCAACAGACCACCCACAGGAAGCAGTCGCCCTGCAAGCCATGCCGCTTGGCCTCCTCCACGATCCGGAAGCTTGATTTGCCGAAACGATTGGTGTCTCAAGGTACGACCATTCACGCCGGCAGGAAATCGGACGCGCCCCAGGGACTAATGATTACATGCCAGTAGAGCAACTCTTTCCGACACAGATCTACCGGGCAAGGCTTGCGCCCGGACGCAGCTCCGGCCTTCTGCGCGACCTCGAGACAGCCTGCCGATCGGTATCACGCGACGATGAGGCCGGCCAGTCATGGTGCAGGGAGCACGCCTATCAAGGATACACCTCATACGCGTCCCTGGACGACCTGCCCTCGCGCATTCCTGCCTTTAAGGACCTTGTCACGTCCTTGCAGCCACATGTGAAGTCCTTCGCCAAGTCATTGCACTTTGACCTGGGTCGCAGGCAGCTCGCCTGCAATTCGATCTGGATCAACATCCTGAAACCGGGGGGCGTTCATACAAGCCACATCCACCCCCACAGCATCATTTCCGGCACGTGCTACATAACCGTACCGAAAGGCGCTGGTGCTTTGAAGCTGGAGGACCCAAGACTGGGCCTGATGATGGCTGCGCCTGCACGTCACCCTTCAGCACCCCGCGCTGTGCAGCCCTTCATCTACGTCACACCGGAACCCGGCGGGATCATCCTTTTTGAAAGCTGGCTAAGGCACGAGGTCGAGCCGAACCGCGCGAAGGAAGACAGGATCAGCATCAGCTTCAACTACGCCTGATCAGCGCTCGGAATGCCTTTATGGCGATGGAGGGAAAGCAGAGCCTCGCCATCTTGACACTTGAACCGGGCATGATGCGGTGACCCCGAGGTCAACCGCAGCCCCAGCAACCCATGGAACACGATGCTCTCGGGGATGCTTCGGGCGGAAAGGGAAACCTGATTGAGAAGCATGCCGGTTCCCGACATAGGGAACGGCATCTCTCACAACGGGCCGCAGGCCCCGCCAAGCTTGAAAGCCGACAGCCGCTCATAGCCGCCGCGAACGAGATCGGCAACACGTAGCAATTCATCAGGCAACGAGCCTCGCTCCTTCCGCGGAGCCTCAAACCCCGTGGAACGCTCAACGTTGGCGTACCACGCAGGAGCCCAGACACCATCTGTGCCTCGGGGCCCGGGCGGCCACGCCAACATGTGCGGCAGGAAAGCGATGCCTAACCGCGCGCAGAGCACGGAGAGGACGCCCACGGGTTCCCGCAAGACATCCCCTCCATCAATAACAGGAGGAGCATGACCGAGCCTGTCAGCCTCTCGTTCGAACAGCAACAGCTGCTGGGGAACACCTATGTCCGCAGGCGTGGGCACCCCACGCACCTTTGCGTAGGACAACAGGACATCATGCGGATCTCGGATGAGAAACGCATTCCTGACAGAGGCGACCCACCTCAGGTCGATTCCCTCCACCATGTGGTGCGTCATGTGCTTCTGGTAAAATATAGAGCGCCCGCCAGGTACCGGTCCAAGCAGTGTTTCAACGACGAGGCGAGGATCGACAGGCTGCGACGCCAGCACCTCGGCACGGAGCGGATGATCCGCACCCGTTCGCTCAAGATAGGAGGCATAGAAAGGTTCATCGATAACCGAAGTGTCCGGCCTGTTTTCAAAGGACCGCATCATGGCAGTCGATATGTTCCGTGGTCCTGACCACATGGCAATGCGGATAACATCAGCGGACAAGTAGCACCTCTGCATCCTTGGCAGCCTCATAAAGTGCCCCGAGACGCCGCGTCACCGGCCCCGGCAGAGGATGTGGCAACATACGCCCATCGATCGCGCGCACAGGCGTCAGCCCTCCGAATGTCCCAGTGACGAAGGCCTCATCGGCTTCAGCCACATCCGAAAGAGTGAAATTGCCAACATGAAGGTCGATCCCGTTCACTCGAACCAACTCAAGGACATTGCCACGAGTCACACCGTTGAAGCAGAAAACGCCCGTTGACGTGCAGACGATACCATCGCGCACAAAGAAGAAGTTTGTGGCATTGCAACTCGAGACAAACCCATCCGGGTCCAGCATAAGCGCCTCGTCCGCCCCCTTGTCCAGCACATCGATCAGGGCACGGATCAGATTGAGACGACTATGCGAATTCAACCGCATGTCGAACATGTTCTCTGGTGTGCAGCGCACCGAAGATGTCCAAAGTGAAAGCCCTCTGGTCATTATTTCCGGCGACGGGATCTTGTATTCGGCAACAATCACGATGGTGGCCTTGCCAAGTGCATTACGAGGGTCCTGGTTGACAGCAGCCTTCACACCACGGGTGGCCATGAGCCGGATGTGGACGCCATCCTCCATGCCGTTCGCAAACACTGTCTGGCGAATGGCCTCAATCAGCCCATCTCTGCCCAATCCAAGGTCAAGCCGGATCTGTCGGGCACCATCGAGCAAACGGTCGAGATGTGCATCCAAAAACAGAAGTCGCCCCCTGTGAAGGCGGATCCCTTCCCAGACGCCATCGCCCAGGACAAAACCCGCATCGAACACCGACACGCGCGCTTCAGCCCGTGGCACCAGCGCGCCGTTCAGGTAGATCAGCACATGCGCATTACGAGGATCGGCGGCGAAGTCCTGGCTGCCGGGCATGGATACCCCCTTGTAGAGGACCCGACTTAAACCGGATTCGTTCGAGCGGCCAAGTCACGGACGCATGAAAACATAGTCGGCATCCGGATCTACATTGTCTGCTGCAGCCAGGATCTCGGCCTGCACGTCAAGGATGCTGCGGCGCAGCAACATGGACTTCACGATCTCGGCCAGCAGCGCGCGCCCGACAGCATCGACATCCTGTCCCGCAGCCTCGGCCTGCGCCATTGCCGCAGCAAAATGCGCCCGCGCGATCTGGCCTGCATTCATGGTGACCCCCGACTTACCTGCCCGGCACAGTCGCAGCCACGGCGAAGGACCGCGTTGATCCATGACAAGCAACCTCGGCCCAACAATCGTCTGAAGTGTGGGTACGGTAAATTTCAGTTAGGATTTGCCTGATATGATCGACTACTGGTCTACTGGACGAACATGAGCGAACTGCTTGACCTAATAGAAGCGGCAAGGGCCGCTCCTGGATCATCGGCAATATTGCGCGCCCTGGTGCGCGCCGCCGACGACGCGATCGATCCGGCGGCTGCGGTGACATTCCTGACGCAAGTCGACATCACGAGCACGGATGAACCGACACGCATGTCGGTCGCGGCATTCCTGTTGAAGCAGGAAGAACTCCATGCCGCACTCCTGTGGTGCCAGGGCGAAGACCCGCAGATACGACTGTTACGCGCACGCATACACCTCGCCCAGGGCAATCTCGAACTGGCACGCACAAACTACCAGGCAGCCCTCGCAGCCAACCCCGCAGTCCGATCCGCAGACCTCGATGCAGCCCTGACCAGGCAGCAGGGAACAAACACCAGCGGCACCGTAGTCCAGTTCAACCCCAATGCACGCCAGCCCGCATCGGAACGTCCGGGGAGGGAACCGGGACAAGACGCCCGCCCACCGATCGCCTTCGCCGACATCGGTGGGCTCGACGACGTGAAAGCGCAGATCCGCCGCAAGATCATCCTCCCCTTCGAAAGGAAGTCTCTCTTTGATCGCTTCAGGAAGCGGGCCGGCGGAGGCGTCCTGCTCTATGGCCCACCAGGTTGCGGCAAGACCCTGCTCGCTCGTGCCACGGCCACGGAATGCAACGCCAGGTTCATTCCCATCGAGATTGCCGAGGTCTTGAGCATGTGGATTGGCGAGTCGGAAAAGCGACTTGCGCATGCATTCGAACAGGCACGCATGGACAAACCCTCGGTGCTGTTCTTTGACGAGATCGAAGCCCTAGCCGCACGTCGCCGCTTCTCGGAAGGCGATCACAAATCATCCATGGTCTCGACATTCCTGAACGAACTCGATGGCTTCAACTCGGCAAATGACGGCATTCTGGTTCTCGCCGCAACCAACGTACCTTGGGCGATTGACCCGGCTTTTCGACGCAATGGCCGCTTCGATCGCAGCCTGTTCGTTCCCCCGCCCGATCGCGTTGCCCGCAAGATCATCTTCGAGATCGAATTGAAGGGGCGACCAACCGACGGGCCGATCGACACCGAGGCACTCGCGGAAAGAACCAGCGGATACTCGGGAGCAGACATCACAAACATCGTCGAGACCGCCTGTGACATGGCAATCGAGGAAAGTCTCAGCCAGGACAAGATCACGCCAATCTCGACGAGACACCTCAGCGCCGCGCACAAGGAGGTGCGCCCCACCACGCTCGAGTGGCTGTCCCAAGCCCGCAACTACGCAAAGTTCGCCAACGAAGGCGGACTTTATGACGACGTGGTTGCGTTTCTCGACAAGTTTGGGCGCTAGCCCATGGACATGGATGAGATCAACACCGCGATCGATGCCGCAAACGCATTATCCGCAGCAGGCAACCACGACGGCGCCGTAAGCAGGATTCAGGAAATCCTGCAGCAAGCACCCGATGATGCACATGCACTTGCAATGCTGGGGATCTTCAACATCCGTCGCAATCGCGCTGATGAGGCCATCGCGGCAGCGACGGCCGCTGTCGCATCCGCTCCGGACTGGGAATTTGCACACAGAGCACTGGCATTGTCTTTCCAGCTGAAAGGCAAACGCGACCTCGCAGAAAAGCACTTCAAGGCTGCGTTGGAGCTCGCGCCCGACGGCGCCTACAACCACTACGCTTACGCCGTCTTCCTGATGAGCAAGAACCTGCGGGCTCAAGCCAGGCACCACCTCGAGACCGCCCTCGCCATCGAACCTGATGACGCCACCATCCTCGCGACCTATTCGGATCTGTGCGCGAGAGAAGGCAAGCTCGACCAGGCAACCGATCTGGCCGACAGCGCCATGGACATCGACCCCGACGACACCACCGCGCTGGTAGCCAAGGGCATGACGGAGCTACGGCGCGGTCGCCTGCAGGAAGCTAAGGAATATGCGCTCTGGGCCCTCAGCCGCGATGCCAGCAACCCGCACGCCATCAACCTGTTGTGCCAGGTGAAGACCCGCCAGAACCCGATCATGGGGCTGTGGTGGCACTGGGCGATGTGGATGCAGAAGTTCGGAGGATGGAAGGCCTGGGGCGTCGTGATCCTGATCTATCTTGCCTTCCAGGTTTTTCGCACCACTTTGCTGCCGCTCTTTCCTTCAATGCTGCAGGGCGTGATCGTATTGGCGTGGATCGGCTTTGCCGTTCTGACATGGGTCGGACCATCGATTTTCCGACGCATGATCAGGAAGGAAATGAAGCAGGTCCGTTTGAGGCCGGACTTCTAGTCCAGCCCCACAGGCACATGGCCATTCTCAGTTATCGAGGAAGCTGCGCAGCTTGCGCGACCGGCTTGGGTGCTTGAGCTTGCGCAGGGCCTTGGCCTCGATCTGGCGGATACGTTCGCGCGTGACCGAGAATTGCTGCCCGACCTCTTCAAGCGTGTGGTCCGTATTCATGCCGATGCCAAAGCGCATGCGCAGCACGCGCTCCTCGCGAGGCGTCAGCGACGCAAGCACGCGCGTGGTCGTCTCGCGCAGGTTCGACTGGATCGCCGCATCGATCGGCAGCACGGCATTGGTGTCCGGGATGAAATCACCGAGATGTGAATCTTCCTCGTCACCGATCGGCGTCTCGAGCGAGATAGGTTCCTTGGCGATCTTCAGCACCTTGCGCACCTACTCCAT
>CAZABH010000019.1:0-59572 GCA_964483585.1 uncultured Flavobacteriaceae bacterium
GTGAGCTGGGTTTAGAACGTCGTGAGACAGTTCGGTCCCTATCTGCTGTGGGTGTTGGAGACTTGAGAGGATCTGTCCCTAGTACGAGAGGACCGGGATGGACATACCTCTGGTGGACCGGTCGTGGCGCCAGCCGCGCAGCCGGGTAGCTATTGTATGGACGGGATAACCGCTGAAAGCATCTAAGCGGGAAACCCACCTCAAAACCAGGTCTCGCTTGAGAGCCGTGGAAGACCACCACGTTGATAGGCGGCATGTGTAAGCGCAGCAATGCGTTCAGCTGAGCCGTACTAATCGCTCGATTGGCTTGATTGCCTCAACCTCACCAAAACTCGTTTTACCTGTGCCTAGTGACGGTGCCAGATGACAGATCCTGTCATCTGGAACCCGATCTCTGGTTGTTCTCTGGACCCTGCCGGTCTGGTGGCTCAAGTGCGGAGTGCCTACACCCGATCCCATCCCGAACTCGGCCGTGAAACGCTCCAGCGCCAATGATACTCAGGCTTAAGCCTCGGGAAAGTAGGCCGCCGCCAGACCTGCAGGATCCAGAAGAAACCTCAACGTCAAGAAACCAGTGCAGTACAATCCATCTTCCACACACCCCACATTCACGCGCACGAAAACGCATAACCTCTGAAAAAGTCACGCAGGGTGGAGCAGCCCGGTAGCTCGTCAGGCTCATAACCTGAAGGTCACAGGTTCAAATCCTGTCCCTGCACCCAGATTTGGGAAAAAAAAGCCCCGTCGCCAATCAGGCGAGGGGCTTTTTTTGTTGCGCGCTTGTGTGTTCATGATGGACGCGACAGTATCGTTGCATGAGCGCTTTCTTCGAGTCCGAGATTGATGAGCATCTGGCAGTTGCGACGGCCTGCCGGTCGAATCTGGCTGGCTCGTTCGAACGGATCGTCGAGATTTGCCTTCAGTCAATCCGCGCGGACGGGAAGCTTCTATTCTTTGGAAATGGTGGAAGCGCGGCCGATGCGCAGCATCTGGCAACGGAGTTGACGGTTCGGTATCGGACGAATCGGGCGCCGATTGCCGCCCTGGCGCTTACGACCGACAGTTCGGCTTTGACTGCAGCTGGAAACGACCTTGGGTTTGAACAGGTTTTTGCGCGGCAGGTAGAGGCGCTCGGCCAGCGTGGAGATGTAGGTATCGGGATTTCGACGTCTGGTCGCAGCCCCAATGTCATCGCAGCCTTCGACGCGTGCCGGAAAAAGGGGCTGCATACGATCCTTTTTACCGGTGGAGGAAGCCCGCCCTTGGGTGTGCAGGTTGACGCTTGCCTCGAGGTTCCTTCGTTGACTACCGCCCGCATCCAGGAAATGCACATCATGTTTGGACAAATGCTGTGCGGCGCACTCGAAACGCGGCTTGGTCTGGTGAACGGTTGACGGATTGTGGCTTGGCGCGCGACGATCGTGTCGCAAGGATCCTTTTGATCGCGGGGCAGTCATGAACTCGACGAACGCGTCAGCTGTTATGCAGCGACGCTCTCATCTGGCCCGACTGGAGGCCGAGAGCATTTTCATCATGCGCGAGGTTGCCGCCGAGTTTCGTCATCCCGTGATGCTGTATTCGATCGGCAAGGATTCCTCGGTGATGCTGCACCTTGCGATGAAGGCCTTTCATCCGGGCAAGCTTCCTTTTCCGCTGCTGCATGTGGATACGACATGGAAGTTCCGCGAGATGATTGCGTTTCGCGAGGAGACGGCACGCCGGCTGGGGTTGGATCTCATCGTGCACATCAATCAGGACGGCCTTGGGCGGGGGATCAACCCATTCGATTCCGGCTCGGCAGTCCACACGCAAGTCATGAAAACTGAGGCGCTCCGGCAGGCGCTTGATGCCCATGGCTTTGATGCGGCTTTTGGAGGTGCGAGGCGGGACGAAGAGAAGAGCCGGTCGAAGGAGCGCATTTTCTCGTTCCGAACGTCCAGTCATTCCTGGGATCCCAAGAACCAGCGGCCCGAGTTGTGGAACCTCTATAACACCCGTGTCCAGAAGGGCCAATCGATCCGCGTCTTCCCCCTGTCCAATTGGACCGAACTCGATATCTGGGAGTATATCCTTCAGGAGCGCATCCCTATCGTACCTTTGTATTTCGCTGCGCGCCGGCCCGTGGTCGAGCGTGATGGTACTCTGATCATGCGAGATGACCAGCGCATGCGGCTTCGACCGGGTGAGGCGTGTGAGGAGCGTCTGGTCAGGTTTCGTACACTGGGCTGTTATCCCCTGACGGGTGCAATTGAATCGTCGGCAGCCACTCTTGAAGACATCGTGGCTGAAATGCTGACTGCGCGCACCTCCGAGCGGCAGGGCCGGGTCATCGACCAGGACGAAAGCGCGTCCATGGAGAAGAAGAAGCGCGAGGGATATTTCTGATGACGCCGGCCGAACTCAAGGCATTCCTTGCGGCTGGTGAACGCAAGTCATTCTTGCGGTTTCTGACCTGTGGATCGGTCGATGACGGGAAGTCAACGCTGATCGGCCGATTGCTTTACGACACGAAGCTGATCTTCGAGGATCAATTGCGTGCACTGGAGAAGGATTCCCGAAGGCACGGCACGACGGGTGAAGACATCGACCTCGCCCTGTTGATGGATGGACTTGAAGCCGAGCGCGAGCAAGGGATCACCATCGATGTTGCCTACAGGTTCTTTGCCACCGACAAGCGCAAGTACATCGTGGCCGACACGCCCGGTCATGAGCAATATACGCGGAACATGGCCACCGGAGCGTCAACGGCTGATCTTGCCGTGATCCTCGTCGATGCCCGAAAGGGTGTGCTGACGCAGACACGTCGGCACGCGTATATCTGTTCGCTTCTGCGCATCCGGCACGTTGTTCTCGCCATCAACAAGATCGACCTCGTGGGCTTCTCCGAGGAAATTTTCAACGCGATCGAAGGCGAGTTTCGGGACTTCGCGAGCAAGCTTGATTTTGCGTCTCTGGTTTCGATCCCGTTGTCGGCTCGCTTTGGTCACAACGTCATGGAGCGCAGTGCGGCTCTGCCATGGTACCAGGGACCAAGCTTGCTTGCTCATCTGGATGAGGTGGATGTGGCGTCTGATCGCGAGGCGCTGCCCTTTCGCATGCATGTGCAATGGGTCAACAGACCAAATCCGGAGTTTCGCGGTTTTGCAGGAACGATTGCCAGCGGGCGGTTAGCGCCCGGGGACAGCGTGACAGTTGCCGGCTCGGGTCGTTCAACGCGAATTGCCCGGATCGTGACACAGGATGGCGACTTGCCAGAAGCGCTTGCGGGTGATGCCGTAACGCTGACACTGGAGGACGAGGTCGATGTCTCGCGGGGTGACGTGTTGGCGCCTGGACACGATCGACCAGATGTCAGCGACCAATTTGCGGCCCATCTTATCTGGATGACGGACGAGGAAATGCTTCCTGGTCGTCAATATTTGCTGAAGGCCGGGTCAAGAACGCTGCCCACGACAGTGACCGAGCTGAAGCACAAGGTTGACGTGAATAGCCTTGAGCGTTTCGCAGCCAAGACGTTGCAGTTGAACGAGGTTGGTTTCTGCAATCTATCCACGTCGATGCCGTTTGCTTTCGATGCCTATCGCACGAACAGGGAGACCGGCAGCTTCATCCTCATAGACCGCTACTCAAATGCGACCGTGGCGGCTGGCATGATCGAGTTCGGGCTGCGTCGTGCGACGAATGTCCATTGGCAAGCGCTTGATGTCAGCAAGAAGACACGCGCTGATCTCAAGGGGCAAAAGCCGGTTATCCTGTGGTTCACGGGACTTTCGGGTTCGGGCAAGTCCACCATTGCCAATATCGTGGAGCGCAAGCTGACGCTTGCGGGGCGCCACACCTATCTGCTGGACGGCGATAATGTCCGGCATGGCCTCAACCGCGATCTTGGCTTCACGGATGCAGACCGGGTCGAGAACATCCGACGCGTGGCCGAGACTGCGAGGCTGTTCGTCGATGCGGGGCTCATCGTCCTTGTGTCGTTTATCTCGCCGTTCCGTTCCGAGCGGAGGACCGCCCGAGAGCTTGTCGGGCCGGAGGAGTTCCTTGAGGTCCATGTCGATACGCCCCTCGAAGTGTGCATGGAACGTGATCCGAAGGGTCTCTACAAGCGCGCGCAACGTGGCGAGATCAGGAATTTCACAGGGATCGACTCGCCCTATGAAGTGCCGGAGAACGCGGATATTCGCGTCAATACGGTTGACCTGACGCCGGAAGAGGCGGCGGATAAAATCATCGAAAGCATGCGCAGTGCGGGCTTGATCGCCTAGGCGCTGGTGTGTGGCAGGCGTCCAACGCTGTGATACTCGAACCCGGCATCGGCGACTTCTCGTGGCGTATATATGTTGCGGAGATCGACGAGTAAGGGGCGCTTGAGCAGAGACTTCATCCTTGTGAAGTCTAGGGCACGGAACTCGTTCCATTCCGTCAGGATCACCACGCCATCTGCGTTGGTCATCGACTCATACGTGTTCCGGGTCCAGTTGACACCCGGCAGCAGCTTTCCTGCCTCGTGCATGCCTTCAGGGTCAAAGGCATTCACATGAGCGCCCGCGGCCTGTAGCGCCGGAATGATGTCCAGCGAGGGGCTGTCGCGCATGTCGTCGGTATTCGGCTTGAAGGTGACACCCAGCACAGCAATCGTCTTGCCGGCGACGCCGCCGAAGGCGTTGATGATCTTCTCTGCCATCTTCCGCTTGCGCTGCGCGTTCACGTCGACGACGGCTTCGATCAGCCGCGTCGGGGTGCTGAGCTCGTTTGCCTGCCTGACGAGTGCGATCGTGTCTTTCGGGAAGCACGATCCTCCGTAGCCTGGCCCGGCATTCAGGAACTTTGACCCGATGCGCCCGTCAAGCCCAATGCCTTTTGCGACATCCTGGATGTCAGCCCCGGCCTTCTCGCACATGTCGGCCATTTCGTTGATGAAGGTAATTTTCATGGCCAGAAAGGCGTTGGCTGCATATTTGATCAGTTCGGAGCTCTCGCGGGACGTGAACACGAAAGGGGTTTTGTCGTTGAGGAACAGCGGGCGATAGAGGGCGCGCATCACGTTGCGCGCGCGCTCGGCCTCGGTCCCGACCACAACACGGTCCGGACGCTGGAAGTCCTCGATTGCGGAGCCTTCGCGCAGGAACTCAGGGTTCGATGCAACGTCAAAGGCGGCCTTGGGATTGCGGTCGCGGATGATTTCCTCGACGCGCCGGCTTGTTCCCACGGGGACGGTCGACTTCGTGACGACGACAGCATAGTTCGTGAGCGTGTCGGCGATCTCGCCCGCTGCATCAAAGACATAGGTGAGGTCTGCAAATCCGTCACCGCGCCGGCTTGGGGTACCTACCGCGATGAATACCGCCTCGGCTCCGGGCATTGCTGTCTTCAGGTCGGTCGTGAAGGAGAGGCGGCCTGCTGCGACGTTGTCTGCGACAAGCCGATCGAGGCCAGGCTCGAAGATAGGGATTTCACCCTTACGAAGCCGTTCGATCTTGGCCGCGTCCTTGTCGACGCAGATCACATCGTGGCCAAAATTCGAGAAGCAGGCCCCGGAGACGAGTCCGACATAACCGGTGCCAATCATCGCTACGCGCATGGTAACCTCAGTGCAGGTTCAGAAGAGCAGGCTCAGATCTCGAGGGCCTTCAAGATTTCGCGAAGGGGCCCGGCGGTGTCCGGACGCGACAGGCCCACGGCGATGTTTGCCTGGAGAAAGCCAACCTTGTCGCCGCAGTCGAAGCGTTGGCCTTCGAAACGATAGCCGTGAAAGGGCTGCTTGCCGACGAGGCGTGCGAGTGCATCCGTCAACTGGATTTCGCCGCCCGTGCCGCGCTCGTGGCGTTCAAGTTCCTCGAACACCTGGGCAGGTAGAATGTAACGACCGATTACGGCCAGGCGGGACGGAGCCAGATGTGGCTGTGGCTTTTCCACGATTCCCTTCACACCGATCAGGCCATCGTGTTCGCTGATCGGGTCGATGACGCCGTAGCGTCGTGTCTCGGCCTGCGGGACCTCGCGGACTGCCAGCATACAGCCGCCGGTCTCTTCGTAAGCCTTCACCATGCGCTGAAGACACCCGGGTTGGTCCACCAGCAATTCGTCCGGGAGCAGGACGGCGAACGGTTCGTTGCCAATGAAGTGGCGCGCGCACCACACGGCGTGACCCAGGCCGAGCGGATTTTGTTGGCGGGTAAAACTGACTGATCCGCTTGGCGGCAGGGCTTCGAGCAGACTTTCCAACTCGCCGTGTTTTTCGCGCGATGACAGAAGGGCTTCGAGTTCGTAGGCGTGATCGAAGTGATCCTCGATGACGTGCTTGCCGCGACCGGTCACGAAAATGAACTGTTCTATTCCGGCAGCCTTCGCTTCCTCGACGGCGTATTGGATCACTGGCTTGTCGACGACGGGCAGCATCTCTTTGGGGACTGCCTTCGTGGCTGGCAAGAACCTCGTGCCCATTCCTGCAACAGGAAAGACCGCTTTGCGTACGCGTCGGTTTGTTTTGATGTCGGTCATGGTTGTGCACTCGCGGTCGCGTGACAAAGATATTGTGGGGTCAGTGTTATGGCCTGAAACCGAATCACTATATTCTGTGTCCCATGTTTCGTTTGCTTGTATTATTATTGGCGTTCTTGCTCGCCTCTGTCCCCGCGCGGGCGGATGGGGAGGCTGACGCCGATGCTGGCGTAGCGCGGCTGGAGGCGCAGGATCCGCGCACGGCAATCGAGCTGTTCACGCGAGCGATCCAAAGCAAGTTGCTGTCCCAAGAAAAGCTGGCCCTGACGTACCACAGGCGTGGAATGGCTTTCTACATGCAAGGTGAAGCCGGGCGCGCTATTCTTGACTACACGATTGCCCTTTGGCACGACGATTTACCAAGGGAATTCAGGCCTCGGACACTCAACAATCGCGGCTTGGCCTTTGAGGCGCTCAACCAGTATGAGACGGCGTTAAGGGACTATGGTTTATCGATCAGGCTGAATCCCAATTATGCCGAGGCCTATGCCAATCGCGGAAACCTTCGCCGTCGCTTCAATCTGAATGCCGAGGCCGTGCTGGACTTTGATATGGCGCTGCGAGGCGGTCATGCGAGGCCGCAATATGTGTTTGCGTGGCAGGGTATGGCGTTGGAGGCTTTGGGGAAACGTCGAGAGGCAGCGGACTCGTTTCGACGAGCGCTGCAGATCGACAGCGGCTTCGCCGAGGCCCGGACCCATCTGGCCCGGCTTGATGGCGAGCGCTCGCTTCCCGGAGCTGGCGGTAGAAGAATTGCGTCCAACGGGCGTGGTGGTCCCCTGTTGTCAGGTCAGCCAGGGGTGGGCGGCAAGAGTGGTATGTTGCCAGGTCTGAGTGAGGGGCAAGGGGTCTCGGGGCCTTGGCAGCCGCCGCCAGTTGCAGTGGGGCCATCCATACTGCAGGCATCGGCGCCGGTGGCGGTCCCTGAAGCGGGCGTGGGGCTCCGCCCCGGTCTTGGTGAGCGTGTTGAGGGCGCTGGCCGTTCCTCCGGCGAGTACTTTGTACAACTTGGGGCTTACGAAACCGCCGATCAGGCTCGGCAGGGTTGGGATCGCATTTCCCGGGTGGGTCGGGGACTTCTTGATGGTCTTCGCCATGAGGTTGTGAGGGTTGAAGTTGCCGGCCGTGGCACGCTTTACCGGCTTTTCGGCGGGGCGCTGGCGGCGCAAAGGGAGGCTCGGGCCTTATGCAATGCGCTCGAGGACCGCGGCGCGTCCTGTGTGGTGGTGCGTCGCTAGCCAATTGAGGCCGCGGCGGGCTCCTGTTATCAGAGCATATTGGTTTTCTGGGCCGCGCACATTGCTGAGGCGGTGTGTGCGCCTGTTCCTATTGGACACACCTGATGGCACAGCAGACAATTGGGATTCTCTCGTTCGGCGCCTACATTCCGCGGCTGCGCTTGCAGCGCAAGGCGATGGCCACAGCCAATGCATGGTTCAATCCGTCCCTTGCGGGATTGGGCAAAGGTGAGCGCAGCATGGCCAACTGGGATGAGGATGCTGTCACGATGGCTGTGGAGGCTGCGCGTGACGCGTTGCCGGACAGCCGGGATCCTCTGACGTCACGCGCCCAGATCGAGGCCTTGTACTTCGCCTCGACGACGATGCCATTTGCAGACAGACAGAACGCTGGTGTTGTGTCGGCGGCGCTCAGCCTGCCTGAGGCCATCCATACGTCTGACATTGCAGGGTCACAGCGCGCAGGCCTGTCAGCGCTGATAATGGCTCTTGAAAAGGTTGGCGCAGGTGGTGCCGCGCAGGTCCTGGTTGCCGCTGCCGATCGACGTGCGACGCGGGCGGGTGCCGCGCAGGAATTCCAGTTTGGAGATGGTGGTGCGGCCTTCGTGGTGTCCACGTCGGATGTGGCCGCGCGCTTCATTGGCAGCTACTCGACCTCGGTGGACTTCGTCGATCATTTCCGGGGAGAAGGGGAAGAGTACGACTACAATTGGGAGGAGCGCTGGATCCGGGACGAGGGGTACACGCGCATTGTACCGCGTACGGTCAAGGGATTGCTGGACAAGACCGGGACCAAGTCGTCAGACATCGACCACTTCATCCTGCCTTGCCTGTTTGCCAAGCTGGACCAGCAGCTCGCGCAGAAATGCGGGATCGATCCGACGCGCGTGCGCGATAATCTGGCTGCCACGGTTGGCGAATGTGGCACGGCCCATGCCCTCATCATGCTGGCTCACACATTGGAAGAGGCAAAGCCAGGTCAAAAGATCCTGGTCGCTGCCTTCGGTCAGGGTTGTGACGCGGTGCTGTTCGAGGTGGGGGCTGGCATTGCAGGGGTGCAACCGAGGCGAGGCGTGAAGGGTTCCATTGCACGGCGCAAGGAAGAAACGAACTACATGAAGTGGTTGGCTTTCAACGGGCTGCTCGAAATGGAAAAGGGCATGCGCGCGGAGAAGGACAACAAGACAGCCCTGACTGTGACGTATCGAAAGCGCGACATGTTGTTCGGTCTGGTCGGGGGCAAGTGCGAGAAGTGCGGCACAGCGCAGTTTCCGCGCACGCGCATCTGCGTCAATCCCAACTGTAAGGCGGTAGATCAGCAAAAGCCGTTCTCGTTTGCCGAACTGGAGGGCAAGGTCCTGTCCTGGTCGGCGGACTATCTCACCTATTCGCAGGATCCGCCACAGCACTACGGCATGGTTACCTTCGAGGAGGGTGGGCGTTTTCTTGCTGATTTCACTGATGTCGATGTCGGGTCGGTGGACGCCGGTACCAAAATGCGCATGGTCTTCCGCGTAAAGGATTTCGATGAGCGGCGCGGCTTTCGGCGCTATTTCTGGAAGGCCGCCCCTGCGTAGGGCGCGGATTGGGCATTGTCGGGCCCGGGCAACGGGATCATCTTCTTTTCAGTTTTGGAGTGAGGGACATGGCATCGGGGATCAAGGACAAAGTTGCAATCCTGGGAATGGGCTGTTCGAAGTTTGGCGAGCGGTGGGACATGGGCGCCGAGGAGCTCATGGTTGAGGCATATCTCGAGGCAATGAAAGATGCTGGCGTTGAAACGAGCCAGGTCCAGGCAGCGTGGCTTTCGACGCATATCGATGAACAGTCCGTCGGCAAGGGTGGAACGCCGTTGTCTGTCGCGTTGCGTCTCCCCAACATCCCCGTAACCCGGGTCGAGAATTTCTGTGCTTCGGGTTCCGAAGCCTTTCGGGGTGCGGTGTATGCGGTGGCGGCTGGTGCCGTCGACATCGCGCTGGCTCTGGGGGTCGAGAAGCTCAAGGATACCGGTTATGGCGGTTTGCCGACCGGTCAACCGGGGACCTTGCTGCCGCAATGGGGCGCCAACGGTTCCGCGCCCGGTAATTTCGCGCAACTTGCCTCGGCCTATCGCGCCAAGCACGGCGTTTCGAAGCAGGACCTCAAGAGGGCGATTGCCCATGTGTCGGTCAAGAGCCATGACAATGGCGCGAAGAACCCCAAGGCGCATCTGCAGAAACCAATTACCGAAGATATGGCGCTCAATGCGCCCATGATCGCCGAACCGCTTGGTCTGTTTGATTGTTGCGGTGTGTCGGATGGTGCGGCCTGTGCCATTGTGACGACGCCCGAGATTGCGCGAGCCATGGGCAAGAAGGACATCATAACGGTCAAGGCCATGCAGCTCTCGCTGTCCAATGGGTTGGAGAGCATGCACAACTCGTGGGACGGAAGCTACTTCCACACGGCACGTATCGCCGCGAAGCGTGCCTACGAGGAAGCTGGTATTCGCTCACCGCGCGATGAAATTTCCATGATCGAGGTTCACGATTGCTTCTCGGTAACCGAGCTTGTGACCATGGAAGATCTGTTCATCAGTGACGAGGGGCGTGCCGTTCATGATGTGATGGACGGTTTCTATGACGCCTCGGGCAAGGTGCCATGCCAGATTGACGGAGGCCTCAAGTGCTTCGGGCATCCAATTGGTGCGAGCGGCCTGAGGATGCTCTACGAGATGTATCTGCAGCTTCAGGGGCGTGCGGGTGCCCGGCAGTTGAAAAACCCCAAGATTGGCCTGACTCACAATCTGGGAGGAGCGCCCTCGATGAATGTCTGTTCGGTCGCGATCATTGGGGCGCAGTGAGGGCTTTGGCCTCGGGCCCCAGTACGCCTGACGTGTCAGGTGGTGGAAGTGTTGGTGCCCCTGACGGGAGAGGGTCGTCGATGTTTTCCGGCGTCGCCATGGCGCGTTGGGCCCAGAATGATGCAACGCGCCTTTGGGCGTTGTCCTCTATGTCCGCGTAGAACGGGTTGACCGTCGAGGGAAACAGGTCGCGGTATCTTGGACCACTCCAATAGAAGATGGGCTCCGGCACGACGTCGGTGAACAGCAGACCGTTCCAGCAGTCGGCCGCGGTGAGGCCGCGTGTAATCTCGACCTGTCCTGAGCCGAAGTCCGACAGACGGCCTGCTCCCAGGTTTTCGTCCGCGCTTCCGGCGCGACCCGAGATCGACCAGGTCAGCGGGTTCACGCAGACCAGCTCGCGTCCGCGCGTGGGTTCGAAACCGCCTGATGGGCTCCAGATGAGGGCGTTCTCGCGGGCGAGGTCACCGCGTGCGTGGGGTGTGGTCGAGTGCCAGATGATGGCGCAGGCGACCTGGTCGGGCGAGTCGCAAAGGGGAATCCCCTTGACCATGGTCGACATGGTCGCGCTGGGGATGGCGACCTCGAGGAGGTATGCGGCTACGAGGCGGGTGCGAGTCGCGGGCTCCATATCTGCTAGAAGTTTCATGCCCAGCAGTCCGCCTTGTCCATAACCGGCAATGATCAACGGGCGGTCCGGGGCAGATTGTTCGAGATAGGCATCGAAGGCGCGCTTGATATCGCTATACGCAACCTGGCGGGCCTGGCGGCCACTCTCGCTGCCGCCCATGAAGCTGTAGGGCGCGGCCTGTCGGTACAGAGGCATGAAAAGGTTGGCCGACTGCGCGAAGGGTTGCGCGTACAGGGGGCGGATGATGTTGGCCAGGCGCTCCCTGACGGCTTCATTTGAAATGGGAGCATTCCAGTGCTCGCCGGAATAGTAGATCGTCGGATAGATGAAGAACACGTCTGCGCGTTGTGATGCGCTGCCGTCGCGCGAGGACCACGCATAGTCGGTTGCGTAGTCTGGTGCCGCCGCCTGGGGCGTGTTGGCGAATGTATCGCTGGGGTTCAGCGTGTACCGGATCAGGTTGTCGCGGGCCGCGAAAAGGAAGAGCGCGATCAGCGCCAGAAGGGCGATCCCGGTCAGTACCCCCATGACGATGTTCTGGTTTCTTACCGACATATTGCGTGCGATTCCTGCGATCGAGCGTCTCGTAGCACGCGCCGCAGGGGTTCCTCGCGGGCAGAATCATTGAACTTCTGTAAGTGTCAAAAAAGCAACAAAATCAACGTGGTCTGTGTGGCGAATGAAGCAGTCCGGCGTAACCCGGCTGGTCGATCGCAACTTTCGCTAACGTGGTATTGACCAGATGACGGGCGACGGTGGGGTCCAGCGGATCCACAAGTCCCTGCCTGAGGCGGCGGCAGAGCTCGCGGTTGAGGCTTTCCAGGCTGCCGTCTTCGCCGAGAAGCTGGCGCAGGCTTGCGTGCTCGGTGAGGTCCGCCGCGGTGCCTTGCTCGAGTTCCCGCGCGACGATTGCCAAGGCATTGGCGGCCACGCGTCCATGAAAAGCGGTACGCCCGGTCAACTGGGGAAGGGCGTGTTTCTCGATGAACTCGCGTACGGCGGTGACGAGTTCGGCAGCCGAGGGTTGGTCCATCATGGTGGGCTGAGCCTGTCGTAGAGGATGTTGACGAGGTCAATTTCGGTTTCAGACGAGCGGCGCCCGATCGCGGCGCGCTCGACGCTGCGGTCGGTCCCTTGCGCGAAGGCCTGGTACATCGTCATGCACATGATGCCCCATTTGAGGGTACCGAAGATCTCCCAGAACCGGACCCGATCGGCTGTCATCCCGGTGCCGCCGCCCGCGCGATAGCCTTCGAGCAACTGCTCCACCGAGCCGAAGCCGCCGACCACCTTGGCTGTCTCGCCGAAGCGCCACGAGTTCACGCACAGCCAGCCGAGGTCCTCGGCTGGGTCGCCCACATGGGTGAGCTCCCAATCCAGCACCGCGCGAATGCCCTCCGGGCCCACGATGAGGTTGCCGTTGCGGAAGTCACCGTGCACAAGCGTTAGTTCATCGGCCTCTGGCAGGCGCTGCTCGAGCCACTTGAACGCTGCCTCAAAGACGGGGTGCGGGTAGTCGTAGCTGTCATAAGTCTCCAGGTACTGCGCGAGCTGCTCGCGCGGCGTCACTGCATTCAGCGGTGGCAGGCTTGAACGCGGTATGCGGTGGATGCGGGCCAGCGCCTCGCCGCACTGGAACGCGAGGATCTTGCGGGCTTCGGCGTACTCTGCGTCGCGCAGGATCTTGCGGGCTATGGTCTCGCCTTCGACACGGGTCATCACGTAGCCCGGTCCGATGCCGTGGATGTCTGAAAGGACGCAGGGTACCTCGGGTACGGCTACGCCGGCCTTGTGGGCAAGTCTCAGGATCGCGGCTTCGGTGTCATGGTCTGGTGCGGCGGTCGCTCGTTTCGAGACGACCCCTCCCGGGGCGCGGCGCAGGATGAGGGGCTTTCGCTCCTCCGGGGTTTCGAGATCGAAGGCCCACGTCTCCTGGCTCGCGCCGCCCGAGAGTTGCTTCAGGGCTGCAATGTTGATTGGCCCCTTGCTCAGGGGGGCGAGGGCGCTCTTGAGCGCCGCGGCGATGAGATCCGGTGTAGCTGTCATGTGCAAACAGTGCCGCGACGGCTGGTTGCGCGTCAACCCGAGCGGATCGTGCGGACGGCGTCATCCTGCTGGAACAGGTAGAGCAATGTTCGAAGGGCGTCTCCGCGCGGGGTTTGGAGGTCCGGATCGCGGGCAAGGATCAGGCGTGCGTCGTCGCTGGCAGCCTTGAGGAGTTCGGCGTGTACTGCGAGGTCTGCAAGGCGAAACCCGGGCAGGCCGGACTGGCGCTCGCCGAGCAGCTCACCAGCGCCGCGCAGCCTAAGGTCTTCCTCAGCGATCAGGAACCCATCCTCGGTGCCGCAGATACATCCAAGCCGGGCGCGGGCCGTCTCACCCAGTGGACCCTGGTAAAGCAGGAGGCATGAGGACGGCTTCGAGCCGCGTCCCACCCGCCCGCGCAACTGGTGCAGCTGGGCGAGGCCAAAGCGCTCGGCGTGCTCGATCACGATGATCGTCGCGTCGGGCACATCGACGCCGACCTCGATCACGGTGGTGGCGACGAGGACGCTGGCTTTGCCCTGGCGGAAGTCGGCGATGGCCGCATCCTTTTCTGCGGGCTTCATACGACCATGGATCAGCCTGACCTGTCCGGGCAGATGGTGGTTGAGTATGTCGAAGCGCTCTTCAGCCGCGGTGAGGTCCAGGTCCTCGTTCTCTTCAACAAGGGGACACACCCAGAAGGCACGGGCACCTTGGGCAAGGGCACCCTTCAGGCGATCGATGACCTCGTCGAGGTCGGCAAGTGGGCGCATGCGCGTGACGATGGGCTGGCGACCGGCGGGCTTCTCGCGCAGGCGCGACATGTCGAGATCGCCATAGCTCGTCAGCGCCAGTGTGCGCGGGATTGGCGTAGCGGTCATCACCAGGATGTCAGCGGGCAGGTGCCCCTTTCCGGACAGGGCCAGGCGCTGATGGACGCCGAAACGGTGTTGTTCGTCGACTACGACAAGACCAAGGTCATGGAACACCACGCTCTCCGTGATCAGCGCATGGGT
The DNA here is from genome assembly GCA_964483585.1 of uncultured Flavobacteriaceae bacterium. Lineage (GTDB taxonomy): Bacteria > Pseudomonadota > Alphaproteobacteria > Micropepsales > Micropepsaceae > SZUA-430. The sequence goes on from CAZABH010000019.1 coordinate 14,257, forward strand.
CCCGATGAGGATCTGGAGTTCGCCTGACGCGAGACGCAGGAGGATGGCATCGCGCTCCTTGCCGCGCTCGCGGCCTGTCAAGAGGGCAATGCTTACGCCAGCAGCTTCGGCGAGCGGGCGCAGAGAATGCTCGTGCTGGCGCGCCAGCACCTCTGTCGGCGCCATGAGGGCTGCCTGCGCCCCACACTCGATGGCGTTGAGCATGGCAAAGAATGCGACGAGGGTTTTGCCGGCTCCGACATCTCCCTGCAGCATGCGCAGCATCCGCTGCGTCGAGGCCTGGTCGGCGAAGATTTCGCTAAGCGCCTCTTCCTGCGATGGGGTCAACTTGAACCCGAGGGCGGAGAGTGCCCGCGCTCGCAGCAGGCCGTCGCCCTTGATGGCGCGTCCCTGCTGGCGTCGCATTCGCGCTCGCGCGATCGCAAGGGCCAGCTGGCTGGCAAGGAGTTCGTCAAAGGCAAGCCGCTGCCGCTCGGTTGTGCCAGGTTCCAGATCCGCCCCGGTTGTTGGCGAATGCAGTCTGCCAAGTGCATCACGGAAACCGGGCCAGCCCTGCTTGCGGAGCCACGCAGCATCCTGCCACTCGGGAAGATCGGGGCAGCGGGCCAAGGCCTGCTGCACGGCACGGCCCAGGGTCTTGTGCGGCAGGCCTTCGGTCGAACCGTAGACTGGTTCAATTGCCGGCGCTGTTTCGAAAGCACCTTGGTCCAGCATGCGATCGGGATGGGCCATCTGCAGCCGCCCATCGAAACGTTCAACCTTGCCGCTGACATGGCGGATCTGCCCCACCGGAAGCTGCGCTTGCAGGTAATCCTTCTGTCCCCGGAAAAAGACCAGATCCATGAAACCGGTGCTGTCGCTGGCCACCACCTTGTAAGGGTGGCGTGGCGTACGACCGGGCTTGTGTTCGACGATGGTCACCCGAACGGTGACGGGCTGACCTTCCGGCGCGCCAGCGATCGTGCTTGTGGTGCTCCAGTCATGCAGCGAGATGGGCTTGTGCCACAGCAGGTCAACGATCCTGGGCCCCGCCACACGACCGATGAGCTTGGCAAATCGGGGGCCGATCCCCTGCAGGGTCGAGACCTCGGCAAAGAGCGGGAAGAGCGACTGCGGCCTCATGGTCCTGCGCGAAGATCGCCGATGATCGCTTCAAGATAGTTGGTGACGATCGAGACATGCCCCTCGCCCTCGGGGAATGTTGCGCGCGCCCGCGGGATACTGCGGGCGTAATGCTGGCCGATCGAAACCGGCACCTGCAGGTCATGTGTTCCGTGCCACACCGATACAGGCACGCGGATCTCGTCAAGCGCAAAGTGCCACGGTTCCCCGTAGATCCGCGCGTCCGATGCCGGCCCCTTCGCCGAGGACCTCAGACCTTCGCGAAAACTCGCGAGAAGCATGCGAAGGAACTCCGGCGTCATCGCTTCGTGGTCCTTCGAGGCCCGCGGCATGCGGCGCTTGATCCGTTCAAAGTGCGTTTCCGAAGCCGGCAGGCGGATCAGCGTGCGCATGACATTCATCAGAACAGTCGAGCGCAATGGGCTCTGGCCCAGGTCGAGGAGAAAACCAACCCGGTTGGCAGACATGCCGGGTGCGTCCGGTGGTCCAAGTCCCGCTATGATGGCGACGCGATGCAGGCGATCGTCGAAATGATGGGCGCACGCGGCGGCATATGGACCGCCGCCCGACATGCCCACGATTGCGAAGCGGTCAAGCCCCAGATGGTTTGCGAGTGCTTCGATGTCGTGAGGCCAGTCTGCGAGCCTTCGGTTGTGATGCGGGTCGGACAGGCCGTAACCGGGCCTGTCAACCCCAATCAGCTGCACGCCCTGAATGTTGAAGAACCCTGCTTCGAGACGTGAGCCAGGCCATCCGTGGAAATAGAAGACCGGCAGGGCGCCTGACGGGCCAAACTGCGCGTATCCCAGCTTGCGCCCGTCCGGTAGCGTCATCGTCTGCATTGAACGGGCCAGCGAGCCGTCGGGCTTGGGGCGGGAAAGGGGTATCGGGGGCGGGGTGTCCATTCCTTTGGTTCTCGATTCCCTCGGTTGGCAGAGACCTTTCGGCGCAGGAATATGTAAAGCCTAGCCGGTCCTCAAGAGAATGCTTATACAGCGTCCATGGACGCACATTCCGAAAATCGCCGCAAGCGGCTGAAATTCCAGGCATGGCACCGGGGTTTCAAGGAGATCGATCTGATCCTTGGGCCCTTTGCGGATGAGCGTGTTGGGCAGATGAACGATGTGGAGCTCGACGAATTCGAGGCTCTGCTGAGCGTGCCGGATCAGGATCTCTACGACTGGATTTGCGAGCGTGGCCAGCCGCCCGAGCGACTTCGAACCAAGGTCTATGAACAGATATTCGATTTTAGCCGGCGCCCCCGAGGGATTTGACGCGCTGGTCATCGCGTCAAGGGCTCGCAAGGCCGGCGCGATTCATCTTCATGTGGCCCGGGACGAACCCCGCCTGGCGGCGCTCGCCGAGGCCATCCGGTTTTTTGATGCGTCGCTGCCCGTGCTGACGCTGCCGGGCTGGGACTGTCTTCCCTATGACCGGGTGTCGCCCAAGCCGGAGATTGTCGCGCAGCGCATGGCTGCCCTGTCCGCGTTGGCGGGCGGCGTAAAGGGGCCCTGTGTCGTGATAGCGACAGTCAGCGCTGCCCTGCAGCGCGTGCCGCCGCGCGCGGCGATTGCCGACGCTCATTTGGGGGTTGCCAAGGGTGGTCGGCTGCGGACAGACGAGCTTCTCGCGTTCCTCGCCCGCAATGGATTCTCGCGCGTGGGGGCAGTGGTGGAGCCCGGTGACTTCGCCGTGCGTGGGGGTATCGTTGATGTGTTTGCCCCGGGCGAGACGCTGCCTGTGCGGCTCGATTTCTTTGGCGACACGGTGGAGTCCATTCGTCGGTTCGAGCCAGAGAGCCAGACCTCCGTGGCCGAGGCCGAGATGCTGGTTCTTTCGCCTTTCAACGAAGTGCCTATCGACCAAACCTCGGTACAACGCTTTCGCGCAGGCTATGTGGCGACGTTTGGCGCTGTGCTTGAAGAGGATCCTCTCTACGAGGCAGTCAGCGCTCAACGCAAACATCCTGGAATGGAACACTGGCTGCCACTATTCCATGAGCATCTCGAAACTGTGTTCGACTATGTGGGGTCGGGTGGTGTCACCCTTGACCATCAGGTCGAGGAGGCGGTTGCCTCGCGGATCGCCTTGGTTGCCGATTATCATGACGCGCGTGTGGTGGCGCGCGAGACGTCCAAGGGCGTCATCAAGGGCATGGCCTCGCCCTACAAGCCGCTGAAGCCCGATCTTCTCTATTTGACGGAGAGAGAGTGGCATCAGGCCCTCGAGGCCCGCGCCACGCAACAGGTCTCGCCCTTCAAGCCCGTCGAGCTTTCAGGTCACACGGATGCCGGCGCGGTCAAGGGGCGCGATTTCGCGCCTGAACGTGTCGCGGCCTCGAAGAATGTGTTCGACAGTGTCTCTGCGGCAATCAAGGGGCTCATAGAGCAGAAGAAACGTGTTGTCGTAGCGTGCTGGACGGCAGGCTCGGCCGATCGCATGGGCGGTGTGCTCGCTGACCATGGCGTGTCGCCGATCACACTGGCGGCGTCGTGGGGAGATGTCCAGAAGCTTCATCCGGCGGCGGTGGCCGTGGTTGTGCTGGGTCTTGAGGCCGGGTTCGAGACGCAGGACCTTGCCGTCATGTCCGAGCAGGACATCCTGGGCGACCGACTTGTGCGCAGGCAGGGCCAGAAACGCCGGTCCGCGAATTTCATCGTGGAGGCCGCGGCGCTCTCGCTTAATGACCTGGTCGTTCATGTCGACCACGGGATCGGTCGCTATCTTGGTCTGAAGACCATCGAGGCCGCGGGCGCCCCCCATGATTGCCTTGAGCTGCAATATGATGGTGGGAAGCTGTTTCTTCCGGTCGAGAACATCGAGCTTCTGTCCCGCTATGGTTCGGATGACGAGGGGGCTGTGCTTGATCGCCTGGGCGGCTCGGGCTGGCAGAGCCGCAAGGCCAAGCTGAAGAACCGCATCCGTGACATGGCCGAGCAGCTCATCAAGGTGGCGGCCGAACGGCAGCTGCGACAGGGGCCAGTCATCGATGCGCCGCATGGTGTCTACGAGGAATTCTGCGCCCGCTTCCCCTATGGCGAGACCGAGGACCAGGAAAAGGCCATCGGCGATGTCATGGAAGACCTCACGCGCGGCCTGCCGATGGACCGGCTTGTGTGCGGCGACGTCGGCTTTGGCAAGACAGAAGTCGCCCTGCGCGCAGCCTTCGTGGTGGCCATGACAGGGCGCCAGGTCGCCGTCGTCGTGCCAACGACCCTGCTGTCACGCCAGCACTTTCGTACCTTCGTCAACCGCTTTTCGGGCTTTCCCCTTCGCATCCAGCAATTGTCGCGCATGGTGTCTACCAAGGAAGCCGCCGAGACGCGCACAGCGATCGCCGAGGGCAAGGTCGATATCGTTGTCGGCACGCATGCGCTGCTGGCGAAGTCGATCTCGTTCCGCGACCTCGGGCTTCTGATCATCGACGAGGAGCAGCATTTTGGCGTGTCGCACAAGGAGCGGCTGAAGCAGTTGCGCTCTGAGGTGCATGTGCTGACGCTGACGGCCACGCCTATCCCGCGCACGCTGCAGCTGGCGCTGTCGGGCGTGAAGGAGATGTCTATCATCGCCACGCCGCCGGTCGACAGGCTGGCGGTGCGCACGTTCGTGACGCCGTTCGATCCCGTCACGGTGCGCGAGGCGCTGTTGCGCGAGCATTATCGCGGCGGGCAAAGCTTTTTTGTCTGTCCGCGGATCTCTGACCTGGCCGACGTCGAGGAGTTCCTGAAGACGGCCGTGCCGGAAGTGAAATATATGGTCGCCAATGGCCAGCTCGCGCCGACGCGCCTCGAGGACATCATGTCGTCGTTCTATGACGGCAAGTTCGACGTGCTGATCTCGACGCCGATCGTGGAGAGCGGGCTCGACATCCCGACGGCGAACACGCTGATTGTCTACCGGGCGCATGTGTTCGGTCTTGCCCAGCTCTACCAGCTGCGCGGGCGCATCGGGCGTTCGAAGGCGCGCGCCTTTGCGTATTTCACCGTGCCGCAGGATCTCAAGCTCACCGACAATGCGGACCGGCGGCTCAAGGTGCTGCAGTCCCTCGATTCGCTGGGCGCCGGCTTCACGCTGGCCAGCCACGACCTGGATATTCGAGGGGCTGGCAACCTGCTTGGCGAGGAGCAGTCGGGCGAGGTTCGTGAGGTGGGAATCGAGCTCTATCAGGACATGCTGGAAGAGGCGGTTGCAAGTCTGCGCGGGAAGCTGCCCGAGAAGGACGAGACCTGGTCGCCGCAGATCAACCTGGGCTCGGCGGTTCTCATCCCCGAGGCTTATGTCAGTGACCTCAACCTGCGCATGGCGCTCTATCGCCGCCTGTCGACGCTGGACAGCGAGGAGGCGATCGACGGGTTTGCCGCTGAGATGATCGACCGCTTCGGCCCCATGCCCGCCGAGGTGCGCTCGCTGCTCAAGATCGTTTCGATCAAGCGCCTGTGCCGCATCGCGCAGGTCGAGAAGATCGATGCAGGCGCGAAGGGCGCCACGATCACCTTCCGTAACAACGCCTTCCCGAACCCGGTGAAGCTTGTCGGCTGGCTCGCACAGAACGCCAAGACTGCCAAGGTTCGCCCCGACCAAAAGGTCGTCATCATGCGCGACTGGGGCAGCGCGGAGGAGCGCCTGACGGGCGCGCGCCAGACGCTGGAGAAACTGGCGGAGCTGGCGGTGGGTTGAGGATCGGCAAGCGCCCTTCGTTTGCGTGCCGCCTGCGGCGTCGGCTGCCACCTTCCCCCGCTAGCGCGAGGGAAGGGCTACATCATCGTTGATTGCCCTTCTCCCGCGGCTTGGGAGAAGTTGGATCGCTGCGTCAGCAGCGAGACGGATGTGGGCCTTGCCTCACAAGATGAGCGGTTTCCATTACGGCATTCCCTTGCGTCGCTTGGGGCCGAAAGGTTGCTCGTCGCTCGCTTCGACGATCGTTAGCTGATACCCGTTCTTGTCAGCACTCCAGCTCCACTGCGGTTCGACCTTTATCCATATCGTCTTACCGTTGGTCGTTAGCTTGAACGTTTTCTCGCCACCATCATTTTCAAATACTGCAAGCGGACGATAGTAAACGACGTCCATGCTCTGCTTGACGGCTTGGTACTCGAAATGGTCCAGCACACGGCCTGCGGTGACAGTCTTTTCACTGAGCTCGTATGTGATCACGGTGGTCTGGCCCTTGACAGGGGTTTTCTCCGTCTTGCCGTCGCCCGTGGTGACCTTGAATGTCACAAAATCCGGGCCTTGCTTGTACGCGGTGATGAAACTTTGCGGGTAGCGTGTCAGAAGGGCATGGTCTTTCGCGCCCGCGATGTCCTCACCCGCTGAGGCAAGGGTGGGCAGGAGGGCGAGCAGGGCAATGGCAATGGATCGGATCATCAGATGGTCCTCTTTCAGGATGAGCTTTGTTTAACAGTCTTCATGGTTCTTTCGAATGGCACGTCACCGCGAAGGTTTGGGCGGTGCCGATCACTATTGCCGCTGCGCTGATCATGTCCCGTTGTAAAGCCTTCATGGCCGCGTCGCGCGTCAGCGCGGACCGGCCGTGACGGAGGGAAATTCGATCGCGGTGATGAATAAGGCAGCAGAGGGCGATGCCGGGCTCTACTCCGCCGCGTGGCTCTCGTCGACCTGCCAGGCGATCGGTGTGCCGTCGGCGTTGAGGAACTCGGAGCGTGTGGCGTCTTGAGGGGGCTTCTCGCCTGTTCGTTTTGTGTAGAGCGTTACGCATTGCTCGAGCAGGTGGCCAAGGTGCCAGAACTCGAGTTGACCTTTGTCCGAAAAGAAACCGTTGTGGCGTGATGCGGATGGCGGGTGAATCGAAACCAGCAGGCCGAAGTCGGCGCTGAAAGCGTGACGACAACCTGCAAGGTCACGAACGTCCTGCACGCCGGGTCCGGTGTCGAGGTGCTTGCACTGCACGATGGCGCTGCCGTCCTTGCCGTTTGCGAACATGTCGACGCCATAATCATCAGCGCGCTGGTTCAATTTGACGTCCCAACCCCAGGCGGCAAAGAGTTTTGCGACTTCCTGGCTGAAGACCGTTGTGGGGGTGGAGCCTTTTTCCGCAGCGAGGCGTGGGATCTCGTCACGCCAGAAAGTTGTTGTCGTTCGGCTTTTCAGGTCGTTGTGCCATTCGGCTTTTGCGGCTGCGAATGCCTCTTTCTGGCGAACGATCTTGCGCGCGCCCGTGTGCTTACCAACTGCCTTTGCATTCACCAGCGTTTGGGCGTGTGCTGCGATTGCTCCCATGATCAGTGAGGCACCGAGATAGGCCACCCAAATGATCGCTGGCAGGGCTTCAGGTTGGCCGAAGTTCGCAGGGTCCAGGAAGCGGAAATCGCCCACCTGGTGCGTGTAGAGGGCCGAGACTGCGACGAGCGGAACGAGAAAGGCGGAGGTCAGACGCCAAGGGTACTCGGCCATTTCCTGTCGGGTTGCCTCGAGGTCCGCTTCCACCTTGCCGTCTGCGAAGTCGGCGTCGGTTAGATCGAAGTCAGATGCGACAGGCTTCTCGCGTGTCCATGGGTTCGGTCCAATGGCATCCGAGCCCGAAAGCTTCAGAAGGCCCTTGGGGACCATGGCTTCGGCTGGGGATGGGTTGTTTCCCGGCTGCCCATTTTCAACGGTGCTATCTTGTAGTTTTTCGGAATTTGACACGCTGAGCCCCCCAAAGCGTCGAGAAATATAATCACTTCACCGCTCCGTTTTCTACTGTTTGCTGCAGATTCGGTTGACGGGGAGCCGAGTACGGTGAGGCAGCTACTGAACAGGGTCGTGCGTCCCCGGAAGGGTTAATCAACGGTCGCCTTGCACTTGGCTGGAGAGCAATTCCCGCACGTCGTGCAGAGACGCAAGGCTGTCGCCTTGAGGTGGCGATCCCGATATCGCAACGCTTGTTGCAGTTTTGCGTCAGGTCTTTCGAAAGATGGCGTAAGCGAGCAGGAGAAACAGGGTTGTCACGGCCTCTACTGCGATCGGCTGTGTGTATTCGGGAAGGAACCCGGTCTGGGCAGCTGTCGCCAGGCGGGCCGCGAGGGCGAGGGCGAGGAGGGTCAGGGGCGGCAGAACAAACTGACGATCGGCCCTCCACGCTGCCAACAGCATGAATAGACCGGCCAGCGCGAAGAAGCTGCCGATATCGGCGCGGAAGGACGAAAGCCCGAGGTTTCCAATCAGGGCCAACCCAAGCTGGTCTGCCAGCTGATAGGGGCGCATCCAGGTCTGGCTTGCAATCAGCAAGGCGGCAGCGCCCTGCAAGGCGATCACGATACGTATGACTGTCTTAAGCATGATGCAGGTCTCCCGGCGGCTTGGGGCAGTATAGGCCCGGTCCAAACGTCTTAAGCAAGAGGCGCACACGGCAGGCGCTGATTGACCGCGGCTGGCAGAGAGGGCACACAGCGGCTGCCATGGAAACTGCTCCACCACTTTTCGGGCGCTCGACGCCCGGGCGGCCTGCGCCCTTCCTGCCTATGTCCAGAGCTGAGATGGATCGGCTGGGTTGGGACGCGTGCGATATCATCGTTGTGACAGGCGATGCCTACATCGACCACCCCAGCTTCGGCATGGCGATCATCGGGCGTCTGCTGGAAGCGCAAGGTTTTCGGGTCGGGATCATCTCGCAACCTGACTGGCATAGTGCGGAACCTTTTCGCGTGTTGGGAAAGCCGAGGCTCTTTTTCGGGGTGACGGGCGGTAACATGGACTCCATGGTGAACCGCTACACCTCGGATCGCCGGCTCCGGCACAATGACAATTATTCACCTGGGGGCGAGGGTGGCAAGCGACCAGACCGTTGCAGTGTCGTTTATGCGCATCGCTGTCGCGAAGCCTATCGCGACGTGGCCATCATGCTGGGTGGTATCGAAGCCTCACTCCGGCGCATCGCTCATTATGACTACTGGTCGGACAAAGTGCGCCGGTCGATCCTGGTCGATGCGAAGGCTGACATCCTGCTCTATGGCAATGCCGAGAGGGCTGTCGTCGAGGTGGCGCATCGGGCTGCGGCGGGTGTGAAGCTTTCCGAGATCGACGACGTTCGCGGCATTGCCGTGATGAAGCCGACCGTGCCAGAGGGTTTCGTCGAGCTGCATGCAGACGACATCGACAGTGCCGACGAGGGCGCGCGACTGGTCAAGGAGAAAGCTGTTGTCCGATTGCCGTCATGCGAGCAGGTCATGGCTGACAAGGAGGCCTATGCACGGGCCTCACGCGTCCTGCACCGGGAGAGTAATCCAGGTAACGCGCGCGGTCTTGTCCAGCGCCATGCGGATCGCGAGCTGTGGCTGACACCGCCACCCATTCCGCTGACAACGCCTGAGATGGACGCGGTCTACGAGCTGCCTTACGCGCGGAACCCACATCCATCCTATGGCGATGCCAAGATCCCTGCCTGGGAGATGATCCGCAGCTCGGTCACCATCATGCGCGGATGTTTCGGAGGCTGCTCGTTCTGCTCGATCACGGAGCATGAGGGGCGTATCATCCAGAGCCGCTCGGAAGGGTCAGTCCTGCGCGAGATCGGGACCATCCGCGACAAGACAAAGGGATTTGCGGGTGTCATCTCCGACATCGGCGGGCCGACGGCCAACATGTACCGCATGGCCTGCAAGGACCCGAAGATCGAAGCTGCTTGTCGCAAACCATCATGCGTGTATCCGGGTATCTGCCCGAACTTGAATACCAGTCACGAAGCCCTGATCGGGCTGTACCGGAAGGCTCGAGCGCTGCCGGGCATCAAGAAGGTGATGGTAGCTTCGGGTGTGCGCTATGACCTGGCGGTCGAAAGTCCCGAATACGTCGAGGAGCTGGTGACCCATCATGTGGGCGGCTACCTGAAGATCGCCCCTGAGCATACCGAAGAGGGGCCTCTCTCGAAGATGATGAAGCCGGGGATCGGCACCTATGACCGGTTCAAGGAGATGTTCGACGCTGCCGCAAAGAAAGCTGGCAAGAAGTACTACCTGATCCCCTATTTCATTGCGGCGCATCCGGGTACGACGGACAGGGACATGATGGAGTTGGCGCTATGGCTGAAGAAGAATGGCTTCAAGGCTGACCAGGTGCAGACGTTCCTGGCCTCGCCCATGGCGAGTGCGACTGCGATGTATCACACGGGATTCAATCCGTTGCGTGCGGTTCGGCGTGGTGGCTCGGAAACGTTGGAAAGCCCGACAGGGTTGCGGCAGCGGCGCCTGCACAAGGCATTCCTGCGCTGGCATGACCCTGACAACTGGCCTGTGCTGCGAGAGGCGCTGAAGGCCATGGGACGGGCTGATCTGATCGGTCCGGGCAAGCATCAGCTTGTGCCCGCACATCAGCCACCGGGAACTGGTATCAAGAAGGCTGGCCCCACGCAGCGCTTCATGACAAAAGGCGTGTTCCCGAAACCGGCACGTTCGAAGCTATGACGCAAAAAGGGGCGCCGCGAGGGCGCCCCTGATCGCAGTCTTGAGACGATTACAGGCCCGTCTTGATCGAGACCGAGTTGGCAATCGCCGCGCCCGTGATGGACACGTCACCCGAGATCGACCTGACGGTCGCATTCACGCCCGCGATGTTCGGACCCTGGTTGCGCTGCGTGGTGCCGACGCGGATCAGGGCTGCGTCCGTTTCGACGGCCAGCGAGTTGGAGATGCCAGCCGCCGTCAGCGTTGCGCCACCGTCGATGTTGGAGACGTTGGCCGTCAGGTAGGCGGCCGGGTCCCAGGCCTGCGTCTGCAGGTTGTTGACCTCGAGCGTGTCAGCTTCCATGACCTTGATGCTTGCGCTGTTGGCGATCGCGGCCGATGTCAGCGAGACGTCCTTGGTGTGCGCAACAGTGGCGTTGAGCGTCGAGCCCACATAGCCGAAGTTCTGCTGCGTGTTGCCGATCATGGCGTCGCCCGTCACGTCAACCGAGAGCGAGTTGGCGATGGCGGCCGAGGTCACGGTGACTTCACCCGTGATGTTCTGTACGTTGGTCTGCACGTTCGAGACTGTCGTGCCAATGTTGAGCTGGCCGTTCAGGATCGTGTTCGGCGGGCACGGGTTGGGGCCGGGGCAGGTTCCCGAGGCTGCGGCAGCGGAAGCCAGCGCGATAGAAGCAACGCCAGCGACAAGAGCGGATTTGATATTCTTCATGGTCAGTACCTTTCCTGGGTCAGTTGATTGAGGAGCGCAGGACCAGAGCCGGACCTGCCTTTTCTTTTTTCTGCACGGGCTTCGAGCGGGCCTGCTGCACGGGCTTGCTGACGGGCTTGTATGCGTCATCAGGCACGGGCTGCTGCACGGCCCGGCGAACAGGCTGTTGCACGGGCAGAGGCATTGGCGAAGAAAGCGCTTCGCCTCGATCGGCCAGCGGGTCGCTGGCAGATTCAAGCTGGATCCCGCAATGCGTCTTCGCGCGGGGATCCATGTCCTTCATGATGTCGAGAATGGCGCGTTCGGTGACCGCGCGGATTGCAAGCTGGATGGGTTCGAGCGCGCGCTCGCCGACACCGATGTCGAGGATCGTGCTGCCGAGGAAGTCGAAGACGCCGACGCTGATTTCTCGTCCGAGGATCTGCTTCTGGTACGAAATCACCTTCACGACTTCCAGCGTCTGCGTGTTGATGAGGCGCAGGTCCATTGCGACGTTCATCACGAACAGCTTGCCGCCAGCCGTGCCGCGCAGCCCGGAGATTTCGGTGGCGCCCGCAAAGGCATCGCCCGCGATCGAGCGGATGTTGAAATTCAGTTCCGTGATGCCGCCGATCAGGTAGAAGTCCGAGCCCTGGATCGATCCTGCAAGGATCTTGCGCACGTCGGCGTTGTAACCGGGCTTTGTGCTGTCGGTGACAAGATTGTTGTTTGCGTATTTCAGCTCGAGGTCGGCGACGAAGGTGTCGAAACGCTCGACAAGACGAACGCCGGCTTTCGAGAGAGCTGACATGGCCATAAGGTTGGCGCCCTGGGTGACCTTGCGGCCAGAGCCATCAGCTTCGTACTTGCCCGTGTAGTCAGCGATGTTCCCGACGGCAATGCGCGGTGCCGGCATGTGGCGTGACCGCATCAGGCCGCCGATGCAGCGCAGCTTGTTGCTGTACTGTGTTTCGTTGTTGATGACGGGAGCGCCGCCAATTGGTGACGTGTAGGTGCCATCTGCACGCGGCGTAGGGCTGACGCAAGCTGCCAGGCTGGTTGCGGCCAGCAACATGGCGGCGAGGCGCTTGATCCAGCGTACGCGACCGATGGGGGCGTCAGTTGAAATTGAGTTTGCCATTCAGCACGACTCTCTGGTTGCCGTTGTTGGTCTGTGACGTGTTGACGATGACGGTGTTGCGCGATCCCTGGGTCACAACGGTGACGTTGTTTCCGATGGCCATCGCCTGAACGTCAGCGCCTGTTGCCTTGTCCTGGCAGGGGTCGGTGGGGAAGCCGGAGGCCTCTGCCACACCCGAGCGCGAGCCGACACCTGGCGTGATGCCGTCCTTGTTGAAGTAGCAGTGTCCGACAAATCGCCCATCCACGATGGTGCGATTACCGCTTGCATCACGACCGTAGCCGGATGCCGGCGCGTTGAAGTCCGAGCTGCCGCTGCCCTTTGGTGCGTTGAAGGATGATCCGTCCGACCATCCGGATGCCTGTGCGGAAGCTGACAGGACGAGCACCCCACTCGCCAGCAACATCTGCATCGATCTGGAACGAAGGCACGTCATGGTTTGGTTCTGCCTTTCCAATCACGCGCGCGCCTGACCCCCATGCCAGGCGCGTTCGAGACGAAAGGCTGCAACAGACATGCCGCAGGGGCATGTGCACAGGATCGGCGGGAATCCGCTCAGGATCTGTTAAGGTTCAGGAGGCGTTGACCGATCTGGGACGCGGGTATGTGCCTTGCCGTCCCAAATGGGAACACATCATGCAGGCTTGGCCGTTTGATGTGTCTGGAATTGGGACTGATGCCCGCTGTCGCCTATGCGTGCGTGCGCAGGAAAGTCAGCCGGCAGCGGCTGCGTCATCCACGTCTGTGATGACGCGATCGATCATCGTTGCCAGTGTCTCGGGATCTTCGGCGCCGGTGACAAGGGCCCGTCCACCGATCAGGAAACTGGGTACGCCCTGCACACCGAACTTGCGCGCCATAGAGTCTTGCTGGGTGACGGATTCGATGTCAGCATCGGAATGCAGCAGTTCCTCTACCAATTCGCCGTCCATCCCGATCTTGTCGCCGATGCGCGCCAGGACAGCTATGTCTCCGATGTCCAATCCCTCGACGAAATAGGCATGGAAGAGCCCCTCGACCATTTCGTCCTGCAGGCCGAGCGAGTGCGACCAGCGGATCAATCGGTGCGAATTGAGCGTGTTGGGTGCGCGGCGGATCCTGTCGAAGGCGAAACTGATCCCGTATTCGAGACCTGCTTGCTCCAAAAGGGCTTGCGCGGGTTTGAGCTTTTCAAGTGACCCGAACTTGCGCGCCAGGTGTTCGTTGCGATCGACCCCTTCCATGGGCATGGATGGGTCTAGCTGGAATGGTCGCCACCGCACCTCGAACGTCAGCTGCGGACGCAGGCTTAGTGCCTTTTCAAGGCGGCGCTTGCCGATGTAGCACCACGGGCAGACTGTGTCAGAGATGACGTCGATTTGCATGCCGCGAAGATAGGCATGGATCCCTGCAACAAGAAAGATATTTCCTCACGTGCGATATTCATGCCGGATCGTTTAAGGATAACTGTCCGCAACCTTTTCTGAGTAATCCAAATGGCCAGCAACATTACCTTCGACCTGAGCGGTCACGCAGCGTTCATCACTGGGGCGACCAGCGGCTTCGGCTTGCGTTTTGCACAGATCCTGAGCGATGCGGGTGCGAAAGTTGTCATCACTGGTCGGCGGACTGAGAGATTGATCGCGCTGCAGCAATCGATCGACGCGTCTGGAGGCAAGGCGTTTCCGCTGACGCTTGACGTCACGCGAACCGACCAAGTGCGTGAAGTGGTTCAGGAAGCAGAGCGGCTTGCGGGACCCTTGTCCATCCTCGTTAACAACGCGGGGCTCAACATCCAGTCCAGTGCTACCCAGCTGTCAGAAAATGATTACGACACGATCATGGATACCAACGTGAAGGGCATGTTCTTCGTTGCACAGGCGGTGGGCGCGCGGATGGTGCAGACCGGGGTTAAGGGGCGGATCGTTAATGTGGCCTCGATCGGCGCCATGAAAGCGCTTCCGGGACTGGTTGCCTACAGCATGTCAAAGGCGGCGGTCGCCATGATGACGCGAGGGCTAGCCCGCGAATGGGCGCGGCATCATATCGCGGTGAATGCGCTTTGTCCGGGTTTCATCCGGACCGAACTAAATAGCGACTGGTTCGACAGCGAAGGTGGACAGAAGCAGGTTCAAGGTTTCCCGCGGCGCCGGCTTGCGCGGGAGAGTGACCTTGATGCAACCATGCTGCTGCTGTGCTCGGACCATGCGGCCGCCATCACCGGATCATTGTTTACCGTCGATGATGGCCAACTGCTTGCTTGAGGGTAGGGCAGCCGGCACGCGCACGCATTTGTCCGTTGAAGGGTTGCAGGTCTAGCGGAAAGTCTGGGCGATTTCGTTGGTCTCGCTCAGAACACGAATTGTCTTCACGTCATCGGGCAGCGGGTCGATGGTGAACGTCGCGCTGACCGGCGTCAGGACCTGGGTTGCAAATCCACTTGGGGGCTGACCGACCAAGGTAAAGCTGCGCATGCCTGTTTCGGGCGATACTGACTGCAGGGGCTTCAACTCGATCTTGCTCCATCCACCCGTTCGCGCCGTGCCCTTGACCGTGACCTGTGCGGCGGCAGGGTTCTTCTTCAGGATTGCGATGTCGATCGTCAGGACTTCGTAAATGGTCGCTTGTCCCACGGTTGGTTGCGGGGCTGCCTTGGCTGCTGGCTTTGGGGCGGCCGCGGGCGGTGTTACCGCAGAGCTGTCTGTCGTTGGTACTGGCGTCACGGGTTGCACAACAACTGGTGAGCGCGTTGTCACTGGAGCCGTTGGTGCGGCTTGCGGCGCGACCACCGGGGCAGGTTCGGGTGGCGCGATCGGCGCAGCAAGGGGTGCGGGCGCAGGCTCGACCTTCGGGGAGACTGGTTGTGCTGGCTGGGCGGATGGCGTTGGAGCAATCGGCTTGCCGTTCGATCGAACCGGCGGTGGCTGTTTCATTCCAGGCGCCGGGACGGCGGGGACCGAAGGGACAGGATTGAAGTTGTCATCCTCGTCGTCGGGCATGCCGTCTGCGATCGCCGGTGAGAACTGTGCAGTCACAAGCACGCAAATGCATGCAGCCGTCGCTGCCAGGGATCGTAAGCTCATGCCACCACTCCAGTCGCTTCTATCGTTTGCAGGGCCGTTCGCGATGAACTAAACCCGTTTTATTGTCTTATTTCCTAATCAAATCCGGAGGCTTTGTCATGGGTCCACTGCACGGCGTGAAGGTGATTGAGTTCGCGGGGATCGGTCCCGGCCCGTTCTGCGCGATGTTGCTCAGCGACATGGGCGCAGAAGTTGTAAGGATCGACCGCAAGGGTGGGCGCGGCGCCAACAAATTCGACATCACGAGCCGTGGGCGTCGCTCTCTTGCACTGGATCTGAAAAATCCGCAGGCCGTGCAGACGGCCCTGAAACTGATCGCCCAGGCGGACGCCCTCCTCGAGGGGTTTCGACCAGGGGTTATGGAAAAGCTGGGCCTGGGGCCTGACGCGGCGCTCAAGGCGAACCCGAAGCTGGTCTATGGCCGCATGACGGGGTGGGGCCAGTCGGGGCCGCTATCGCAGGCGGCGGGTCATGACATCAACTACATCGCGCTGACCGGCGCGCTACATGCCATTGGCCGACAGGGTGCGACACCAGTGCCGCCGCTCAACCTGGTGGGTGATTTTGGCGGTGGCGCGCTCTATCTCGCCTTCGGCATGGCGTGTGCCCTGTTCGAGGCAAGGGGGTCAGGCAAGGGGCAGGTGGTCGATTGCGCCATGACCGATGGCGCAGCCTCGCTGATGTCGATGTTCTACGGCTTCAAGCAGATGGGAATGTGGTCCGACACCAAGGGCGAGAACCTGCTCGACGGCGGCGCCCATTTCTACGACACCTATGAGACGGCCGACGGCAAGTGGGTGTCGATCGGGTCGATCGAGCCGCAGTTCTATGCGCTGCTGCTGCAGAAGACCGGTATCACCGATCCTGACTTCCAGTCGCAGATGGATCGCTCGAAGTGGCCGGCGCTGAAAGCCAAGGTCGCTGCCGTGGTCAAGAGCAAGACACGGGCAGAGTGGGATTCGCTGATGGAGGGAACGGATGTGTGCTACGCGCCTGTGCTTTCGCTCAGCGAGGCTCCGCATCATCCGCACAACAAGGCGCGCGAGACATTCGTCGAGCTTGATGGGGTGCTGCAGCCGGCACCGGCGCCGCGTTTCAGCCGCACCATTCCGAAGGTTCAGGGTCCGGCACCGGAGGCTGGGCAGCACAACGAGCAAGTGCTGTCGGATTGGGGCTTCGCTGCCGCTGACATCGCCGCCCTCAAGTCTTCAGGTGCGATCTAGTGGCGGCGCTTCCGGGTACGACGGGGCGGCGGCGCATCTATCTGATGCGCCACGGCCACGTCGATTATTTCGCGCGCGAGGTTCGCGAGGCCGGCACGACTGATTTTGTCCCGCTGACGGCGCTGGGTCGCGAGCAGGCGCTCGCAAGCGGCGCGGCGCTGGCGCATGTCCGATTTGACGTTGCGTTGTCGTCGGGTCTCAACCGCACCAGGCAAACGGCCGAAATTGTGCTCGGCGAGAATGGGGCAGCAGGGCACCTGTCGCTCGGCGTCGATGCTGGATTTGTGGAAATCAAAGGTGGACGCATCACGACGCCGGTCAAGAGCCGAGAGGAACTCGCCGCGCGCATGGCGTTCGAGTTCGACCAAGCGGCCGAGCCCGGTGCCCGCATGATGGGGGGCGATGCTTTTGCCGAGGTGCAGGAGCGTGCGGTCTTTGCCACAAAGCGTTTGCTTGCGTCCCCCGGCTGGCATACGGCGCTGGTGGTTGCGCATGAGGGGACAAACCGCTTGTTGCTGAGCTGGATGACAGGCGCTGGCCTGAGGGCCGTGCAGTCATTCGAGCAGGATCTGGCCTGCATCAATGTTCTGGACTTTGACATGGTTCCAAGCGAGGGCGGAGGTGTTGGAACTGAGATCCAGCGTCGGATCATAAAGGCCGTGAATCTGACGCCCTATAACTACACAAAGCACGGCATGAACATGACGGCGCTTGAGGCGATTTTTGCTCGAACCTGAAGCAAAAAGGCCCGAACGCTGTGGCGGTCGGGCCTTCCTGCATGGCTGGTGTGGGTCTGTCTTGCAATCCGGGTGGGGCGACCCGGTCGATCGTTCACGTACCCATGTCGAACAGGCTTGTACCGATCAGGCTGCTAACAAACGTAAACGCCGGGGTGTAACCAATTTCCTAATAGGCCGGGGTTTGAGAAAGATTTAGTTCGAGTTCTGCTCGTCGGGCGTGGAGTGGCGAGGCGGTCCCCGCAAACGCGACGCGGGGCTGGTAAACCATTGGTGAATTGTCGCAACATGAGGTTCGCCACAGCCGGGGAGAACGGTCCATGCAGCTCATCTCGAAGACCTATTGGGCAGGCGCACCCATGAATATGCGTCGCAAGCCTGAGGCGGCCGAGGTGCAGAACCTTTTGCTGCGGGCAGCTGATTTTCGCGAGCACAGGGGTTTGCTTTGGCTGCCCCGGGGCCCCGGAAAACCGCGCACGGCGATCGTGGTCATGCATCCGCGGGCTGATTTCACCCATCATTATGTGATCCCCCGGTTGGTCGATGCGGGCATTGCCTGCCTTGCCGCCAATACTCGGAATCCCAACAATGACGTGACGACCATTCACGAGGAAATCATACTCGACGTTGCCTCTTGTGTGTCTTACCTGAAAAACAAGCTTGGCGTCCGGAGCGTCATTCTTGTCGGCAATTCAGGCGGTGGAGCGCTGAATGGCTTCTATCAGGCACAAGCCAAGGCGGGTAAAGGCAATCGGCTTGCAAGGACACCTGGCGGACGGCGAACGCATTTGAACGATGCGGACATGATCCCTGCCGATGGCATGATCTATATCTCGTCACACAAAGGCGAGGGGTTGATCATGAACGAGATCATTGACCCTGCGGTGGTCGATGAAACCAATCCGCACCTTACCGACCCTGACCTTGACATGTACGATGAGCGGAACCGGTTTCTCACGCCGGCGCAGATCGATGGGTCGGATGCAGCATGGAGTGTATACGACGATGCATTCGTGACGCGATTTCGTGCCGCGCAACTTGACCGTGTGCGACGCATCGATGCGCTCGCGCGGGCCATGATTGCCGAGAACAGGCGCGCCGAGGAGCTGCACAACGATCCAGACTTTGCAAAGCTTCCACCCGCCCGCCAGCGAGAGGTTCTGCGCCGGGAGGCGTTCGAGCCGGTGCTGACCATCTATCGCACAATGGCAAACCTGCACTACGTGGATCAGCATCTTGATCCATCCGCGCGAGACTATGGATCCATATTTTCACCGCGGCCAGACCTCATGAACTGGAAGTTCTTCGGGTTCGGGCGGCAGGCAACACCGCATGCATGGTTGTCGACGTGGTCTGGCCTGTCGTCACAGGCCAACCAGATGCATGACCTGCCGCTAATCACCGAACCGTCCCTGTTCGTCAATGCGGGCAAGGACCAGGAGATTTTTCCGAAGACGGATGCGATACCGATGTTCAATGCGATTGCGGCAAAGGACAAGACTTACGTGGACTTTCCTCAGGCTCGGCACTATTTCGAGCCTGAATTCGGTGCACGTGAGGCGCCTGACGTCGAAAAGCTGATGGACGTCGTCGTGCCGTGGATCCTGGACCGATTTGGAGCCTGAGGCCTATTGAACTTCCGGGCTGACGCACAATCTGAGAGGCGTGTGTGTGCATCAGGGAGTTTGCAATGACCATCGACGCCGGAAAGCTTCTGAACCAGTTCCTCAACAATGGCATGGCGACAGGGCTTGCCGCCGGTGTGCTTGGCGGAGCGCTTGCACGCAAAGCGGGGCTGGGCGATGTGGCCAAGATTGGCGGATTGGCGTTGGTTGGCACGCTGGCCTATCAGGCTTGGCAGAAGCACAAGGAAGGCCAGAGCCAGCTTCCGCCCGACCAGCGTACATCCGGGATCGGTGGGACGATCGGCGGTGTGCTCTCGAACATGCCCGGTGTTGGTGACTTCATGCAAGGCAATGCGCAGACGGGTAGTGGCGGATTTTCCGCTGGCCCCATGCCGGATGCGCCTCAACAGCAGAACCAGCTGGGCTCGGCTGTCCTTGTCGCCATGATCGCGGCCGCTAAGGCTGATGGCGAGGTTGATCGTGCCGAAAGCCAGAAGATCATGGGCCAGATGGAACAGGCCGGGCTGACCTCAGAGGAGAAATCCTTCCTGCTCGGCGAGATGGCCCGCCCTCTGAACATCGAGGATGTGGCGAAGCTTGCGACGACGCCCGAGGTCGCCGCTCAGCTTTATACGGCCTCTGCCATCGTCATCGACCAGGTGAACGAGCGCGAGCGGAACTATCTGACGATGCTGGCGCAGCGCCTTAACCTGCCGCAGGGGTTCGTCCAGCAGCTGCACGCTGAACTTGCGCGCTGATCGTCAACGCATCAAAGACCCAATCGCGTGAACTGCTCAGGCGGCGCTTCCACCTCGCGGAGCGCCGCTGTCAGCATTTCGGCCAATCGCGCCTCGTCAGTTGAGCCCGCCCGGTTCTCGTTCTCGGCGGGGTCGTTGCCCGTGTCAAAGACATGGTTTCCGCTGAACTTGGCCCACGCCCAAAAGGGGAGCTGGTTCGAGACGTCCCAGACCTGCTTGATGACGGGCACGCTGCTGCCGGGCATGCGGGCCAGAATGGCCCGCTCGTCGGGCAAAGGCAGTTCTTGTTCGCGCGAGAGGACGTGCGTTGGCATGGTCGACCAGCGGTTGGACAGCATGGCCAGCGGCTCGTTTCGGTCCTGCGGGGCGCGCGCGTATTTCCATCGCCCGTCGGTGATGTGAACCTCGCGCCCCCACACGCCCATCAGGGCCCAGTCTCGTATCCTGTTCGACGAGCCCTCGATGAGGGGCCGAAGCGATGCGCCGTGCGTGCGCTGGCGGACGGAGACGTCGAAGATGTCGGTCAGGGTCGCGAAGATGTCCACGCTGGTCGTAAGAGCGGGAATTTCACGTGGCGCCGTTCCCGGCCATGCGACCAGCAGCGGGATGCGGCCAAGCGTGTCGTAGATGGGTACGCCCGGCTTGCCCCAGATGTCCTTTTCACCCAGATAATGGCCGTGATCGGTGCAGAGGATGACAGCAGTGTCCTTCCACAGGTCGTTGCGCTCGATGGCGTCCAGCACTCGGCCCAGCCAGTGGTCGATCATCGACAGCTTGGC
Organism: uncultured Flavobacteriaceae bacterium; assembly: GCA_964483585.1. Lineage (GTDB taxonomy): Bacteria > Pseudomonadota > Alphaproteobacteria > Micropepsales > Micropepsaceae > SZUA-430. The sequence continues at coordinate 34,796 of CAZABH010000019.1, forward strand.
GCCATATTGTGCACGAACCTGGAGTGCCTGGCGTTCGGTCAGCGTGCCAGACGCGATGGCACCTTTGACGTAAGGGGGCCAGATCAGGTGCGGTCCCTCCCATGTCGCATCATACATCGAGGCCCAGGGCTCGGGCGTGTCGAAGGGCTCGTGCGGATCAAACTCGTCGACGAACAGCATGAAGCGCTTGTGGTGCCCTGCATTCTCGTCAAGCCAGCGCGCGGCAGCGGCCATGGTGCGGGGGCCCGGAAAATCTTCCTCGCCCCGAAACCAGCCGCGCGAGGCGTCATAAGGCATATGTCCGCGACCGAAGCGCGGGGCGCCGGCCCAGCTGGGGTCGGGGCGCGTCTTCCACGGATCGCCTTCATGCCCGCGCTGGTAGTCCCAGCCGGTAAAGTCGACATGATAGTTCTCGCCGCCTGTTTCAAAGAGATGCGGGTGGTCCGAGATGAGCTGCGTCACCACACCAGCCCGGCGCAAGGGATGGGTGATGGCGTCCTCCCAGATCTCGACCGACCCCCACGGGCGCCAGAGGAAGTCCCAGGCACCGCACAGGATGTCGTGGCGCGCGGGCATGCAGGGAAGGGACCCTGCGTAATGTGTCGTGAACTTAACGCTGCGTGCGGCAAGACGGTCGATATTGGGCGTTGTGAACTCACGACCACCATAGGCACCCAGCATATGCCGGTTCAGGCTGTCGAGGAGCAGGACGATCACGTTGCTAGGTTGGTTCATTGAACTCCTCGCCGCTGTTCGGGCATGAAAAAACGGCGCCGTCCCTGTTTCGGGCGCGGCGCCGTTGGCATCTTATGCCCCTTGTCGGTTACGACAGGACCTTCAGGCGATCAGCCGCGATGCGACCGTCCCGGCCTGGCGCCGTCTCGAAGCTGACCTTCTGGCCTTCGGCAAGGCTCTGGATGCCCGAACGCTGCAGGGCCGTGATGTGCACGAACACGTCCTTGCCACCGCCATCGGGCGCGATGAAGCCGAAACCCTTCGAGGTGTTGAAAAACTTTACCACGCCAGTCGTCATATTCAGTCCATTCCTTCACAAAACTACGGCCGCGCCGCAGACTGCCCGCGGGCGTACCAACTGCGCTTGACTTATGAGTGAGGGAGATGTCGGCGGGACGCGGAACCAAACCCAAGGCAGCGTGCCAACACATAGGCAGCTTGAACGCCAAACTGGTATCAGGCACTTGCGGCACGTCTTCATGCACGTCGGTCTACAAAGCCATTCGCGGGCCGGAGCATGGCGAAGCTTGGTGCGTGGTGCAAGACGGAAATTTGTTCCTATTTCACATCCGGACGGGTAGCCCCCTCGGGTTTTGGCGCTTTCGCCAAAGGTCGAATGATTTTGTTTCGCGGGCATCTGCTGGCATGGTGACCAGGTGGCAAACGCTGGGGGTTTGATCGGCGCGCCGGCACATGGTAACTCCCGCTTTGCACACGCTGCGCGCGCCGGATGGGTGGTCGAGTGGTTTAAGGCACCGGTCTTGAAAACCGGCGAGGGTTCACGCCCTCCGTGAGTTCGAATCTCACCCCATCCGCCAGCTCCAGTCCCTACTGATTTTGCGTGGTTGCGCTTTTCTTCACCAGCTTGCGGCAAGCCGCGGGCATTGCGCTGAGGGACAGGCGCTTTTCGGGGACATAGGGGCGCTGGCCGCTCGTGCGCCAGGAAGTATCTTCCATCCACGAGGCGAGTTCGGCGCCGCAGCCGTCGCCTTCGGGGACGGGGGACTGGTCCTTGCAGGTGTCGCTGTCGGCGGGGCAGGCGATGCGGATGTGCATGTGGGCGGTATGACCGGACCAGGGCCTGATCTTGCGCAGCCATGCGCGGTCTGGTTCGGGGGTGCGGTCGCACAGGGCTTTCTTGATCGGCGGCGAGACGAAGATGCGTTCGACGTTCGCGTGCTCGGCGGCGCGGCGGAGCATGGCGTACTGGGCTGCGCCAAAGGCTGGCGTAACGGTGACTGTCTCGAGGTCGACCATCGAGGGTGGTGTGAAGCTTTCGAGGTCATCGGGCGTCAGGCGACGGTTGGGTAGCGGGGTCAGCCAGATGTCGGCATCGAGCCCGGTCTGATGCGAGTTGTGGCCAAAGGGCATGGGGCCACCGCGGGGTTGGGCGATGTCACCCACCAGAAGTCCGCGATGACCGTCGGCGCTGGCCTTGAGGGCGAGTTGTTCGACCAGGCGCACCAATGTCGGGTGGCCCCAGGCGCGGTTGCGCGAGGGTCTCAGGATCTGCCAATAGGACGAATCGGCTTTGAGTTTCGAGGCACCCGCGATGCAGCCATTCGTGTAGGTTCCGTGGACCCGTGGCGGATCGGATGCGGGTGAGCGGACTGCGGCAAATTGATCGGCGGCCGAACGGTCAAGGGGTGCGCCTATCGCTGGTTTTGCCGCGGTTGCTGTGGCTATCAGGAGCAGGCTTGTCAGCATCAGGCTGGTTAAACGCCGCATCGGCCCGTCTCCCTGGTTGGGCTGCTGTACCCGGATCATCGGTCTTTTTCGTGGCGTGACCTCGACAAGGGGCAGTCTGAACCCACATTTCATGGGCGGGTCGGGGTAGCAACAAACCAGAGGTTGGGCTACATAGCCTGCGTTCAGGCCTGCGCCCATTCCGATGGGCGTCGCGGGTCGGCCCACTTTCAGCTTCAGGTCACGCATGTACGCCGTTCTGCTTACCATCGAAGTTCTTGTCTGCCTTGCCATGATCGTCGTCATCCTTCTGCAGCGCTCGGAAGGGGGCGGGTTGGGTCTTGGCTCGGGCGGTGGTGTCAGCGGCCTTATGTCAGGACGTGGGGCTGCCAACGCCCTGACACGCACGACGGTGGTGCTGGCGACCATTTTCATCGCCACGTCGCTGGCGCTGGCATTGCTTGCGAAGAACTCGGGAACGTCGAACCCGTGGGGCGAGGTCACGTCGGAAGACGCGCCGCTGGGCAAACTCCCGACGGTTCCTGCCGCACCCAGTGCGCCGGGCTTGCCCGTCCCTTCGTCGACACCTGCTCCGTCGGCCCCGGCCACGCCGGCGCCCAGCCCGTCGACACCGGCCGCGGAGGCGCCTGCGCCCGCCAATCCACAGCCGGCTCAGCCTGCGCCGCAAGGTCCCGCGAGCGGAGGCGGGAACTAAGGCTGAAAAGACCTGTCTTTCTGCCGGACGTGCGTGAAACGCGTTCCACGGAGCGCGGTGAAATCCATTGTTCTTCCCGACACAAAAACTTTAAGGTGGTCGCCCATGGCGCGGTTCATCTTCATCACCGGCGGCGTGGTTTCCTCGCTCGGTAAAGGCATTGCCTCGGCAGCCCTCGGCGCGCTGCTGCAGGCGCGTGGTTACAAGGTCCGGCTACGTAAGCTCGACCCTTACCTCAATGTCGATCCGGGTACTATGTCCCCGTATCAGCATGGCGAGGTCTTCGTCACCGATGACGGGGCAGAGACCGATCTTGATCTCGGGCACTACGAGCGTTTTACCGGCGTGTCGGCGACGCGCGGCGACAGCGTCACGACTGGACGGATCTATCTGGATATTCTTTCGCGCGAGCGACGCGGTGATTACCTGGGCGCAACGATCCAGGTCATTCCGCATGTTACCGATGCGATCAAGCAGTTCGTGCTGAACGACAGCGACGACGTCGATTTCGTCCTGTGCGAGATCGGCGGCACGGTGGGCGACATCGAGAGCCTCCCGTTCCTCGAGGCGATCCGCCAGCTTGGCAACGAGCTGGGGCGCGAGCGCAGCCTTTACGTGCATGTGACGCTGGTTCCCTATATCGCGGCGTCGGGCGAGCTCAAGACGAAACCCACGCAGCACTCGGTCAAGGAGTTGCGCTCGATCGGCATCCAGCCCGACATCGTGCTCTGCCGCTCCGACCGGGAGGTCTCGGCAGAGGAGCGTCGCAAAATTGCGCTGTTCTGCAACGTGCGAGCGTCAAGCGTGATCCAGGCCCTGGATGTTGCCACGATCTACGAGGCGCCGCTGTCCTATCACGCGCAGGGCTTCGACGACGAAGTCCTCGCGATCTTCGGGATCCGCGATGCGGCGCCGCCAAAGCTTCAGCGCTGGCAGACCGTGGTCAAGCGCGTGAAGGAACCTGAGGGCGAGGTCAAGATCGCCATCGTGGGCAAGTACACTGGCCTCAAGGATGCGTACAAGTCGCTGAACGAGGCGCTGGCGCATGGCGGCATTGCAAACAATGTGCGCGTGAAGGTCGAGTGGATCCAGTCCGAGGTCTTCGAACAGCCAGGACACATCCACCAACTCGAGGACGTGCACGGGATCCTGGTGCCCGGCGGGTTCGGCGAACGGGGCACGGTTGGCAAGATCGAGGCGGCGCGCTTTGCCCGCACGCGGAAGGTTCCCTATTTCGGGATCTGTTTTGGACTGCAAATGGCTGTGATCGAGGCGGCGCGCAACCTGGCGGGCCTGCCGGATGCGACGTCGACCGAGTTCGGTCCATGCAAGACGATGGTCGTGGGGCTCATGACAGAGTGGATGCAGGGCAACCAGCTCGAAAAGCGACAAGCAGGCGGCGACCTTGGCGGCACGATGCGTCTTGGCAAATTCCCGGCGGTCCTCAAGCGCGGCAGCAAGGTGGCCGAGATCTATGGTGCCAACGAGATCGAAGAGCGCCACCGCCACCGCTACGAGGTGAACCTGGCCTATCGTGATCAGCTGGAGCGGGCGGGGTTCATCTTCACGGGCATGTCACCTGATGGCCTGCTGCCCGAGATCTGCGAGCGGCAGGATCATCCTTGGTTCATTGGTGTGCAGTTTCACCCGGAGCTCAAGTCACGCCCGTTCGAGCCGCATCCGCTGTTCGCGAGCTTCATTGAAGCGGCAGTGCAGCAGAGCAGACTGGTCTAGCTACCAGCTCGCTCCGGATTGTATTTTGGTTGTGTGATCGATTGCCATCTCGCTCAAAATTCCGTTGACGCCGCTCGTTGCGTTGCGATATTCCCGCGCGCGGTATAAGGGATTTAACCATGCAAAAAACCATCGGTGTTGTTGTCTCTGCTCTCTTGTCAGGCGCGGCGGTCGCTCAGGACTGGTCCGGGTTCTATGTGGGTGGTCAGACAGGATACAGCTTCGGAGACGGAAGCTCCATCGTGTCCCTCGGGGATGAGTGGTCGTCAGAGTCTGCAGCGCTGCGGTCTGGAGTGACGGATCTTTGGTCGACGAACCTCGAGCCGGAGGGCTGGGGCGTCGGTGTCCATGCGGGCTACAATCACCAGCTTCCGAGCGGGCTCGTCCTGGGTGCAGAGGTCAGCTACAGCTTCAATGATATCGATGCTTCGCGCACGACCCCGCAGACCGTTGCAACATCCACGTTTCCGGGCGTGACCTACGCCGTCGGTAATTCTGTCGAGGTCGAGGAAAGCATCACAGCGCGCGCCAATATCGGCTGGGATCTTGGTCACATGCTGGGCTATGTCGTGCTTGGCTATACGTGGGCTGACACAACTGCTGGCGCCGAGGTGCTCAGCAACGGAGGCTACAGCAAGCAGGGCTTTGGCTCGGACTGGCTAAGCGGTGTGACTTATGGCTTGGGCGGTGCGGTACCGGTCGCTGATCGCTGGACACTGCGCCTTGAGTATCTGCGCACGAACTTCGATGATGTTCAGTTCAACACGGCGTATCGCGCGGGCAGCACGTTTACGAGCCCGGTTTATTCTGAGACGTTTACGCAGGACCTGGAGCTGGACACCGTTCAGCTTGCCGTGAGCTATCGCTTCTAGAGAGCCTGGCTTTGACATTCAGACGCGCCCGCTCCGGCGGGCGCGTTTTTGTTTGCTGGGCGGTACCTCAGGCCACCGCGGCGCGGATGGCCTTAAGCTGGGTGAGCAGGTGCTCGGCGCTGTCGAGCGGCAGACAGCTGGGGCCGTCGCACAGGGCCTTGTCTGGATCCGTATGGAACTCGAGGAATACGCCGTCGGCGCCGGCAGCGACCGCTGCGCGTGCGATCACAGGGACACCTTCGCGGCGTCCGCCGGTTGAACCGCCGCTGGTACGCGGATCGGCGCCAGGCAACTGCACGGCATGGGTTGCGTCGATTGTCACGGGAACGCCCAACCTGTGCATCTCGCTGATCGCCAGCATGTCGACGACAAGGTTGTTGTAGCCGAATGATGTGCCGCGCTCGCAGAGCACAATGTCGAGGCTGGGCGCGGCCTCGCGCACCTTGGTAATGATGTTCTTGCAGTCCCACGGGGCGAGGAACTGGGCCTTCTTCACGTGCAGCCAGCCGCCATTGGCTTCGGTCGCGCGGGCGGCGGCCGTGACGAGGTCGGTTTGGCGGCATAGGAAGGCCGGGATCTGGACGATGTCGGCAACGGTGGCGACGGGCTCGGCCTGGTCGACCTCGTGCAGGTCGGTTGCAATCGGCACATTCAGCGTGCGCTTTATCTCGGCCAGCATGGTGAGGCCGTCCTTGAGGCCGGGGCCGCGATAGCTTTTTATCGAGGAACGATTGGCCTTGTCGAAGCTTGCCTTGAAGACATAGGGCAGGCCCAGCCGACCCGTAACGTCCTTGAGGTGACGGCCCACGGTCAGGGCGAGATCGAGGTTTTCGAGCACATTTAGGCCAGCAATCACGAATAGCGGCTTGCCTTGCCCGAGCTGCAGGTTCCATTTCTTGAGCGTGATGGCTGGCATTGGCCGGGTCCTCGGTTTGGGTGTTCGCCGTAGAGCGCTTTCCCTAGCATCCGGGGACGTGCCGATGCTAGGTCGGAGACGGTGCGGCATGCGTGGCGGGCGCCTTCATGGTAAAGCGCTGCGTCGGAACCAGGATGAAACACGCATGAGCCTTCGTCCACTTCCCGAACGGATGCGCGTCGATCTTCGGCTTGGAGCTGAAGGCTTGACAGTTGGCGAGGCCGCGACCCGCCTTGCTCAGTTCGGGGCGAACGACATCATCACGGCCCCGCCTGCATCATGGCGGGATACGCTGCAGGATACGGCGCGCGATCCCATGATCTGGTTTCTCGCTGGCGTCAGCGTGCTGTTCTGGGTTCTGGGCGACCATGCCGAGGCGGTTGTCCTGGCACTTGCGCTTGTGCCGCTTGTGGGCATGGATGCGTGGTTGCATCGTCGTACGCAGGCCTCCACGCAGGGTCTCGCGAACAGGCTTTCGAGTGAGGCTGTCGTGATCCGAGGCGCGGCCGCGCACATGGTGGCTGCGCGCGACGTGGTGCCAGGAGACATTGTCGAGGTGCAGGCAGGCGAGATGTTCCCTGCCGACGGGATCCTTGTCGAAGGCGATGGGGTGCAGGTCGACGAGTCTGCGATGACCGGTGAATCCTGGCCTGTGCGCAAGGCGGCGTTCGTGACGAATGTCGTGCCTGCAGCGCTTGAGATGGAGCATTGGTGCCTTGCGGGGACCCGTCTTCTTGCAGGGTCCGCGCGGGTACGCGTTGCGGCAACGGGCGCAGAGACGCTCTATGCCGGGATCGTCCGTTCTGCGCTGCAAGGGCGGCATGAACTGACCCCCTTGCAGCGATCGGCTGGTCGGCTTGTGGGTGCCCTGCTCTGGGCGGCGGTCGGGCTGTGTCTGCTGCTGGCGGGTGTTCGGCTGTGGCAGGGGCATGGATTGCTCGACGCCTTCGTCAGTGCCGTGACGCTGGCAGTTGCCGCCCTGCCGGAAGAGTTTCCTGTGGTCATGGCGATCTTCCTGGGTGTGGGGGTCTATCGGCTGGCGCATCGCAAGGCGCTGGTTCGGCGCGCTGTGGCCGTCGAGAACATTGGGCGGCTGACCTGTATCTGCGCGGACAAGACAGGCACATTGACCGAGGGGCGGCTGGTCCTTGCGCATGTCGTGCCGGCGGCTGGCTTCGCCGAAGCGGATGTCTTGGGCGTTGCGCGCCTCGCCGCGCGCGCAGAGAGCGGCGATCCGCTGGACCTCGCTCTGCTGTCGGGCGCGCCTTCAAAGGTTGGGCGAGCGATCGCGTCGTTCCCCTTCACCGAGGATCGCAGGCGCGAGACGCGGATCGTGGAGCACGTCGCAGGTGGGGTCATCGCGGCGGTCAAAGGGGCGCCAGAGACCGTGCTGGCCTTGTGCAGTCCGGAGCCCGATATCGGCCTATGGCAGGAAGCCCTGCTCGCTTTGGGACAGGGTGGGCACAAGGTGATTGCCGTGGCACGGCGCGACTTGCCGCCGGGTCATAGCAGTGCGGAAGAACCATCTGATGGCTTCACCTTCGTGGGGCTTCTCGCCTTCGAGGATCCTGTCCGTGACGGCGTGCGCGAAGCTGTCGCGCGCTGCCGTGCCGGTGGTATCAGGGTCATCATGGTCACGGGGGATCATCCGGTTACTGCGACCGCTGTGGCGCGGGAAATTGGGCTTGGCGGGGACACGCCGCATGTGCTTATGGCGGATGAAATCGAGGGCAGCGATCAGGCCCTATTGCTTGCGCGTGTCGATGTGGTTGCGCGGGCTACGCCGATGCAGAAGCTGCGACTCGTCGAGGGCCTGCGCGCGGCAGGCGAAGTCGTTGCCGTGACCGGGGACGGCGTGAACGACGTGCCGGCGATCAAGGCAGCCGATGTGGGCATTGCCATGGGCGAACGGGGAACGCAGAGCGCACGCGAGGTGGCGGCTATCGTTCTTCTTGATGACAATTTCCGGACCATCGCCGATGCCGTCGGCGAGGGTCGGCAGTTGTTCGTCAACCTGCAGATGGCGTTCATCTATCTGCTGCTGGTGCATATCCCGCTGGTGGTCAGTGCGGCTTTTGTTCCGCTAATGGATAATCCCATTCTTTATCTGCCGGTTCATATCGTGATCGTTGAGCTTTTCATTCATCCCACGGCGTTGCTGGCCTTCCAACAGGCAGCTTCTCCTGGTGCGCTGCAAGCCATTCCGCGCGATGGGCCGTCGCATTTCTTCACGCGACAGACCTGGCTGGTTGTCGGCGGCGGAGGGTTGTTCCTTGCCCTGCTGCTGATTGTCGGGTTCGAACTTGCGTTCCAGTATCATGGTCAAATCGAGGAGGCGCGCGCGCTTGTTCTTGCCATGCTGGTCTTGTGGAACGCCGCGATGACGCTGGGCCTGACAGGGACACAGCGTGGCATGGGTCTGGTGGTGCCGCTGGTGTCGCTTGCCGTGGTTGCGGCCCTGATCCAGCTGCCGGTCTTTGCAGGGCTTCTGCACCTTGCGCCGCTCTCGATCACGGAGTGGATCATCGTGACGACAAGTGGTGCTTTGTCGTTCGGTGTGGCCACGATGGCGCGGCAGTCGCTTTTTGCGAAAGCCGCGCCTCTGGCATGATCAGAACAGAGACCGGATGGCGCCAATCAGGCCGCCAATGAAGAGCACGATGACAGCCAGCGCCTGGATCATGAAGCCCATCGACCGCTGATCGGCTGCGGCGATATAGCCTTGTGCGTACATGTAGCGTCCAACGATCCAGATGGCGCCGATGACCGCACCCAGCAAACCGCTCCAGTACATGCAGAAGATCCAGAGCGTGACGAGGAAGATGGGAAGCCATTCCAGCGTGTTCATCTGTACGCGGAATACGCGCTCGAAATCGGGGTTGCCGCTCGTCGCGGGCGCGGGAACGTTGTACTTGCGCCGGGCGTTTCCGACCAAGAGGCCAGTCCAGAAATAGAGAACAAGGGCGGCAAGCGTGACAAGAACGGGCCAGGCAGACATGGGTTTTCCTCCTTTTGGGGACGGGGTCTGTTGACGCAAGGCAGGTTATGACCCCGACTCGGCTGTCGGGATGGTAGTGCGCATTGGGCCGTTCGTCGAAGTTGCATCCTCGCCCGCGCTTTGGCTATGTACGGCGCGCATCGTAATTATGAACCCTGGGGCGACACCATGACAGCCATCATCGACATTCGCGGCCGTGAAATCCTCGACAGCCGTGGCAATCCAACGGTCGAAGTCGAGATCGAACTTGAAGATGGCAGCCTGGGCCGGGCGGCGGTGCCATCGGGAGCATCAACCGGCGCACACGAGGCTGTCGAGAAGCGTGATGGCGGCAAGCGCTACGGAGGCAAGGGGGTTGAGCAGGCTGTTGCCGCCGTCAATGGCGAAATTTTCGACGCCATTGCTGGCATGGAGGCAGAGGAGCAACTGCATCTCGACAGGACGCTGATCGAGCTGGACGGGACTCCGAACAAGGGCCGTCTTGGGGCCAATGCCATCCTTGGCGTGTCGCTAGCGGCGGCGCATGCCGCCTCGCACGCGCGCGGCCAGAAGTTGTTCCGCTATGTGGGCGGCACGCAGGCGCATCTGTTGCCGGTGCCGTTCATGAACATCATCAACGGTGGGGCGCACGCCGATAATCCGATCGACTTCCAGGAATTCATGATCCTGCCTGTCGGCGCGCCGACGTTCCGCGAGGCGCTTCGCATGGGAACCGAGGTGTTCCATGCGCTGCGCAAGGCGCTCAAGGATGCAGGACATAATACCAATGTTGGTGATGAAGGCGGCTTTGCGCCGAACCTTAAATCAGCCGATGAGGCTCTGAGTTATGTGATGCGCGCCATCGAGGCCGCTGGTTACAGGCCGGGCGAGCACGTGAAGCTGGCGCTGGACCCGGCGTCGACAGAGTTTTTTCACGATGGCGTCTATGATCTTGAAGGCGAGGGCAAGAAGCTTGATCCCGCAGGCATGGTCAAGTTCTATGAGGATCTGTGCCGGCGCTATCCGATCGTCTCGATCGAGGACGGCATGGCAGAAGACGACTGGGCTGGCTGGAAGGGGCTGACCGACGCCATCGGTGCCAAGGTGCAGTTGGTGGGGGACGATCTTTTTGTCACGAACCCTGCGCGCCTGCGCGAGGGGATCGCGAAAAGGACGGCGAATGCGATCCTGATCAAGGTCAACCAGATCGGCACTTTGTCGGAAACGCTCGAGGCCGTCGAGACTGCGCACAAGGCCGGCTACAAGGCAGTGATGTCGCATCGCTCGGGTGAGACCGAGGACACCACTATCGCTGACCTTGCTGTTGCCACGAATTGCGGCCGCATCAAGACGGGATCGGCATCGCGTTCGGACCGCCTCGCCAAGTACAACCAACTCCTGCGCATCGAGGAGCAGCTCGGCGCGTCGGCGAAGTTCGCCGGCTCGGAGTTCAGCTGACGGCGGCGAGCAGGAAATCACCTCAACGGGATCAGCCCTGTGCGATCGCTGATGCAAAGGCCACGACGCCGGATGTGGTCAGCACCGCGGCTGCGGGCCAGGCAAGGTCTCGAGATCCAAGGCGGACGGCGATGCCGGATTTCACGACGCTGTTGGCGAGGACAGCAATGGCGATGGTGGTGGCGGCGGTTGCCAGTGGCGTCGTAGCCGTGAGAGTGGCGCTGGCGAGGCGGGCGGCCGAAACGGTGGCCGCATCGACGTCGACGGCGCCTGCAAGCAGGCCCGAGAGCATCAGTCCGGCATTGCCGGCATACTCTTGCGCATAGTGGGCAATCACCAGCATGGCTGCGACGAAGGCAATGAAGCGTGCTGCGATCCCCAAAGAGTCAGCGGCGCCGGCGTCGAATGTCGCTTGAGGTTCTGTGCGCCGCGCGCGGAAAACCAGGATGGCAGCGCCCAAGAGTGACACGATGCAGCCCAGTACGAGCGGCCACCGCACGACGTCAAACAGTGCATGGTTGAGCGTGTAGACCAGGGCTGCGATGCGCGCGAACATGATGGATTGGGCAATGGCGATGGCTGCCGCTAGCGCAAGCGAGGCTGCTGGTGCATTGCGCGCGGCGCGGGAAGCGCTGACGGTCACACTGGTTGAAGAGACAAGGCCCCCAAAGAGGCCCATCAGCAGGGCACCGCGCTCGGATCCGACGGTGCGGATGGCTGCATAGCCGGCAAGCCCCATGCTTGCGATGATGACAACGGCCCAGCAGAGTTCATAGGGGTTCAGCACGGCGCCCGGTCCAAATCCCTGGTCTGGCAGCAGGGGCAGCAATACGACCGCCACCACCAGAAGCTTGAGTGCGGCAACGATTTCCAGGTGCTGCAGGCTTTTCAGAAAGTCGTGCAGCAAGGATTTCTGGTCCAGAAGGACGACGGCGATCACGGCGATCATGGCGGCTTCTTTCAGCAGGCCGCTGGCGCATAGAACGCCCAGAACATAGGTCAGCATGATCGCGACTTCGGTCGTCATCCCTCGGTCGGCGTCGCTGCGTCGCGTGTCGCTGAAGTAGCTGGCGACGACCAGCGCCAACAGGCCTGCGCCGATCACGGCAGGCAGCAGGGGCCCAAGCCCGGTCGACAGGAGGCCGGCGGCAAACCCTGTCAGTGACACAAGCGTAAACGTGCGAATGCCGGCCTCTCGTTCACCGGATGCTTCGGTGCGCTGTTTCCACCCGCGCTCTATGCCGAGCAAAAGGCCGATGACCAGCGCAGCGAAGAACCGTGGGTAGAATTCCTGCATATCCATGCGCGTTGGTCGCTTCTGTCCGAGCCGGTGTTATGTCTGCAATGCTAGCGTGTTTAGATCCGGCGTGCCCATGATTTTGGGTCACGGGGCGGACCGTGTTGAATCTGATATTTGTTAAGGTCGCTTAACCCAAAAATCCTTGACCCTTTTGGTTGCTGCGTGGTCCCATGATCTTATGGATGAGGGGCTGACTCTTCGACGGGCGACGCGCGGCTGGAGCTTTCCGCTCCTGGTCATGGCGCTTGTCGGATATTTCTCGTACTTTGCCGTGTTCGGGAACCATGGGCTGCTGCGCTGGTCCCGTCTTCAGGCGACGGTGGAGGCCAAACAGGCCGAGCTTGATCGCTTGCAAAGCGAGCGCCTGTCCCTCCAACGCCGTGTGAGCCTGCTGCGCCCGGAAAGCGTGGATGATGACATGCTGGAGGAGCAAGCGCGCTCGCGGCTGGGTCTGACCGAGGCTGACGAGGTTGTGATCCTGAAATAGCCTGATGGATTGTGGTTTTTCTGCTGCATTGCAGCACGCAGAAGCTGTCAAGCCGGAAGCAAGCCTGTCTTCGTTCTTTGCTTGCGCACCTGCGGGGCGGAGGCTACAGCATCGAGCCGAAAACACAGGTTTCAGGACGTACACACGCATGGCCAAAGCCGACGCCACCGCCCGTACCAGTGCCGCTGCCAAGCCGAACCTCAACAAGGACGAGTTGCTGCATTTTTATCGCGAAATGCTGCTGATACGCCGGTTCGAGGAGAAAGCGGGACAGCTCTACGGCATGGGGCTGATCGGCGGGTTCTGCCATCTCTATATCGGGCAGGAAGCGGTCGTGGTGGGCATGCAGGCGGCGATCGGCGAGGGTGATCAGGTCATCACGGCCTACCGTGACCATGGGCACATGCTGGCGTGCGGGATGGATCCGGCCGGCGTGATGGCCGAGCTGACCGGGCGCAGCGGCGGGTATTCGCGCGGCAAGGGCGGCTCGATGCACATGTTCAGCCGCGAGAAGAACTTCTTCGGCGGGCACGGCATCGTGGGCGCGCAGGTGCCGCTGGGGACCGGGCTTGCGTTCTCGAACTGGTACCGCGGCAATGACCGGGTGTGCCTGACCTATTTCGGGGACGGGGCTGCCAATCAGGGTCAGGTCTACGAGAGCTTCAACATGGCAGCGCTCTGGAAGCTGCCGGTGATCTACATCATCGAGAACAACCAGTACGCCATGGGCACGTCGGTCCAGCGCGCGAGCGCGGAAACGCATCTCCATCGGCGCGGCGTCTCATTCAATATTCCGGGCGAAGAGATCGACGGCATGGACGTGCTGACGGTCAAGGCGGCGGGCGAACGTGCCGTGAAATGGTGCCGTGAGGGAAAGGGGCCCTATATCCTCGAGATGAAGACCTATCGCTATCGTGGGCACTCGATGTCGGATCCGGCCAAGTATCGCACGCGCGAGGAGGTCGACCAGGTCCGCGAGAAGAGCGACCCGATCGACCATGTGCGCCAGATGCTGGTCGACAGCGGGCTTGCGACCGAGGAAAGCCTCAAGGAGATCGACAAGGAGATCCGCGGCGTCGTCAATCATGCGGCCGAGTTTGCGCAGACCTCGCCTGAACCCGATCCAGCGGAGCTCTGGACGGACATTGTTCACTGAGCCCCCGGAGAGGGGAAACCGAGAGAGGAAACAACCATGCCACTTGAACTCCTGATGCTGGCCTTGAGTGTGGCGCTGCTGTTTGTGTTGATCGTGATCCAGGCTGCTGCTGGCGCACAGGCGCAGGGGCTTGATGTCATGGCGGGGCATCGCGATGACATGAAGGCCCCCTCGGCCTGGCAGGCGCGTACCAAGCGCTGCGTCGACAATCATCGTGAAGGGCTGATCCTGTTTGCGCCTCTGATCCTGGTTGCGGCACAGCTCGGCATCTCGAATGACCTGACAGTCTGGGGCGCGCAGTTGTTCTTTTATTCCCGCGTGGCGCATGCCGTTGTCTATCTGGCGGGCTTGCCGAAGATACGCCCGCTGGTCTGGGCCATCGGCATCGTCGGGACGATCATGGTGTTTGTTGCCGTGATCACCGGCACGCCCGCCTGACGCGCATTATCGTCGCGACCCATTCCTGCGAGACCCAGACGATGTCGACTGAAATCCTGATGCCTGCGCTTTCGCCCACCATGGAGGAGGGCAAGCTTGCCAAATGGCATGTGAAGGTGGGTGACCAGGTGTCCTCGGGCGACGTCATCGCCGAGATCGAAACCGACAAGGCGACGATGGAGGTCGAGGCGGTCGATGAGGGCGTGGTGGCGGCCCTTCTCGTGGCCGAGGGAACGGAAGGCGTGAAGGTGAACACACCGATTGCCACGCTGACGGGTGAAGACGAGAAGCCTGCGCCGCTGAAGGCCGCGCCTGTCGCGGCTCCGGCACCGGCGAAGGTTGCTCCGCCTGCTGCGGCGCCGGTTGTCGTGGAAGTGCCCGTAAGCGCAGGTGCCATGCACACGCTCACGGTGCGCGAGGCGCTGCGCGAGGCCATGGCCGAGGAGATGCGGCGCGACCCCAACGTGTTCCTCATGGGCGAGGAAGTTGGGCAGTACCAGGGCGCCTATAAGGTGAGCCAGGGCCTGCTCGACGAATTCGGTCCGAAGCGCGTCATCGATACGCCGATCACCGAGCAGGGTTTTGCGGGGCTTGGCGTGGGTGCCGCGTTCGGGGGCTTGCGTCCGATCGTCGAGTTCATGACCTGGAACTTTGCCATGCAGGCGATCGACCAGATCATCAATTCGGCGGGCAAGACGCTCTACATGTCGGGCGGGCAGATGGGGTGCCCCATCGTGTTCCGCGGTCCCAATGGCGCGGCAGCGCGCGTGGCGGCGCAGCACAGCCAGAACTATGGCGCTTGGTACGCGCATGTTCCGGGGCTGAAAGTTGTTGCTCCTTATTTTGCAGCCGATGCCAAGGGGTTGCTGAAAGCGGCCATCCGCGATCCCAATCCTGTCATCTTCCTGGAAAACGAAATCTGCTATGGGCGCAGCTTCGAGGTTCCGGTCGGCGAGGATCACCTGGTGCCGATCGGGAAGGCGCGCGTCGCGCAGGCGGGATCCGACGTCACGATTGTCAGCTACTCGATCTGCGTCGGTATGGCGATGCAGGCGGCGGAAATCCTGGCCAAGGACGGGATCTCGGCCGAGGTGATCGACCTGCGCTCGCTGCGACCGCTTGATACTGAAACCGTGGTGGCGTCGGTGAAAAAGACGAACCGCATCGTCACGGTCGAGGAAGGCTGGCCGATCTGCGGCATCGCCTCGGAGATCGCGACGCAAGTGATCGAGCATGCGTTCGACTATCTCGATGCGCCGCCGGCGCGTGTGACGGGCAAGGACGTGCCGATGCCCTATGCGGCCAATCTCGAGAAGCTGGCGCTGCCGTCGGTCGAGGAGATCGTGGCGGCGATCAAAGCTGTCTGCTATCGGAGCTAACGGCCATGACCACGCCCATCCTGATGCCCGCGCTCTCGCCCACGATGGAAGAGGGCAAGCTTGCCAAGTGGCATGTAAAACCCGGTGACAGGGTGCGCTCGGGCGATGTCATCGCCGAGATCGAGACCGACAAGGCGACCATGGAGGTCGAGGCGGTCGATGAGGGCATCGTGGCCAGCCTGCTGGTGGCCGAGGGAACCGAGGCGGTCAAGGTCAACACCGTGATCGCGCAGTTGCGCGAGGAGGGTGAAAGCGTGGCGTCGGCCAAGCCTGCGCCTGTGGTGGCTGCGCCCGCGAAAGCTTCCGTGGCGGCCCCCGCGCCTGCGCCGGTGGCATCAAAGCCTGCGGTGGCTGTTGCGCCGCGCGCCGAGACGGGAACCCGGGTGTTTGCCTCGCCGCTGGCCCGGCGCCTTGCTGGCGAGGGCGGGCTCGACCTTCAGCGCGTGACCGGATCAGGTCCGCATGGGCGGATCGTGGCGGCGGATGTCGAGGGGGCGCTGAGGAAAGGCAGTGCCGTCAAGGCTGCTCCCGTTGCGGCGCCTGCGCCAGTCGCGGCTGCGCCGACGGCCGGACCGGACGCGCGGCTCTTCTTTGCCAAGGACAGCTATGTCGAGCTGCCGCATGATTCCATGCGCAAGGCCATCGCGCGGCGGCTGACCAGCTCGAAGCGGGACATTCCGCATTACTACCTCAAGGTTGATTGCCAGATCGATGCGCTGATGGATGTGCGCAAGCAAATCAACGCGCAGGCGCCGGCCGAGGGACCGGGCGCCTACAAGGTTTCGGTCAACGACTTCGTCGTGAAGGCGGCGGCGCTGGCGCTGATCCGGGTTCCCGGCGTCAACTGCAGCTGGACCGAGACGGCCCTGCTGCAACACCGTCACGCCGACATCGGCGTTGCGGTCGCGCTCGACTTCGGGCTCATCACGCCAATCGTTCAGAGAGCCGAGACGAAGAGCCTTGCTGCCATCTCGAACGAAGTGAAGGACCTGGCGGTTCGTGCCAAGGCGAAGAAGCTGAAGCCATCGGAGTACGAGGGTGG
This sequence comes from uncultured Flavobacteriaceae bacterium, assembly GCA_964483585.1. Taxonomy (GTDB): domain Bacteria; phylum Pseudomonadota; class Alphaproteobacteria; order Micropepsales; family Micropepsaceae; genus SZUA-430. The sequence goes on from CAZABH010000019.1 coordinate 51,691, forward strand.
AACCTTCGCGATCTCGAACCTGGGCATGTTCGGCGTGCGCGACTTCACGGCGGTCATCAACCCGCCGCATGCGGCTATCCTGGCCGTGGGCGCGGGCGAGGGGCGCCCTGTCGTTCGCAATGGCGCTATCGTGCCGGCCACCGTCATGACAGTGCAGCTGTCATGCGATCACCGCGTGATCGATGGTGCGCTGGGCGCGACGTGGCTCGAGGCCTTCAAGGGCTACCTTGAAAACCCCGTGACGATGCTGGCCTGAGGGTTCAGGCAGCTTCTCCGGATGGCGCGGCCCGCTTGGCGTCAGCGAAGATCGTGTTGGCCCGATCGGCGTCCTCGACGAGACCCGCTGCCTCAGTCAGCACATCGAGCATCTGGTCGGCCGATGGCCTGCGCCCCATCGCGTTCAGGGCGGCGCGAAGCTTTCGCACGCGCATGAAGCAGGTGATGACAGCTTCGCTGCTGCGGGTTGGTACACCGCTTGCCAGCACGGCGCGGCCGTGTTCCTTCCAAGTCGCAGACCCTAGTTGCGAGGCCTTGTCGCGAAGATCAGCCGCGAGGCGCGCGCGCTCGGCTGACACTTCGATGGCACCGTTTTCGATCATGTTGCGGATCGGCCGGGCGATCTCGGCTGCGGTCTCGACATTGTCCCGCAACTCGCTGGCGAGTGCGGCCGCGAGTTCATGCGACCCGGGTCCCGAGCCGAATAGCGTGCGTCGGCGGGGGGCCTGGTCGAAGATTTCGATCGCGGGCTCGACAGCGTTATGTGCCACCTCGCGGACGAGATCGTCGGCCTGGTTCAGAAGCGGGCGGGCCGCTGTGGCCGCAGCGAGGCGAACCTCGAGCCGTTCGACCCGGCCCTCGATGCCAGCACGTGTGCGGCTCAAGGCCGTGTGAGCCAGAGAAATGAATACTGCCAGTGCAAAGAGAACGGCTGCCGCCGTCAGGATCTCGGCATTGCTGATCCCGAAAACAGAAAACAATTCCATCAGGTTAGTCCCCCAAGGGCCTCCGAGAAGAGCCCCTCATTTATCCCAGACGCTATATACACCGCCACGTGCCGTTTACCCATTAAACAATCGAAAAAGTTGAGTGACTTCGGCAGAATTCCTGTCGGCGTTGCCAGTTGTCTGCACTGGTTTCGCGCCGGAGGGGAATGGACCCGGCGTCATCTTCCCCCAGGAGGCGAAACGCTGCGGATTGACAGGGCCGGGGTGTTGGGCGAGGCAGGCGGACCACGCAAGAGGGCACGCGCATGGCAGAGACGCAATTCGACCTGATCGTCATCGGCGGAGGCCCTGGCGGCTATGTAGCGGCGATCCGGGCGGCGCAGCTGGGGCTGAAGACGGCCGTCATCGAGCGTGAGCACCTGGGAGGCATCTGCCTGAACTGGGGCTGCATCCCGACCAAGGCGCTGCTGCGTTCGTCGGAGATTTTCCACCTGATCCACCGGGCGAAGGAATTCGGGCTGTCGGCAGACAATGTGCGCTTCGACGTGACGAAGATCGTCGAGCGCAGCCGCAAGGTGGCCGCGCAGCTGTCGAACGGTGTCAAGTTCCTGATGAAGAAGAACAAGGTCACCGTCATCGAGGGCGAGGCGCGCCTGACGTCGCCCACCAGCGTCGCTGTTACGGGCAAGATGGCGGGGGCTTTCAGCGCGAAGAACATCATCATCGCCACCGGGGCCCGCGCGCGGGCGCTGCCCGGGCTTGAGTCGGACGGGAAGCTTGTGTGGAGCTATCGCGAGGCGATGGTGCCCACCGCGATGCCGAAGTCGCTGCTCGTCATCGGCTCGGGCGCGATCGGGATCGAGTTTGCAAGCTTCTATCGTACGCTGGGCGCCGAGGTGACGGTGGTCGAGGTTATGGACCGCATCCTGCCCGTGGAGGACGAGGAGATCTCGGCGCTCGCGCTCAAGGCGTTCACGAAGCAAGGCATGAAGGTCATCACGGGGGCCAGCGTCGAGAAACTGGTGCGCGGGGCTGACCATGTCACCGCAACCGTGAAAACGAAGGACGGCAAGAGCCAGCCTATCGTGGTCGAGCGTGTGATCTCGGCCGTGGGGATCGTCGGCAATGTCGAGAATCTGGGCCTCGAAGCGCTGGGCGTGAAGGTCGATCGAACGCATATCGTCGTTAATGAATGGGCCGAGACCAGCGTGAAGGGGCTCTATGCCATCGGCGACGTTGCGGGGCCACCATGGCTTGCGCACAAGGCGAGCCACGAGGGTGTCATCGCGGTCGAGCGCATTGCGGGCGTCAAGGGCCTGCATCCGCTCGATGTCACCAAGATCCCGGGTTGTACCTATTGCTGGCCGCAGGTGGCATCTGTGGGCCTGACAGAGGCGCGGGCGCGTGCGGCGGGACGCGAGGTGAAGGTCGGGCGCTTCCCCTATGTCGGCAACGGCAAGGCGATCGCGCTCGGCGATACCGAGGGGCTGATCAAGACCGTGTTCGACGCGAAGACGGGCGAGCTTCTCGGGGCGCACATGATCGGGGCCGAGGTCACCGAACTGATCCAGGGCTACACGATCGCCCGCACGCTCGAGACCACCGAGGCCGAGCTCATGCACACCGTGTTCCCGCATCCCACCCTGTCGGAGATGATGCACGAGGCCGTGCTCGACGCTTATGGCAAGGTCGTCCACGTCTGAGGCTGGATCGGGATCGGGCGGGGGCGGGTTGTCGGGGTCGGTGTCCTGGACGAGCCACCCCTCCGGGGTCAGCCGCGCAATACCGATCAGCCGGCCGCGCAGCCACAGATACATGAGACCGGGACGCTCCCGGTAGTGTTCGAATGCGTTCATTTCATTGGCTTTCGTGAGCGCGGACGTGCGCGTGCCGCGGGTCACCTTTTTGGGTGGTCCCGCGCTGGGCAGATTCCGACGCTATGGATTGACAGCGCCGAATATCGCCGAAATCGCCGAAAACAAAAAGTGAACAAATTGTCGCAGGTGGAAACCCCGATCGTCTCCCACGTCATCCCGGCCGTTACACGCGCCCAATCGCGCCAGCGATTGGCTGCGCGTGTTAGAGCCGGGACCCCGCTCGCCCTGTCAGTGCTGCAAAGACGTGGGTGGTACGCCTGTGCGCACGATGACGGTCTTTACTTTTCAGAGTAACAACCACCGTCATGGTCTGCGGAGGCAGACCACCCACGACTTGCCTTCGTGGATCACTGCCGCGCAGCGGGATCCCGGATCACTCGCTTGCGCTCGCTTCCAGGATGACGGGTGGGGCGAGAACGAAACTAGCGGCGCTCCAGGAGGAACCAGGTTGTGTCGTCCTGCGGAAACATTGGATCGCGGCGCCAGTGGAAGGCGTAGTCAACGACGTGGAAGTCCGGGTGACGGTCAAGGAATTCTCCGGCGAAGTCGCGTTTGAAGAGGCGACCCTCGTGGCCGCGATAGGTCACGCTGACGGGTGTCGGATTGTAGTATTCGCAGATCAGCGCATAGCGCGAGGTGGCCGCGGCAAGAAGGTCGTAGGCGCCAGGCAGCTCGTCGGGGTTGATGTGAATGAGCACGCCCTTGAAGAAGGCAATGTCGCTCTGGCGCGGCGGTTTGAAGCCGATCAGGGAGGTATGGAAGACCTCGGCCTTGCCCCAGGCGCGCAGGTCGGCGGCGGCGGCTTCGTTGATCTCGACGCCGGCAAGCGAGGCGGCAGGCAGGAGCTGATGCAGTGCGCGCAGGTTCATGCCGACATTGGCACCGAACTCGATCACGCTGCCGATGCCTTGCGTGCGCGAGAGAATGCGCGCGAACAGCTGCATGTTGGAGGCCAGAAGCTGCGCGCTGCGGTTTCGCCCCACGTAGTCGTTTCCGAACTCGCCAGCCCAGAAGGCTTCCTGTTCGGTCTTGTAGGTCTTGGTCATGGGGGCTCCTGTCAGACTTTTTTCTGTTCGATATGGGCGTTGAGTGCGCGCCAACCGGGGTTCTCGTCCAGCATGGCAAGGACTTGCTCCTGCGTCAGGGCCAGCGGGTCGGGCGCGGCATCAAAGATGCGGGAGAGCAGGGCATAGTCATCCGGCGTGTCGAGGGTCCAACGCTCCTGCGTGCGGTCGACATCCTGTGTGACGTGCTCGATATGAAAGCGGTCGGGTCTGCGATAGAGGAATACGGTGACATGTTCGCGTTCTGCCGGGTCGCGGGCCTCGGTGGCGGCTGCCTCGAGGGCTGCACGCGTGAACATTTCTGTATCGAGGCCGCGGGGGAAGGTGCGGCGCACAGCATTCGTGAGTACGTCGAACGCGCATGTCGCCTGCCAGCGCGCCGCCATGGACGCAAGCAGGGAGGGCTCGATCAGCGGGCAGTCCGACGTGATGCGCGTAATGATGTCGGCATGGCTTTCCATGGCGGCTTGCTGATAGCGACCCAGAACATCAGTTTCGCTCCCGCGCACGACACGCACGCCCAAAGTCGCACCGTAGGCGGCCAGGGGATCGTCCAGGGGTTCTGTCGTGGTGGCCAGAACGATTTCGGTGAAGGCGTGCGCAGCGCGCGCGCGCAGAACGACCCAGTCCAGTGCCGGGCGGCCAGCAAGCGGTTTCAGGACCTTGCCGGCAAGGCGGCTGGACCCCATCCGAGCCTGGATGATGCAGACGTTACGCACGAAGATTGCATTCCTTTATCGTAACGGCGTGTTTGGCATAACCGAAGGTGCGACGTGCGCCCGCCAGCGGCTGTCTGGAATCGTGTAGTCTTTCGAAGTTAAATGATTCCTGTGGCGCATGCGTGCGCGCGCTGGTTGCGTCTGGAGGATTTCGTCCTTGGCTGAGCATGATCGGGTTGCGATCCGGTTCGATGCGTCTGTGTCGATTGGTGGCGGACATGCGGCGCGCTGCCTGGCATTGGCCGATGCCCTGGCGGCAGAGGGGGCGGAGATCCTGCTGCTGGTGAACCCCGACGGCGAGCAGCTGGTGGCCGGATTGGGCTCGGTGCACCCAGTGCAGCCGGTGGACGCGGGCGGTGCTGGTGCAGTTTCAGCGCTGACCCGAACCTGGCCGGATGGAGCCTCGCTGGCCATCATTGATCACTATGGCTGGGGTGCTGCCGATGCGCGGTTGATACGGGCTGCGGCACGGCGCATCGCCGTGATTGATGACCTTGCGAACCGCACGCATGATTGTGACCTGCTGGTCGACCAGAATCTGGGACGAACCGTGCGCGATTATGCAGGCCTGGTCGGTCCCGAGGCGCCCGTCCTTGTAGGTCCCAGATACGCGTTGCTGCGGCCGGAGTTCCGTGCCTTGCGCGAGGCGGCAGGCGTTGCGCGCACGACTTTGGATGAAGGCCCCGCGCGTGATGTCGAGGTTCTGATTTCGCTTGGCCTGTCGGATCCAGCCAGCATCCTGCTATCCCTGTGTCAGGCCCTGTCGCAGTGCGAGACACGGGCACGCTTCCGGATCGTGCTCTCGCCATCGGCGGCATGTCACCGGGAGATTGCGGACTTGGGCGCGCGTGACCCGCGCTTTGAGGTTCTGGGCCCACAGGATGCCGAGGGCTTGGCCGAGTTGATGGCGTCGGCCGATCTTGCGATTGGGGGCGCCGGTGTGACCGCATGGGAAAGGTGCGCGCTGGGGCTGCCATCACTGTTGCTGGTGCTTGCCGCGAACCAGCGCTCCGGCGCCTTGGCACTGGACGAGGCGGGGGCAGCGAAGGTGTTCGAACCTGATGCAGACGGGATCAAGGGGCTTGTGCGGGCATTTGAGCATCTGGCAGGCGCTGGCGAGGCGCGCGCTGCGATGGCGCGGGCGGCCAGGCACGTCACGGATGGACGGGGTGCGCTGCGTGTTGCTGCAGCCTGTGGGGACATGATGCGTGGTCTGAGGCTGCGGCTGGCCGTGCTTGATGATGGCGAAGATGTCTGGCGGTGGCGTAATTCGCCAGACGCGCGCGCGGCCTCGCGGGTGACGGACGAAATTCCGCTCACGGCCCATCTCGAGTGGTTTCAGCGGGCGGTCACAAGCCCCAGGCGGGTGATCCTGATCGGGGAGCGGGCGGCGACGGCGTTTGGCATGGTCCGCTTCGACGAGACGGCTTCGGGCACATGGGATGTCAGCATCGCGCTCGATCCCCATCAGAAAGGTCAGGGGTTGGGCACGCTGCTCTTGCGGCGCGCCTGCGCCTGGATGGAGGCAGACCGCCCTGTCAGGCGCCTGACAGCAACGGCACGCACCACAAACGCAGCATCTCTGCGCCTGTTCGCGCAGAATGGTTTTACGCTTGGCAAGCCGGACGCGGGCTGGGTTGCCATGACGACGGAGAGGCATGTGCATGGGAATGCGTGACGTTACGATTGCCGGCCGACCGATCGGACCCGGCCATCCGCCCTATGTGATCTGCGAGCTGTCGGGCAACCACAATGGATCGCTTGACCGGGCGCTGCAGATGATGGAGGCGGCGGCAGCCACGGGCTGCGATGCGATCAAGCTGCAGACCTATACGCCAGACACGATCACCATCCGCCATGACGGGCCAGGGTTTCGCATCAAGGGCGGATTGTGGGACGGTCGGACGCTGCATGACCTTTACCGCGAGGCACACACACCGTTCGAGTGGCACGAGGCTCTGTTCAACCGGGCGCGACGGCTGGGCGTGACCTTGTTTTCCTCGCCCTTTGACGAGACAGCAGTGAACCTGCTCGAGGGACTTGGGGCACCGGCCTACAAGATCGCGAGCTTCGAGGCCATCGACCTGCCGCTCATTGCGCGTGTCGCACGATGTGGCAAACCGATGATCATCTCGACCGGCATGTGCAACCTGGCCGAAATCCAGGACGCCGTGACGACTGCGCGGACACATGGCTGCAAGGAGATCGTCCTGCTGCATTGCGTGTCGAGTTATCCGGCCGTGTTCGAAGACGCTAACCTTGCGACCATTCCGCATCTGGCGTCAGCCTTCGATGTGGTGGCTGGCTTGTCGGATCACACGCCGGGCAGTGCGGCGCCTGCAGCAGCGATCGCGCTTGGCGCATGCGTCATCGAGAAACACTTCACGTTGGCGCGCGCAGATGGCGGACCTGATGCGGCCTTCAGCCTTGAACCGGTTGAGTTCCGTGCCCTGGTTGAAGATTGCCGCAATGCGTGGCGGGCCGTGGGACGGGTGACCTATGACATCGAGGGCAGTGAGAAGGCGAACATCGTGTTCCGGCGCAGCCTCTATGCCGTGCGCCCCATCGCGAGGGGCGAGGCGTTCACGGCCGCCAATGTCCGTTCGATCCGCCCAGGCTTCGGGTTGGCACCCAAGCATCTGCCGCGTGTGCTGGGACGACGCGCGACGCGTGATGTGGCGTATGGCGAGCCGATTGCGGAGGATATGCTGGGGTAACCCTCTCATCCGTCATCCCGGACGCGAGCGTAAGCGAGCGATCCGGGACCCTACTGCGCAGCAGTGATCCATGAAGGCAAGTCGTGGGTGGTCTGCCTCCGCAGACCATGACGGTGTTTGTTACTTTGAATAATAAAGACCGTCATGGTGCGCGCAGGCGCACCACCCACGTCTTTGCGGCGGTGACAGGGCGAGTGGGGTCCCGGCGCTAACACGCGCAACTCATCGCTGGTGCGATTGGGCGCGCGAAACGGCCGGGATGACGGGAATTTGGGGGAACCGCATCCGCGCAACACACGCGATAGGCGACTTGACGGCGGGGTCGGGAAACCGCAGCTTGCTGGCTTCACGAAGGGGTGGATATGCCAATGCTCGACCAGCTGCCGGCCGGTGAATATGTGCTGATCATCGCGGGCCTGTTCCTGCTGGCGCTGGGAGGCGAGGCGCTGGTGCGCGGCGCGGTCTGGCTGGCCTTGCGGCTGAACGTGTCGCCGCTTCTGATCGGCCTGACGGTGGTCGCTTGGGGAACGTCGACACCCGAGCTGATCGTCAGTGTGAATG
>CAZABH010000020.1:0-8186 GCA_964483585.1 uncultured Flavobacteriaceae bacterium
GCAGACCATGACGGGGAGGATCGAGATACCAAGCTCGTCATGGTCTGCGCAGGCAGACCACCCACGTCTTTGCAGAGGTGATGTCAGAAATCGAACTCGGTCTGTGCGGCGGCCTTGCGCCTTGCGGGGTGGCGTTCAGTTGGCGGGAGACCTGCCTTGCGGCTGCCATGCTTCGACTGGATGGCGTCGGCTTTCGTCCTGAAGCCGGCGCCCTTGCGAACCGAATAGATCGTCTCGCGCGCGTGGGCGGCGGCCTTCATGTGGTCGACCATCGGCACCGGATAGGTTTGGCCCAGCACGATCCCGCGATCGGCAAGCGCGTCGGGCGGCGCGGTCCAGGGCTGGTGAAGCAGGTCCGTTGGTAGGCTGGCAAGTTCCGGGACCCAGCGCCGGATGAAGATCCCGTCTGGATCCTGGTCGCGAGACTGCTTCACGGGATTGTAAATGCGCGCAGTGTTGACACCGGTGACGCCCGACTGCATCTGGACCTGCGGATAGTGGATCCCGGGCTCGAAGTCCGTGAAGCGGCGCGCAAGGACCTGTGCTGGAAGGCGCCAGTCCTGCCATAGATGATAGCTCGCAAATGCCATGACCATGCTGCGCATGCGGAAGTTCAGCCATCCCGTCGCCGCGAGTGACCGCATGCAGGCATCTACAAAGGGAAAGCCTGTCCGGCCCTCTTCCCACGCACTTACAAGGGCGCCGTGGTCGACGGTTACTGGACGCAGGCCCTCATATGCGGGGTGCAGGGCTCGGCGCTGGATGTCAGGCTCGTCCTCGAGCTTCTGGATGAAGTGGCAGTGCCAGTGCAGGCGCGAGGCGAAGGATGAGATCGACTGGGCGAAGGGCGCGTCGCCCTCCTCTCGCCATCGCAGGCGAGCCCGCACAGCAGACTGATATGTCTCGCGTATCGACAGGCAGCCCAGCGCCAGATGCGCGCTGATGCGCGAGCAGGCCGATGCACCCTCCAGTGGCGAGGACATGGCGCGGCGATAGGGCCGGCCGCGTTGGGCGAGAAAGGTCTTCAAGAGACCAATTGCCTCGATCCGTCCTCCGCGCTGCCGCTCCGGACACGGATCATGGTCCAGACCAAGGCCGGGCGCGTCCGGCCTGTCGTCGTTTTCGACGTCGGCATGGCGCAAGCCTGCGGGGGCATGCACAAGCGGGGCACGCATCATCGCTTCCCACCGTGCGGCCCAACCATCCAGCGTCTTCAGCGCCCGCCATACACCGTGCTGTCGATGCTCGATAAAGGAGATGCCGGCACGCCTTGCCCAACGGCGCACGTCGCGGTCACGATCATAGGTCCACAGCAAGCCTGTCTCTTCATGCGCATGGAGGGCGGCAATGCCGATGCTTGCATGCAAATTCGAAAAAACCTCGACCGCATCGCCGACCTTCACCACAAGACGCGAGCCCCTGGCCTTGAGGGCCATGTCGAGATCCTCAAGGCTCTCCTGCAGGAAGGCATAATGGCGTGCCGACATTTCGGGCTGGTGCCAAAGGCCGGGCTCGATGATGTAGAGCGGCAGGACGGGTCGGCCTGTTGCAGCAGCAGCGGCCAAGGCGGCATGGTCGTGGACCCTGAGGTCGCGCTTGAACCAAACGATATCGATCATGTCCCTGTCAGTTCCGCCACCAGCCGAGGGATCTGTTCGCGAAAGCGGAAGAAGCCTGCCGTGGCATGCGGCCAGGCGCGCTGGTCGAAGTCGCGGCGCAGCTGTACGAGACGAATGCCCTCGCGGTCGAGACCGGCTGTGACCCGCTCCAGCGCGGATGCTGCTCGGCCGATCGGCGCATAGGGTGTTGCGACTTCGCTTACGCCGAGCGACCGGGCCCAGTCCCCGATCTGCCTCCCCTCAAGCGGCTGGGTTGGGACATGGAAGGCTCTTGCTGCCCGGTCGAGCGCATCATCGGCAGCGCCGCGCACAAAAACTGCCGCGGGGCTTTCGGCGCTGGCCACGGCGGGCAGTGTGAGCAGGCCGACGGCGGCGACATCCGCTTCGAGGTTCAGGCTTTCCGGGTGGAGGTCATCCTCGTGCAGGATCAGGCCCACGCGACGCGTCGATAATTGGCCGGCCGGCGGGATCGGTCGGATCGCAGGTGGTGGTCCGTCCTCTGACAGGGGCATGGCCTGCTCGTCCAGTTGGCCCGCTGGATGGAAGCGACCTTGCGTGTTATCGCGGATGTTGTCGGCGCGCGCGAGGTAGTGCTTGCCGCGCGTGTGCAGACCTGCAACCCAGCGCCATGAGAGCGTGTTGGAGGCTGGATCCGCGTCTAGCAGGTGGCCGAACATGAACCCTGCCCCCAGTTGCCAGGGAAGCTTCAGCGTAAAAATCCAGATCGAGGCGAACCACATGCGCGCATGATTGTGAAGCCAACCGGTGGTCACGAGCTCGTTCACCCAGGCATCGAACGCCTTGATGCCGGTCTGGCCTGCGGTGGCGGACTCAAGGCGCGTGCGGAGGTCAGGGTTCGCCTCGACCTGCACGAGGGCTCTCGCGCTCTCGACCTCGAAGCGCAGGAGGACGTCAGGGCGCTGCTCGAGCCAACCCTTCCAATAGGTGCGCCAGAAGACTTCCTGGAGGAATTTCTGCGCCTCCTCCGGCCGATGGCGCCTGAGTACCGCTGTGATGACTTCGGCCTCGGTGATCATACGGCGACGCAGCCATGGGGACAGCCCTGACACGTTGGAGCGATCTCCGGGGCCGCGATCAACGTTGCGGTCGCGCTCGTAGATGCGCCCGGCGCATGGCAGGAAGGCCTCGAGCCGGGCGAGGCCTGCTGCACGGGTTGGCGTCCAGGCCAGTGCGGGCGCGTTTGGCAGTTGCATGGGTGATATACGCAGCGTAACGCCGTCCGGGTCAGTCGCGGGCCTTGGTCGTCACGGGAGTGCCGGCGTGATCCACGCCCTCTCCCGCGACGTTACGGCATCTGACGCCAACCAGAGCCCGACATGACCATTCCCGACCCGATGCGCAGTGCAGCCCTTCGCCTGGGCTTCCTGGGGCTTGCGCCCTTCGCCGGCCTCGCGGTCGCTTCGCTGGCCGGCGGGGATGACCTTCGGGCGATTGCCAATCCTGCCCTGCTGGCCTATGGGGCAACGATCCTTTCGTTCCTCGGGGGCATCCATTGGGGCTTGGTGCTGGCGCGGCCGTTTCTTGCGCCGCGCGAGCTCTACACGATGCTGGGTGTTGGCGTTATACCGCAGTTGCTGGGCTGGGTGGCCTTGATGGTGCCCGCCTTGCTGGGTCATGTGCTTTGCGCCGGGGGGCTTGTCCTGTTCCTCGTTGCTGACCGCGAGGCCGCACGTCGCGGCCTTGCACCCGTATGGTTCATGCAGTTGCGCTGGCCTCTCTCGTGTGGCGCCGCCATTGCGATGCTGGTCGGCGCGGCGACGATCTGACGTCAGGTCGGCGCCCCCTCCTCGGCCTGTTGCGACTGCGCATAGGCTTCGTCGCTGGGCGCGAGCAGAAGGTACATGGCGGGTGTCACGAAGCGCGAGAGGAATGTCGATGACACAAGGCCGCCGATGATCACCCAGGCCAGAGGGGAATAGAGGCCCGAGCCCTCGAGTGCCAATGGCATCAAGCCACCAATTGCGGTGACACTGGTCAGCAGGATGGGCAGGAAGCGTACTTCGCCTGCTTCCTCGATGGCCTCGAGCAACGGCTTGCCTTGCGCGCGGAGCTGGTTGGTGAAGTCGACCAGCAGGATCGAGTTCTTGATCTCGATGCCTATGAGCGCGACGAAACCGATGACCGCCGTGAACGAAAGCGAATAGCCCGCAAGCCACAGTGCAACCAGACCGCCCATGACGCCCAGCGGGATGATGCCCATGACGACGCCAGTGGCCCGGAACGAGTTGAACTCGAGAATGAGGACGGCGACGATACCAAAGATTGCGATGACGATGGCGGTCGACAGGTCGGCAAAGGCGCGGGTCTGGGCCTCGAGCTGGCCGCCGGCCGAGAGGCTGTAGCCAGCCGGCAGCGTCATTTCCTTGCCAAGTCTCGCGAATACATCGGTCGTGACCTTGGACGTCAGGAACCCCGTGCCCGTGAAGGCGGTGATCGTGACGGTGCGCTCGCGCTGATAGCGATCGATGCGCGAAGGGCCACCCTCGAATCTCGGGTTCGTCAGCAACGCCAAGGGCACACCTGCACCCGAGGCAGTGGGCACATAGATGCGCTGGAGCGCTTCGATCTCCTGGCGCGTGTCCATGGGCAGGCGCAGGACAATCGGGAACTCGTCCCCGTCATCCTGCCGATAGGCACCCACCGTGTCGCCTGAGAGTGCGATGCGTACGGTCTGGTCCACGGCTCCGGCGGGGACGCCCAGGATCGCGGCCTTGCGGGCGTCGACACCCAGGTCGAGGTCGGTGCGGTCGAGGCGGACCGGGTTCGTCACGTTTCGCACGCCAGGTGTTGCTTCAATGATGGACGTCGCCCTTGCTGCAAGGTCCTTGAGCGTGGCCAGGTCCTTCCCGCTGATGCGGACGGCGATGGGTGCTGCGATGGGCGGCCCGTTCTCGAAGACACGCAGGTTGATCTGCGCACCGGGTATGGTGCTGAAGGCCTCGCGCAGGCTATCGAGGACCGCGGGTGTCTTGCGTGGGTCCCATTTTTCAACCTGCACGAAGACCTGGCCGTAATTGCTCCGGAAGTCCTCCGGTATCACGTTGTAGAAGATGCGCGGGTTCGAGCGGCCGACGTTCCCCATGACCCAGACCACCTCGTCGCGGGCTTGCAGGATTTCCTCGACCCGGCGGACCACTCGGTCGGTCTCGCTGAGTGCCGAGCCGTCGGGTGTCTCGATGTCGACGACGAATTGCGGGGTCTCTGCCGGCGGGAACAGGCTGAAGCCAAGACGCGGGACCAAAAGCAGGGACAGGGCGAAGCCCAGCATGGCGACGGCGATGACGAAACGTGGCCTGAGCAACGTGAAATGCAGTATGGGACGATAGACGCCATGGATGCCAGCCATGACCATGCGCAGGACGATGTTGCCTTCCGGGTGCTCGTGGCGTGACAGGAGGCGGGTTGCAAGAAAGGGAATGATGGTCAGCGAGACGATCAGCGATGCGCCCACCGTGTAGAGCACGGCGACGGGCAGCGAGCGCGTGAACTTGCCCGCACCTTCGGCCAGGAACAGCAGCGGCAGGAAGGCCAGCATCAGCGTTGCCGTGCAGCCAACCACGGCGATCCCGATCTGGCTGGTGCCGGCCAGTGCTGCCTGTAGCCTCGTCTTCCCTTCGCGCAGGTGGCGGGCAATATTCTCGGTCACGACGATGGAGTCATCGACAAGCAGGCCCAGGGCCAGGATGAAGCCCGAGATCGAGAGCTGGTTGATCGTGAAGCCCGTATAGAGCAGAAGGGTCACGCCAATGGCCAGCGACAGGGGTATCGAGATCATGACAACGATCGAGGCGCGCCAGCCCAGCGGCAGCAGCGTGATGAGCACCAGGCCGAGGGCGATCGAGAAGTCCCGGGCCAGCGTGTTCAGCCGCTTGGCCACGTTCTTGGACTGGTCGAACGCCCGCTCCATGGTCACGCCCTGCGGCAGGTCTGCCTCGAAGGCATCGATCGCCTTGAAGATACGATCACGGATGGTGAAGACGTCCTCATTGTCCATCATGTTGGCGCTGAGGAAGATGGCGCGCTTGCCGTTGAATCGGGTCTCGTGCCTGAGTTCGGCGTAAGCCCAGTCGACCTCGGCGATGTCGCGCACGCGCAGGGCACGTCCGTCGACCGTGGCGATAACGGTGTCCCTGATCTCTTCGAGTGAATCGAAGGCACCTGTTGCCTTGACGTTGAAGCGGCGGGCGCCGGAATGGATGGCGCCGGGCGGCGTGTCGACGGCTTCTGCGCGCAGGACGTTGGCAACGGTCGAGATGGGGATGCGCCGCTCGGCGAGCTTGCCCATATCGACCGAGATGCGCACCTCGGTCGGGGGAGCACCCCAGACCTCGGCCTCGCGTATGCCCGGGATGCGCTCGATGATGTCGCTGAGGTCGCGGGCCGTATCTTCCAGCGTCCGGATGCTCGCCGTCTCGCTCAGGAAGGCTATCTGCACGATGTTGGTCAAGGAGGTGCGGATCTTCTCGACCCGCAGCGAGAGAAGGTTGGCGGGGAGCTGGGGGCGCAGGGCGTTGAGCTCGCGCGAGACTTCGTCGAATTTCTTGTCAGGGTCGGTGGTCCACTCGAACTCTGTGACGACCACAGCAACGCCGTCGCGCAGCGTGGTGTCGATGCGCTTGACGTCCTCAAGGGCATCGATGACGCGCTCAAGCGGATCGGCGACAAGCTTCTCCATGTCGGCGGCAGCCGCTCCTGGAAGGATCGCGCGCACAATGACGATGGGGACGGGGAAGCTCGGGTCTTCGGCGCGCGGGATCTGGCGCACCGAACTGGCACCGATGATCGCCAGCATCAGGAAGATGACCAGCGTGAACTGCCAGTTGCGTACGAAGAACGAGGTGAAACCGCTCACTTGCGCATGGCCGGCGGTGCCGGCCTCTCTTCTTCGATCGCGACGGACTGGCCGTTGCGCAGATAGGCAGCGCCGGATGTGGCGACCTGGTCGCCGGCTTTCAATCCGCTCTTGACCAGCACCCTCTCGCCGGCAAAGCCTGCAATTGTCACCGCGACGCGGCTCGCCTTGCGATCAGGCGAAATGACGAAGACATAGGCGGCGTCACCCTGCCCTTCGATGAGCGCGATGGCGGGCACGGCGACCAGTTTCTGGCTGGCATCGCCTATGGATGGTGTCAGACTTGCCTCGGCGACGAGGCCGCTGCGCAGGCCGTCGGGAACTGTGGCCAACGTGATCTCGACATCGAAGGCTCCCGTCAGGGGGTTGGCCTTGGCACCGATGCGCGTGACCGTTCCTTCCAGCTCGAGCGTTCCACCGGCGATGCTGAGGCGGGCGCTGTCGCCTGTGCGCACGCGCACGACCTGCGTGTCGGACAGGGGCGCGCGCATGATCATGCCCGAGGTGGTGTCGCCCAACGTGATAACCGGCGCGCCGGGTGCCATCTGCTGGCCGACCTCGGCGTGCCGCACGAGAACCACGCCGTCGGTGGCTGCGACCAGGGCGGCGCGGCTTTCGTCGAAGCGGGCGGAGGAGAGGGCTGCACTTGCGCGCTGGAAGATGGTGCGGGCATCGTCGAGACGGGCGGTCGACTCGGCCCCGCTTGCATGAAGCTTGGTGACACGCTCGAGGTTGGCCTTGGCCGCATCGAAGGCTGCCTCTGCCTCGGCGCGACGGCCGGCCGTGTCGGAGGGGTCGGCACTGACCAGAGGATCGCCCTGCTTTACCGTGTCCCCGGCATCAACGGCGTAGCGGTGGACGACGCCGCCCGTCTTGAAGCTGAGGACCTGCTCGCGCTTGTAGGTGATGGTGCCCGAGACGATGATGCGGCCGGCATCGGCCGAAGGGGCCGCGATCGCGATCCGCACGGGCACTGCTGGTGGCGCGGCCTTGTCGTCGTCCGCGTTGCCTGGTCTGGCCGTGATGAACGCGACGACCGTCAGCGCGAGAAACGCTGCGGTTGCCACAGCGCTGCGGAATGTCTGCATGCGTGTTTTGCCCCTTGCCCGGCGCTGACCCCTGGCGGGACGGTGCCTCTTGATCAGGCGGACCTGTCCCGCTTGGGACGGTATGCCACGTTGGCGGTAAATAAAAAGGGCCGGATCGAACTAACCGGCCGTAGAGCCTCGGTTTTGTGCCGGCTTGCGCGTGGGCTCAGGCGACGGTTAACCATGCGGTGGGCTCATCCGCGTGGTTTCTCAGGTTGTCCTGATACACGAGAGACACTTTCGTCGGACCTGATTCACATTTCTGTTTCGTGTGCCGGGCGGGTGGACGGGCTCAGGGCCCGCCACCGAAGATGAAGTCGTCGGCCGTCATGCTGGCGAGGGTTGTGTTCAGCAGCAGGATGTCGGTGGTGTCGAAGTCGAGCAGGACGTCGGCGCCAACCTGCGTCATGCGAGCCTGGACGTCGGTGAAGCTGAGGATGCCCGCCATGGTGAGGCTGATGACATCGTTGCCTGCTGCGTCGAAGTCGGTGATGGTATCGGTCGCGATCCCATCGGCGTCGAAGAAGAAGAAGGTGTCGTCACCGGCGCCTCCAACAAGATAGTCATCGCCGTCTCCACCGATTAGCGTGTCATTACCCAAGCCAC
>CAZABH010000020.1:8286-17574 GCA_964483585.1 uncultured Flavobacteriaceae bacterium
CAATCAGCGTGTTTACCCCGCCTCCGCCAACAAGATAGTCATCGCCGTCTCCACCGATTAGCGTGTCATTACCCAAGCCACCAATCAGGCCGTCATTACCGCCACCGCCAGATAACGTGTCATTGCCAGCGCCCCCATATAGACTGTTCCCAGTCCCATTGCCCGTGCCAATGAAATCCCCCGTACCGGTAAAGAACAAGTCCTCAACGTTGGCTGCAAGCGTGTAAGTCGATAATGACGTAGACAGGCTATCATAACCTTCGCCTGCACCTTCCGTCACGACGTCCGACCCATTCTCAATCACGTAATAATCATTCCCCACACCGCCAATCAGCGTGTTTACCCCGCCTCCGCCAACAAGATAGTCATCGCCGTCTCCACCAGAAAGCACATTATCGGCGCTGTCGCCAAAGAGCTGATCGCTCTGGGCTGAGCCAGTAAGGTTTTCAATCGAGTTGAAAACGTCGCCTTCTGCCTCTCCACCCGATGCGCCACCGAACTCAAGGTAGGCTACGATACCCACTGCGGAATTTGCATAGGAGACTGTATCCAAACCGTCCCCACCATTCAGCGTGTCCGCACCCAACCCTCCGATCAGGGTGTCATTCCCTCCACCGCCCTCCAGAACATCATCCCCCGCCCCGCCTGTGATCACGTTGGCCAGCGCGTTGCCTGTGCCGGTGAAGCTCCCCGTTCCCGTATAGGTCAGGTTCTCGAGGTTTGCGCCGAGGGTGTATGTCGCGAGGGTTGTGCGGATTTCGTCGGTGCCGGCGTCGGCGTTTTCGGTGACGGCGTCGGCGAGGTTGTCGATGATGTAGATGTCGTTGCCTTCGCCGCCGATCAGCGTGTCGGCGCCTGTGCCGCCGTCGAGGGTGTTGTTGCCGCTGTTGCCTGTGATGACGTTGTCGAGATCGTTGCCGGTTCCGTTGATGTTGGCCGAACCCGTCATGGTCAGGCCTTCGATGTTGGCGGAAAGGATGAAGCTCGCGGAGGACTGGACGATGTCGACGCCTTCGCCGGCGGCTTCGACGACACTGTCTGCGCTGCTATCGACGATGTAGGTATCATTCCCGGCGCCACCGACCAGCACATCGTCGCCGCTGCCGCCGTCGAGCGTGTCGTCGCCGCCCAAGCCCTGGAGCGTGTCGTTGCCGGCGAGGCCGATGAGAATGTTGGCGCTGTTGTTGCCGGTCAGCGTGTCGCCGTGGGCCGAGCCTGTCAGGTTCTCGATGGAGACAAAGCTGTCGCCGGAGGCCTCGCCGCCCGAGGCCGTTCCTGCGAGGAGGTTGACCGTCACGGCCGAGGTGGAGTCGACATAGGAGGCCGTGTCAGTGCCGTTGCCGCCGTTCAGCGTGTCGGCACCAAAGCCGCCGATCAGGATATCGTCGCCGTCATTGCCAAAGAGGATATCGATCCCAAGGTTGCCCCGCAGCGTGTTGTCGGCGGCGTTGCCGGTGATCGTATCGTCGCCCGAGCCACCGATTGCGTTCTCGATGATCGCGCCACGGGCAATCGCGATGTTGTGGATGCCGGTGGGGCCTGCGCTGGAGTAGGCTTCTTCACGCAGGTCGATCGTGGCGTTCTGCGAATAGCCAGAGAGATCGAGGGTGTCGTTGCCGCCTGCGTCCCAGATGGCGAAGACTGCGCCCTGGCTGGCGGAGGTCAGGATGAAGCTTGCAACGGTCGTGTTCGAGTTGAACCCGTATACCGTGTCCCCTGTTCGTGTCGTCATGTTCGCGCCATAGAGGCGCTGAATTGCAGCAATATCGTGCAGGCTTGGCGTCGAGGCGAAGCCGGGCACATTGCCGCCGGTGTTCGAGGAGCCAAAATAGCTCATGGAGGAGAACATGCGCGAGTCGTTGAAGTACTCGGCATTGGCGGAATACGTGATCGAGACGCCGGGTGCTGCGTTGTAGTCGCCCGGGTGGCTGAGGCCGATCGCATGACCGATCTCGTGCAGCAGCACATGGGGGCCGTAGTCGCCAATGATCGGATTGGCGTTATAGCCGATGGACGCGTTGATCCAGACGTCGCCCTGTGCGCTGCTGAAAGATGTGTTGGCCGTGGAGGGCAGATAGGCAAAGGCCGCAGCTCCGGACGCGCCTGATGAGTAATTGGCAAACAGCATGGTTGCACTGTTCGAGTAGGCCGCATCGCCTGATGTGCCCGAACCCTGGCGCACAAAGGTGATGTTGGCGACATCCGCCCACGACGCCAAGGCCGCCTCATTCGCTGCAATCTGAGCTGCCGAGAAACGGGTAAAGCCTGCCGTGTCACTGGGCATGGTGGATGGCGCGGTCGATCGATAGGCGTACGTCACGACAGCAGAGGTCTGGAAATCATTCGCCCAGCTGGCGCCCGTGCGAGAGATCTGGATCGCAGCTTCATCCCAGGAGAAGGGCGTCTTGCCGTTGCTGATGAAAGTCGTGGGCGAGGAGTTGCCGGTCTGGATCGCCGCGGCCGTTAGGTCGTAGCTACCGGTCGCCGAGCTATAGTCGCGCGCCACGATGAAGTAATCGCCCGTCACGGTCGGCGTATAGGTCAGGAATGAGTCGTAGAGAATGCCGCCGTCATCGTTCTCCTTGAGGAGCACGTTGGCCGTGCTACGCAGTTCGAGATAGGGATCGACGAGCCCTGTTGTCTCAAGCGCAAAGGTGTAGGTTTGTCCTGCTACCAGGGACACCTTGATATAGTCGCGGTCACCCGATGACTGGATACTGCTGGACAGGGTGCTGCCGATCGCCAGCGTCACGGTCGAGGAAATGTCGTCCGGGATGTCGTCGCCAAGGGCTGGCGTGATGACTGGCCCCGGGGCCGGCTTCTGGTCACCGCCCGTGCATGCCGTGCAGACGCAAAAGAAGCCGATGCCGTCATCATGCGTGACGCTGGTCGCGAGAAAGAGGCCCGGCGACTGGTCGCGCAAGAGAAGCGAGGTGATGGGAGCGCCGTCCGGTGCCAGAGCCTCGTCCAGCGTGATCAGGCTGGGCATGTCGCTTTCCGTTGGCTGGGTCGCGGCCAGAGCGTCCACGGGCACGACAGGTGCCGAAAGGTTCGGGTTCATGGAGGTGGTCCTGACAAGCTGAAATTCGGCTGCGTCGTCGTTAAGGTATCCGATGGAACCCTTCGTACCTGACATCACTCACTCTCCCTGATGGACCGCTCGGCGGTCCAGGCTGCAAGCCCCCGCGAGGAGGCACAAGCCGCTGACGTAAAACTTCCCCGGGTGAAAGGCGCTCCATCTTCCACATCCTGTCTTTGCAGACCGCGTGTGGACGACATGGGCCCCCGCCATCTCCCCCTTCGGGAAGCTAATGGATGGGTGAGCAACCGTCGATTGCCTGCCCACACATCTTCTTCACCAGACGATAAAAAATTGCTTCGGATCGTTGCATTGTCACTTTTCGATGACACAAATCTGTTGCGACGCAAGGTCAAGCTCTCCCGAAAGGAGTAGCGTCGCGCGGTAATTCCCCATCTGCGCCTAGCCGTATAAGATTGGCTGGTTTTTGGCAGGGTTACTCGCCAGTATCCTGATGGCTTGTTAACCATGACCGGGAGGGTCGTCATGAGGATGCATTTCGCGCCTGTTGCTGTTGCTGCGGCTACACTTTCCGTGGGCCTGCTGGCGAATGGCGCCGGGGCTTCGGCGGAGACGCCGGACAAGAAGCCGGAACCCTGCCTGTTCGCCAACCAGATTTCGGGCTGGTCCTACATCGATGACAAGACGGTGGTTGTTCGCGCTGGGTCGAAGCGTTTCCAGCTGGTGTTCTTTGCGAACTGCAGGCAGGCGAAATGGGCGCACTCAACGCGCGTTGACAACATGAGCTTGTGCCTTCGTCCCGGCGACACGATGATCTTCTCGTCAACCGACGGGTTTCACGAACGCTGTACCATCGACAAGATCTCGCTGCTGCCGCCTGACTGGAAGCCGCCATCGAAAGACGCCCCTGCCCCACAGCCAGCAGAGAAACCTGAGGGCTAGACAGACTCAGCTGCGCAGTGTTGCGCTGCAGGCCTTCATCACGGCGGCGACAATTTTCTGGGAGACGGCGTCGATGTCGCCCTCGGAGAGCGTGCGTTCCTTTGGTTGCAGGCGCACGCTAATTGCGATCGACTTGTGCCCGGGTTCAACACCCTTGCCCTCGTAGACATCGAAAACGCTAACGCTTTCAATCAGTCCGCGTTCGGCGGTCGCAGCGGCCTTGACCACGTCGGCGGCGGGAACGGATGACTTAACCAGGAAGGCGAAGTCGCGATCGACTGCCTGGAAGTCCGAGACCTCGAGGCGCGGCTTTGTCTTGGTGGGCTTCGGCTTGGCTGCGGGTAGAGCTTCGAGCAAAACCTCGAACGCTGCGACAGGGCCTGGCAGGTCGAACGCCTTCAGCACACGCGGGTGCAGCTCGCCGAAACAGGCGAGAACAAGCTTGGGTCCGAGACGCAGGACGCCCGAGCGACCAGGATGGTACCAGGCCGGCGCGTCGGTCGAGACCTGCGCGCTTTCGGGTGCGACGCCGCAGGTCTCGAGAATGGCGAAGACATCGGCCTTGGCCTGGAACACATCCGCCGCCCACTGATGCTTCGACCAATGGCGGGGCCCTGCCCCGGTGCGCACGCCCGTAGCCGCTGTCACCTGCTGGCCGGGGTCTGCTCCGTGGAATTGAGGCCCCACTTCGAACAGGGCCAGATCCTTCTGGCCGCGCGCGGCGTTGCGTTGCAGAGCTGCCAGAAGTCCCGGGAGCACACTTGGGCGCATCGCGTCGAGGTCGGCGGAAATGGGGTTCGCCAGAACAAGGGCTTCAGGCACGCCGCCGAACAGGGCGGCCTGCGACTGAGACACAAATGACCATGTTATGGCTTCGGACAGTCCGCGCGCGGCGAGTGTGCGGCGCGATGCGCGCACACGCTTTTGCATCGGTGTCAGAACCGGTAGTGGCACTGCAGCTGGCCGCGGCAAAGGCGTAGAGGGAACCTTGTCGAGCCCGTAGATGCGGATGACTTCCTCGACGAGATCGGCCGGCCCGTGGACATCGGGACGCCAACCCGGAACCGTCACGCGTGTGCCGACGGTCGCCTTGAAGCCCAGGCGATCCAGAATGCCCATGGCTTCGGTCTGGTGCATCTTCACGCCGCAGAGCTTCTCAACCAGCGCCGGGTCAAAGGTGATCTCGCGGCGCGTGTCGGGCGCGCGGCCGGCAACTGTCAGGTCGCTGGGCTCGCCGCCGCAGAGGTCGACCACCATCTTCGTGGCGAGGTCGAGACCGCCGGCAACGTAGTCCGGGTCGACGCCCCGCTCGAAGCGATAGCGGGCGTCAGAATTGATACCGAGTTCGCGACCAGTGCGCGCCGTGCGCACGGGATCGAACCAGGCGCTCTCGATGAAGACATTGGTGGTTGTCTCGGTCACACCGGTGCTTTCACCGCCCATGACGCCGGCAAGGCCAAGTACGCCGCTGTCGTCGGCGATGACGCACATTTCGGCGTCGAGCGCATAGGTCTTGCCGTCAAGCGCCAGCAGTGACTCCCCGGTGCGTGCCAGGCGCGCATGTATCTCGCCCTTCAGCTTGTCGGCATCATAGACGTGCAGCGGGCGCGCGCGATCGAGGGAGATCAAGTTGGTGATATCGACGAGCGTCGAGATTGGACGCAAGCCCACGGCCTTGAGACGCTGCTGCAGCCATTCCGGCGAGGGGCCGTTCTTCACGCCGCGCACCAGGCGGCCGGCGAAGACCGGGCACGCGCCGCGGTCGGCGTGCTCGAAGCGCAGGCCGATCTGAACCGGATTGTTGAAGCGCGCGGCGATATTGATCGGCTGCTCGTGCTTGAGGCGGCCGAGGCCTGCTGCGGCGAGGTCGCGGGCGATGCCGCGCACGCCGGTACAATCCGGCCGGTTGGGCGTCAGCTTGATTTCGATAACCGGATCGTTGAGGCCCAGGATCTCGGCGAACGGCTTTCCCACCGGTGCATCTTCCGGCAGGTCGATGATGCCGTCGTGTTCCTCGCTCAGGCCCATCTCGCGTTCGGAGCAGAGCATGCCATTCGATTCAACACCGCGGATCGACGATTTCTTGAGCTCGAGGCCGGTCGCAGGGATCACCGTTCCAGAGCGGGCGAACACACCCTTCATGCCGGTGCGCGCGTTGGGCGCACCGCAGACGACTTGCAGTTTCTCGGTGCCCGTGTCGACGATGCAGACGCGCAGCTTGTCGGCGTTGGGGTGCTTTTCAGCCGAGACCACATAGGCGACCGTGAAGGCCGCGAGGTCACGCGCCTTGTCCTCGACGCTTTCGACCTCGAGGCCGATATGGGTGAGCGTGTCGGCGATCTTCTCGACGGACGCGTCGGTGTCTAGATGGTCCCTGAGCCAAGAGAGGGTGAATTTCATCGGGTGAGCCCTCCGGCGAGCGAGGGGACATCGAGGGCCGCGAACCCGTAATGCCGGAGCCAGCGTATGTCGGCGTCGAAGAAGGCGCGCAGGTCTGGCGCGCCGTATTTCAGCATGGCGAGACGGTCGAGACCCATGCCCCACGCGAAGCCCTGGTATTTTGCGGGATCGTGGCCGCACATCTCGATGACCTTGGGATGGACCATGCCGCAACCGAGGATCTCGAGCCAATCATTGCCCTGCCCCAGCTTGATCTCGGCACCGGAACGATCACAGCGGATGTCGACCTCGGCCGAGGGCTCAGTGAAGGGGAAGTGCGAGGGCCGCAGCCGCATTTCCACCTTGGGAACCTCGAAGAGCGCACGGCAGAATTCCTCGAGGATCCACTTCAGGTGGCCCATATGCGCGCTCTCGTCGATGACAAGACCTTCAATCTGGTGGAACATCGGGGTGTGCGTCTGGTCGGAGTCCATGCGGTAGACCCGTCCCGGCACGATGATGCGGATCGGCGGCTTCTGGGCCAGCATGGTGCGGACCTGTACGGGCGAGGTGTGCGTACGCAAGAGATGGCGCGACCCGTCGGGCTTCGGCCTGAGGTAGAAGGTGTCATGCATCTGCCGCGCCGGATGCTCGGGCGGGATGTTCAGCTTGGTGAAGTTGTAATCATCAAGCTCGATCTCGGGCCCCTCGGCGATCGAGAACCCCATATCGGCGAAGATGGCGATGGCTTCGTCGAGGATCTGGGAAACGGGGTGAACGCGGCCCGACAGTTCAGGCCTCGGGGACAGGGTGACGTCAACGCGCTCAGTTGCGAGCCGGGCCTCCATCGCCATGTCGCCGAGCTGCGCTTTGCGATCGGACAGGCGCGCCGACACGCGGTCGCGCATTGCGTTGACCTGGGCGCCGAATGTCTTGCGTTCGTCGGGGCTGAGGGCGCCCAGCGACTTCAGCAGTTCGCTGATGGAGCCCTTCTTGCCCAGAAGCTCGACGCGGACGGCCTCGAGTGCGGCTTCGTCTAGGGCGTCGTTGATGCGGGTGAGCGCATCGCGTTCGGTCGTTTCAAGGTCTTGCATGGCGTTCGTTCCGATTCGACTTCGATAGTTCTATCCCGGATGCGCCTGACAATCCGCAGGATGCGAATCGTCAGGGCCGGTTCCGGATGAAGAACGGCGAAACGAACTGGATACTCGAACAGCCCTAATTCGCCGCGCTTGCTGCCTGGGTGACCAGGGCTTTGAAGGCCTCGGGCTCGCGCACGGCGAGGTCGGCCAGGATCTTGCGGTCAACCGCGATCCCCGCCTTGCCGAGACCGCTGATAAATCGGCCATAGGTCAGGCCGTGCTCGCGAACGGCGGCGTTGATGCGCTGGATCCAGAGGGCGCGGAAATTGCGCTTGCGCAGCTTGCGGCCGATGTAGGCGTGCTGGCCCGACTTGTCGACAGCTGCGTTGGCGGTGGTGATATTGTTCTTGCGACGACCGCGGAAACCCTTGGCCTGGGCTAGAACTTTCTTGCGGCGGGCGCGGCTTGGAACCGCACGAGGTGCACGTGACATCGATGTTGGTCCTTACCGGTTATAGGGCATCCAGAGCTTTACGCGCGGCGTATCGCTCTCGGAGAGAACGAAGGTTCCGCGTGCGTGCATCTTGCGCTTGGAACTGCGGCGGATCAGGCGGTGGCGCTTCATCACGCCGCCATGCTTGACCTTTCCGGTGGCCGTCATCTTGAAGCGCTTCTTCGCGCCTGATTTTGTCTTCAACTTGGGCATTTCGGTCTCCTTATGCTGGAACGCGTTCGCCGAGGGCAAAAGCCCCAGGCTTCAGAACCGCCTGGGCATGCCCCGCCCGGCCGTTCATTCAAGGGGCGGGAAATAGCCAGAAACCCGGCCAAGTTACAAGAGGGAGCGCGAGGGGCGCGGCGGTTTAACCCGCCTCGTGAGAGCCGATGGCCGAATTTGGCCGGGTTTGTTGCCGCCGGAAGCGGATCAAAGCCGCCCAGACCAGCAGGCCCAGCGCCGACAACGCTGCAAAACCACCTGCCAGGGGGGCCCAGGCGAAATCCCTTGCGGCTTCGGCGGCCACAAGCCGGTAGGGTCGCACCGGCGATCCGTCAACGAAGACCACATAGACCACATAGGACGGTCGCTTGGTCCAGAGCGGCGTCTTCTGACGCGTGGGGTCATAGAGGACCGAGAAACGCGCACCCGGCAGAGAGCGGCGGATGGCGGGCTCGGCCCCTGCGTGGGCCGAAAGGACAAAGTAATCGTTGCTGCCCGAGAGCTGGAAACGGAGCCCCTCCTCGTTTCTATGCTGGCGGAACGCCACCAATGTCCCCTCGACACGCTTGAGTGCGGCTTCCTCGGGCACCACCTCGAATATGCCATGCCACTCTGGACGCAAGAAGGTGAGCGCAACGAGGAACAGGATCGCCGCCCATGTCAGGATCATGGCCGGACTTTTGATCGCTTTCTCGAGTTGCGGTGGCATTGCGGGCTGCGGTGAACAGGGTCCGGCGGAATGTCGCCGACTTCATCAATTCCACAAACTCGAGGGCTGCTCACGCACTTGATTGAATTAAGGATACTGCCGGTGCCCCCTCATCATCTGCAGTGCGCGCGCGATAGCCACTCGAAGCGCCATACCATGCCCGCGGCGGCAACAGCGAGGCTGGCGGTCAGCCCGATCCAGACGCCCGTGCCCTGCCAGCCCAGCCAGAAGGCGAGGATCCAGGCGACGACAAAGCCCACCAACCAATAGCTGACGGCCGCGATCCACATCGGCACGCTGGCATCCTTGAGACCCCGCAGCGCCAATTGCCCCGTGACCTGGAGCGCGTCGAACAAGTGGAAGAGCGCTGCAAAGACAAGGAAAGTGGCGGCGAGCCTTCGCACCTCGGCGGCCTCCCCCG
>CAZABH010000020.1:17674-31048 GCA_964483585.1 uncultured Flavobacteriaceae bacterium
CCGAATGTGCCCATCATCAGCGTCGCGGCGTTGAAGAGCATGGATTCGAAGATCATGGCCATGCCCATGGGCACGCCCAGGCGAAACAGTTCTCGCAGCCGTGCCCAGTCAGGCTTACGCAAATCCCGCAGCAGCCTGTACTGACTGAAATGCGGTGCAAAGGCCAGCAGCCCCAGCATCGCGAAGAACGAAAAAGCGTATGAGGCAGCCGTCGCAATGGCCGCGCCCGTAATACCCAGCGCGGGGGCCCCAAACTTGCCATAGATGAGCACGTAGTTGAGGGCGATGTTCACGAGCAGAGTTGCTACGGCGATGCCAAGGACCTCGTTTTGGCGCCCTGTCGCAGAGGCAAAATTCCGCAAGACGCCAAAGCCCAGCGTGAACGGCAAGCCGCACGCGACAATCGAGATCCACGGCATGGCCATGTCCACCACTTCCTCGGGCTGGCCGAGAGCGATGAGGGCTGGCCTCGACATGGTGAGCAATGCGATCAGGGGAAGCGAGACGATCGCCACGGCCCAGAGCCCCATGCGCACGGCCTTGCGGGCATTGGCAAAGTCATCCGGATTGGCACCCAGGATGTGCGACACGACCGGCGAAACAGCCATGACCGGGCCATAGCCCGAGAGCCAGGCAATGTAGAACATGACGGCGCCGATGCTGGTGGCTGCGAGCGGCTTCTCGCCCAAGGCGCCCACCATGATGACATCCGTCGTCACGAGGCCGAACTGCGACAACTGCATCGCGATCAGCGGCAGGGACACCTTCATCAGCGCGCGGGCTTCGCTGATCCAGGGGATCAATGCGGGGTTGCGCAGGTGCATCAGGAGGGCAGGCATTTGCGTTCTCATGCGTTCGTCAGGGCTTTCGGGGTACTTTGGCGGGGTCCCGGCGAAGGCACAAAAAACCCCTCCGGAGCGCCAACTCGGGAGGGGTCACAACAGAACCTTTGGCAGGTTCGGTCAGGATGCGCCTCCGGAGATGGCGTTGGCTGCGCCCCATGGAGCCACTGCCCCATGAGACGAGGTCATAACAAACGTTTCTGCGCGCATCATCATCTTCGGCTCGGGTCAGATTCGTGTGCGCCAAGGACCAGGTCCGCGGCAAGGGAGCGGGCTTTTACGCTGCAGCTGCCAAAGCGTCAAGCGCGGCAGGGTATGCGCGACCTCATGGGCGTTGCGTCGAAAAAAGGCGGGCTTGATCCAGCAGATCACGTAGTCCCTGCGGTAGTGGAATGGGTCCGGAATCGCTGATGGTCACCTGTGTCGTGTCGCAAGTTCCAACGCAGGTATCACCCATGAAAAGGCCGCACCCGATCCCGAAGGATGTTGTGCCAAACCGGGAGATGCCAAGGCCCACGTCATAGTTCCCGGGGTAGTGGGCTTCGGTCAGGTAACTGATGGATATGTGTGCGATTACAAAGCGGAACGGTCGCCCGCCCTGTGTTGCTGCCCGCAGGAATGACACCCGCGCATCCTCGTAGAAGGAGGCAAGCGCAACGTTGTTGAGATGCCCCTCGGTGTCCATGTCGCTGAAACGCGCGATGACTTGCCTGAAGAAGGGGTAAGAGGCGCGCTTCAGACGAAAGAGCTCTGGTTTCATGCTGGAGCTGATCGCGCAGGGGCGTTTGTCTGTCAACCTGTCAGGCGCTAATGTCGCGCATTGTCATTTTCAGAGGGGATACAGGCCCATGGATTTTCACATTCCACCACACATCAAGGACCTGCTGGCGCGCATGGACGAGTTCATCGCGCGCGAGATCAAGCCGCTCGAAAACGAGAACGACAATATCCGCTTCTTCGACCATCGGCGCGAGCATGCGCGGACCGACTGGGACCGGGATGGCCTGCCGCGGCACGAGTGGGAAGACCTTCTGCGCGAGATGCGCCGGCGCGCCGACAAGGCGGGGTTCCTGCGGCTTCCCCTTCCGAAGGAGTATGGCGGCCAGGATATCGGCAACCTGGCCATGGCGATCATCCGCGAGCACCTGGCGGCGAAGGGCCTGGGGCTGCACAACGACCTGCAGAACGAAAGCTCGATCGTGGGCAACTTCCCGCAGGTGCTGATGTTCCGCGACTTCGGAACGCCCAAGCAGCGCGACGAGTTCATCAACGGCATGCTTGCGGGCACGCATCGCGCTGCGTTCGGCCTGACCGAGCCAAAACATGGTTCGGATGCGACCTGGATGGAGACGCGTGCGGTCAGGGACGGCAAGGGCTGGCGCATCAATGGCGAGAAGTTCTGGAACACGGGCGTGCATGTCGCGAACTACGACATGGTGTTCGCGCGCACGAGCGGGAACGATGGCGATGCCCGCGGCATCACGTGCTTCCTGGTCCCGATGGAATCACCCGGCGTGAAGGTCGAGTTCTATTACTGGACCTTCAACATGCCGACCGACCACGCGCATGTGACCTTCAAGGATGTTTGGGTGCCGGATGATGCGGTGTTCGGCCCGATCGATAACGGGCTGGTGCTCGCGCGGCATTTCGTGCACGAGAACCGCATCCGGCAGGCCGCCTCATCGCTTGGTGCTGGTGTCTATTGCCTCAACGAGAGCATCGACTACGCGCGCGCCCGCAAGCCCTTTGGCAAGCCGTTGGCCTCGAACCAGGCGATCCAGTTCCCGACCGTCGAACTGATGACGCAGGCTGAGATGCTGCGCCTGCTGATCTACAAGACGGCGTGGGAGATGGATCAGATGACGGGCCCGGAGATCCAGGTGCAGCTGTCTGACAAGGTGTCGATGTGCAACTACTGGGCCAACCGGTTCTGCTGTGAGGCTGCCGATTGGGCGATGCAGGTGCATGGCGGCATGGGTTATTCACGCCACAAGCCGTTCGAGCACATCTATCGCCACCATCGGCGCTACCGGATCACCGAAGGCTCGGAGCAGATCCAGATGCGCAATGTGGCGGGTCACATGTTCGGCTTCCTCGGCAAGAATGCGCGTGCGGACTGACATGGGAAGCCTCAACGCACACCTTATTGGCAAAGCGGGATCGGCGCACCAGCTTGCGACGCCAGCGCTCGTGATCGACCTCAAGGCGCTCGAGCGCAACATCCGCGCCATGCAAGCCTGGTGCGATGCGCATCACCTCAAGCTGCGGCCGCATGCCAAGACCCACAAGAGCGCCGAGATTGCCCGCCGCCAGATTGCGGCGGGTGCGGTTGGCATTTGCTGCGCCAAGCTGGGTGAGGCGGAAGCGCTTGCGGATGCCGGGATCGATGGAATCCTTGTCACGTCGCCGGTCGTCACGCCGCAGGGCTTCGACCGGGTGGCGCGGCTGAACGCCCGCCTTGGCGACTTCATGATTGTCGTCGATAGCGCGACGGGTGTCGATGGTCTTGCAAAGGCTGCGATGGCCCACGGAAAGGTGCTGAAAGTGCTGCTGGATCTCGACATCGGGCTGCATCGCACGGGTGTGACGCCCGGAGCCCCAGCGATCGAGCTGGCGCATCGCATTGCGGCCGCGCCCGGCTTGTCCTTCCAGGGCCTGCAGGCCTATGCGGGCCATCTGCAACATGTCGAAAGCCATGTTGATCGGCGTGCGCGCAACCTTACCGCGCTGAAGCAGGTTGCGGTCATGCGCGACGTGCTGGTTGGCGAGGGCTTGGCCTGCGGCATCATCTCGGGGGGTGGGACAGGCACGTTCACAATCGACGCCGAGGCTGGCGTGTTCACGGAAATCCAGGCCGGGTCCTATGTCTTCATGGACAAGGAGTATGGCGCGGTCAAAGGCGAGAACGACCAGCCTCTTCCGTTCGATACGTCCTTGTTCGTGCATACCACGGTCATCAGCTCGACCATCCCCGGGCTGGTCACGACGGATGCCGGGCTGAAGTCGTTTGCGACCGAGGCAGGACCACCCGCGATCGCGTCGGGTGCGTTCGAGGGCGCCAGCTATTTCTTCTTTGGCGACGAGCAGGGTGGCGTGATGCTGGGTGGAACCGATCGGTGCCTTTCGCCGGGATCCATCATTTGCTGCACAACGCCACACTGCGATCCGACGGTGAACCTGTATGATCAGTTCCATGTCGTTGAGGACGATCGGTTGTCGGCCATCTGGGCCATCGAGGCACGCGGTCGCTCGGCCTAATCAGTCACGCTTGCGATAAGCCTCAAGGCCCATGAGTGCGTTGTAGTCCTGGAAGGTCACCCTCTGGTCGCCAGGGATTTCCTGGCCCGCCAGCACATGGCGATAGACATTCGCATATGTGGCTGCCGCGGCGAGGATCGCGCTGACGGGATAGATGACCAGCCGATAACCCAGCCGTTCGAGATCCTTGGGCGCCAGGCGCGGCGTCTTTCCATCCTCCACCATGTTGGCCATCAGCGGCACGCCGCGGAAGTGGTTACCTATCTGCTGAAGTTCCTCGATGCCCTGGGGGGCCTCCACGAAGAGAATGTCGGCTCCGGCGGCGAGGAAGGCGTCTGCGCGCCAGAGCGCTTCGTCCATTCCCTTCACGCTGCGCGCGTCGGTGCGGGCAATCACCAGGAAATCGATGCTGGTGCGAGCGGCGACCGCGGTTCGGATCCTGGCCACCGCCTCTTCCCGCCCCACCAGTTCCTTGCCATCCATATGGCCGCAGCGCTTGGGCAGGACCTGATCCTCGAGCTGGATGGCTGCGGCGCCAGCCTGTTCGTAGGCCTGCACCATGCGCTCGATGTTCGCGGACCCGCCGTGGCCATTGTCGCCGTCGGCAATCAGGGGCACTGGGGCCGCAGCCGGGACAAGGGCGCGCACCCGTTCCATCATCTCGGTGGCACTGACGACACCAATATCGGGGACGCCTAGGAGTGATCCTGCAACGCCGAAACCCGTCATGTAGACGGCCTCGGCGCCAGCACGCACGGCCTGTCGCGCGCTCAGTCCATCATGGACGCCGGGGGCTATCACGATGCCTTTTTGCAGCAGCGGGCGCAGACTGGCTTGGCTATTCATCATCCTTGACGACATCGGGTACTCTTTCCTCGGCCGGGATGGCGTATGTTCCCTTGAGCCAGCGCGAGAGGTCCACGTCGGCGCACCTGCGCGAACAGAAGGGACGGAATTTGGGCTCCGCGGGCTGGCGACAGATCGGACAATGAGCGGTCACCGTGGTCATGCGTCTGCTCCCACGTCGTATTGGGACCGGCTGAAGCCGGGCCTTGCCTCGAAACGAAGGCCCGCTGGCGCGCATCGCCGCAGGCGCTGCATGAACTCGGGCCCCTGCCCTTCAATCCAGCGAACGATTTCAGGCGCGGCGAAACCAACCAGCTTGATGCCGGGACGTGCCCTGCCTTCGCGCTGCACGCGGCGTAGCAACTCGGCTGCGACCGTAACCACTGTCTTGAGGCGGCCATGGCCATGGCAGGGCTCGCACTGCTCCGTGAACAGCTTGACCAGAGGTTCACGCACGCGCTTGCGTGTCATTTCAACAAGGCCGAAAGCTGACATTGGAAGGATCTGGGTCGGCGTCCGATCCCTGGCAACACTGTCGGCCAGCACGGTCAGCACCTGGGCGATGTGCTCGGGCTCGTTCAGATGGATGAAATCGATGACAATCAGTCCGCCGATGCCACGCAGGCGCAGTTGGCGACCGATTTCGGCTGCAGCCTCCAGATTGGTGCGCAGCGAGGTCTCCTCGAGGCCGGTGGCCTCGGTGTAACTGCCCGAGTTCACATCGATCGACGTGAGCGCCTCGGTTCCCTCGAGCGTGATCCAGCCTCCGGAAGGCAGGCGGACACGGGGCTGGAGAAGCGCCTCGATTTCGGCCTCGATGCTGTACTCATCAAAAATCGCACCGGGCCCATTGTGGATCTGGATCTTCGGAAGCGCCTCGGGCATGGCGCGCTGGGCATAAGCGCGTGCGCGCGCTGCGGCTTCGGGATCATCCACAACAATGCGGGTGGTTGTTTCGTCAACGCCATCGCGCAGGGTTCGTTCGACAGGATCGAGGTCGTGATAGACCGTGGCCGGTACCTTGGCCATGCGCTTGCGACCCTGGATTGCCTGCCATTCCTCGCCGAGACGCGCGATGTCGGTTGCAATGTCATCGCGCGTGGCCATTAGGGCTGCCGTGCGAACGATGAACCCTGCGCCGGCGGGAACGCGCGGGTCAGCGGATACGATCTCGTTGATGATTGTGGTCAGGCGACGGCGCTCGGCCTCGTCCTCGATGCGTCGGGACAGCGCCACTCCAGACTGGTTAGGCACCATGACGACAAGTCGACCCGCCAGCGTCACGTTAGCGGAGAGACGCGCACCCTTTTCGCTGATCGGGTCCTTGATGACCTGCACGAGGACGGCGTCGCCTTCGCGTACACATTTCGTGATGCAGGGCTGGTCCATGAAACTGGGGAGGTCGGCGAGGCAGCGGGCTTCCCTCGCTGCCAGAAAGCCTGCACGCTCGAGGCCAAGATCCACGAAGGCCGCCTGCATGCCGGGCAATACACGCTGCACGCGGCCGAGCATGATGTTGCCGAGCAAGCGGTGACCGGAGCGACCAGGGCGATGGCCTTCGTCCTCGACAATCGTTCGCTCGAAGAACACTTCGCTGAGACGTTCCTGTTCAATGAAGGCGACGCGCGTCTCGGCAGGGCTCACATTGATGAGGATTTCGGATGCCATTCGGTTCCAACGGTTTCTGCCGTCCCAGTCTAACAGGTTCAGGCGGCGCCGCACGCCTTTAGCATCTGGTAGGTTTCCGTGAGCGGCAACCCGACGACATTCGAATAGGACCCACCGATGAAGCGCACGAAGACGGCCGCCTTTCCCTGGATCGCATAGCCACCGGCCTTGCCGCGCCCCTCGCCCGCCAAGGCGTACTCGCGGATTTCTTCGTCCTCCAGGCGGCGGAATGCGACCTGAGTTTCGCAGAGTCGGGTGCGCATGCGGCCTTCTTTGCCGATCACGACCACGGCCGTCATCACCCGATGACGTCTGCCCGACAGCAAGCGAAGGCAGGCCTCTACCGCCTCGCTATTCTCCGCCTTCGGCAGGATGCGTCGACCACAGGCAACGACCGTGTCGGCGGCAAGAATGCAAGCATCGGTGCTGCTGGCCAAACGCGACTGGACTGCGAGGGCCTTGGCTTTGGCCACGCGCATGGCGTGCGCCCTCGGCAATTCCAATGCCGAGACTGTCTCGTCAATGTCTGCAGGCTCCACGGCATCCGGGCGAAGGCCAATCTGCTCGAGCAGATCGAGGCGCCTGGGACTGGCGCTGGCGAGGATGAGCCGGGGACGGGTCACTATTTGCTGCGATAGACGATCCGGCCTTTTGTCAGATCGTAGGGTGTCATTTCGACTGTTACCTTGTCGCCAGCGAGGACGCGAATGCGGTTCTTGCGCATCTTGCCGGCCGTGTGGGCAATAACGACGTGGTCATTGTCGAGCTTTACCCGGAATGTCGCGTTCGGCAGCAACTCGATCACGGTGCCTTCGAAACTGAGGAGTTCTTCTTTCATCCAGTGGTAACTCGATCTCTTTCCCAATTGCACGAGCGGAGCCGAAAAACACGCCCCGCACCGCAGTCGGGCGGGAGAATGGCAGCGAAATCCATAAAATCAAGGTGGCAAAAGGCCTAGAAGCCCGTGAGCAGGCGGCTGCCAAAGTGTTCCTTGATGAATCTGAGGATATTGTCCCGGGCCTCCCTGTAGGCCACAAGCCTCTGCTCGCGGGATCCGTCGCATGCACTCGGGTCAGGCACTTTCCAGTACTCGACTTCCACGGCCATGGCCCGGGTCAGCTCCAGCGCCTTGTGGCGCGCCTGCGGGCTCAACGTGACGATGAGGTCGAAGGAAGTATCTGCCAGTGTTTCAAAGGATTTTGGCTGGAAATGCGACAAATCGATCCCGATTTCTTCCATGACCACAACCGCAAGCGGGTCCAGCGTCCCCGCGCGCACTCCGCAGGATTCGATATAGACATGCGTGCCGTAGAGATGGCGCATCAAGGCCGCGGCCATGGGTGAGCGGATTGCATTCAGCGAGCAGGCAAACAGGACTGCTCCGGGCAGATCCTCGCCATTTGGCCCTGTCACCGCCATCTCAGACCTTCATGCGAAGGGCGCAAATGAGGGTGAACAGGCGACGGGCCGTATCGTGATCGACCGTGATCTTGCCGTTCAGTCGATCCCTCAGGACCTGCGAGCCCTCGTCGTGCAGGCCACGCCTGCCCATGTCGATCGCCTCGATCTGCATGGGCGAGGCGGTGCGGATCGCCTGATAGTAGGTCTCGCAGACAACGAAATAGTCGCGGATCACGCGCTTGAGCGGTGTCAGGGAAAGAACGTGGGTGACCTGAGCATCGCCAATTTCGTGCGCGATCTGAAAGACGAGCCTGTTCTCCTGCAGGCTAAGGCGCAGCCGCCAGGGACCGCCCTCGAGCCCTGACGGCAGAAACTGGTTTTCCTCGAGCAGATCGAAGATGGCGATTTGCCGCTCGTGCTCTACGTCGGGACCGCGATGTGCGATGCTATCCGGGTCCAGCTCGACGGCAACAAGGCGCGCGAGCAGGATGCCATCTGATGCGCCAGTCACGCTTTCAACCTCAAGCGCACTGACAGCGCGTGGGCGCCGAGGCCCTCGGCCTCTGCGATGCTGATGGCGGCGGGACCGATCGCCTCGAGCGTGGATGGGGGTGTCTCGAGGATCGTGGTCCGCTTCATGAAGTCCAGAACCGAGAGCCCCGAGGAGAACCGTGCTGAGCCTGATGTGGGAAGGACATGGTTCGGGCCGCCGACATAGTCGCCAATTGCCTCAGGCGTTGTTGCGCCGATGAAGATAGCGCCTGCATGCCGGATGCGCGCGGCCAATATGTCGGGCTGGGTGGTGCAGAGTTGCAGATGCTCGGGGGCGATGCGGTTGGCGATGTCCACAGCCTCGTCGAGCGAGCGCACCACGATTATGCCACCGTGCTTCGACCAGCTTTCAGCCGCAATCGCTGCACGCCCGAGCTGGCCAAGCAGGCGATCAACGGACTGGCTGACGGCACGGGCGAAAGGCGCGTTGTCTGTCAGCAGGATGCTCTGCGCCTGGGCGTCGTGCTCGGCCTGAGCGAGGAGGTCGGCCGCGATCCAGTCGGGATTGCTTGCTGAATCGGCGATGATGAGGACCTCGGAGGGGCCAGCGATCGAGTCGATACCAACACGTCCAAAAACCTGACGCTTTGCTTCGGCGACCCAGGCGTTGCCGGGGCCCACGATCTTGTCAACGGGCTTGATCGATGCGGTTCCGAATGCGAGTGCTGCCACCGCCTGGGCGCCACCGATGCGCCATATCTCGCGAATTCCACACAAGCGGGCTGCTGCCAGAACCAACGGGTTGACACGACCCTCGGGCGTCGGGGACACCATGACAAGCCGTCTCACACCAGCAATCGAGGCCGGGATCGCATTCATGAGAACGCTTGAGGGATATGCGGCCTGCCCTCCGGGCACGTAGAGACCCACGGCATCCATCGCCGACCATCGCAACCCCAGGGTTGCGCCGGCATCATCCTTATAGATGTCGTCACGCGGGACCTGACGGCGATGGAAACTTGCGATGCGACTGGCAGCCAGCTCGAGCGCAACCAGGGTTGCAGGCGGCACCATCGCCGCAGCCTGCGCAGCATCCTCTTCGGTTATGCACAGCGTCTCGAGTGTCGCATCGAACCGATCATGCTGACGTGTCCTGGAGAGAAGCGCTGCATCCCCATTCGCGCGGACATCATCGATGATGAGGCGCACATCCGCGTCAATACGTTGTTGGCTGTCTTCCCGGCTGGTCAGGAAGGCATCCAATGCGATGTCGAAGCCAGGTGATCCGCTTTCAAGCCATGTCGGCATGCTAGCGCGCCTCTTCATCGCCGATGTCGTGATCCGGACGTTGTGGTGTGGACCACGGCGCGCTGATGTCCGTCAGCCACGCGTCCAGGCACTCGACCTCCAGACGCAGTGCTGCGCCGCCCGCGAATGTCAGGGACATCGTACCGGCGGGATTTTCCGTGGGCTCGAATTTCAGGGTGAGCAGTTCCGCGATGGCATCCTTGTCTGACAGGCGCAGACCACTGGACTGCACGCGCATCACACCGTCGAAATGAACGGCGCTGCGCACGCGGCGATAGGGTGCATCACGGTCGGCCTTGGGGCCAGCCCCCTGCTCGTCCTGGACGTCTTCCCACATGAAGCGATTGAACAAGATGGCGAACCGCCTGCGTGGCGGGTCGAAGCCCATGTCGCCAACCTTGACCACCGCGTCCTGCAGATGCGCTGCAATCACGCTCAGGTCAAGCTGGTCTATGGCGCGCAGGCGAAGCGGTGACATTCTTCGGGTTCAACCCTTGACGCGCCGGATGTCGGCGCCAACAGCGGACAGCTTTTCTTCTATGCGTTCGAAGCCGCGGTCAAGATGGTAAACGCGGTTCACGACCGTTTCGCCTTCGGCCGCCAAGCCCGCAATGATGAGGCTGACCGAAGCCCGCAGGTCGGTTGCCATGACGGGCGCACCGCGCAAGCGGGGCATGCCGCGCACGATTGCCGTCTGGTGGTCAATCGTAATGTCGGCGCCCATGCGGAGCAATTCCGGCGCGTGCATAAAGCGGTTTTCGAAGATCGTCTCGGTGATATGCGAGACGCCGTTGGCCGTGCACATGAGAGCCATGAGCTGGGCCTGAAGGTCGGTCGGAAAGCCCGGATAGGGTGCAGTTGTCACGTCGACGCCGCCGTAGTGCGCCCCGTTACGTGACACGCGGATGCCGCGCGCGGTTGGTGTGATCGATACGCCGGCGTCGCGAAGCAGCGGGATCACGGCCTCGATGAGGTCTGCCCGCGTGTCAGTCATCTCGACATCGCCGCCGGCTGCCGCCACTGTCATTACATAAGTGCCGGTCTCGATACGATCGGGCAGGACTGTATGGCTTGCACCATGGAGGCGATCGACACCTTCGATGGTCAAGGTGCGCGTACCGATCCCATCGATGCGCGCGCCCATCGCTTGCAGGCAGTGAACGAGGTCGGTGACTTCGGGCTCGGTTGCGGCGTTCTCAAGCACCGTCGTGCCCTTGGCGAGGCAGGCTGCCATGACAAGGTTTTCGGTCGCGCCCACCGAGACGAACGGAAAGCTTATGCGGGCGCCATGCAGGCCACCGGGGGCGCGCGCGATGACGTAGCCATCGCTGAGTTCGATCTCGGTTCCCATGGCCTCGAGCCCCTTGAGGTGCAGATCGACGGGCCGTGTGCCTATGGCGCACCCGCCGGGCAGCGAGACCTTGGCGGCATGGCAGCGCGCGACAAGCGGTCCGATCACAAGGAAACTTGCACGCATCTTGCGTACGAGATCGTAGGGCGCCTCGGTCGAGGTGATCGCACTCGCGTGCAGATGCAGCGCCGGACTCGTGCCTGCCCCTGCCCTTGTCGACATGTCGGGCGTGATCCCGACGCCGAGCCCGGCCAGGATCTCGCCGAGCTGGGTGATGTCCGTCAGGTGCGGGACGCTGGCAAGGCGCAATGGCTCGTCCGTCAGGAGGCTTGCCACCATGAGTGGAAGGGCCGCGTTTTTTGCACCTGAAATGCGGATTTCACCGTTCAAACGGTTTCCGCCACGAACCTGGATCCTGTCCACACCACTACCTTGTTCTTGAATGAGGGCCGAAGCCTCGGCCAGCCCCGGGCTTTTTGGCCACGAGGTACCCGCCAAGCGACAGATTTATAGGAGAGCATGGGGCCAAACAATGGCGCCCCGAGACCGCCGAGAGCCTAATTTCCGTCGGGCTCGGGGTTCGGCTGGTCGCTGGCACGAAACATCGAAGGCGTTAACTCATCTCCTTCAGATTTAGGGGGCGCCGCCGATTGTGCGCGGGCCTGCGCCTTGCGGCGCTTGAGGTTTTCCCTGAGCGCGGCCGCACGGCGCTGCTCGCGCGATGCTGCTTGCGTCCTGTTGACATCGTTCATGGCTGCCTGCGGTCCATTGCCTAAAGCCTGCCCTGCCCCACATATAGCGCTTTATCCTTGGCCTGACGAGAAGGAGGTCCTGCCTTGTCCCTGTTCTCCCTGAAGTCGCGAAAGAGCCAGATGCCAACGCCCACCGACGCCCTGCCGGGCCGCGCGCAGGAAATGGACGTGCCGCAGCAGCATTTCGTGCTGAAGACACCGCTCAAGCCGCCGTTTCCCGCCGGGCTTGAGGAGGCTGTCTTCGGACTTGGCTGCTTTTGGGGCGCGGAGCGGAAGTTCTGGCAACTGGCTGGTGTCTACTCGACGTCGGTCGGCTATGCAGCGGGCTTCACGCCCAATCCGACCTATGAGGAAGTCTGTTCCGGGCTTACGGGACACAACGAGGTTGTCCGCGTGATCTTCGATCCGTCGGTGATTTCGTACGCTGCGCTGCTCAAAGTCTTTTGGGAGAGCCACGATCCAACCCAGGGGATGCGGCAAGGCAACGACGTGGGTACCCAATATCGCAGCGGGATTTATGTCACCTCGGCAGCGCAGCGCGAGGCGGCCAATATGTCGCGCCAGGCGTTCGAACCAATGCTGCGGCGATCAGGCTACGGGGCGATCACAACCGAGATCCTCGACGCGTCCGACTTTTACTATGCCGAGGCCTATCACCAGCAATATCTGGCCAAGAACCCGGGCGGGTATTGCGGGCTGGGCGGCACGGGCGTGAGCTGCCCGATCGGAACGGGCGTCGGTTCGTCGTAATTCGGGCCTTCCCTGCACGGCGCGGCTGCGCTATAGCGGCGCGCGAGATTCCAGATGGTGCTTGCCGTCCGGTCTGCTGCTGTAGCGTAGTGGTAGCGCAACGCCTTGGTAAGGCGTAGGTCGTGGGTTCAATTCCCACCAGCAGCACCAGTTCAAGGGGCCGCGTTTCCGCAGGGAGGCGCGGCCTTCTCATGAACGGTCGGTGAATGGTGCCTCAAGCGCGCGTTCAGCGCAGGGATGTCAGGGTTCCATCGGTCCAGTTACGACATCCACCAGACGAGGCACGCAGACCATGTCGACGCACACCATCCTGATCCTGGCTGCCGCAGCCGCCTGCGGCCTGTCTATTGCGGCTTTCGCTGCCGGGCCTGCGCCCGCGCCATTGCCGCCGTCGAACATCACGCTTTACGAGAAGCCCAACTTTCAGGGACGCTCGATGACGTTTTCATCGCGGGTAGCGAGCCTGAATGCCGTGGGGTTCAATGACTTGGCCCAGAGCGTGAAGATCGATGGCAAGCGCGACTGGGTTCTCTGCGAAGGTCGAAATTTTCTCGGACGATGCATCCGCGTGCATCTCAAGGAAAAGGACCTGAAGCGACAGAAGTTCAGCGGGCTGGCTTCGTCGATCTATCCCGTTCCGGACCCACGGCCAGCCAAGCCGAACTGACGAAATTCAGTTGCTTGCCAAGCGAGCCTTCACGAACTC
>CAZABH010000020.1:31148-55415 GCA_964483585.1 uncultured Flavobacteriaceae bacterium
AAGGTTCCGCGGGTCACCGAACGGTCGGGGTTGGAATCGACCCAGTGGATCGTGCCGTCGCTGTCGATCTTGTAGACATAAACGACGTGTCCGAACGCATCGTAAATGATCGACCCGGGACGCAGCGCACCGCGCTGCATCTTCGGCGAATAGAAATCGCTGGCGCTGTAGCCGCTGTCGAACACGTGCTCAATGCGGAACATGGCGGTCGACACGGTGCCCCGAATGTCGAGGAGCAGCTTGGCGGGATCCGTGTTCTGCTGCCAGGCCATCTGCAGGCGGGCCACGATCTGGTTTCCGGCGTCGGAGAAACGGAAGTCAGGCGTGGGTCCTGACCTGGACATCACATAGAGCGGATAGGAAAACGGAAGGCCATTCTTCCAGGCGAAATAGGCCCTGAGCTGGTAGATGAAGTCGGCGCAATCGCCGTCCATCTTCATGCCCGGCGGGTCGGTG
The DNA here is from genome assembly GCA_964483585.1 of uncultured Flavobacteriaceae bacterium. GTDB lineage: Bacteria > Pseudomonadota > Alphaproteobacteria > Micropepsales > Micropepsaceae > SZUA-430. Next base: position 31,605 of record CAZABH010000020.1, read on the forward strand.
TCGCGCCAGGGGTTCGCGGTGCTCCTGAAGCAGGAGGCCGGATCGGAGCAAGTGTGTTCGCCGAAGCCTGCCACGAATTCGCCGAAGCGACGTTCATCGTCGGCGTCCCAGTGATCCTTCGTGATCTTCCACTGGGCTTGCGGCGCGGCGCTGGCGACGCTGGCCAGCAGCAGCAGGCTCACGAGACAGGCCAGAAGGCGCATGTTGCTCCGGCTCCAAGAGTGTTATCCCCATGGCAGGATTGCATGAAAAGCCTTGAATTGCAGCCTGAAACTGCCAATCCCCCGCGGCGCCCCTGCCCGATCATGGTTAACATCGAAACGTCGGTCGACAGTGGCGGGTGACAAGGTGCTAGACTGATGTCTTGATCCACCAAGCAGATACAGGAATGCGTATCCCAAAACCCCTGAATATCGCGCACCGTGGTGGTGCTGGCCTGAGACCCGAGAATACAATTGCCGCTTTTGCCCATGCGCTGGATATCGGCGTCGACGGGTTCGAACTGGATGTTCACGTTGCCAAGGACGGCACGGTCGTTGTTTTTCATGACGACGCCCTGAAACCTGAAATCGTGCGCGATGCGGATGGGCGCTGGCTTTCCGAGACGGGGCCCCTGATCAAGGACCTTCCCTATGCGGCTCTGCAGACTTACGATGTTGGACGTCCCAACGCAGAGACCCGCTATGGCAAACAGCACCCTGAGCTGGTGCCGCAGGATGGCGAGCGGATCCCACGACTTGCAGATGTGATTCACCTTATCCGGCGTGCCGGCGGCGGCGAGCGGATCTGGATCGAGCTGAAAACAAACTTCATGGACCGCAGCAAGACAGGCTCGCCCGAGGCTGTGGCGGAGGCCGTGCTCCGGGTGCTGAAGCGCGAGAAGTTCCTCGAGCAGGCGGTCCTTGTCGGATTCGACTGGCCAGCGCTGATTGCGGCAAAGACGCTGGAACCTTCGGTCGAGTGCTGGTTCACGACGCTGCCGCAGACCTGGTTCACCATGCCGGAGCCTCCAGCCGCGCACTGGCCGCCACCAAAGGCCGAACTTGAGCGCCTGCGGGTGCTGGAGGCCAGCGAGGCACCGTGGACTGGTGGCTTTGACAGGCCGCGCCATGGGTCCATCATCAAGGCAGCCAAGGCGGCCGGTGCAGACGGATGGTTTCCTTTCTTCGGCGACATTAACCGTGCCAGCGTCATGGAGGCCCGAGATGCCGGGCTGAAAGTGGGGGCTTGGACGGTCGATGCACCGGATGAACTGGCGCGCCTCGTCGACCTTGGGCTTGACGGGATATGCACGGATCGCCCGGACAGGCTTGCCAGCCTTCTGAAGCTGGTGTGACGGACTTACAGACAGCGCAGTCTGCAAATTGCCTTCTGGCGATATTATCTCCAGAATAAGGTCGTCTCGTCTTCTCTACGGTTGTTTGCACCATGACCCTGGCTCGCCTGTCTGCCGCCGTTGCGCTCGCGTCGCTTCTTTCGGGTTGCGCCAGTTGGAGCGTGCTGCCGTCTACGACAGAGACGACCCACACGCCCTTCCTGAGCTACAAAAGCGCCGAGGATGCGTTCAAGCAGGTCAAGCCCTTCGTAACGACGACGCGCGAGCTGAAGTCGCGCGGGTTCGATCCACAGACCACGCCGAACATCAAGCTGCTGAACTATCTGGATCTGCTGCCGCGCTTCCTGCCGCAGCCTTCGATCAAGGTCGAGGACCTCGATCCTGCGGTGCAGGCCTGCCTTGCCGCGCGCGAAGCCTGTCAGGGGTTGCTTGCCGAGCCTTCGATTTCTTCCAAGGACCGGACAGGAAACTTTGCGCTCGACGTGCTGGGCTTCGAACGCGAGACGACATCGACGGGCTGGAAAGCCTCGATGCTGCTGCTCGTCCAGAATGGTGTCGTTGTCTACAAGCTGTGGTCGGGAACGCCGTCGATCCTCGAGGTGAAGACCGAGAAGAAGCCCCTGGGTCCGCTTCAGGACCTGTCGGGGCCTGCAGCTTCTGCCGTTTCGGGCGTCGTCAAACCCTGATGAGGAGAGGCGCGGCAGCGCTGGTGCGCCGCCGTGCCTGAAACCTGTGCCAGTGGCTAACCGCCGGCCTTGGGGGCGATCACCATGACCATCTGGCGGCCTTCGAGCTTGGGTTCCTGCTCGACCTTGCCGACGGTATCGATGTCACGCTTCACTTTCTGAAGCAGTTCCATGCCCAGCTCCATGTGCGCCATCTCGCGCCCCTTGAACCGCAGCGTGACCTTGACCTTGTCGCCTTCCTCGAAGAAGCGTTTGATCGCGCGCATCTTCACGTCATAGTCGTGATCGTCGATCATCGGGCGCAGCTTGATCTCCTTGATCTCTATCACCTTCTGGTGCTTGCGCGCCTCGGCAGCCTTCTTCTGCTCCTGGTACTTGAACTTGCCGAAATCCATGAGCTTCACGACGGGGGGCTTGGCCATTGGCGCGACCTCGACCAGATCGAGGCCTTCGGCCTCTGCGAGCCTGAGCGCGTCATACCTGCTCATGACGCCGCGCTTGCCGCCTTCGTCGTCGATCACCAGCAATTCATGCGCGGTGATCATTTCATTCACACGCGGGCCATCCTTGGAGGGGGCCTGCGCGGGTTGGAAAGAACGTTTATTGATGGGCGAACTCCTTCTGGAATGCCCCGATCACAGCCCCCAGACCTGAGAAGGTGAACTGCAAGCCGTGACGTCCAGGGGGTTCATCGCGCATCCCCGAAGTCGGCCCTGGCTTGTCACCGTTGCTCCCCTGGTTTGCGTGTCCCCCTGCAAGCCGAACCGGCTCCAGCGCACGCTCCACTCTGGGCAGGTGCACCCGGGTCTTTCAAACACACCGTTACGCCAGTCGATCCGGCGCAGCAGCTTGGCCGACAGCATAGGTAAGGTGCGCCCCAAAGCAAGCCGAACCGCACCTGAAATCAGGGATTTTTTAGCCCGGGCTGACCCAATTGGCGCAACATCTTCGCTGCCAGGTTGCGCCTTGGCTGATGCTTGCCCTCTGTCGCGCACCGCGCACCCTGCCCTGATTGGCGTTGCACAGGCATCGCGCAGGGGTTATTCGCAGTTCGACACGGACTTGCAGCCTGCGGCTGAAGTCCCAAACTGGCCCTCGGCCTCGGGATCAACACATGAGCAATTATTTCGGGCGCGTCCGAAGCGAGATCCTGCCCCACCTTCCCGCCCGGCTGGAGCGGATGCTGGACATTGGCTGCGGCGAGGGCGTGACCTCGGCCTTTGTCCGCGAACACCGCCCCGATCTTTCCTGGACCGGCGGGGTCGAACTTGTTCCGGATGCCGCCGCCAAGGCAGGCAAGGTCCTTGACCAGGTATGGTGCGGGGACCTGGAGCGGCTTGGGTTCGATCGCGAGATCCCGCCCGGCTCGATCGATGCCATCCTGTGTCTGGATGTGCTGGAGCATCTGGTCGATCCGTGGGCCATGGTGCGCCGACTGTCGCCGCTGCTCAGCCCGCAGGGCCATCTGGTGATTTCGGTCCCCAATGTGCGCAACTGGAAATTCATCCGGGATCTCTTGTTCCGGGGCCGGTTCCACTATGCAGAAGCGGGATTGCTGGACCGGACGCATCTGCGTTTCTTCGTGAGGGAAACGGCACGCGAGCTTGCAGAGGTGGGCGGCCTGAAAGTCGCCACTCTGGAGAATGCACATCCCTGGAAAGCGAACGAGGCGCGCCGCGTTCTGTCGACGGTGACGGCTGGCGCGCTGGACGACCTTATGATCAAGCAGTTTGTTCTGGTGGCGAAGGTGGCGGCCTGAGGTTGCTGCAGGCCTTACCCTCAGGCTTCGCCAGCGGTGTCTCTCCGTGGTTCAGACAAGGTCCGGCGCCAGCGATTCTTTCTGCAGCGTGGTGATGATGTCTTCGAGCTTCATCGTCTCGGACTTTTCGGACCCAAGGCGCCTGACGGAGAGCGTGCCGTCCTCGGCTTCCTTGCGGCCAGCGACAAGGATCACGGGGACCTTGGCCAGCGAGTGTTCGCGAACCTTGTAGTTGATCTTCTCGTTGCGCAGGTCGGTCTCGATGCGAAGGCCGGCCAGCTTGAGGCGGGCGGCGACCTCGCGGGCGTAGCCGTCGACGTCGTTGACGATGGTGGCGACGACCGCCTGCACGGGCGCGAGCCAGAGCGGGAACTTGCCGGCGTAGTGCTCGATCAGCACGCCGACGAAACGCTCCATCGATCCCAGTACCGCGCGGTGCAGCATGGCCGGGCGCTTGCGGGTGCCGTCTTCGGCGACGTACTCGGCCTCGAAGCGTTCGGGCAGGTTGAAGTCGACCTGGACAGTTCCGCACTGCCAGCCGCGACCGATCGCGTCGAACAGCGTGAACTCGAGCTTGGGACCGTAGAAGGCGCCTTCGCCGGGGTTGAGCGTGTAGGGAATACCCATGCGCCTGCAGCCTTCGGCGAGATCATGCTCGGCCGCGTCCCAGACTTCGTCGGAGCCGATGCGGTTCTCGGGCCGCGTCGACAGCTTGACCTGGACGTTCTCGAAGCCAAGCTCGCGGTAGGTCTCGAAGATCAGGCGGCTTGCGCCGATGACCTCGTCCACCATCTGCTCGGGCATCATGAAGATGTGGGCGTCGTCCTGCGTGAAGCCGCGCACGCGCATGATCCCGTGCAGCGCGCCCGAAGGCTCGTAGCGATGGCAGGCGCCGAACTCGGCCATGCGGATGGGCAGGTCGCGATAGGACTTGAGGCCCTGGTTGTAGATCTGCACGTGGCCCGGGCAGTTCATGGGCTTTATGGCGAGCGTGCGCTTTTCGTCGGCCACTTCGGCCTGGAACATGTTCTCGCGATACTTGGCCCAATGGCCCGAACGTTCCCAGAGCGTGCGGTCGAGCAAGAGCGGGGTCTTGACCTCGACGTAATCGCTCTTCTCGATCTTGCGGCGGATGTAGGCCTCGAGCGTGCGCCAGAGGGTGTGGCCCTTGGGGTGCCAGAAGACCTGACCGGCAGCCTCTTCCTGAACGTGGAAGAGGTTCATTTCGCGCCCGATCTTGCGATGATCGCGCTTTTCTGCCTCCTCGATGCGACGAAGGTAGTCGTTCAACTCTTTCTCGTCGCGCCATGCGGTGCCGTAGATGCGCTGCAGCTGGGCATTGTTCTGGTCGCCACGCCAATAGGCGCCCGAGATGCGGGTCAGCTTGAAGGCGTTGCCGATCCTCGATGTCGACATGAGGTGCGGGCCGCGACAGAGATCATGCCAGTCGCCGTGGTAGTAGACCCGGATTTCCTCGTCGCCCGGAAGGTCGCGGATAATCTCGGCCTTGTAGGTCTCGCCCAAGGCAAGGAAGTGACGGACGGCTTCGTCGCGGTTCCAGACCGTTCGGCGGGTGGGCAGGTCTTTCTGGACCAGCTCGCGCATCTTCGCCTCGATCCTTGGCAGGTCGTCAGGCGTGAAGGGCTCGTTCCTGGCGAAGTCGTAGTAGAAGCCGTCCTCAATGTTCGGGCCGATGGTGACCTGTGTTCCTGGGAACAGGTCCTGCACGGCCTGCGCCAGAAGGTGGGCGGTGTCGTGGCGGATGAGGTCGAGGGCGTCGTCGCTTTTCCGGGTGACGATTTCGAGGTGCGCGTCCGTTTCGATCGGCCAGTCGAGGTCCTTCAGTTCGCCGTTGACCTTGACTGCAAGTGCCGCCTTCGCAAGGCCGGGGCCAATGGAAGCGGCGATGTCTGCGCCGGTTGTGCCGCGCGTCACCGTGCGCACCGCGCCGTCAGGCAGGGTGATCCGGATCTCGTTAGCAGCGCTGGCGGACAATGGGGCTACTCCTGGTGGTTCGGGCGCGGAAACGCGCTAGAGCGGTGAGATTGGTGAGGTGCCGGCTTGAAGTCAAGGAAGGCCGTGACCACTTGCTTGCGGCTTTGCGTCAGCCCTTGCCGTGGCGTTCGCGCGCCTCTCGCTCGGCCTCCATGCAATCGGCCTCGAACATCTTGGCGTCGCGCAGCCAGCGCCCGATCGCGGACAGATGGGCGAGGATCAGACCATAGAGCCCAGCGCGCCAGAGCCCCCTGACGACGTAGGCCTTGAAGAAGTAAAACGGCAGGCCGAACAGAATGCGGAAAATGATGGTTGCTCGGCTTTTCTTCTTGCGGCCGACCTTGGCCATGCTGGAGCTGCCGCGGTTGTATTTCTCGACCAGCTGCGCGATATCGCGGAACGAGTAATGGAGCAGCACGCCCTGCAACTCGCCTATCTCGACAGTCGCGGGGACACGCAGCTGGTCCCATGCCTGGTCTTCGGGCATGCGCAGGACACGACGATCATATAGCTTCGTGCGCTCGACGACGCGGATGTTGTACCAGGGCTTGCCCATCGGAGGGGCCGTCACGAGGCGGAAGCGCCAACCGGGCTTTGACGGTTCGCCATTTGCAAACAGGGCGGCAACGTCCCTGGCGAGCTCCGGCGTCACGACTTCGTCAGCATCGAGATCGAGGAGCCAGTCGTTTCGGCAGGCCTCTTCGCCCTTGCGCTTCTGGAAGCCCCAGCCCAGCCATTTCTGCTCGACGATTTTTGCGCCGGCGTTGCGCGCGATCTCGAGCGTGCGATCGGTCGAGCCGCTGTCGACGATGATCACCTCGTCAACAACGGTTAACGCGCTGTCGATGACATCCTTCAGCAGCCGCTCTTCGTTCAGGGTGCGGATGTAACAGGATACGGGCGCCTTCCTGACAGACTGGTTGGCCTCTGGGCTCGTGGACATCGCCATCCGCTTCCGGTAACTCAATTCCCAAGTCTTAGGCGGATCCGGGGCCGCAGAGGCTGGACAGAACCGCAACGCACGCGTGTCTTATCGGAGATCCATGCCGTCCTCAAGCGCCATGCCATCCTGCGCCTTCACGGTCGTCATCACGAGTTGCCAGCGGTTCGACCTGCTGCACGCGTCACTGCTGTCGCTGCAGGCGCATCTGGACGTGGCGCCGCAACGCTGGATCGTGGTGGAGGATTCGGACGATACGGGCGTGCGGGCCTGCGTTCGGTCTGCCGGCATCGATGCGTCGGTCATCGTGAATGGTGCACGGACCGGGCAGATGCAGTCCATCGATCGCGCCTATGCCGAAGTCGATACGCCCTATGTGTTCCACAGCGAGGATGACTGGTTGTTTCATCGCAGCGGTTTCATCGGCGCGTCCCATGTGCTGCTGGAAGCTCATCCGAAGCTGAGCATGGTGGGGTTGAGAAGCCGGGCGGATCAGAACCCGCTGGTGCGGAACATGCCGGGGCTTGTGCACGCGGGTGTCGGATACTTCGTGCTGGATCCGAAGCTGCACCCCGAATACTTCAGCTATTGCTTCAACCCGGGCCTGCGCCGCATGTCGGATTATCATGCGCTTGGCCCCTTTACGCCCATGGGGCATGAGGCCGATGTGTCGTGGGCTTTCAAGCAGCACGGCTTTGCCATCGCGAACCTTGAGACACCGGCAGTGCGCCACATCGGCGAAGACCGCCATGTCAACGACCCGACACAGCCGCCCAAGGCGCGGACGCTGCCGCAAAAGCTGATGCGTTCGGTACGCAAGCGGTGGAAGAGGATCCAGAGGGCGATGGGCCATGGCTGATAGGCCCAAGGTTTCCGTCTACATGGCATCGTTCAACGGCGAGCGTTATGTTGAGGCTGCGGTGCGCTCGATCCTTGACCAGTCCTTCCGCGATCTTGAACTGGTTGTGGTGGATGATGGCAGCCGTCCTCCGACGCTCGACATCCTGCGCCGCCTTGCCGAGAGCGACCCGCGCATGAAGCTCCATGAATGCGCGCATCGTGGACTGGTGGGCGCGCTCAACCATGCGATTTCGCTCTGCCGCGGCACGTATCTGGCGCGCATGGACCATGATGACATCTCGGTTCCTCATCGGATCGAACGCCAGGTCCAGTATCTTGACGCGCATCCGGATGTGGTGGCCTGCGGGAGCGAGATCCGGCGCATGGATGCGGAGGGCAATCTTGCGCGGGCCCGCAATCGTGGCGAACGCCGCCTGCGCCACCGGCCGGATCTGGTACCGCCAGAGGTACAGTGGATGCCAGGGCCCACGCCCTTGATCCGTGCGGATGCCCTGCGGCAGGCCGGCGGCTACCGGTCGCAATTCGTCGCGGCAGAGGATCGCGATCTGTGCTGGCGCCTCGGCGAGGTCGGGCGCTGCGTTCGCCTTGCCGAGCGCCTGCTGAATTATCGTGACCATGCCAACAACACGAGTATCCTGCAGCGCCGGACACAGCTGTTCTCACACGTGCTGGCCGACCTTTCCGCCGTTGCGCGGCATCACCGGCTGAATGACGGGGACATCGTTGCTGCCATCGTTCCGGGAGGGGACTACCTACAGCAGGTCGAGGCCTATCGACGCTTGCTGGCGCCCTGCTATCCCGTCGAGACCTATTGGCTGATGTTTCTCTGTCGACAGGCGGCGTGGTCCATCGGCGGCCATGCGACTGGGGCAGCCTTCCTTCATACCGTGGTCGAGCACTGGCGAGCTCGACCACTCGACTTCAGGCGCATCCGGCTGCTGGTCCGGACGTGGCTCACCTTGCGGCGCGGTGCAGGCAGCACGCCTCCGGCTTAGCGAGGGCGCTGCTCAGTCTTCCCTGTAGTCGCCCCACTCGCGAACGGTCATGCAGACGCGCTTGGTCCCGATGCGCGAGCCTGTTGCCTTTTCGATGCGCTTGCAGACGATTTCCTCTTCCCTGGAATCGGTCGTGGTGGCAGAGCCGGTTGCGTCCTTGGCTTCTTCCGCCTTCTTTTCCTCATCGGCCGGCTTGGCTGCACCATCGGTCGTGGCGAGTGGTGCGGGCGGCGTTGTTGTCTTGGCGGCTTCAGCCGGAGGCGTCGGCGTATCGCTGGCCGAAGCTGCAGTCAGTGTTGCGAGGCAGGCGAAGACGATGCTCAGGCCGATGAGATAACGCATGTGGTTTGATCCCTTTCACTGGGGGGGCAGCTTGGCATCCCAGGTCTGTCGGTCGCAAGGGAGGCATGCAGAAATAGGGTCGCCTGTGTGTTTGGGGTCCCTGCCCTCACAGCACACGACGGTAAACGTTCAGCGTCGCCTCGCACATGGCGCTGACAGTGTAGGCAGCAAGCACGCGCTCGCGTCCGGCCCTTGCCATGGCTTCGCGCCGGTCTTCCGTCAATGCAAGCGCCTGCGCAATGAGGCTTGCCAAGGCGGTTGTGTTGCCGGGCTCGAATAGAAACCCCGTCGTGCCGTCGATAACGGTTTCGGTCTGTGCGCCGAGGCGCGAGGCGACAAGGGGCTTGCCCATGGCCTGTGCCTCAACGGCCACGCGGCCAAAGGCCTCGGGCTCGATCGAGGGGGCAACAACGACATCAGCGACGCTGAATGCAGCGGGCATGTCGCTGCAGTGGCCCGGGATGCGCACGACGGGCGCGAGACCGGCTCCTTCGATGGCTGTGCGCAGCGCGGTTACGTATCCGTCCCGTTCCTGTGCATCGCCTGCCAGCACCGCCGTGAAGTTCCGGTCGGGCAGTGCAGCCAGTGCCGCAATGAAGTCGAGCTGCCCCTTCCAGCGCGTCAGGCGGCCGGGCAGCAGGATGACGGGTTTTCCCGGGGACAGGTTCCACTGCTGGCGAAGTGCGTCGATGCGAGCATCGGTCACGTTTGTTGGTGTGTAAGCCGCGATGTCGATGCCGCGCGGGATGACGTCGATGCGATCCGGCGGGATGGCGTGCTCGCGGCTCACATGGGCGGCCGTGTAGGCCGAATTTGCTATGATCGCGTCTCCGCGCGTCATGATGGCGTTGTACCAGCGCTTCAGCGGGTTCCTTGCATTGTAGATACCGTGATACGTCGCCACATAACGCGCGCCCGTCCTGCGAGCGGCAAGCCAGGCACTCCAGGCCGGAGCGCGGGAGCGGGCGTGCAGGATGTCGATCCGTTCGCTTCTGACCAGTCTTTCGAGCGTTGAAACATTGGACCAGATGCGCAGCGGGTTCTTCGATGCGAAGTCGCCCAGCACGAGGGTTATGCCCTTTGCCTGCGCCTCTGCCGCCAACCTGCCCCCTTTGGTAGCAATCCAAGACCGCCCGCCGGCTGCGACCACGGAAGCGGCGACATCCACTGCGGTACGCTCGGCACCGCCGGCATCAAGTGCCGGTATCACCTGCACAATGTGGAAAGGTCGTGTGGATGCGGGCGGCGCAGACATCAGGCAGGTCCCGCGTTGTCGAGGGTGCGAAGCAGGCCTGATAATCCCTCGCGATAGGTAGGCCATGCAAGCCTGACGCCCAGCTCCTGCTTGATGCGGTCGTTTCGGACGCGCTTGGATTCCTGATAGAAGCCCGCGGCCATCGGGGACATGGTCGGACGTGCGGTCTCGTAGTCTTCGAGCGGTGGCGGGGCGACGCCAAGCAGGCCTGCCGCGAAGGCGACCACTTCGTGTGGCGGTGCCGGTTCGTCATCGCAGACGTTGTAGATGCGGGCAGGCAGCCTCTTGTCCATTGCCGCGATGAGAACAGTCGTAATGTCATCCACGTGAATGCGCGAGAAGACCTGTCCCTGCTTGAAGACACGCCGTGCCGTTCCCTCGCGCAGCGACACCAGTTGGTTCCTGCCTCGACCATAGATGCCAGCGAGGCGGAACACGTTCACGGGCGCGTTCGCCTGCTGGCCCCAATCGAGCCAGGCTTGCTCAGCCTCGACGCGACGGCGGGTGCGTTCAGACAGTGGCTGGACGGGTGTATCTTCATCGACCCAAGCGCCCTGTCTGTCGCCGTAAACGCCTGTCGTGGACAAATAGCCGACCCAGGCGATGTTTCCCCGCGCAGCTGCGAGGGGTGCTGCGAGAGCGGAGAGAAATGGGTCGCCGCTTTCTGCGGGCGGGGCGCTGGCCAACAGGTGCAGCCGAGGTTCGTCGAATATCGATGACCGTTGCAGGTCCTCGAGGCTGCAGGCCTCGAGCCCCCTGCCCGCCAGCTCGCGCACCCGTGCATCCGAGCGCGCCGTGCCCAGGAGGCGCCAGCCTTGGGGCTTCAGTCGTGCAGCCAGCGCCTCGGCGCTGAAGCCCATTCCCAGGCAGAGCAATGCCGGCATCGCGGTATCCTTCCAACCTTACTCCGGATTAATACTTGAAATTTCCGCAGACAGTGTTGAATCTGTGGTCATGTTCATCGAGCTCCTCGCGACTGGTACACTTCTGGTATCCAGCACGTTTTCATACCCGCAATGCCTGAAGAGAAGCGAGCGCTATCCCGAGGATGCGCTCGAGATGGCCATGAATGCGCAGGTCGATGGGGCGGATCCCCTGGCTGAACATTGTGCAGCCGTGGCCCTGGTCGGGCTCAAGCAGTACGAGGAGGCGGCGCGCAGGCTTGATGCGCTGGCCCAGAAAGGGTCGGCAGGTGACGCCGAGATGCGGGCCGAGATCCTGAACCAGGCTGGCAATGCCTGGCTTCTGGCCGGCCAGGCGGTGTTTGCCTCGGACTCCTTCACCGCCGCGATCATCCTGATGCCGGGCGAGTCGCTTTACCTGATCGATCGGGCACGTGCGTCGGCGGTGCAGAAGAAATGGGCACAGGCCGAGACGGACCTGTCTGCGGCCCTTGTGGCCGAGCCTGGCAATGTCGAGGCATTGGTACTGCGCAGCAGTGCGCGCCGCGCGATGAGGAACCTGCAGGGTGCGAAGGGCGACGTGACGCAGGCGCTGCTGCTTGAGCCGGAGAATATCGAGGCTCTCGCAGAGCGTGGCCTCATCCGTGCAGCCAGCGGTGACCGCAATGGTGCGCGCCAGGACTTCATGAAGGTGCTGTCGAAGGCACCCAACAGTGCCGCGGCTGCAAGCGCGCGTCGTGAGATCGAACGGCTCGAGGTCAAGACGAAACGCTGACGGCTCGCCACTCGGCTTGAACGTCCGCGTCAGTCTCGGTGACCGCGTGATCAGCCGCCAGGGCCGCGAATTCCTCAGGCGGGCAGAGGCGAGCGAGCACCCAGACGGCGGAGCCACGCACAAGGGCTGATGGGTCATCCAGAAGCGCCTTCACAACTGTGGTAAGGCTTTGGTCGCCGCTGTTGCCGGCCGCCATCAGCACATTGCGCATGAACCTGTCCCGTCCAATCCGCTTGATGGGAGAGCCCGCGAATTTCTGCCGGAAACTTGCGTCGTCAAGCCGGAGCAGGTCCTCGAGCCTGTTGGCCTTTATGGCATCACGCGGGTTGTAAGCCTGTTCGGTGGAGGGAGCTGCAAACTTGTTCCACGGGCAGACAGCCAGGCAATCGTCGCATCCATAGATGCGGTTGCCCATCAGCGGGCGGAGTTCCCGTTCGATCAGGCCCTTGTGTTCGATGGTGAGGTAGGAAATGCATCGACGTGCATCAAGCCTGTAGGGGGCGACGAATGCTGCCGTCGGGCAGACATCGAGGCAGCGCGAGCAGGTGCCACAGTGGTCCTTCTCGGCCTCGTCGGGTGCGAGCTCGAGCGTGGTCAGTATGACGCCGAGGAAAAGCCAAGACCCGTGCACCCGGCTGACGAGGTTGGTGTGCTTCCCCTGCCAGCCGATGCCGGCTGACTGGGCCAGCGGCTTTTCCATGAGCGGAGCCGTATCAACGAAGACCTTCACACCAGCCTGGAATCGTTCGGCGATCTGGCGCGCGACCTGCTTGAGGCGCGGCTTGATCACGTCGTGATAGTCCTTGCCCTGAGCATAGACCGAGATTGTGCCGCGCTCCTTATCCGATAGCGCCTGCATCGGGTCATTGTCGGGCGCATAGGAATGCGCCAGGACGATCGCCGTCCGCGCTTGCGGCCAGAGCTTGCCGGGGTCCTCGCGTTCGTCGGCGCGGGTCTCGAGCCAACCCATGTCCCCGTGATAGCCCGCCCTCAGAAAGGCATGCAGGGCCTCGCGGGCTGACGCGGACTGTCGGGCCCGTGCAAAACCGACTGCGTCGAAGCCCTGCGCCAAGGCCAGTGACCGAATGAAGTCGATGGGTCCGGCGTTCACGGGTTCGTGTCCTGTCAGAAATCGGGATCCGCATAATGAGACACCGGCGCAAAGCCCGGAAGGGTTTCCTGCAGGAGGGGGCGGAATGAGGGCCTGCTCTTGATCATAGCGTACCATTCGCGCGTGGCTGGGAGGGCTTGCCATGGCACATCCCCGAAATAGTCCGCGGTCGAGAGATGAGCGGCCAGTGTCAGGTCGGCGATGGTCAGCCCGCTCACGAGCGCGCCTTGGCTGGCGAGCTGTTGCTCGACCTGAGCGAGGCTCGTCCGAAGCGTTGACAGTGCTGCCTTCAAGGATGCCTGGTCGGGTGCCGCGCTGCCTTCGCTTCTGTAGCGGCAGATCACCCTTTCTTCGAGAATGATTGCGGTCACCGACCACCAGAAGGCGTGGTCCAGCCAGTTCGACCAGCGCCTTGCCCTTGCGCGCGCCAGCGGGGCGGCTGGCATAAGCGGGGTATCCGTCGTGGTTTCTTCGATGTACTCCGCAGCAGCGGCGGCATCCTCAAGGGTGGTTCCGTCGGGCAGCTGAAGCCGCGTCATCTGGTCGAGTGGCAGGGCCTGATCCCAGGGGCGCGTGGGGATGAATGTGAAGTCGCACTTCTTCTCTGCAAGAACCAGCCGCAGCTTCCTGCCGAACGGGGACAGTATAAAATCGTGTAGGCGGACCATAGGGACGTGGAGGATAGAGGAGCTTGCGTCCGCGGCTCAAGGGCTTGCGCAGCCGTCGTTTCCATTCAGGTCGACGCTGCGGGCACGCGCGGAGATTGTATAGCCGCGACCATTCACGTAAGGTCCCGGCGGGTTGGCCCGATAGCGTTTCGGGTTTGGCAGGATTGCCGCCAGGCGTGCAGCCTCAAGCCGGGTCAAGCTGGATGCGGGCTTGTTGAACCATTTCCGGGCGGCAGCATCCGCTCCGAAGACGCCGGGGCCCCATTCGATCACGTTCAGATAGACTTCCATGATGCGCCGCTTCGGCCAAAGCGTTTCGATCAGAACGGTGAACCAGGCCTCGAGACCCTTTCGCACCCAGGAACGGCCGGACCACAGGAACACGTTCTTGGCGGTCTGCTGGCTGATCGTCGAGGCCCCGCGCAGGCGCTTGCCGCGCTCCGACTCTTTCCAGGCAGCCTCCATGCCCCTGAAATCGAAGCCCCAGTGGCTGCAGAAGCCTGCATCCTCGGAGGCGATGACAGACCTGATCAGATTGGGAGAAATGTCTTCGAGTGGAACCCAGTGGCGCGTGATGGCCCGGTCACCGAACAAACCTTCGCCCAGCATCAGCATGGTCGTGGGGACCGGCAGAAACCTGTAAATGATCGTCAAAAGGATCGACAGCAAGACTGCGCCTGCGGCAAGGCGCGTGCCATAGAACCAAGCCGTCTTCCAGATGCTCGCGCGGCTCCAACCAGAGCGAGGGTGCGACCCGGCAAATGGCGTCTGCATGGCGGGGGCCGGTTCGACGGGCGGGAGAAAGGGCTCTTCGGGTCGTTCGGACTGCGCGACCAGCAGCATATAACCGGCGGCCTCGACGGCTTCAGCCACGGCTTCATCGGTGACATAGCCTGCCATCCGCACAACCAGGCTCTGGCGCTCCATATCCACGCTTGCCGCATGCATGCCCGGAACCGACAGAAGCACCTGCTGCAAGCGCGCGGCGCCGTCGGCGTCGCTCAGGCCGGCGATGCGAAAGCTTCGCGTGACAATGGGCGTGCGTGGCTCTTCCATGGCAGCTTCTTAAGCGGGCGCTTGGGCACAGTGCAAGAAGGGGGACGCCAATAGATCCGCTTTCAATGCTCAGGCGATTGCGGCGTCTTTCCGGTCGCTCAGGGGCTGCTTCAACCGGTTCACCATCTCCTTCGGACAAACCTGCCAGAAGAGATGCCGCTCGGTGTCCCACTGCGCCAGAATTCGGTGGGCGTGACGCGAGCCGGTCTCCGCGGCGTGCTCCTCGATCAGCGAAACCAGAAGAGCGTTCCAGAATGCAGCCTCGACACGCTGCCAGATCACACTGTCCGGGTTGACACGGATGTTGAACTCCGCCGCAGGATCATAAACGAAAGCCATGCCACCCGTCATGCCAGCGGCAAAGTTGTCACCTACGCCACCGAGGATGACCGCGATGCCACCGGTCATGTACTCCACGCCGTTTGAGCCGCAGCCTTCCACAACCGCGTGGGCGCCGGAATTGCGCACCGCAAAGCGCTCGCCAGCCTGCCCGGCCGCGAACAGCTTGCCTGCTGTTGCTCCGTACAAAACCGTATTGCCGATGATCACGTTGTCCTGGCTTTCAAGCAGGCTCGAGACCATGGGCCTTACGACAATTGTGCCGCCCGACAAACCCTTTCCGACATAGTCGTTCGCATCGCCATAGAGCTTCAGCTTGACACCCTGCACCGCGAACGCACCCAGCGACTGCCCAGCCGAGCCGGTAAGCTTGACCGTGAGCTGGCCGTGGTTCAGGCCTTTCATGCCGTATTTGCGCACGATGTGGGATGATACGCGTGTTCCAATCGCGCGCATCGTGTTGCGGACGGTGTAAGTGAGTTGCATCTTCTCACCGTCCTCGAGGAGGCGGGCGGCATCCTTGACAATCTTCTGGTCGAGTGTGTCCGGCACCTCGTTGCGCCCCTCGATTGTGCAATAGCGAGGATTGGGACCCGGGTCGGCCTGTACCAGAAGTGGATTGAGGTCGAGATCATCGAGGTCGTGGGCGCCGCGGTTCACCTGCATCAGCAGGTCTGTGCGACCGATCACCTCTGTCAACGAGCGGAAGCCCAGGCTTGCAAGGATATCCCGGACCTCCTCGGCAAGGAAGCTCATGAGATTGACGACCTTGTCGGGCGTGCCGGTGAACTTGCGGCGCAGGTCCTCGTTCTGGGTGCAGACGCCCACGGGGCACGTATTCGAGTGACACTGGCGCACCATGATACAGCCCATAGCGACGAGAGCAGCCGTGCCGATGCCGAATTCCTCGGCGCCCATCATGGCGGCCATGACGATGTCACGACCGGTGCGCAGGCCTCCGTCCGTCCTCAGCACCACGCGGTGGCGGAGGTTATTCAGCGTCAGGACCTGGTTGGCCTCGGTCAGGCCCATTTCCCAGGGAACGCCTGCATACTTGATCGATGTCAGAGGTGACGCGCCGGTGCCACCCACGTGGCCCGAGATCAAGATCACATCCGCCTTTGCCTTCGCGACGCCGGCAGCAATCGTCCCAATACCTGTCGATGCCACCAGCTTGACGCACACGCGTGCGTCCGGGTTGACCTGCTTCAGGTCATAGATGAGCTGCGCGAGGTCCTCGATCGAATAGATGTCGTGATGAGGTGGCGGCGAGATCAGCGTCACGCCCGGCGTAGCGTGCCTGAATTTCGCGATCAACTCAGTGACCTTGAAGCCCGGTAGCTGACCGCCTTCGCCGGGCTTTGCGCCTTGTGCAACCTTGATCTCGATCTCGCGGCACTGGTTCAAGTACTCGGCGGTAACACCGAAACGTCCGGAGGCGATCTGTTTGATGGCAGAGTTGGCGTTGTCGCCGTTTGGGCTTGGCTTGAAGCGCGATGGATCCTCTCCGCCCTCGCCGGAGTCGGACTTGGCACCAATGCGGTTCATGGCGATGTTCAATGTGCCATGCGCCTCGGGCGACAGAGCGCCGAGCGACATGCCTGGCGTCACGAAGCGCTTGCTGATCTCCGTGATCGACTCAACGTCTTCGGCCGGGATCGGTGTGGAGCCTTGGGGGCGGAAGTCCATCAAGTGGCGCAAGCTTGTGGGTGGTGCGCGCCGGATGGCATCGGTGTACTTGCGAAATGTCGAGCGGCTTTCCTGTGTCACCGATGACTGCAGGAGGTGGATGGTTTCGGCGGAATGTGCATGGGCTTCGCCGCCTGCGCGGTAGCGATAGAGCCCCCCGATCGGCAGGGCCGAGACATCCGGCGCAAAGGCGCGCGCGTGCTGGCGACAAATACGCTTCTGGATGCCACCCAGGCCGATCCCGGAAATGCGCGAGGGCATGCCGGGGAAGTACTCTGCGACCATCGAGCGTGACAGGCCGACCGCCTCGAAATTGTAGCCCCCACGATAGGACGAGATGACCGAGATACCCATCTTCGAGATGATCTTGAGCAGGCCGGCGCTGACGCTGTCAAGATAGCTCTTCACACATTCGCCAAGCCGGCGGTTGGCGAACAGGCCTCGTGCGTGGCGGTCGGCGATGCATTCCTGCGCGAGATAGGCATTGACCGTTGTCGCACCCACGCCGATCAGGACGGCAAAGTAATGCGTGTCCATGCACTCGGCCGAGCGGACATTGAGCGAGGTGAAGGTTCGCAACTGCGTGCGGACGAGATGGGCGTGGACGGCGCCGGTGGCAAGGATCATCGGCATTGCTGCCATCGTCGGCCCAACGCGCTCGTCGGTCAGGATCAAGTGGGCGTAGCCGCTGCGCACGGCTTCTTCGGCCTGCGCGCAGATCTTGTCTAGGGCGGCCTTCAATGCACCATCGTCTGCCTTGGCGTCTCGAACCTCGAAGGTGCAGTCAATCTCGTAAAACCGGTCCTTCAGATGCGCTTTCATGCGATCGTACATGCCGGTCGAGATCACGGGACTTTCGAGGGTGAACACCTCGAGCTGCGACTTGTTCTGCGCCAGAACGTTGCCCAGGTTCTTGAAGCGCGTTCGCAAGCTCATGACGCGATCCTCGCGCAGGCTGTCGATCGGCGGATTCGTGACCTGGCTGAAATTCTGTCGAAAATAATGTGAGAGCGGACGGTAGTGCTGGGACAGTACGGCAAGCGGCGTGTCGTCGCCCATCGAGCCCACGGGCTCCTTGCTATCTTCGACCATCGGGTGCAGCACCATCTCGAGGTCTTCCATCGACAGGGCGGCAGCAAGTTGGCGCCTGCGAAGCTCAGATTTGTCTTCAAACATGCGCGGTTCGGGCCCTGGCCCGATGATGGGGTCAAGCTCGACGATATTCTTTGTCCAGTCCTCGAAGTTGTCGGAGGCTGCGAGTTCATCCTTGATCTCGCGGTCGTCGTAGAAGCGACCCTGCTCGAGATCGACGCAGATCATCTGGCCAGGGCCGACTCTGCCCTTTCTTGCGATGTTGGGCTCGTGGAGAACAACCATCCCTGTTTCGGAACCCACGAAGAGCAGGCCATCCTTGGTGATCGCGTAGCGCAATGGCCTGAGACCATTGCGATCGAGCCCTGCAACGACCCAACGCCCGTCGGTGATGGCGAGGGCCGCTGGTCCGTCCCACGGCTCCATCACGGCGTTGGCATATTGGTACATGGCCCGGTGGGATTCCGGCATGGAGCCCTGGTTCTTCGACCAGGCCTCGGGGATCAGGAGCGTCTTGGCCATAGGCGCCGAACGACCGGCGCGGCAGAGCACCTCGAACACGGCATCAAGCGCTGCCGAGTCGGACGAGCCTGGCTGGATGATCGGCTTGATGTCTTCCTGGTAGTCGCCGAAGGACTCATTGGCCATCCGCACTTCATGGCTCTTCATCCAGTTGGTGTTGCCCTTGATCGTGTTGATCTCGCCGTTATGGGCAATCATCCGAAAGGGATGGGCGAGATACCAGGTCGGGAAGGTGTTTGTTGAATAGCGCTGATGGAAGATCGCCACAGGCGAGACGAAGCGTGGGTCCATCAGGTCGGGATAGAAGACCGATAATTGCTCGGCAAGAAACATTCCCTTGTAGATCAGCGAGCGCGTTGATAGCGAGCAGACGTAGAAGTTCGGGATCGATGCGCTGCGCACCTGTGTCTCGATGCGGCGGCGAATGACGAACAGGTCGCGCTCGACCTCTTCGACACTTTTCTTCTCACCAGTGTCGAACATGATCTGTTCGATTTCCGGTCGGGTGGCATTCGCCTTTTCTCCGATCACGGCGATGTCGACGGGGACCTGCCGCCAGCCATAAATGTAATATCCAAAGCGCAGGATCTCGGCCTCGACGATCGTGCGGCAGGTTTCCTGCGCCGTGTAATCGGTGCGCGGCAGGAATATCATTCCGATGCCGATGCGCCCCGATTGCAACGGGTGCCCGGTCAGACGCACCTCGTCGGCGAAAAAGGCCTGTGGCACCTGGATGTGGATCCCGGCGCCGTCGCCCGTCTTGCCGTCTGCATCGACAGCACCACGGTGCCAAACGCATTTGAGGGCGTTGATCGCGTGGAGGACGATTTCCCGGCGGGGCTGTCCGTCGATGGCCGCAACCAAGCCGACGCCGCAGGCATCGCGCTCTTGGTCCGGATGATAGCAATGGCCTTCCTGGAGGCTCCGCGCGTTTACGGCGTAGCGTGCAAGTTCCTGCGTGATGTGGTCGGTCATGCTGCTACTCCGCTGCTACCCGCGCGCCCAGCGCTGCGGTTTCCAACCAGGCGTGGATTGCTTCGGCGGCGTCGCGACCGTCCTTGATGGCCCAGACGACCAGCGATGCGCCGCGAACGATGTCGCCTGCCGCAAAAACGCCCGACAACGATGTCATCATGGTGCGCGGATCAATTGCCAGAGTTCCCTGCCTGCTGATGCCCAACCCGGGTTCGCCGAAGGCGGCGTTCAAATCCTCGGGGTCGAAGCCCAGTGCGAGGATCACCATGTCCGCGGGCAGCGTAAAGTCGCTGTCGGCAACTTCCTGCGGTGCCTGGCGCCCGGAGCCGTCCTGCGCACTCAGGCGCATTCGTACGGCCTTCACTGCAGTCACGGATGCACCTCCCATGAAGGCCTTTGGTGCAGCCAGCCAAGAGAAGACGACGCCTTCTTCTTCGGCGTGAGCCACCTCGCGCAAGGAGCCCGGCATGTTCTCGCGATCGCGACGGTAGAGGCAAGTTACGGACTTCGCGCCCTGGCGCATGGCCGTCCGAACACAGTCCATCGCCGTGTCACCACCACCTATGACCACGACATCGCGGCCGCTTGCGTTCAGGGTACCGTCGTCGAAGGCCTTGATCTTCTCGCCCAGGCAAACACGGTTGGACGCGGTCAGGAAGGGCAGCGCCGGCACGACGCCCTTCAGGCCTACGCCCGGTGCGGCCAGCTCCCTTGGCTTGTACACGCCGGTTGCTACAAGAACGGCGTCATGATTACGACGCAGACTTGCAAATGACAGTGCACCGCCAATGTCCGTGTTCAGCCGGAACTCGATGCCGCCTGCCGCGAGGCGGTTTGTCCGGCGTTCTACCACGCGCTTTTCAAGCTTGAAGTTCGGGATGCCGTAGATGAGCAATCCTCCGGCGCGGTCGTAGCGGTCATAGATCGTGACCGCGTGGCCGCGCTGGCGCAGCTGTTCAGCTGCTGCCAGGCCCGCGGGGCCAGCGCCGACGATGCCGATCGAGCGACCCGTCGCTGGTCCCGGGGCGATCGGCCTGACCCACCCACTCTCCCACGCCGTGTCGGTGATATATTTCTCGACGGCACCAATGGTCACAGTGCCATGACCTGATTGCTCGATGACACAGTTGCCCTCGCAGAGGCGATCCTGGGGGCATATGCGACCGCAGATCTCGGGCATGTTGTTGGTGGCCTGGGAAACCTCGTAGGCTTCCTCGAGGCGCCCTTCGGCCGTCAGCTTCAGCCAATCGGGAATGTTGTTCTGCAGCGGACAGCTGACCTGGCAGAAGGGGACGCCACACTGGGAACAGCGGCTGGCCTGCTGGCTGGCCTCGGGCGACTGGAATTCCGCGTAGATCTCGCCGAAATCAGAGCGGCGCACAGTCGCTGCACGCTTTTCGGGCATCGACCGCGGGAGCGACGTGAAGCGCAGCATCTTGTTGTCAGCCATTTGCCCTTACCCGAAATTTTCAGCCGAATGGATGCGGTATAGAGACTAAATGTTTCAAATCAAGAGCTATCGTGGCTTTTACGGTAGTATAACTGTCCTATTTATTGAAAATCTCGACAATTACTCTCTCACGAGACCCGCCGGAAGCGCTAAATGGACCGATTCGGACCTTTATCCAAGAAATCCTCTCAAGACGTTACGTTTGTGACTTCCAGTTGGGTATTGTACGGTTTGGTCGCCGTTTGCTTCGCACTTCTGTTTCGCAGGGTCCATGGAACTTCTCTGGAAAATTGTGTCCGCCATCATCCTTGCGCTGGTGGAGGGAATCACTGAATTCCTGCCAATCTCGTCGACTGGCCACATGATACTGATCAAGGAGCTGCTGGACCTCGATGTGCCGCCCGGCGGGGTGTTCGAGATCTTCATCCAGTTCGGCGCGATCTTGTCGATCTGCGTGATTTACTTTGACTATCTGTGGAAGGTTACAAAGGCCATCCCGTTCAACGAAAATGCGCGCAGGTTCGCCCTCGGGCTCCTGCTTGCGTTCCTGCCGGCCGCCGCCCTGGGCTGGCTGCTTTCGGACTTCATCACGACTTATCTCTTCTCCAAGTATGTCGTTGCGGTCTCGCTGGTCGTTGGCGGCGTCGCGATCCTCTACATCGAGCGCCTGGTCAAGATCCCTCAGTACTACTCGGTAGAAGACTTCCCCCTCTCGCTCTACTTCAAGATCGGGTTGTGCCAGTGCCTTGCCCTGGTGCCCGGCGTTTCACGCTCGGGCGCAACGATCATGGGCTCTCTCGTCATGAAGGTCGAGCGCAGCGCGGCGGCGGAATTCTCATTCTTCCTGGCGATCCCGACCATGTTCGGCGCTTCAAGCTATGCGCTCTACAAGCACTGGCACGGCCTTGGTTCGTCGGATTTCCTGGTCCTGGGGATTGGCTTCGTCGTCGCCTTCATCAGCGCTTATTTTGTGGTGCGAACTTTTCTTTCCTTCGTTGCCAATCACGGCTACGGCGTGTTCGCGTGGTACCGAATCTTCATCGGTTCGCTCATGCTGAGCTATCTGATTACCAAGGAATATCTGCTGGTCTGAACGCCCTCGACGCTCACGACTGTCTGGCGCCGCCGTATTGGCCCGCTGGTCGGTAAGCGTAGAGATAGGCTGGAACCACTGCCTCGGCTGGTGTCGGCTGGATGCCAAGATCGGCGAATGTCCCCACGCTTGCCGCGTCCTCGTCGCCCCCAACAACGTTATCCTTGCGCAGCAGCTTGGCCTGATCATAGGTCATTGGAGCGAAGGGAAGCCACCCGAACAGAAGGCCTACAATGTCCAGCATGAAGAAGGGCACCGGGACATAGATAAAACTGCGACCCGTCTCCCGCGCGATCAGGTCGAGGATGTCCTGCAGCGACATGACGGCAGGGCCACCTAACTCGAAGGTTCTGCCCTTGAGCTCGGGCGTTCGCAGCGCGATCGAAACGGCTTCGGCCACGTCTCCAACATATACGGGCTGAAACCGTGTGCGCCCGCCGCCGAAAGATGGAAAGAAGCCGCGCGCCAGACGCATCAAGCGTGCAAACAGGTTGAAGAAGCCGTCTTCGTTTCCAAAGATCACCGAGGGGCGCAGGATAACTGCCTCTGGAAAAGCCGTTCGAACTGCGGCTTCACCTTGTGCGCGGCTGCGGGCGTAGGCGGAATTCGAGCCAGCGCTGGCGCCGATCGCCGAGACCTGAACAAGGCTGCCGACCCCTGCGCCGGCACAGGCCCTGGCGATCGTTTCGGGTCCGGCCGCGTGGATGGCCGAAAAGGACTGGCCGCCGCCAGGTCGCAGGATCCCGACCAGGTTCACGACGAAGGCCGCACCCTGAACAGCGTTCCGAACGTGCTCGGGATTTCGGATGTCGCCCCTGACCAAGGCGATCTGCCCCACCTCGCCAAGCGGCTTCAGGTCAAGGTGCAGATTTGGGTTGCGGGTGACCACCCGAACCCGGAGCCCATCTCGAACCAGCCGCCGGACGACTTGTTTGCCTACAAAGCCGGTACCGCCAAAAATGGTGACGAGCTTGCCAGATGATGGGTTCTGCACGGGTCAAATCCTCGAGCGACGGCTTGGGTTAGCGCTTGATAGCCAAAAGTGCGTCAGGATTGAAGGGTGGTTTTGTTGCGTTTCCGTTGACACGGACGGGTCTTGGCGGATACCACTCCCGCCCTTGACTGCTCTCGTGCATGCCCAGATGGCGGAATTGGTAGACGCGCTAGTTTCAGGTACTAGTACTGCAAGGTGTGGAGGTTCGAGTCCTCTTCTGGGCACCATTCTTACCGATCAGAAACCAGGAAAATGAACGGCTTCTGAGGGGTTTGGGGCCACACTGGTACGACGACTGACACAAAGGGGTCGCTTCCTAGGGGTGGCGACGATGCATGTGGTGGTGCAGTACCTTCAAAAACGTGGTTCCGTTTTCCGATTCCGTCGACCGGTCCCGCCGGATCTGTGGCCCGTCGTCGGGCGCAAGGAAATCGTTAAATCGCTGGGCAAGGTCGACGAGACGACCGCGCTGAAGCTCTGCATGCAGCAGGCTGCGCTTTGGGACGCCAGGCTCGAGGCCTATCGCAAAGGAAATTTCAGTGCCGATCCTAGGCTGATTGCCTCGATCGAGGCTGAGGCGCGCCGTCTGGTCGAAAGTGGGTCCGCAGCCATCGAGGCCAAGCGAGGCGAAGCCCGCGAGATCGCGCGGTTGCGGGCGCAGTTTGCGGGTATGGACAAGCGCGCCCTTGAACGCATCGGGTTTGCTGGCGCCGGCAGGGTCGATCACGAGCTTCACGCAATCAACATCACTGTTGCCCCAGATTGGGACGAACGCCTGCTTCTGCCCGTTGACCGCGAAATATTGAAGGCGGTTGAGGCTGGTGGTGTTTATGTCCCGGACTGCGTTTCGATCCGTGACGCCTATCAGCAAGATCTCCAACGCTACGGCGATAGCCGTGTCGATGAGAAGGCTGTGAGGGTTGCGATCGATGGCTTCGCCTCGCTTCTAGGCTCCCTGGATATTCGCCAAATCAAG
>CAZABH010000020.1:55425-57776 GCA_964483585.1 uncultured Flavobacteriaceae bacterium
CCTTAACTGGATAAAACTGAACCGATCCAGAGGCCTGACGGACTCGACCATCCGCCGGCGTCTCAATGCCATTCAAGGCGTGGTGAACCGGTGGTATCGGGATACCGGGCTCATTGCGCCAGATCTCTTTGGCGGGCTGAAGCTCGAGCCGGCTGGTCGAGACGCGCGCCTTCCCTGTCACAGTAGCCATCTTGCTGCCATTGAAACCTATCTCGCCAAAGGCCTGGTGTCGCCACAGACCGGCGACATGATCCGCCTTATGTGCGGGACGGGCGTTGGTGTACTTGAGCTCGTGGGGCTCGAGCGGGCCGATGTCGTGCTGGACGACGAGTACCCCTACATTCACATCCGAGAAAACCGACTGCGGCCACGCCTCAAAACCAAGTGTCGCAAACGCATCATCCCGCTTATCGGACCTGCGCTCGATGCCGCCAAGGCCGCAATGAACAACCCCAAACTGAAGCTTGGATTGTTCTTCGACAAACCGGTAGATGCAACAAGTGTTTCAAATCGGCTCAATGCGGCCATACGCCGGGCTGGTGTCCCGCAAACCAAGCGACTGACGGTCTATTCCTTTCGCCATACTGTCGTCGCGGCATTACGGTTGACCGGCGCGCCATCAGATATTGCGCGCTATCTGATGGGTCATCGGAACATCGACAGCCACTCGAAATATGGCTCTCCGACGCCCCTGCTCTCTCAACTCCATGGCTGCCTCACAGTCGCGTTACGGCGCCTGGGAGACGTGGCGCTCAGCGACTTCCGCGAAGACGAGAGAATGAACGCCTGAGCTATACGGCTCGGCACCATGGCACATGACTTGCAACACCTTGTTGTTGCGTTGAGCGCCATGCCTCGATTTGAGACAAGGCGCGAAGAGGCGTGACAAGGCGGTAAGTGAGAAGTCGAAAAGTACGAAGGCGATAAGTCGCAAAACGAGAAGTGAGACGGGAAAGGAGACGGACTTGAACCGGCCGAAAGGCTTTTTTCTCACTCAATCGTACAAGGACTTTTCGCATGTCAGACCCAAATGATCAGTATGACTATTCCGATGCGTCGATCGACCTGACTGACGCCATTTTTGTGTTACGCGAGGCATTCAGTCACTCAGCGCAGACGCGCCCCTTGACGCCGTCGCAACTCGCTCTCGCCAAAGCCCTGCGCATATCGACAGGCGCTCATATCCGAGCAGAGCGCTTTAGAACGCTTGCGCCGCAAAGTTTTGCTTCACTGATACACCGCTTCAGTGTCACCGAAACAGGTGAAAAGGATGGCCCCTGCTACATTCCAGGTACTCTCATCGATGATGCGCGGCCCCAGCGCGGCAGCAATCGCAATGTACGAAACATTCGCGAACTGACCGCGATGGTCTTCGACTGTGACGCAGGACAATGCGTTTTTCAGGCTTGTCAGAACATTGCTGCGAGCGGCCATGCGGCGATCGTTCATCAGAGCTATAGCGATGGCAAGTCGACTACTACATGGGCTGGTCGCGACGGGCTCATCAACAAGGCGCTCGAAAGCGGATTTACTCAGCCCGATGTTGATTTCTTCAGACAGCACCTTGCCAGCCTTGGAAAACTTACTCCGGACATGGCCGCCACTATTTGTGCCGTCAAGGATACGGGGACTTCCTTCGAGATTAAACATGCTCCCTTGTTACGGTTCAGGGTGATCGTTCCCCTGTCTGAGCCGTTTTCGCTCATCGTACCAGATGCAAGCCACGCCGATCGGGCGCGGCTATGGGCGGAACACTACTGTGCCGTTGGTGAGCGTCTCGGGCTCTCTTTCGACAGGGCGTGTACCGATGTGGCAAGAGCGTTTTACTTTCCGCGCAGACCTCAGGGTGCCGGGGTTGCGGCGCCCGTTGTCATCAAAGGTGGATTGCTCGACCTCAAGGCTGTTCCTCTTTCCGCGCGGCCCAAGTCAACACGAACTGGCCGGATCTTCCAGAGACAAGGGCTCGAAGTTGAGCTGGAGGAGATAAAGCTCGATCTCGTGCGTTGGATTGCTGCAGGAGGGCGCAGGTTCGAGCTTGCGTCTGCCTTGGAAGCTTATGATCCCGAACATCACACACATTCCAAAGGCGGCGCAGGATTGAATGCCGAATGTCCGTTTGAGGAAGAACACGCGAAGATCGACAATCGCTTCTGGTGTCTTGACGCGTCAGAACACGATCATTCCGTGTTTCAGGCGCGGTGTCCGCATGCTGCATGCAGCGAACGAAACCAAGACAAACTTCTCTTCTTGAGAGGCTTGATTGAGGCTGGACGAATTCCATTGGAAGCGTTGCAGAACGAAAGTCTCTATGCGCTGCATGAAGGCGAGTCGTTCGCGCCGATGGCGGCACT
>CAZABH010000021.1:0-36589 GCA_964483585.1 uncultured Flavobacteriaceae bacterium
TCTTCAAGGTGCAGGCCAACATGGACCCCAATCATCGCGACCGCGTGGCCTTCATGCGCGTGTGTTCGGGTCAGTTCAAGCGCGGCATGAAGCTGAAGCAGTCGGGCACGGGCAAGGTCATGAGTATCCACAACCCGATTCTGTTCTTTGCGCAGACGCGCCAGACGGTCGACGAGGCGTGGCCCGGGGACATCATCGGCATTCCCAATCATGGCGTGCTGCGCGTTGGTGACACGTTGAGCGAGGGCGAAGACCTGACCTTCACAGGCATTCCCAATTTTGCGCCTGAAATCATCAGGCGGGTTCGGCTCGCAGACCCTCTCAAAGCCAAGCATCTGCAGCGTGCGCTTGAATCCCTCGCCGAGGAGGGTGTCACGCAAGTGTTCAAGCCGCGGATCGGTTCGCAATGGTTCGTCGGCGTTGTCGGGCAATTGCAGCTGGAAGTGCTGGCCAGCCGTATCGCTGCAGAGTACGGGCTTCAGGTTGCATTCGAGCAGGGTATGTTCGAAACGGCGCGCTGGGTCGGATCCGACGATCCTGCGGAACTCAAGAAGTTCCTTGATGCCAACCAGGGCAATCTGGCCGATGATCGGGATGGATCTCCCGTTTTCATGGCTAAAAGCGGCTGGGAGTTGCGTTACACGGCAGAGCGGTGGCCCAAGATCAATTTCACGGCCACACGGGAACGCCATCACTAATTATTTCCTGCAAGAGCTTTCCCCCAAGGATCTGACGGTTATTATGCTGCGTAGAGCGTTACGTCTCGCACAGGTGGTCCAGCATGTCGTCCAGATCCATCGCCGTCATTGGAAGCGGTATTTCCGGCCTGTCCGCGGCGTGGCTTCTGTCCAGCACGCATGACGTCACTCTGTTCGAAAAAGAGCCGCGCGCCGGCGGTCACAGCAACACGCTTGGCGTGAAGGAGCCGCAGGGCGAAGTCCCGGTCGACACCGGGTTCATCGTCTACAACGTCTCGGCCTATCCAAACCTGGTGGCGCTGTTCGAGCATCTGAAGGTTGACACCTACGAAACCAGCATGGGTTTTGCCGTTTCGATGGGTGAGGGCGCATATGAGTATTCCGGGAATGGTCCGGTCAGCCTGGTGGGGCAGTGGCGTAATCTGATGCGGGGCGGGCACTGGGCTCTCATGCGCGACCTCGTTCGGTTCTTTCGCGAAGCGAGCGCGTTGAACGCCAACGGTTTGCCGGCCGATCTGACGCTGGGTGATTTTCTGGCACAGCGCGGCTATTCGCGCTGGTTTGCCGAAAGGCACATCCTGCCGATGGCGGCGGCGATCTGGTCCACGCCCACGGCGCAGGTGATGGACTTCCCTGTCGCGAGCTTTGTCAATTTCTTCTCGAACCACCAGCTTCTACAGCTCGTAAACCGGCCCTATTGGCGCACGGTGCGTGGGGGGAGCCGGGTCTATGTGCGCAAGATGCTGGAGGCGTTCCGGGGAAAGATCGAGCTGGGCGCTTGCGTCGACGGTGTCACGCGACGGGCTTCTGGCGTCGAGGTTTCGTTCAATGGGCAGTCGCGGAGTTTCGACGGCGTCGTGATGGCATCGCATGCGGACGAGACTCTTGCGATGCTGCGTGATGCGGATCCGCTCGAGCGGGAACTGCTCGGAAGCTTCAGGTATTCCCCGAACCGTGCCGTCCTGCACTGCGATGCAGCCCTTATGCCGCGTCGGCGGCGCTTGTGGTCGGCATGGAATTATTTGTCGGCCTCGGCCGAGAACACGAATGACCTGTTTGTGACCTACTGGATGAACAAGCTGCAGGATCTTAGTACGACGCGTGACTACTTCGTCTCGCTGAACCCGGCGGTCGAACCACGCGACATCGTTGCGTCCATCGACTATGCGCATCCTGTGTTCGACGGAAAGGCCAATGCCGCGCGGGCACGGTTGTGGGAGATCCAGGGGCGGCGCAATGTCTGGTTCTGTGGCAGCTATTTCGGCTTCGGGTTTCACGAGGATGGCATTCAGTCCGGGCTTGCGGCTGCGGAGGCCGTAGGCGACGTTCGCAGACCCTGGACGGTTGCCAGCGAGTCGGGCCGTATCATCCTTGGGCCCAGCCCCGTGCCAGCTGCGAAGGCTGCCTGAGCATGCTCAGCCGCATCTACGAGGGAACAGTCCTGCATCAGCGGCTCAGGCCCAAAGGGCACAGGTTCAGCTACCGCGTCTTTTCGATGCTGTTCGATCTGGACGAGATCGATACGCTCGACAGGTCGTTGCGCCTGTTCTCGCGCAACCGCTTCAACCTCTTCAGCTTCCATGACCGTGACTACGCGAATGACGGTGGCACGGATACGGCGGCGCAGGTGCGAAAGATGCTGCGCGAGATGGGCTTTGGCGACGCGTGTGCGCGCATCTGGCTTCTCTGCTATCCGCGCCTGCTTGGCTATGTCTTCAATCCGCTCAGCGTCTATTACTGCCACGATCAGGCGGGCACGCTGAAGCTCATCGTCTACGAAGTCACGAACACCCATCACGAGCGCAAATGGTATGTGATCCCGGCCGAGCCGCGGGGAGAGGGTACCTATGCCCAGACCTGCGAGAAGGAACTCTATGTCTCCCCCTTCACCACGCCGACGGGGAATTACGAGTTCAAGATGATCGCCCCCGGCCACGAGGTGTTCGTGGGCGTCAATCTGGTTGAGGCGGATGGACGTACTCTTGTGACATGGTTTCGCGGCGAGGAAAGGCCGATCACGGATCGAGGACTTTTCTGGCTGTGGCTGCGCCATCCCTTGATGACGCTAAAGGTAACGGTTGCCATTCATTTTGAAGCGGCACGCCTCTGGCTCAAAGGCGTGAAGGTTCAGGACCGTCTTGCGTCGCCGACATTCTCGTTTTCCGTTTACAAGTCCCAGCCAAAAGATGTGATGCATGTTCGATAGCTCTGTTTCCAAGTCCCGCTCCTGGTTCGTGCCGCGTGCTGTCGGGCGAGGTGTCTCCCGTGCGCTCGATACGGCGATCCTGCGCGTTCTGCGCGGGGCGCTGTCGGGCGCTGTCAACGGGCGCCTTTCCGTCGAGTTGCCCTCAGGGGTCAGCGAGACCTTTGGTGGAAACTGCGAGGGCAGTGAGGTTCGTGTTGCGCTGCGCAACTACCGGATTGTCTCTCAGGGGCTGAGGCGCGGGTTGCTGGGCTTTGCCGAATGCTACATGGATGGCGACATCGACTGCGATGATCTGGGCGGGCTGTTCGATTTCTACTTCCTGAATGAGAAGGCGATCGACCAGATCGGTCGGGGCATCCTGCAGACAGGCATGTTCGATCGCATGATCCATGCGCTGCGCCACAATTCGCGTCGTGGCAGCCGTCGTAACATTTCCGCGCATTATGACCTTGGCAACGCCTTCTACGAGACATGGCTGGGCGAGAGCTGGTTCTACAGCTCAGGCATCTTCGAGGCGCCGACGTCGACCCTCGAGGACGCGCAGCGCGTGAAGTGCGCGCACATCATCAAGGCGCTGAAACTGGATGGCAGCCAGAGCCTGCTTGAAATCGGGTGCGGCTGGGGCGCGTTCGCCGTGGCGGCGGCCCCCCACACATCCAATGTTCGCGCGATCACGATCTCCGAGGAGCAGCTTGCGCATGCGCGCAAGGCGGTCAAGGCGCGTGGGCTTGATCAGCGGGTCGATGTCGTCTTCGAGGATTATCGGGACACACAGGGACAGTTCGACCGGTTGGTGTCGATCGAGATGATCGAGGCCGTTGGAGAGAACAACTGGAGCCGCTATTTCGGCATGCTGCGCGATCGGCTGAGGCCGGGCGGTGTTGGCGTCCTTCAGGCCATCACGATTGCACCAGAGTATTTCGAGACCTATCGCCGGACGCCGGACTTCATCCAGCGTTATATCTTTCCGGGCGGCATGCTGCCGACCGTCGGCAAGATGGACGAGAGGGCGCGGGCCGCGGGCCTTGAGTTCGAGACAGTCGAAACTTTCGGCGTGTCGTATGCCCGAACGCTGGCGGCGTGGCGGGAGCAGTTCCTTGACGCTTGGCCGCGCATTGCGCTGCAGGGGTTCGACGAGCGTTTCCGCCGGATGTGGCTCTATTACCTGCAATATTGCGAGGCGGGCTTCTCGCGTGGCACGATCGACGTGGGGCTTTATCGGGTGATGCGACCTGCGGCCAGCTGATTACATGTTCAGCGTTCGCCGCAGCAGCGGGAAGAAGAGCCTGTAGGGCATGATGCGCGCGATCTTGAGGATCGTCACGAGCTGCCAGGGGAAGGCGATTTCGAACTTGCGACGCTTCAGGCCTTCCACGATGCGTTCGGCGGCGAATTCACTGGTCACGATGAACGGCATCGGAAAATCATTCCGCGCCGTCATCGGCGTGTCGACGAAGCCCGGATTGATCACCGACACGGCGATGTCCCACGGGTGCAGCTCGAAGTTCAGCGCCTCCGAGAGGTTGATGAGTGCAGCTTTCGTGGGGGCGTATGCCAGGGCCTTGGTGAAACCCCGATAGCCTGCGACGGATGCCACGATGGCCACGTGACCGGTGCGGCGTTCCTTCATGTCTGGCAGGATGATCTCGAGCGCATTGCAGACGCCGCCGTAATTGACCTGCATCGACTTGATTGCTCTCGCGGCGCTGTAGTCATTGGCGCTCATCGGATCCCAGATGGCGGCGTTCAGCACGACAAGGTCGGGGGCGCCCATGGCGGCCTTGAGCGACGCGTACGCTGCCTGCATGGAGTCTGGCGAGGCTGCGTCGGCGGGACAGGGCAGCAGATTTTCATGAAGGGCGGCTGTCTCGGACAGGGGGCCGGCAGAGCGCGCGGAAATCGCGACTTTCACGCCTGCGCGGGCGAGGCGCAGGGCCAAGTCCTTGCCGATGCCTGTGCTGCCGCCGACGATCCAGGCTGTCCGCCAGGGAAGGGGGCCTTGCGCTGTCACAGGCCAGTCCAGGCCTGGACGATCTTGCCCACAACCCCGCGGAAGCGGGCACGGTTTTCGCTGGCGATGAGGCAGATGCAGCCAGTCACCTTGTCGGCAACCGGGCAGTGCTCGGTCTCGTCGGCCACTTCCTGAATGTCGCCAGCGAGGTATTCACCGGTAGAGTCCGAGAAGGCGCCCTCCAGAACGAGCGTCAGCTCCGTGCCGCCATGACCGTGTTCGAGCATTCGATAGCCGGGCGCAATCCGCAGCAGCCGCAAGTCGCCAGCATCGGGATTATCCAGCTTCAAGCGGTGGTGCCACACGCCTGGCGCCAGTGGCTGCCAGCGAATGTCCTTGTCTGTCAGGCCGAAGCGTCGGCGGATTGGTGCCGGGATCATGCCTTGCGTCTGCGCACTGTTCGCCGTCGGCGCTGACTGGCGCGCGGGCTCGACCGGACGCTCGGGCAGGACGACATTGTCACCGGCGATCTGCACGGGCATGCCGGCGAGCATGATCGAGCCAACCATATCCATCGCCTCGAGTTCCTGTGCGCAGTGGCTGCAGGTCGAGACGTGGGCCGCTACAACGGCCGAGAGAGCCTCGTTGAGCGTGCCGGCCGAGAAGGCCATGAGTGTTGCGGTGTCGATGTGATGGCGCATGATGATTTTCACCTCAGGTCTTCCAGGGCTGACCTGATCTTTTGATAAGCGAGACGAACGCGGGACTTCACGGTGCCCAGCGGCAATGACAGGCGCCGGGCAATTTCGGAGTGAGGCAGTGCCTCAACGTAGGCAAGAATGAGTACTTGGCGCTGTTCCTCCGGAAGGGTTGCCAACGCGCGCTGGACGCGCGATTGGCGCTGATTCAGCGACATGGCCTCGTCCGGTGCCACGGTCGGCGCCTCGATCGTGTCGGCGTGATGATCCGTCAGTTCCTGCCAGGGCGTCTCGCGCCGCAGGCGGTCAATGCGCAGGTTGCGTGCGATCGTGAAAATCCAGTTGGTCGGCGAGCCCTTTTCGCGTGAGTACAAGGCCGCCTTGTTCCAGACGGTCAGCAGCGTTTCCTGCGCCAACTCGTCAGCCAAAGATGGGTCTGCACCCTGGCGCATCATGAAGGCCTTGATGCGTGGGCGGAAGTCCTTGAAGAGTGCGCTGAACGCTTCGCTGCTTCGGTCGCTTGCGATGCGCAGAATGAGGTCCGACATGCCTCCCCGCTGAACCTGTATGGGGCGAAAACCCCTCTGAAAACTATGGTTGGACCAGGTCATTGTACCGCGTTCCCGTCATTGGAAGCGATACGCCAGCATGTTGGTTTCGGATCAGCCGGGGCGCCCGTCATAGGCGGGTGCCCCGGGCACAAAAGCTAGATTCAGAAGGTAAATTCGGTCCCGCGTGCGCCTGAAACCGGTTCAGCCCGATTGCGGTCCCGCAAATTGCCGTCGGATCCGAAGTGGACCCGCATGCCGATCCCGAGGCGGAAAGTGTCTGTCTCGGGCATGGAGTCCGGGTGTTGTGAGCCGAAACCAACCAGCGCGTAGACCGAGGTGCCGTATTCCTCGATCAGATACTCGGCTTCGCCCGTCAGGTCCCATGTGTCGAGATCGTCGACATCATTGTCCCATGCGCCGTAGGTCAGGCCCGCGCGCCATGCCATGTTGGGCGCGCTGTAGTAGGAGCCCTTGGCACCCAGCTGCCAGCCGTCGATGTTCAGAGCCGGGCCGTCATAGGCCGAGTGGCCGATATGGGCCGCCAGCGTGAACTCCTCCCAATATTTCTCGGCAAAGCCGGCAATGGCGAGGCCGTCGTTTTCCACGCCGTTGTCCAGCGACTGATAATAGAGTTGGGCGCCGGCGGCAAAGTCCGCGGCATCGCGCCAGAACAGGGCGCCGCCCACCTTCAGCTGATCGACTGTGTTCGGCCCGTCAAAGCGGAAGCTGGCGAAGCTGTAGTCGGCCTGGACATTCCAGTTGTCAGGAAAGGTCCAAAGGGCAGAGGCCTCGCCGCCATAGATGTTGATATCGTCGCTGGCCGGTCCGTCGAGGTTCAGATAGGTGAAACCGAACTGGCCCAAGCCGGTGAGCTTGGCACTCTGGGCGATGGCTGCACCCGCAAGGACCAAGCACGAGGCAGCAACGAGCAACGTGTTCCGATACATCATGTTCTCCACCATTGGCGCCATTGCGGCGCACGAATCATTTTTGATTTTGGGAGAGCATGAAGGGTTTCCCGAGCGAGGCAAGCCTCGAGCGGCATATCCACAGGCGCGCCTTACTTTTCTGGCCCTATGCGACGTGCATCAGGCTGCGCCACCCTGCTCGGCGACCTCGCGGCGTACGCGCCAGAAGCGCATCACGCGCTGCGCCGTTTCCGACGTGACCTGGTCATAGAGGTCGAGCACTTCGTGGATGTTGCGCGTCGCGTCGCTTTCGGCTGGCAAGACCGAAACGGCGATCGTCGAGAAGGTGCCGCGCTCGAAGCGCAGTGACCGGCAGATGATCGCGATGCCTTCGATGTTGCGCGCGTTGAACAGGCGCTTGATCGTGCGGACGTCTACTTCAGCGAGGCGGGCGAACGCGTGGATGAGTTCGGCCGTCTTGCCGGCCTTGACCAGCTGGATGAGCAGGCCCTCGTTCAGCTTGCGCTGCTGGAACATCTCGCCGACATAGACGGTGGCCTTGCGGTCGGTTGCGCGCATCTGGCGCAGTTCCGACATGACCTCTCGTTCGGCGTCCTGCAGTGCGCGCTCGAGTTCCTCGGGTGGTATGGCCTCGATACGCTTCTGTACCTGCTCGCGCAGCTCGGCCTTCACGAACGTGAACAATTCGTTGACCATGTCGGCGGGCAGGTCCTGGCGGTTGACCAATGGTGCCTGAAGGACCGTGCTGGTCTCTGCGCGCTCCATCACTTTTCGGAACGTGCCGCGGGACACTTTGGCGCCAGCGTTCGACACGAGTTCGGAGACGACTGTGTCGTCGCCATGCTCGACAAGGGCTTCCGAGACGATCTCGGGGATCGACGCGCGCTTGGCGATGGCGCCCAGCTTGTCCTGGTTTCCCGACTCGGCAACTGAAATCAAGTCGTCGTCTTGAAGCACCGGGCTTTTCGACAGGACCTCCCGGGCGATCTCGGCTTCGTCCATGGCGAAGCCGCGGATCAGGGCGTGCGGCGCGTTGGGGTTGTCCGAGAGGCGTGCGGCAAGGTGCTTGCGCACAGCGGCATCCATACCGGTCGAGACCTTGTTGATGATCTCGCCGAAATAGCTTTTCTCGGCTTCCGAGCAATCGTGCGCGTTGTCCAGAAACACATCCGTGACCTCGCGCAGCAACTCGCGTCGCTTGTCGCTGGACGTTTCCTTGGCCAGATCGACGAGTCGGTTCAGGCGTGAAGCTACAGGCTGCATGCTTAATCTTCCCCGGGCGGCATATCAGGTTTCGGCCGCAATTCTCGTGTACAAGGATGAAGATTGGGTCACTGGCAGTGGTTAGCGCGAGGTAAATTGCGGCCTTGGATCTCTTTCCACCTGAACGAATGTGTCAGGATAGAAGCCGTTGAAGGCCGTTCTCAGCGCACAGGAATAAGCGCCTGTTTTCTGGAACTCGATCCAGTCTCCGGCGGCAATCTGGTCGGGGAGGTCTATCAAGTAGTTGAGGACATCCAGTGAATCGCAGGTCGGTCCGTAGACCTTGAATGCTGCTGCCCGTGACTTCTTCTCGCGAATTCTGCCGTTGGGGGCCGTGGTGTAGACGCGTGCTGGATATCTCACGGGCCAGTTCTTGAGGGCGTATTCGTTCAGGCTGCCATAGATCCCGTCATTTATGTAGAGCGTCTGACCGCGCCGCAGCGATACTTGGGTGATCACCGACATGCCATCGGCCACCAGTGCGCGACCCGGTTCGCAGAGGACCTGGCAGTCCGGAGGCAGGGCCAGCGTCTTCAGTTCGTCCCGGATGGTCGTGAAGTACTCATCGAGCGGTGGCACCGTGACGTTCAGATAATAACCCGGGAAGCCGCCGCCCACGTCAAGTGCTGCTATCGGTGTCCCAGCTTGGCGGATGACCTCGCCGCAACGGGCCAACGCTGTCCTGTACGAAGATGGAAAAAGACACTGTGATCCGACATGGAAGGTCAGTGCAGGGATCGCGCCCGCAGCTGCAATGTCCTTCAACAGTGTTGCGGCAGCGCTGACGCTGACGCCGAATTTGCTCGAAAGCTCCAGCAACGCGCCGTCAGCGGGAACCTGTAGGCGAACGTAAAGCGTCAGTGTCGCCGCCAGCCCGCGGTCATTGCTGGCCCCGGTCTCTTCGAGGATCGCACGCAGTTCTTCGTGGCTGTCCAGCGCGAAGTGGCGGACGCCGTAAAGCCTGAAGGCCTCGCCCGTTGTACCGCGTATGCGCACCGGGGCCATGAAGTTCATGCCTGCGCCCGGGAAGCGCTCGGCGATGTAGCGGACTTCGGCAATCGAGGCGACGTCGAAGCGATCGATGCCGGCTGCGTGCACCATGTCAAGAACGGGTAGGGCGTGATTGGCTTTCACGGCATACATCGTCTTGCCTGGGAAGCCCGCTATGAAGGCGTCAGCAACTCGCTGGAACGCTTGGGGGTACAGCGCATAGACGGGCATGTCGGGCTGCAGGGTTTCGATGAGCTCCTGGACCGAAACATAACGCGTAAGCGGGAGAGCTTCGGCCAGGGAAATGCTGTGTGCATTGCCGGGCATCACGCCCTTCCAATCAGCAGCGCGGCGATGCGTTCGTTCTGCATCTCCGTCGAGCCATCGGTAAAGCTTGCCACGCGTGCGGAGGCGAGGTGACGCAGGAAGGGCCAGGTGTCGCGCAGGCCTGCAGCCCCCATCAATTGGCACGCATCGGAGATGCGTGCGACAGCCATGCGCGTTGCAAACTTCTTGGCGTGGGCAGCGGCAAGGGCTGCATCCTCGCCTGCAACGATGCATGCGCTTGCGCTCTCGACCAGAAGGCGGGCGGCCTCAATATCTGTTGCGATGTCGGCGGCCTGCCAGCGCCAGCCCTGCTTGGCGGCGAGAGCCGAACCAAAGGCGTGCCGCTCGCGTCCCCAGGTCAAAGCCACCTCGAGGCAGGCATCAGTCATGGCCACGCACATCGCGGCGACGTAAGTGCGCGCCTGGTTCACGGTGGTCATGGCCTGTCGGAAGCCGTCTCCTGGCGCAGCCATGACTTCGTTGTCTTCTACCCTGTAGCCTGACAGTCGGAACCCGCCAGCGCCGATGACGCCGCCTCCTGCCACTGCTTCAGTGCCTGTGCGCTCGAACCCGGGGCGCGTGCCGTCGACGAGAAAGCCGCCAATGCCGCGCCAACCAAGTGAGGGGTCTGTCTGGGCGTAAGTCACGAAGACGTCGCCATAGGTGGCGTTGGTGATCCAGGCCTTTTCACCATCGAGGCGCCAACCGTTGCCGTCGCGCACGGCACGGGTGCGGATGCCGGCGAAGTCGCTTCCGGCGCCAGGTTCGCTGAGGGCCGTGCCTCCGAAGCGTTCGGCGTGCAGCAAAGCGGGCACATAGCGTTCGGCCACGTTGCGAGGCAGGGCGTTTGCAATGTTCGCCGCGCAGCCCGCTGTGTTCGTCAGGCTGAAGGCGAAGTCGTATGAGTGCCGCGCCAGGATTTGCAGCAGTGTGAGCTTGTCCCGGAAATCAAATCCATGACCGCCCCAATTGCGGGGGGCCTGGAAGGCCAGCAATCCCAGGGCTGCAGCCTGGCGCAGTGCCTCTGGCTGCATCGTGCCGGACTGTGCCCATCGGGCGGCATTTGGGGCGACGACCTCTTCGGCGAAACGCCTCGCAGTATCGATCAGGCCGGTCACAGCGCAATACCAAGTGTCGAGTAAGCGAAAGCCTGCGCTTGCTTGTAATCGGCCTTGCCATTTGGTGCACGGAACATCTGCTTTACCTCGAGTATGCGTTTGGGTGTCTTGTAGCCTGCGAGACGGGTGCGCACATGGGCACGCAGCGCGTCTTCGCTGAACGCTGCGCCAGGTGCCGGTTGCACGATGGCGGTCACGGCCGATCCCCACTTGTCATCCGGTACGCCGACGACCAGCGCATCATCGACGCCGGGGTGCAGCTTCAGGGCCTCTTCGACCTCTTCGGGGTATACTTTCTCGCCTGCCGTGTTGATGCAGGCGCTGCCGCGGCCCAGCAGGGTGATCGACCCATCCTCGTGCAGCATGCAGAAGTCGCCGGGCATGGACCAGCGGCGACCCTCGATCACCGGAAAGGTCTTCGCGCTCTTCTCGGGGTCCTTCCAGTAGCCAAGCGGGATGTTGCCGCCGCGCGCAATGAAGCCGGGTTCCGACGCGCCGGGCGTGACGCGCCGGTGGTCGGGCGTGAAAACCGCCACGTCTGTTCCCAGCATGAATTTCGCGGTCGCGACCTCGCCGTCCTTGGTTGTCGCGGACATGGCGAAGCCGACGGCCTCGGAGGCGCCGAAGCTGTCGATCAAGGTGACCTGCGGCATATGGCTGATCATGCCCTGCTTGACTTCCTGGCTCCACATTACGCCTGACGACACGATGATCAGCATGGACGAGAGGTCCCAACGGCCGCGGTTGTCGTCGAGGGCGCGTAGCATGGGCTTGGCGAATGCGTCGCCCACGATGGCAATCTGGGTGGCCTTGTGACGGGCGGCCACCTCCCACAATTCGACCGGGTCGAAATTGCGGTCTTCCAGGGTGATCACCGATCCACCCATGCACAATGTGGCGAACGAGGTCAGAAGGCCGGTGCCGTGCATCTGCGGGCAGGCGGGGATGAAGCGGTTGCCGGGACCCTGCGCGCGGATGATGTCGACATGCTCATGCAGGTTCGTCGGTACGACCGGCATCAGGGCCGGGTTGAGTTGCGTCTGGCGCAGGTCACCCTGTCGCCACATGACGCCCTTGGGCATGCCCGTCGTGCCGCCCGTGTAGATGAAAAGCATGTCGTCGGGCGAACGCTTGTTGTCGAGGTCGCCGGTTGGATGGCTTGCGATGAACGACTCGTAGTCGAGCGCAAGGGCAGGGCGGGGCGTGTCGTCGAGCTGCACCTGCAACCAGGTCTTCACGCCGGGCAGGCGCGGCTGGATGGCCTGAACCAGGGGCGCGAACTCGCTGCCATAGATCACGATGCGCGCGTCTGCGTTGTCGAGGATGTAGTGAAGCTCGTCTTCGCGGTAGCGATAGTTCACGTTGACGTGGACGAAGCGTCCCTTGAACGAGGCGATCGTGCCTTCCATGTAGGCAGGCCCGTTGCGCAGCAAAAGGCCCATCTTGTCGTCAGGGGCATGGCTGCGCGCGATGAGGCCGCGGGCCAGCGCGTTGGTGCGGGCCTGGAATTCGGGCCACGGGATCACGCGGCTTCCATGGATGAGGGCAGGTGCCGTCGGTGGCATCACCTTCGCCACGCCATCGATGATGTCGCCAATGTTCCAATGTGACATAAGCTGGCGCTCCAAAGTTGACGCAATGCCCTGTTCTTTGCCGTGAACGTTATCTGCTAAGGTGAGGGCCTTCAAGCAGAGGAGGCGTCATGACGGACCGGATCCTGTTCTACGGCACCATCGCGGGGCTGGTGGTCATCCTGTCGATGATCGGCATGCTGGTAGCGACGGGTGGCGCGCCGGAGATGACGGACATGTCGGTCGTCTATGGCTATGTGACGATGCTCGTCGCCCTGTCCTCGGTGTTCTTCGGCATCCGAAGCCATCGCGATCTTGCGCTGGGTGGATCGATCGGTTTCGTGGTGGCGTTGCTGATGGGGCTGGGGATCAGTGCGGTCGCCGGTGTTGTCTACGTGCTTGTCTGGGAGGTCTATCTGGTTGCCACCGACTTCAGGTTCATCGGCGCCTATGTCGATGACTACATCGCGAAGCAGGAGGCGGCAGGTGTTTCGGGCGTGGCACTGCAGGCGCTTGTGGCCGAGATGGAAACGCTGAAGGTGCAGTATGCCAACCCACTGTTCCGCATGCCCATGACCTTCCTCGAGATCTTTCCGGTTGGTGTTCTTGTCTCAGTCATCAGTGCTGCGCTGCTGCGTCGCGGGGCTGTGGCCTCCGACAAGGTTGGGGTGTAGCATCTGAAAAACAAGCGGGAGGAGACAATGAAAGTTACAGGTGGTTGCTACTGCAAGGCCCTGCGGTATGAGGCCGAGGGCGAACCCATGATGAAGGCGCAGTGTCATTGCCGTGAGTGTCAGCACATCACGGGCGGATCTCCGAATGTCTTCATGGCGATGCCGATCCCCGGCTTTCGCTATACTCAGGGGACACCCAAGCAGTTCAAGCGCGATGATCTCGAGCGGGCGGTAACGCGCGAGTTCTGTTCAACGTGCGGTACGCATATCGTCACCCGTGCGCCTGGCTTTCCGGCGGTGATCCTGAAGGTGGGATCGATGGATGATCCCTCGCAATACGGCGGTCCGATGCTGGCGATCTATACCTGTGACAAGCAGGCGTTTCATCGTATCCCCGAGGGGATTGCCACGTTTGAGAGATTGCCGGGATAGGGGCGTGTGTCGCGCGCGCCAGGCCATGACGGGTAAGTTTCAAACTTGGATTGCCGCGCGGTGCAGGCTGGCGAATGAGCGTGGCAATTTGTGCCGTTGCGCTGCAGGCCATGTTCGTATTATGTTCATCTCGTGCGCTTGCGGTCTGTTTTGGCTTTGGCGGGTGGTGCGAGACACTGGAAAACGCATGACGAAAGTGTCTCTCGTGTCACAAGACAGTGCCGAATTTTCCCGGTTTTGCAGCAAAGCGGTGGTAAACGCAGCCGGGTCCGGGGGAATGAGCGGCTGAACTTCGCTCGCAGGTTGTGCTAGGTGCTCTGGGCCCTGCAGCAGGAGGTCTTTCCGACATGGGTGAACCAGAGTTGATCTCGACGTCACCGTCGGGCGGGACAGGATCGGGCGATGCGCCGCCCGGGCGCGCGACGCAGGCGTGGTTCCTGCTCATGAACCTCGTACCGGTTGCGGGCGTGCTGTTCCAGGGGTGGGATGCGATGGTGCTGCTCCTGTTCTACTGGATCGAGACGCTGGTGATCGGGCTGTTCAATGTCCTGAAGATCGCTGCCATCGGACTGGTGGCGGGGCGCCTGGGGATGGCGATCTGTGCAGGCGTGATCGTGTTCTTCCTCCTGCACTATGGCGTGTTCTGCAGCGGGCATGGCGCGTTCCTGATGCTGATGATGCAGTTTGGCGGGGACATGATGAGGCCGGATAATCCCGCCTTCAGCGAGTTTGGCGCCTTCTCGGTGGCATGGTCGCTCGTGAACGCGGATGCTGCGATGTGGTGGAGCGTGGTTGCGATGGTGACCTTGCAGGCTGGCGCCTTCGTCCTGTTCTGGCTGTGGCCTGGTACCTGGCGGACCGCGAACCCGTTCCGGCAGATGTTCGAGCCCTATGGACGCATCGTGGTTATGCACTTGACGATCATGCTGGGCGCGATCCCCGTCCTGCTGTTCGGTGCACCTGTGCTGGCGGTGCTGGCGCTGGCCGTGCTGAAGACCGGGCTTGACTTGGGCAGGCCTGTCTTCGGCTTCGATACAAAGGCGACGGACAAGGCGATGGCGGCAGCCGATGCGTATTGGCCGCCGCGGTCCTTATCGGACTAGCGAGAACGAGAACTCCCGCTCGAGGATGACCTTGCCCTCGCGCTTCAATGTGTAGCGGGCCTTGTAGTTGCCCAGTGGCCAGGACGGTGTATCGCGGCGGCGGCCGGCAAAGCTGAGCCATTGGACCTTGCCGCGTTCAAGCGTCGATGGACCTTTGACAGCGAAGCTGGCGTTGAGCGGGTCGGTGACGGTCAGTGTCTCCACATCGCCGGCCCGCACGCCCAGCACGCGAACCCACGCCACAAGCGCAGGGGAGACACTTGTTGGCGGCGTGGGCATTGCCTGCTCGATGGATTGCAGCGTGGGTGGGTCGGATGTGAAGGCTGCATCCACGAGCGTCACGGGTTGCCATGCCAGGGCCTTGGCCGCCTTGGCGCTCCAAAGGGTGCCCTTCGGTTCACATGTCCGCGTGTGTCCGTTTGCTGGCGGGTCGGTCGCGAACGGGTCGACCACGCGATCGTCCTTGCGGACCTCGAAGTGAAGGTGGGCAAACTCGGTCATGCCCGACAGGCCGACAAGGCCCAGCGGCGTCCCGGCCTTCACCTTGTCACCCTGGCGGACCGTGATCGATCCTTTGCGCAGGTGACAATATTGCGTGATCCAGCCATCTCCGTGGTCGATGAAGACGCCGTTGCCGCACTCGCGGCCGCGGATGGTGTCGGTCCCGCCGTGACGGATCGAGACATCGGGTTGGCCCTCGCGGGTTGCCCTCACCTCGCCGCGCGCAGCAGCAAGGACGCGGACGCCCTTTTCCATTGCGGCACGGTCGCGCAGCCTGAAATCGGTGCCCTTGTGGCCGTCGTAAGTCAGGCCGCCGCAGCGATGGTCGCGCGCCGCGGTGCCCGGGTCCTGATCGACGTAGTTCTGGACGAAGCAGGTACTGCCCGGTTTGCAGTCCACAGGCAGGGCCAAACGCGGCGCTGCGCTGGCCGGGCTGACGGCCATTGCAGCGGCGAGTGCTGCAAGCAGCCATTGCTGATGCCTGTTACGCGGGAAACGCAAGGGATCGCTCTTTGAAGACATGGGCGTGGATATCTAACACATGATTTGACGCAGGCGGCGGAAATGTTCATGCATCTGGTCTGGATGCGCCGGGGAGGACTGCTTGCGCGAGGGTTTGAGCCGGATTGGGATCGGGTCGGGTGGAACCCCTGCGCCCATACTGTTCTTCGCCTGCGCCGCACACTTCATGCACCATGTGCTGGTGTCGCTTTTCCTGACCCTTGTCATCACGTTGACGATCGCGTGGAAGCGCGACTACGCCGAGCTGATCACGTTGTGGACGCTGGGTTCGCTGATGATCGGAGCGGGCGCGCCGCTCGCCGGATGGCTGGCCGATCGATGGGGTGAGTCGCGTACGATGGTGCTGCTGTTTCTGGGGCTTGGCGTGTCGAGTGTCGCTTGCGGGCTTGCCGATGGGCCTGTCGGCATGAATCTCGCGCTGACACTTCTGGGGGTATTCGGTGCCCTCTATCATCCTGTGGGCAATGCCTGGGTTGTCCGACACGCGCGCGAGCGAGGCAAGGCCGTGGCGCTAGCGGGTATCTTTGGTTCGTTCGGGGTCGCGGCTGGTCCTGTGATTGCGGGTGTGCTGAACGACGTGATTGACTGGCGGTGGGCCTTCATCCTTCCTGGACTCGTGACGATCGCATTTGGAATTGGACTGCTTGCAATGAAGCTGTCCGGCCTTGTGCCAGAGCGGAGCGAAGATGCGCATCCCGTGGTGGATGCGGGTCACAGCGCGCGCGAGCGACGCAACGTTGTGCTGATCCTGGGCGTGACGATGACGCTGACGCTTGTCGCTGTCACCGCGTTCATGACGGCACTTCCCAAACTGGTCGAGACCTTGGGCCTGACGACGCAGCAAGGGCTCACGCGCGTCGGCTTGCTGACAGGGGCGATCTATCTGGCCGCGGCCGGAGCGCAGTTCGTCGGTGGGCACTATGCAGACAGGGGGGCGGCGCGGCGTACATACCTCGCATCGTTCGTGCTGCTGGGGGCTGCGTTTGCGCTGGCTGCGTTGTCCGGCAACTGGCTGCTGCTGCCACTGGCCGTGATGGTGATGTTCCTTTTCGAGGCAGTGGCTCCGATCGAGACGCTGTTCGTGGCACGTTATGCGCCTGCAGGTCGGCGTGGGCTGTTCTTCGGGTTGCGCTATGCGATTTCGATCGTTGGTGGACCCGTCGGGGTCTGGCTGGTGTCTGTTCTCTACGATGTGACGCTGGGGTTCACGGATCTGCTTCTGGTTCTTGCGGTGATGTCGATGCTGACATGGCTGGTCGCCTTGATGTTGCCTGCTGACAGGGCGGTGCCAGGCCTGTCCCGCTGAGCCGCTTGCTGCGGTGCTTAGCTTGCCAAGGCTGGCCCCACTCCGCATTTCGCAACCGCAGCACAGTGTAAGGGTTGGATAGAGCGGGTTTTTCTGGTCTGTTCGGACGTGAATCGAGGGGGCAGTCATGGGGCGCATTCTGGGGCTTGTGCTGGTTGGGCTTTTGCTTGTTGCGGCAGGGGGCGGCTTCTTCTGGGTCGGGGCTCGAGAGGGATGGTTCGGGGTCGAGCGCGATGCCGGGGTCATCCGCGGTGCGCGCGTGCCGGAAGCCGTCATTCAGGAGCG
Source organism: uncultured Flavobacteriaceae bacterium (assembly GCA_964483585.1). Lineage (GTDB taxonomy): Bacteria > Pseudomonadota > Alphaproteobacteria > Micropepsales > Micropepsaceae > SZUA-430. Next base: position 17,126 of record CAZABH010000021.1, read on the forward strand.
CGCCCGAGGCATTGCCTCCGTAGCCCCTGAAGGAGGCAGCGCGCAGATCCTGTTCGGTGATCTTCACGTTCATACCACCTATTCGGCGGACGCTTTCCAGTTCTCGCTTCCCATCATGGGGGGCAAGGGCGTTCACCCTGTCGCCGATGCATGTGACTTCGCACGCTATTGTTCTGCCCTGGACTTCTGGTCGATCACCGACCACGCCGAGACAGTGACGCCCTTGCGCTGGAAGCGCACAAAGGATGCGATCCGGACGTGCCAACGTATTGCCGGCGATGGCCCGAACCCCGACCTCATTTCCTTCCTGGGTTATGAGTGGACGCAAGTTGGGCGCTTGCCGTCCGAGCACTTTGGACACAAGAACGTTGTCTTCAAGGACCTGGAGGATGACAAGGTCTCGCCGCGCGCGATCGCGGCAGGCGGTCTTGCATCAGCTACACTTCGCGGCAGTCTTGGTATGTCGCCAGCCGTACCTTTGCTGGATTTCAAGAACCGCCAGACCTATTTTGACTTCAACAGGTTCATGCGGCTAACCCAAGGTGTCCCTGAATGTCCTGTCGGGGTTCCGTCGAACGAGTTGCCTGGTACCTGTTACGAGTCCGCGGACACACCCGGCGCGCTTGTGCGCAAGCTGTTCGATGAGCTGAGGCTTGAGCCGCTCATCATACCACATGGCAGTTCGTGGGGCTTCTACACTCCGCCGGGCACGACGTGGGACAAGGCTCTGCTTCAGAAAGAGCGCCCGGATGCCTTCCGGCTGGTCGAGGTTTTTTCGGGGCATGGCAATTCCGAGGAGCATCGTAGCTGGAAGGATGTCGAGCTCTCTGCTGATGGACTGTCGGCGCGCTGTCCTGCACCTGTGGGAAGCTTCAAGCCAAGTTGCTGGCGTGCTGGCGAGATCATTCTCGAGCGCTGCCTGAAGGCCGGGGTCCAGCTTGCCGATTGCGAGAAGCGGGCGATGCAGGCGCGTGATGACTATGCAAATATGGGTGTGGCCGGCCACCTTGCCGTGGGTGGCGAAAGCCCTGAGGACTGGCTTGACGCTGGGCAGTGTACAGATTGCTTCATGCCATCGTTCAACCACCGGGCCTCCAACTCCGTGCAGGCCGGACTGGCGACATCCGGCTTCGAGGCCGCTGGCAAATCTCCCACGCGCTTTCAGTGGGGCTTTATCGGATCTTCCGACAACCACCGTGCGCGACCTGGCACAGGTTACAAGCCCGTCGACAGGCGTCTGAATACGGAGGCCGGCGGTCCGGTCAGCGAGGCGTGGCGCAACCGTCTGCTTCCCTCGACAAGCACGCCAGATCCGGTGTCGCGTCGCATACCGCGAGAGGAGCTCTTTACTCTGACGGGTTTCCAGCTGACAGAGTTCGAGCGGCAATCGTCGTTTTTCATGGCTGGAGGTCTGGCAGCCGTGCATGTCCCGGAGCGGTCTCGGGATGCTGTGTGGGATGCGATGCAGCGGCGGGAAGTCTATGCGACGTCTGGGCCGCGCATCCTGCTCTGGTTCAATGCAATCGATGAGCAGGGCAACAGGGTTGCGATGGGCAGTCGGCTTGAAACCGACAAGCCCGTTGCCTTCGAGGTGAAAGCCGTTGGTGCGTACAAGCAGAAGCCGGGCTGTCCAGACTTCACGAAGGCCGGTCTCGATGAGGCGCGCATCAAGGACATCTGTTCAGGAGAATGTTACAATCCAACCGATGAGCGGCGCATGATCACGCGGATCGAGGTCGTGAAAATCCGGCCGCAGGCGAAAGCCGGAGAGGATCTGGGGGCGCTGATCGAGGATCGCTACCTGGTGCATACCTGCAAGCCCAATCCGGATGGCTGCACATTCAGCTTCATGGATCCTGATTTCGCCAAGGGGAAACGAGACACGATTTATTATGTGAAAGCGATCCAGGAGCCGGAACCTGCGATCAACGCACAACCAATCAAGTGCGAGCGTGATGGAAACGGGCAGTGCATCAAGGCCACCCTGTGTTATGGCGATTATCGGTCTGGTGGCGACGGGTGCACCTCGCCTGCCGAGCATCGGGCGTGGTCCTCGCCGATCTATCTTGACTATCGGGTCAGGGCTGCTGACGCCTTCGAGCCAGCACAGGCGACGGAGAGTGGTGTCGATGGAGGCTAGTCCGTCGGCAAGCCGTGCGACGCTTCTGCTTGTCGGTGGCGCCGGGCTCGGGCTGCTGGCTGCAATGTGGTCGGCGTTGGGTGCAGGTGATGCGATCGAGCGTTACGGTGACGCCATCGCGGTCGTAGATGGGACGCCTATTCAGCGGAGCATCTTCGACAGTGCAATCGAAGGGCTGGCCGCGGCCAAGCGAACTGCGCTTACAGAGGCTGACAAAAGAGAAGCGCTCGAGCGCATTATCGATGAGGAGTTGCTTCTTCAAAGGGCCCTGGAGTTGGGTCTGGGTGAAAGCGATCCACAGTCCCGCAAGGCGCTGGTCAATGCGATGCTGCAGTTCTCCATTGCGGATGCGAGCCGACGCACGCCGAGCGATGCCGATCTCGCTGCCTTCTACGCGGAGCGGCCCAGACTGATCGCGCCTCAGCCCCTCCTGTCGGTAAGGGGCGTGTCATTCGCGATAGGCCAGGAGGCTGCAGTCGGCAGGTTCAAGGCAGATCTTGATGCGGGTACTGAGTTCGACGTGGCAGTCAAGCGGGCGGGCGCGGCTCGTCTTCTGTTACCTGGCGGACCTGTCGTTCCGAGCAAGATCGCCGAGTATGCGGGGGCAAGCGTCCGCGATGCAGCGCTGTCCCTTCAGCCGGGTCAGAGCATTGGGCCGCTTGCGATAGCCAATCGACTGGTGTTCGTCCATCTTGTCGCCAGGAGCGAGACGCCACCACCTCCCCTTGAGGCCGTGCGCGATCTTGTTCGCGAGGAGTGGCAGAAGCGCGAGGCCGAGAGAGCATTCGCGGCCTATGTCGATGGATTGAGACGCAAGGCACGTATCTCGTATGATGCGTCAGCGCCGAAGGGCGACGGCGGAAAATGAAGCTCGGCCTGTTTCTGGTTCTGGTGCTTTTTGCGTTGGGACTGCGGCCGGCAGAGGCGCATGTGCGCAGCCAGAGTTTCTCGTCCTGGTCCGTGTCGGGGAACACACTCGAGGGTGTCTTCCAAGTCGATGCGTACCGTGTCACGCAACTCAGCGAGACGCCTCGAAACCTTGCCGCGCTTCTGGAGGAGCATCTAGATGGTCGTGTGCGGGCGTTGCAGGGCAAGATCGCTTGTCAGCGAACCGTCTTTCGGGCGCTCTCTGCACCGCGTGGAGAGATGCGGGTGGAGTTCTCGTTTACCTGCCCGCGGCCCATCGCCGAGATGGATGCGGCACTTACGATCGGCAGCTTTTTTGATATTTCCGTCAGTCATGTCCACTATGCGCGTTTGGCCTATCCAGATGGTCGGCTGGACGAGGTTGTTCTTACCCAGGGCCAGCAGACTGTTGTGGCAGGGGCTGCAGGCGCGAGTGGACACAACAGCCTCGCCGGTCTCTTTGTGCTCGGGTTCGAGCATGTCCTCAGTGGACTGGACCACGTTGCCTTCCTCATTGCGTTGATGATGCTCGCAGGTGGCTTTCGCCAAACCGTCTGGGCGGTTACCGGGTTCACGCTTGGGCACTCGGTTACTCTGGGGCTTGTGGCGGCGGGCGCGCTGAGGCCCGACGCATCGGCCATCGAGGCGATCATCGGGTTCACCGTCGCGTGGGCAGCGGGAGACGCTCTTGCAAGGGCAAGACACATCACGACATACCCCGGGTTCGCCGGGGCTGTCGGTATTGCTGCCATGGCGCTTGCTGCTGAGGTAATGGGGCTTTTGCAGGTGTCACTCGTTGTCATGCTGGGGCTCGCCGTCTTTGCCGGGGCCATGGCTTTCGGCCGGAGCGTGGATGCCGGACGTGTCGCCCCCGCTATTGCTGTTCTTTTCGGGCTTGCCCATGGGGCAGGGTTTGCCGGGCCCCTTCTGGATCTGAAGATCGCTTCCGGTGATTTGTTCTGGACCCTGCTTTGGTTCAACCTCGGGGTCGAGGCAGGTCAGATTGTTGCCGTGAGCTGTGTTGGCGGCATGATGTTCTGGTTGAAGGCAGCACGGGTTCGCGTGCCTGACGTGGCACTTGAGCTGCTGGCGGCCCTGCTTTTCGCGATGGGTGTGTTCTGGTTCGTTTCGCGGTCCATTGTTTGAGCCGCTGGTGCCATTGCCTTACGCATCATGATCGTGCTTACCCCACAGGTAATTGCCTGGTGCGCCGGCCAGAGGCCAAACTGGTGCGAATTATGGTGATCACATGACCGAGACGATCTCTCAAGACTTGGCTCCGTTGAGTGCAGACGCGCCGCGGGCCTTCGCCGAGCTGCTGAGGTCCTGGCGCGTCCGCCGCCGATTGTCCCAGCTTCAACTCGCGCTCAGCAGCGGCGTGTCTCAGCGACATTTGAGCTTTCTTGAATCCGGGCGCTCTCGTCCCAGCCGTTCCATGATCCTGCAGCTGAGCGAGGCGCTTGACGTTCCGCTGCGTGCTCGAAATGAACTGTTGCTGGCAGCAGGTTTTGCCCCGCTGTTCCGGGCGCGCCCGCTGGATCACCCGCAGATGGCACAAGTGCTTGCAGCGGTGCAAATGATGCTTTCGAACCATGAGCCGTTTCCAGCGATTGCCATAGACCGATGCTGGAACATTCGGATGACAAACGCAGCCTTCGATCGGCTTGCATCGTTCATCGGGCTTGATGTCTGGACGCGGGTTGGGGGGGCGGATCGAAACCTGTTGGCGCTGTTCTTCCATCCTGAGGGGCTGCGACCCTTCATTGCCAACTGGGATCTGATCGCGCCGGTATTGTGGCACCGCGCGCGGCGCGAGGCTGAAGCGGCTGGTGGTGACGATTTGCGCGAGCTTCTTGCAGGTCTCAGCGCGTACCAGACCGCCGATACATTGTGGTCGGGAGAGGATGTGCCGCTGGTTCCAGTGCTTCCAGTTGAGATTCAGAAGGACGGTGTCAAGGTTTCGCTCTTCACGGTCATTTCCACCTTCGGGACTGCCCAGGACGCGACCGCCAACGAGCTGGTGATCGAGAGCTTCTTTCCCGCGGATGCCTCAACAGACCTCATGTTTCGCCAGATGGGTGCTGCGCCTTCAGGCCCAGCGCCGGTGTGACGGAAGCGGCTCTACCTTTTTTATTGTGTCCCCGTATTGATCAGGGGTATCCGGGCGGTCTACGGCGGCCCCAGACATTGCGGATCCGGTGATCATCTCGATGGTCTTGAGAAGGTTTATTGCACACTGGTTCAAGTCATTTAGGCTTGACGATCTTTGGTGCGACGCCGCGGTTGCGAGGTTCTCTTTATTGATGCGCTCAACAAGTGCGGCAACGTCGGTCATATGGGCTTTCAGGTCCTCGGCCATGCGGAACGTGCGGTGGTCCTGACATATGTGCCTGTCGCTCTTCTGCTGGCGTAACCTCAAGGTTTCGTGTGCCGTTGCAAGGCTGGCGAAGGTCGCGTAGGGGGGGAGCGTTTGTGTCCGATGATCGGCGTCACCGGCTGCAAGGCGATGGAAATCAGTCGCGAGCCGTATCAGCGGTGTAGACCAATGCCATGCGATGGCCAACGCGAGGGCTGCGCCGACGAGTGCCACAGCAGCAACAATGTTCGAGATGCTGTCTACGACGCTTTGTATTCCCGCCATGGGTTCGAAGGTGATGGCGATAAGTCCCGGGTCTTGTCCCAATGCCTTGGGGTCCGAGCGTGTGACGGATGCAAGACCCGGCTCGCCGCCGAGGCTGAAGTCCATGGGTTGATCCATGGGCTTCAGGGAAATGGCATGGGCGGCAGCCGCGGCGACGTCGGGCCTTCGGTTCGCATAGATAACTTGCCTTGTGTCGGCGCGCGCGAGAACGAGGATGCGCTGGCGTGAGGCCATGCGGGATTGCCGGAGGGCGCGTGTCGCAATGGTCCTCAGGTCCATGTTTGCTACCATCGTGCCGATGACGGTCTGGCGGTCATAGGTGGCCGTGAGGGGGACCGTGAAGCGAATGGCCTCGACCGTATCCTGACGCAAGCGGGCAAAGCCCGTCTGCGTCGTGCGGCCCGATATGGCTTCCCGGATGCCTGGCGCGTCATTCAATTGAGCCTTGCGCAAGTTCGGGTCGGTCGTGGCGATCACGAGGCCGCGTGCGTCGGTTACCGTCAGCGATGCGAACTCCGGATAGGTGCGATTGAGATCGGCAAGCAGTTGAGCGAGCTCGCCTGCCTCGTCATTGATCAGGATTTCCTGCATGACCGGCAGGCGGCTCCAGGCCTTGAGGTGTGTCAGCCCCTGGCGCATCTGGTCGCTGATCGTGTCCATGACGATCTGGCCCTGAGTGCTCAGGTCATCGGCGACCTGGTGGCGCGCAGTGTATTCGGTCGTCAGCCAGAGCGCCGTCCAGCCGGCGACCATCGGCAGTGCGATACAAGCGGCGAATGCTGCCGTGACGCGTGATCTCATCGACATGCTGTGCTGCTGCCCCTCAGGCATGGTCTGCGGTCAGGTGCAGTCTGCAACGCGATAACGGTCCAACCATCGACGGACTGGTAGCTCACTTCCAGCCGATGTCCGTCATGGAGCAGGAAGCCTGCGCCTTCTGCTGCGCCGGCCGAAAGGCGCATGCGCAGGTCGTCGAGGGTCATGCCCGCGATGCGCGCGGTGTCTCCGCTGCGAGCCGCGCCTGATGTGTCGGTCACGATCCTGCCATTGGCGTCCACGATCATGACCTTCATATGGCCCGGGATCCCATGGGTCAGCACCCGCTCATAGGCGGAGAGATGTTGTTCGACGGACAGGACAAGTTCGCTTTCGCCATCGCGGGAGACCGGTGTGACAAAGGTCAGGCTGTCTGTCCCCAGCAGCATTGATACGGCGCCAGATGTCTGGGCGAGGCCCTGAGCCAGTTCCTGTCTGCGGCGTGGCATGGGCGGTTGTGCCGCGCCTATGCTGGCGAAGACGTCGCCGTTGCGCCACATGATGCGAAAGGCTTCGATGCCATAGCGGTTCTGGAGGGTCTTGAGGGTCGCGATGATCCGCGACTTCAAGCGTTCGGCCTCGGTCTGGGTCGCGGCGGACAGGTAGGCGTGCATGAGGCGGCCATTCGCAAGCGCTGCGGCGTATTTTCTGGCTTTGGTCCGCACCAGCATGACGGCTGCCATCTTCTCGCGCGCGAGGGCGTTCGTCTCCACGGGTTCTGTGACTGCGGTCGCGCTGGTGGGTGCAATCGCCAGCATGGCGGCCGCAAATCCTGCTGCCAGAGTGATCAATCCCCCACGCATTGCGCCTGCCATTTGGTGCGCGCCCGGCGGTTAACCTCCTGTTAGCAGGCTGGCTCCGCGGTGCTTTGACTGGCAGACTACGACAAGGGCTCTAAAAATGGCTGAACGCCGGCCATATGGACCGGCGTTCCGTAAGCCTTCCGGAGATTGCGTGGATCAGAACGGGCGTGGCCGGTTCTGCATCACATCGATCCGATTGCCATCGGGATCGAAGAACGAGAACCACTTCGTGCCGCCCGTGTCACGCAGGGGCGCCACGTGCACGCCGAGGGCCTCGAGCTTTGCGTGCGTGCCTTCAACGTCGCCCGTCCGGAAATTCGGAAACGCTGCTGCCGTTGGTGCTGTCGCGAGGGTTTCTTCCGGTGCGAGTTGCCACAGGCAGAGATTGGCGCCGCGGCCGAGGTCGAGGACAACGGTCTGGCCGGCCGCGTTTTCTTCGACCACATGAAGCTCGAGCACCCGCTCGTACCACGAGCGTGAGACGCGCAGGTCCTTCACGCGCATCACGACCATGTTCAGCGCGTCGAAGATGCCCGCATGGGGGCGCGGGCCTGCTCCGGGGCCGGCGCCGGGACCTGAGCGCGGACCAAAGCGGTTGCCCCCGTCGCCCTGCGGGCGGGGGCCACGCGGGCCACCAAAACCACCACGATCTCCACGATCTCCGCGATCGCCAAATCCGCCGCGACTGCCGCCGCCGAAGCCGCCGCGCCCTTGCGGAGCGGGGGCTGGCCCTTCAAGTTGTAGTTCAGAGGCCATGGTCTTGCCGCGGTCCTGGGCGACCTCGAAGGAGACCCGTTGGCCTTCACCGAGGGATTGGGCGCCAGCTGCCGACACAGCCGACACATGGACGAAGACGTCCGATCCCCCACCATCGGGCAGGATGAAACCGAAGCCCTTGGCTTCGTTGAACCACTTTACCGTTCCCGTCTTTCGCATCGTCAGTTGCCAGTCCTTGAGCGCTTCAGCCATGGTACCGTCGATTACCCTCGAGCAATCGACGATTTTTATTGACAGTCGATTCATACCGCGCCTTGCTCGATAAGCAAAGCGCAGATGTGCGCGTTGATAATGCTTAACAACAATAAATGCCTGCCATCTTTCACCATGTGCAGTCCGTAAAATCGAAGATTTTCGGGCCATCGAGGTCGAGCTGGTCGCGCTGACCAGTGGCGTGCGGGACAAGACGAGCCGCGCTGGAAACGTCTTGTGTGACGCGGCCAATGAACGGAGAGAGAGCCTTGGAGCAAACGAGAGGGAGCGTGGCGCTGGTCGTTGGCGCAGGCGATGCGACAGGCGGAGCGATTGCCCGGCGCTTCGCGCGGGAAGGTTTTGTGGCATGCGTGACCCGGCGCGAGCGCAGCCGCCTCGAGCCCCTGCTGCAGGAGATCGAGGCCGCAGGCGGGGTGGCGCACGGCTTCGGATCGGATGCCCGCGACGAGGCGGCCGTGGTCGACCTGTTCGAGACGATCGAGCGGGACATCGGACCCGTCGAGGTGGCCGTGTTCAACATCGGGGGCAATGTCCGCTTCCCGATCACCGAGACGACGGCACGGGTCTATACCAAGGTCTGGGAAATGTGCGCGCTGGGCGGGTTCCTGATGGGGCGCGAGGCCGCAAAGCGCATGCTGCCGCGCAAGAAGGGCACGATCCTGTTCACCGGGGCGACGGCAAGCCTGAGGGGCGGGGCGGGGTTTGCGGCTTTTGCCGGGGGCAAGCATGCGCTGCGGGCGCTGGCGCAGAGCATGGCGCGTGAACTCGGCCCGCAGGGCATCCATGTCGCGCATGTCGTGGTGGACGGGGCGATCGACACAGCCTTCATCCGGGACAATTTCCCGCAAGCCTATGCCCTGAAGGAAAGCGACGGCATCCTGTCACCTGATCACATTGCAGACATGTACTGGATGCTGCATTCCCAGCCGCGCGATGCGTGGACGCACGAGTTGGACCTCAGGCCCTGGATCGAGAAGTGGTGACAGGATGTGTTTCACGACGCCTTCTTGTGGCGGATGGCGTAGGTGCAGCGCCGTGCGCCTGCGATGATGTGCTCGGTACGCTCGATGGCGACGTCGGGCCCGAGCGTTGAGCGAAAGACGTCCTGTTCCTGCCGGCACAGGGCGTTGCAGGCACGGGCGGCGCGGCAGATGGGACAATGGTTCTCGATCAGCAGGAAGCCGTCAGCCGTGGCCTTCATCTCGGCCATGTAGCCAGCGTCGGTGCGCAGCCTGACCAGGCGGCGGACCCTTTCCTTCAGTGTAGATGCGCCCTGCATGGCTGCGCGATAGGCGGAAGCCTGCTGCGTGGTCCTGGCCTCGATCAGTCGGGTCAGGCCCGTTTCGCCGAAGATCTCGCGCACACTGGCCACCAGCTCGACCGAGAGTTCGGCGTGGGTGTCGGCGAAGACGGCGTCCGCGAGCGGGGTCAGGCGCCACAGGGCGGATGGCCGTCCCCTGCTGCCGTCCTTGCGGGCCTCTTCCATGGCGACAAGACCTGCCTCCTCAAGCGCGGCAAGGTGCTGCCGCACGGCCACAGAGGTCACGCCAAGCGTGGCGGCGAGGGCCGTTGCCCCCACGGGGCCATTGCGCTTGAGGTGGTCGATGATGTTGCGCTGGGCAGCGGTAGCGGTCACGGGGCTCATGGGTATTTAATAAAGAAAGTGCTTGCGTAAAGCAATGGGCGGGATCATATTTATGTAAGAAAATACTTGCTTAAAGGAGATGCCGTGGGAAACTGGGTCTATGCGGGGAGCCTCGAGGACCTGTCGGCACGCGGGCGACGCGTGTTCAAGGCGGGGGGACGGCAGCTGTTGCTCATAAAGGCTGGCCACCGGATTGTTGCCTGCAACAATCGCTGCCCGCATGAGGGCTATCCGCTGAGCGAGGGAACGCTGGGCGGAGGTGCTGCGGGCGAGGCCTGCACGCTCACGTGCAACTGGCATAACTGGAAGTTCGACCTGGCGTCGGGCGAGGCGCAGGTGGGCGGCGACAAGCTCAGGCTTTATCCAGTCGACGTGCGAGACGGGCGTGTCTTCGTCGATGTCTCGGATCCACCTGCAACGGAAGTGCAGGCGCGGACGATCACGCAACTGCTTGCAGCCGTCGAGGACGATGACCGCGCCCGCATCGCGCGCGAACTGGCGCGGTTCCTCAAGGCGGGTGGCGATCCGATGGCAGCCCTGCGTGCCGTGGTCGCTGCACGCGCTGACTGCCACGAATACGGCATGGCGCACGGGTTCGCGGCGATGGCGGACTGGATCGGCCTGCACCGGAATGGGTGTGACGATGCGCGACGCCTGGTCGCCCTGTCCGAAACCGTGTCGCATGTTGCGTGGGATACGTTGCGCCAGCCTGCCAGGCCGTTTGCTACCGACAGCGGGCCATGGCGCCCTGAGGGTTTCCTTGATGCGATGGAGCGCGAGCGGGAGGATCTGGCTGGGTCATATGTGCGCGGGGCGCTGGCTGCCACGTTGCCACTGGCCGAACTGCAGCGGGCCTTCGGCAGGGCGGCGCTTTCGCATTACCAGGACTATGGGCACTCTGCGATCTATACCGTGAAGGCGTTCGAGCTGATCGGCCTGCTTGGCACCGAGGCTGCGGAGCCTATCCTTCTTTCGCTTGTCCGCAGCATGGTCTACGCAAACCGCGAGGACCGGATCCCGGAGTTTCGCAGCTATGCGCCGGCCCTCGCGCGGTGGGAGGCGGCCGCGCGCCGGCCGGGGCTTGAACCCGGAGGCTTTCTGCACCTGTCGGTGCCCGTGACGCTTGAGCGCGTGCTGGAGCTCGGCGGTGATCCTGCAGATCGCTATCGCATCCTGCTTGCGGCCAGCGCCATGGCAATGCTGCGCTTCGACCTTTCAGCCGATATGCAGGTCGACAAGCCTGTCTCGCACAATGTCGGCTGGCTGGACTTTACGCATATGCTGACCTTCGGCAATGCCGTGCGCAAGATTTGCACCGACGATCCATCGCTCTGGCCGCAGGCGCTATTGCAGATGGGGTGCTTTCTCGGGCGTGTGTCGCCTTTCATGGCACAAAAGGACGAAGCCGGGTGGGATACCCGCGACATCGACGCATTCCTTGCGCTTGAACGCGAGCGGCTCCACGACCATGGCCTGAGGGATCCGATCTTCTCCAGCCACCGGCTCAAGGTGCTTGCTGCCGTGGCCGAAGAGATTGCGTGGGCGGGTCGCGGACCGCTTGCCGACCTGCTGGCGGCGGCCACCAACCGCTATCTCAACACGGGGATCAAGCAGCACCACGGGTTGAGGATGGCAACCCAGGCACTGGCCTTCGTGGCGGCGGAGGGGTAGCAACGCGGGAGTGCGCCGATTGCAGGCGCGCGCCGGATGCTGCACACTGGCACGACAGCGGGGCGTTCGTGTCCCGCGCGCGGTACTGCCATGGTGAGACGATGACCAAGAGTGTCGAGTTCCTTTTCGATTTCGGCAGCCCCACGACCTATCTGGCCTACAAGCAGTTGCCGAAGATTGCCGCTAGGCATGGGGCGCGGATCACCTGGACACCGATCCTGCTGGGGGCCGTCTTCAAGGCGACTGGCAATGCCTCGCCGGCGATGATCCCTGCGAAGGCGGGTTACATGAACAGCGACCTTGCGCGCTTTGCCAAGCGGTATGGAGTGGTGTTGAACTTCAACACGCATTTTCCGGTCAACACGCTACCGCTCATGCGGGGTGCCGTCGCCTACCAGCAGACACCGCACTTCGACATGTATGTCGATGCGATGTTCGACGCAATGTGGGCGCATCCGCGCAACCTCAACGACCAGGCCGAGATCGCCCATGTGCTGCGGGATATCGGCATCAAGGCAGAGGACTTCATGTCGAGGATCGAGCGGTCGGATGTGAAGGAGAAGCTCAAGGCCAATACCGAGGACGCGGTCGCGCGCGGCGTGTTCGGCGCGCCTTCCTTCTTCGTAAACGGGGAGCTGTTCTTCGGACAGGACCGTCTGGATTTCGTCGAGGACGCCCTGTTGCCCTGAAGCCAGACTGTCCGGAAACCTGCAAGCCGTCCGCTGCCTACGGGTTGGTTTTCGTGCGTCAAGGGAATTATCAGCGGCGCTTCCCCGTGGGCAGCCATTGCCCTTTTATCCATTTCCCGTCTCTAATGTCAGGGTCGAGGTGGGGGTGGGACCCCGCCACGGCGGTGCGCGATCCGATCACGGTCGTTGACATCCGCTTGCCTCAGGGGTGAGGCGCTGTGTGGGGGACGAATGACATCCGAAGTGATGCTGCTGAACGTGCAGGGCGCGGCGCTTGCGGCTGATAGCGCACTGACGGCCATCGAATATCATCCCGATGGTACAGCCACCGTTCGCTACCAGACCGGGATCGACAAGGTTTATCTGCTGGACGAGAAAATGCCTGTCGCAGCGATGATCTTCGATGTTGCCGAGTTCTATCGCTATCCATGGGGCACGATTTTCGAGACATTCCGCGCCACCACATCGTCGCGCGGGGACACCGTGGCACGGGTTGCGGAGTCAATGGTGCGCTTTCTCGCACGCTGGACCTCCGGGGCTGACGCCAAGGCTGGCAAGCTTCTGCCGGTCGATGAGGGGCAGGAGCGTCTTCATTTTGCGATCTATGTTGCAGCCCTTCTGCAGCGCTACCAGCAATGCGTGGAACTTGCGGGTGAGCGGAAGGCGCGTGCGGACGAGGCAGTCTACACCCGGGCGCTGGACATGCTGCGGTTCGAAACGCAGTACGCCGGAACCTATTTCCAGAATCTGTTTCTGCCCAGCGGGACGCCGCCGCAGAAGCGTCCGTTGATCGGCGATAGCTCGCCGAGACTTGTCAGTCTCATCGAGCAGTATTTGCCACGTCTCATCGACGGGATGAGCGAGGCCCTGTTCGGGCCGGATGTGCTTTCGCAAGCGCTGCGCACCCAATTGGCCGAGGTGACCGTGGGGTCGTGCCTGACCGACTGGATGGCGCCGGGGGTGCCGCAGACGGGCGTGGTGCTTGCCGGGTTTGGAAGCGATGACATCAGGCCTTCCTATGTGGACCTTCGCATAGGTTCGGCGTTTGGCGGGATCATCAAGCACCAGCTGGTTGCGGCGGGGACACCGTCGAATGCAGAGCCGGTCGTGATCCAGTCCTTCGCGCAGGCCGATCTCATTGATGCGCTGCTGCGGGGCGCCCAACCCGGCTACAAATATCTCATGTTCCAGTTGATGCGGCAGGGTATCTCGTCATTGCTGCAATCTGTGTCGGGCGAGGTTGCGAAGAAAGACGCTGGCCTGGCCAAGACAGTGCAGCAGACCTATGCGCAGGCGCCACTGGCCTTGTCGCGCGCGATCCTGATGGCGGGCGATGACATCGCGCGCCATGCGATGGAGATGCGGGTCGCCGAGGTCGTCAATTCCTCGCCCCCTTCTCAACTGGCCGAGCAGGCGACCAAGATGATCGTGCTGTCGGTGATCGAGCACGAGTTGACGGGCAGCCAGTCGGTTGCCCAGCCCATCCTCGCCATCCGGATGTCCAAGGGGCGGGCCGAATGGGTCCGCCACAGCATGAGCCACGACACATGACACGAAAGACCAGCAACCCGACGCCTGTCCCCGAGCTTGTCTCGAAGCTGCTTGACGACGCGCGGCGCACGCGCGGAGACGGTCCGTCATCCTCGCTGCACGGAGCGCGGGCGCAGCTGTCGGCGACGCTGAACCAGGCTGGTACGCTGCTGGCGCAGATCGAGAGCGCGGCGCCCGTGCGCAAGCCCTCGTTGCTGCAGGCGGTCCTGGGGCTTTCATCCGCACCGGCGGTGCGAAAGCGCGGTTGGTTCGTCCGGCGCGCCGATGCCGACGGGGTGCTGAGCGCAAAGAGGATCGAGGCACTTCTCAAGGACACCACCAAGGGCGGGGTGCGGTTGTCGCTTTCAAATGCGATTGCGTCCGCATCTGAGGGTGATGCCGGGGTCGAGTGTGTGCTGCCGGATGGTGCAAGCGATCCGGTGTGTACCCCTCGGGGCTAGGACCTATTCTCCGCTGCTGCGCACGGCATGCATCGACAGGCCGGACGAGAGCAGGTTTGACCAGATCTCTTCCGCGCTATCAGCGTAGCTGAAGAGCTTGAGGTCTTCGGCCACGATCATGCCTTCATCGACAAGGTGGTCGAAATTCACGACGTTCGACCAGAAGCCCTGGTCGAACAAGACCACCGGCAGCTTGCCGATCTTCTCGGTCTGCAGAAGTGTCAGGATCTCGAACAATTCGTCGAGCGTGCCGTAGCCCCCGGGAAACACCACCAGGCCGTTTGCACGCATGGCCAGATGCATCTTTCGCATCGCGAAATAGTGGAACTGGAAGGTCAGGTCGGGGGTCGAGTAGGCATTGGGTTCCTGCTCGTGCGGCAGGCGTATGTTGTAGCCGACCGTCAGGGCGCCTGCATCGGCGGCGCCGCGGTTGGCGGCTTCCATGATGCCGGGCCCGCCGCCGGTTGCAATCACGTTGTCGTGCAGGCCGCTGTTGCGAATCAGGGCGCCGCCCCGTTCAGAGGCGATGCGGCCGAAGGCGCGGGCCTGTTCATAGCGTCGGCTTCCGGGCTGGACCCTTGCCGAACCGAACACCACGATGGTGGAGCGGATGCCAGCCTGGCGCAGCATTTCCTCTGCCTTGGCGTATTCGAGGAGGAAGCGCACCCCCCGCATCGAGTCGCCCAGAAGGAAGTCGGAGTCCAGCGCCGGCAAGCGATAGCTCGGCTTGAGAAGTCGGTCGGGTCGGTCATTGTCGGGCTTGCGGGGTGGCATCTGTGGTGTTTCCCTGAAGAACTGCTGGCCATGCCTACCACAAGTCGTGGATGGATACAGTTGACGAAGCCTACGCGGGCGGTCAGCCTTGCGGCGTGGTCGCAACACTGGGGTGGATAGTGGCATGGAACTGGCAGCAATCATCATCGTTCTTGGGGCTGCGCTTGTTGGTGCCGGGATTGCCTTTGGCGCGGCGTGGATGGTCGATCGGTTTTTGGGTCGTGCCTTACCTGCGTTGCGCGTCGTGGCGGCCGGTGGCGCCATGGGTGCCCTGCTTGCCGTTATGGTGATCACGGGCTGGCCATTCGGGGCGATCCGCTTCCAGGCGCCCGGCCCCGTTGATTCGGTGACACCTTACATGGAGGCGCTCAAGCCCATCGGCCGGATCCGTCCGACGGAGGATGCCCTGTACGAGCGACTGGTCACGTTCATCCAGCGCGATCGGCAGGAGGGACGCAGCGAGGACGAGGTGCGTCGCAACGCCGTGTCGCAAGTGCTTTCGCATGCGGCGGACAAGGTGGTTGCGATGCCGGACGATCTGGTGCGCGACTATTACGTGTTGCAGCGCGATACCATGGCCTATCTGGGGCGGCAGAAGGACTTTGACACGTGTCGTGACCTCGGGCTTGGACGTCTCCGCGGCGATATCGAAGAGAGGCTGAGCGAGGAACTGGTGGCGCGCCAGCAGGCGCTGGTGCTCATCATCATCGGCACGCCTGCCGATCCGAAGATGGAGCGTCTCGCGCAGGAGCCGTTCCAGGCGATGGCCGCCCAGGCCTTTGCGCTTTCATCGCAATTGTCGGGCATCTCGCCCAATGAAATCGAGGTGCTGCTTGCCGGAGGCGGTGACGAGGCTTCGGGCGCGGCTGAAAAGACGTGCCGCCTGATGACGACTTTCTTCAGCACCATGCTGGCCGAGCCGCTGGAGGTACTTGCGCCAGCGCTGCGCGCGCTGGCGGCCGGGGAGCGGGGCGCACCCTAGGCTGTTCGCCGTCAGGGGTTGCAGGCTGGCGTGAACTGGAAGCGCCTGCCATTGACGTCGAGTTCCAGCGGGCTTGGTCGTGGTGGTGCCAGGCTGACGCCCGGGCTTGAGAAGTCGAACGCTGGCGCGTTGCACTGTCCGGTCACGAAGGTGCCGCGCTCGACCCATTTGCCGCTGTCGTCCTGTCCGAGGGCCATGATGGACCACTGGCTTTCACGCAGCAGCACGTCGATGCGGCCGTCTGTGTCGATGTCGGCCAGCAGGGCCTGGCAGCCTGGCGGCTTGATCGCGTTGCGGACGCAGTTCTCGAGCGGGTTGGCGCCCTTGGCGCTCCAGTCCTGGGCCAGAAGGCTGTCGGGAAGGGTGCTTCCTGCAGGGAATACGGTGATGCCGGCGCGCAGCGTGTCGGCGGTCATTGCGTCCTCGCTGGGACGCGGTGCGGGTGCTGTCCGCTTGAGGGCGGCGGCGGCTGCATCGGCAATCAGGATGCGCTGTGGTGAAGTGCGGTCGGCTGACAGGCGGTTCAAGGCCTCCAGCCCATAGGCGCCCGTTTTGAAGCGCAGGAGGTCAAAGTCAAACGCGTCGGGCTTCGTGGCGCCGGCAAGAAGGCGGCTCACCTGGTCGTCGACCGACAGGCGCTGGGGGCTGGCCAGCGGCGTGAGCATGGACACGATCAGGCCTACCCAGGCGAAGGCGGCAAGGATGTTGGTGGCTTGAAGAGGCTGCATCCAGCGTCCAGGCCAGAGGGCCGCCAGCGCATAGCCCACGGCATAGACGCAGCCGACGCCGACAATGGCAAGGCCTACGACACGCTCCGGCGTCAGGCCGTACTGACCGACCCGCAGCCAGATCGAGTAGAAGGCAAGACCCGCGATCGGCACGAGTGCGAGGGCTGCGGCGCGGACGGACAGCTTCAGGATACCGGGCGGGAGCCGTTCCTCGTCGCCGTCCTGGTAGTTGGCGTTGATCAGGATGACCAGGGCCGCGCCTGCCGTGACGAGGAGGACGGTTGCCCGTCCCGTGGCCCAGAGCGGAGCGAGGCCGGTGAAGAATAGGCTTGCCAGGAAGGCCCAGGCGAAGAGTGCCAGCAAGGGCAGGAGCCAGCTGAGGAGGATGAGGGCGATGGTGCGAGCGCCGATGACCAGCGACATGCGCGTGTCGGTGATGTGCACGGCGAGGGCAAAGACGGTGGAGGAGGCCAGGAACACAAAGGGGCGCTCTGTGATCAGCTCTCGGATGAATGTGATGTTGATCAGCTCGAACAGGCTTGAGCCAAGCCACAACAGCACCCAGAAAGCGCCGAGAAAGGCCAGGCAGAGCGCGAGCTGCACGCCGTCCTTCCAGCCGATGTCGAAATAGCTTGTATAGGTGGCGACCAGCCTCTTGTCGCGATCGGCGGCGGCCACAAGGTGATGGCCAATGAAGAGTGCTGCGGCCAGCGGAAAGAACAGGGCCAGGTTTTCAGAGCTGCCAGCATGCCCTTCCAGCCATGCAGCGTGATGGCTTGCCGCGACGATCGCAGCGACGATGCCCACGGTCCATGCGACAAGCGTCGAGGTCTTCATCGAGCCGAAGGCTGCCAGCCATGCAAATGGCAGCAAGCCTGCTGTCAGGACCAATGCCGTATAGGGCCAAGTGCGCGTGAAGGCGAGCTGCTTGCCGTCGAGCATGTCGAGCAGGAAATAGAGCACGGCACCTTGCGCAAGGCCGATCGCGAGGCGGCTTGCAAGGAGTGTTGTGCCCGATGTGTCATGACTGTTGCTCATTACTGCCCGCTCCCTGAGACGCGGGCAGATTACACCAGCTGTCGCGGGGCCACCATGGGCTGTTTCCGTGCCTTGCCGTCAGACGGGCTTCAGGGGTTCGTGGGGTTGTGGTGGCAGCGTGATGACTATGGCGTCGCCGGCGCTGACGTTCCCCGATGCAAGGACGATGGCCATGACGCCCGCCTTGCGCACGAGGCCCGTGGGGCTGCGTTCGAGGGTTGCCTCCTTGAGGCCTTTCTGGATGCGTTCAAGAAGGCTGCAAGGGCTGCGCAGTCCCGTCAGTTCGATGACGGCGTCGGGTCCCAGCTTCAATCGCGTCCCTCGCGGGAGAGACAGGATGTCCAAACCTTCTGTCGTCAGGTTCTCGCCCATCTGCCCCGCCTCGATCGAGAAGCCGCGGGCGTTCAGCTCCTCGAACAACTCTGCATGGATCAGGTGCACCTGCCGCAGGTTCGGTGCGTCAGGTTCGCGGGCGGCCT
This sequence comes from uncultured Flavobacteriaceae bacterium, assembly GCA_964483585.1. Taxonomy (GTDB): domain Bacteria; phylum Pseudomonadota; class Alphaproteobacteria; order Micropepsales; family Micropepsaceae; genus SZUA-430. Next base: position 35,419 of record CAZABH010000021.1, read on the forward strand.
GATAGCGGTGCTTCACCGTGGTGCCTGCGTGGGCGTCGCCCTCGATGCCGAGGCCTTCGATGAGGCGCACGCTGTCGGTGCGCGGCTTTGAGATCGTATGCCCTGGGCTCTTGCAGACGGCGACAACGCGCGGGCGTGTCATGAGCCGGCAAGCCTGTGGCCGCTCGCGCGGCGTTCGCGATCTGGGATCTGTGCCTTCCGGTCTTCGAGCGCTGACATGATGGCTTCGCGGGTTGGCTGCGGCAGGCTGGACCATCCTGCAATCTCGCGCATCGACCGACCGCAACCCAGGCACCAGCCTGTCGTAGCGTCAATGGCGCACACCTTTACGCAGGGACTTTCGATCGCTCCAATCATGCGACCCTTGTTAATCGAGCGGCCACTGCGCCACAAGATGCTGTTTGAATCCGTGGGGGTGGGCGCTATCATCGCGCAAATCGAACACATCCGCCATCGCAGGGAGCAGCACCATGCATATCGCATTCACCGCCGCTGACGAGGCCTTCCGAAAGGAAGTCCGCCAGTTCATCGCAGAAAGCTATCCGCAGGAGCTCAAGGGAAAGTCCCGTGGCGAGTTCGCGACGAAGGAAGACTTCATGGCGTGGCACAAGATCCTGTTCAAGAAAGGCTGGATCGCGCCGTCGTGGCCCAAGCAGTATGGCGGCACCGGCTGGACGGCCACCCAGAAATACATTTTCGGCGAGGAATGCGCGGCTGCCGACACGCCGATGACGCTGCCCTTCGGCTTGGCCATGGTGGGTCCCGTGATCTACACGTTCGGTACAGAAGAGCAGAAGAAGGATCATCTGCCGAAGATCCTCTCGGGCGAGCGCTGGTGGTGCCAGGGCTATTCCGAGCCCGGCGCGGGTTCGGACCTGGCCTCGCTGAAGACCACGGCGGTGCGTGACGGCGACCATTACGTCGTCAATGGCCAGAAGACCTGGACGACGCTGGCGCAGTATGCCGACTGGATCTTCTGCCTTGTTCGCACGAACCCGACGGCCAAGCAGCAGGAAGGCATCTCGTTCCTTCTCATCGACATGAAGACGCCGGGCGTCTCGGTGCGTCCCATCATCACGATGGATGGCGCGCACGAGGTCAACGAGGTGTGGCTCGACAATGTCCGCGTGCCGGTGGCCAACCTGATCGGCAAGGAGAACGAGGGCTGGAC